>DYFV01000104.1 GCA_020725025.1 Azoarcus sp.
GAACTTGCGGTCGCGGCCCTGCTTGGCGGAGCCGCCGGCGGAGTCGCCCTCGACCAGGTAGATCTCGGACAGCGCCGGGTCCTTCTCCTGGCAGTCGGCGAGCTTGCCGGGCAGGCCCACGCCGTCCAGGAGACCCTTGCGGCGGGTCATCTCGCGGGCCTTGCGGGCGGCATCGCGGGCGCGGGCGGCCTCCACGATCTTGGCGCAGATGGTACGCGCGTCGGTCGGGTTCTCCTGCAGGAAGTCGTTGAGCTTGCCGGCCACCACTTCCTCCACCGCCGGGCGCGCCTCGGAGGAGACGAGCTTCATCTTGGTCTGGCTGGCGAACTTGGGGTCGGGCATCTTCACCGAGAGCACGCAGGCCAGCCCCTCGCGCATGTCGTCGCCGGAGATGTCCACCTTGGCCTTCTTGGCGATCTCGTTCTCTTCGATGTACTTGTTGATGACCCTCGTCATCGCGGCGCGCAAACCGGTGAGGTGGGTGCCGCCGTCGGCCTGGGGGATGTTGTTGGTGTAGCAGAGCACCTGCTCGGCGTAGCTGTCGTTCCACTGCATCGCGACCTCCACCGCGAGCTCGGCGTCGTGGCCGTGGCCGGTGGGGATGCGGGTGGTGCCGGCGGCGTAGAACACTGTCGGGTGCAGCACGGTCTTGGTGCGGTTGATGTACTCGACGAAGCCCTTCACCCCGCCGGCGAAGGCGAAGTCCTCCTCCTTGCCGGTGCGCTGGTCGATCAGGCGGATCTTCACGCCGTTGTTGAGGAAGGAGAGCTCGCGCAGGCGCTTGGCCAGGATGTCGTAGTGGAACTCGACGTTGCCGAAGATCTCCTCGTCGGCGAGGAAGTGAACCTCGGTGCCGCGCTTGGTGGTCTCGCCCACGACGCGCAGCGGGCTCACCTCGACGCCGTTCACCACCTCGATGACGCGATCCTGGGGCACGCCGCGGTGGAACTCCATCTGGTGCTTCTTGCCGTCGCGCCGGATGGTGAGCCGCAGCCACTTGGAGAGCGCGTTCACGCAGGACACGCCCACGCCGTGCAGGCCCCCGGACACCTTGTAGCTGTTCTGATTGAACTTGCCGCCGGCGTGCAGCACGCACATCACGATCTCGGCCGCCGAGCGCTTGGGCTCGTGCTTGTCGTCCATCTTCACGCCGACCGGGATGCCGCGGCCGTTGTCGGTCACCGAGATCGAGTTGTCGGGGTGGATGGTGATGACGATGTCGTCGCAATGGCCCGCCAGCGCCTCGTCGATGGCGTTGTCGACCACCTCGAACACCATGTGGTGCAGGCCCGTGCCGTCGGAGGTGTCGCCGATGTACATGCCTGGGCGCTTGCGAACGGCTTCCAGTCCTTCGAGCTGCTGGATGCTGGATTCGTCGTAATCACCGGGTTGGGGGAGGTTTTGCGGTTCGGACATGGTCATCTCGGGGTATCGTCAAAGAACGCGCCCCCGCGGGAGCGGGGGCGGAAGGACAGGCAGGGGCGGAGCGCCGCTCAGATGCGCATGGGCATCACGACGTACTTGAAGCTGTCGTTGCCGGGCACCGTCACCAGCGCGCTGGAGTTGCCGTCGTTGAAGTGCCACTCGACCTGGTCGGTGCCGACGTTGTTGAGCACGTCGAGCAGGTAGGTGACGTTGAAGCCGATGTCGAGGGGCTCGTCGTGGTAGTCGATCTCGAGCTCTTCCTGCGCCTCTTCCTGCTCGGCGTTGCTGCTCACGATCTTGAGGCTGCCGTCGGAGAGCACCAGGCGCACGCCGCGGAACTTCTCGTTGGTGAGGATGGCCACCCGCGACAGGGCGGCGAGCAGCGGCACCCGCTCGAAGGTGAGGAGCTTGGGATGGTTCTGCGGGATCACCCGCTCGTAGTCGGGGAACTTGCCGTCGATGAGCTTGGAGATGAGCTCGATGGAGCCGAAGCGGAACACCACCTGGTTGCCGGCGAGGATCACTTCCAGCGGATCCTCGCTGTCGGCGAGCTGGCGGGCGAGCTCCATCACGGTCTTGCGCGGCAGGATCACCTCGGTGCGCGGCAGGTCGGCTTCGAGCGCGCTTGCGGCGTAGGCGAGGCGGTGGCCGTCGGTGGCCACCATGCGCAGCTCGCCGCCGGCGGCGATCAGCAGCAGGCCGTTCAGGTAGTAGCGGATGTCCTGCTGGGCCATGGAGTAGGCGACCTGGGCGAGCTGACGCTTGAAGGTGCGCTGGGAGACGGTGAAGCGGGTCGTCTCGCCCTCGGGCACGTTCATGCGCGGGTAGTCGGCGGCGGGCAGGGTCTGCAGCGCGAAGCGGCTCTTGCCGGCCTTCACCGTGAGGCGCTTGTCGTCGAGAGTGAGCACCACCTCCGGGCCCTCGGGCAGCGCCCGCAGGATGTCCTGGAGCTTGCGCGCCGCCACCGTGATCGAGGCGTCCTCGCCGCCCAGGTTGCCGGCGGTGGTCGTGCGGATCTGGATCTCGATGTCGGTGGCGAGCAGAGTGAGCTGCTCGCCGTGCTTCTCGATGAGCACGTTGGACAGGATGGGGAGCGTGTGGCGCTTTTCTACGATGCCCGCGACCGACTGCAGCGGGGCGAGGAGCGCGTCGCGGGTGGTGGTGAGCAGGAGCATGGCGTCAGTGGGTTCCCGTTTCGAATTATGCGTTCAGACGGATGCGGCACGTGGCCGGGTGGCGGGTCCTCGCTCGTTCATCCGCGCAGGACCTGGGTGAGGACATGGACGTCGTGGTTGAGCTGCTGGTCCGCAAGGCGCAGCTCGGCGATGGTGCGGCAGGCGTGCAGCACCGTGGTGTGGTCGCGCCCGCCGAAGGCCTCGCCGATGGCCGGCAGGCTCATCGGGGTGAGGTCCTTGGCGAGCCACATCGCGACCTGGCGCGGCCGCGCGATGACCCGGGTGCGCTTCTTGGAGTGCATGTCGGCCACCTTGATCTTGTAGTAGTCGGCGACCGTCTTCTGGATGTGTTCGATGGTGAGCTGGCGGTTGTGGGCGTTGAGGAGGTCCTTGAGGGCCTCCTTGGCGAGCTCGAGGGAGATGGTCCGCCCATGGAAGCGGGCGTAGGCGACGACCTTGTTGAGGGCGCCTTCGAGCTCGCGCACGTTCGAGCGCAGGTTCTTGGCGATGAGGAAGGCCACGTCGTCGTGCAGGTCGATGCGCAGCGCCTCGGCCTTCTTCTGCAGGATGGCCACCCGCATCTCGAGCTCGGGCGGCTCGATCTGCACGGTGAGGCCCCAGTCGAAGCGCGAGATGAGGCGGTCTTCCAGGCCCTGGATGTCCTTGGGATAGGTGTCGCAGGTGATGACGATCTGCTTGCGCGCCTCGGTCAGTGCGTTGAACGCGTGGAAGAACTCCTCCTGGGTCCGGTTCTTGTTGTTGAAGAACTGGATGTCGTCGATCAGCAGCAGGTCGAGGGACCGGTAGTAGCGCTTGAAGGCGTCGAAGCTCTTCTGCTGGTAGGCGCGCACCACGTCGGCGTAGTAGTCCTCCACGTGGACGTAGCGGATCACCGCGCGCGGGTTGTACTGATAGACCGCGTTGCCGATGGCGTGGATGAGGTGGGTCTTGCCCAGGCCCACGCCGCCATAGACGAAGAGCGGGTTGTAGGAGGTGCCCGGGTTCTGGGCCACCTGCATGGCGGCGGCGCGCGCCAGGTCGTTGGCGCGGCCGGTCACCAGGGTGTCGAAGGTGAAGTCCGGGTTGAGCCGGGTCTTCTCGTAGGCGACGTCGGCCACGCCGGCCGGCGGTTCCGGCTCGGGTGCGCGCAGGATCACCGGCGGCGCCTCGATCGGCTTGATGGCGGGAGCCGGGGCTGCGGAAAGCGGCACGCGGGCCGGCTGCGGCGTGCGCGCGGCGCCGGGCGCGGGCAGGACGAGTTCGAGCTCGAGCGGCGCACCGTGGAACTCTTCGCCCAGTTCACCGATGCGCTGCAGGTAGCGCTCGCGCACCCACTGCAGTACGAAGCGGTTGGGCGCGAGCAGGCGTAGGGACGGGCCGGGTCCCGGCTGGTCCTGGTCGGCCTGCAAGGTCTTGATCCAGGTGTTGAACTGCTGCGGCGGCAGTTCGTGCTCCAGACGCGTCAGGCAGAAGGACCAGAAGTCTTGGCTCACGGATTGGACGGTTTGTGCTTGCTTCACGATCTTCAAAGCGTCCGTCTCCACGATTCACCTCTACGGGTGCGGCGGATCCGGCGACTCGATACTTGTTTTAAGGTCGCCTACGCCGGAAGACGGACGACCGCGCCCAACGCGACGTCCGCCCCTCCCCTGCCGACGGAAAGCGGAAGAAGCAGATTCTACCTTGCACGGGCCGACTTATCCACAGCTCCCGCCAAAAATTCTGCTTGACAAACAGTGGATTATCCCTTTAAATCCCGCGTTTGACCCAAACCCTGGCATACCGAAATGAAACGCACCTATCAGCCTTCCGTCGTCCGCCGCAAGCGCACCCATGGCTTCCTGGTCCGCATGAAGACCCGGGGCGGTCGCGCCGTCATCCGTGCTCGTCGCGCCAAGGGCCGTCACCGTCTCGCCGTCTGAGGTGACCGACCCGTCAGGCGTTGACCAGCGATTCTGCAGCGCCTATAGGTTACGAAAAACGGATGAGTACTCATCCGTTTTTGCTTTTCGGCGGGCACTCAAGGGACGGTATCTCATGATCCACTACCGGCCCAACGACCTGGGCACGGCCCGGCTGGGCGTCGTCGTCGCCAAGAAACTCGCCAAGCGCGCGAACGTGCGTAACCTGGTGAAGCGTATCGTACGCGAACGGTTTCGCACGATGCGCGCAGCCCTGCCGCCGCTCGACCTGGTGGTACGGTTGCACGCTCCGGTCGGCGCGGCCACCCGTGCTCAGATCAACGAGGACGTGGTGCAACTCCTGGGACGACTACGCGGATGATGAAAGCCCTCCTCATCGGCATGCTGCGGTTCTACCGCTACGCGATCAGCCCGCTCCTGGGGCGCAACTGCCGATTCCACCCGAGTTGCTCGGAATACGCCGTCGAGGCCGTCGAGCGGCACGGCGCATGGCGAGGCGGGTGGCTCGCGATCAAACGGGTCGGCCGTTGCCACCCCTTCCATCCTGGCGGGTATGATCCCGTTCCCTGAACATTTTCCGCACGACCGATAATCCGATGGATCAGCGTCGCCTCATACTCTTCCTCGTCTTCTCCTTCGCCATCGTCATGCTGTGGGACGGGTGGCTCAAGCACACCCAGCCGGCGCCGCAGGCTCCCGCACCGGTCACGAACGCAGCCGACGGCAACGGCGTCGGGGCGGTACCGGTCCCGAGCGTGTCGCCTTCCGCCGACGCTCCGGTGCCTTCCGCATCCGGTGCGGTGGTGGCCGAAGGGGCGCCGAGGACCATCGTGCGCACCGGCCTCATGGTCGCGGAAATCTCCGCCCAGGGCGGCGACATCGTGCGGCTGGAGCTCACCCAGCACCAGGCGAACGGTGAGGCCGGGAAGAACTTCGTGCTCTTCGACGACGGCGCCCGCCACGTCTATACGGCGCAGTCCGGCCTCATCGGCGAGGGCCTGCCCACGCACAAGACCGTCTTCGCGCTGCCGGAGGGCGAGCAGGTGCTCAAGGAGGGCGCGGACAAGCTCGTCGTGCGCCTGGAGGCGCCCGAGCAGAACGGCCTGAAGGTGGCCAAGCTGCTCACCTTCCACAGCGACAGCTACGTGATCGATGTGGCCTACGAGATCACGAACGGCAGCGAGCGCGCGATCACGCCCCATGCCTATTTCCAGCTCACCCGCGACGGCAAGCCGGCCGAGTCGGTCGAGGCCTTCGGGGTGACGACCTTCACCGGTCCGGCCTTCTACACCGACGAGCAGAAGTTCCAGAAGGTGAGCTTCGAGGAGATCGACGAGGGCAAGGCGAAGTTCGTCAAGCAGGCCGACGACGGCTGGGTGGCCATGGTCCAGCACTACTTCGTGGGCGCCTGGCTCCCGCCGGTGGGTGCCGAGCGCGAGTTCTTCGCGCGTCAGGTGGGGCCGGGACTGTACTCTGCGGGCGCGATCCTGCCGGTCGGAACGGTGGAGCCGGGCGCGAGCGGGTCGGTGCAGTCGCGCCTCTACGCCGGGCCGCAGGAGCAGGACAAGCTCGAGGACGTGGCGCCCGGGCTGGACCTGGTGGTCGACTACGGATGGCTGACGGTGATCGCGGCGCCGCTCTTCTGGGTGCTGTCGTGGTTCCACTCCCTGACCGGAAACTGGGGCTGGGCCATCATCCTCGTCACCGTGCTCATCAAGCTCGTGTTCTTCCCGCTCTCGGCGGCCAGCTACAAGTCCATGGCCAAGATGCGGGTGCTCGGCCCCCGCATGCAGCGGCTGAAGGAGCTGTACGGGCACGACAAGGCCAAGATGCAGCAGGAAATGATGGAGATGTACCGCAAGGAGAAGATCAATCCCCTTGGCGGCTGCCTGCCGATCCTGGTGCAGATCCCGGTCTTCATCGCGCTCTACTGGGTGCTCCTCGGCAGCGTGGAGATGCGCAACGCGCCGTGGCTGGGCTGGATCCAGGATCTGTCCGCCAAGGATCCGTACTTCATCCTGCCGATCGTGATGGGCCTGTCCATGCTCGTGCAGATGAAGCTCAACCCGACGCCGCCGGACCCGATGCAGGCCAAAATCATGATGGCGATGCCCATCGTGTTCACCTTCATGTTCCTGTGGTTCCCGTCGGGTCTGGTGCTCTACTGGGTGGTGAACAACATCCTGTCCATTGCCCAGCAGTGGCAAATCACGCGGATGATCGAAGGTGGCAAGTCCGGCGCCAAGCCAGCCTGAGATCATCGCGGCGATCGCGACCGCTCCGGGCCGTGGCGGCATCGGGGTGGTCCGCGTCTCCGGCCCGACACTCGCGCCGTTCGCGCGGGCGCTGACCGGACGTGATCCCGAACCCCGCAAGGCGGGGTTCGTGCGTTTCAGGGATGCCGCGGGCACCGTCCTCGACGAAGGCATCCTGCTCTACTTCCCGGCGCCCGCTTCGTTCACCGGCGAGGACGTGCTGGAACTGCAGGGGCACGGCGGGCCGGTGGTGATGCAGCTGCTGCTCTCCCGCTGCGTGGAACTCGGCGCCCGGCTCGCCGAGCCCGGCGAGTTCTCCCGCCGCGCGTTCCTCAACGGCAAGATGGATCTGGCTCAGGCCGAGGCGGTGGCCGATCTGATCGACGCGGCGACCGTCGCCGCGGCGCGGTCCGCGGTCCGTTCGCTCTCCGGGGCCTTTTCCGGCGAAGTGCTGCGTCTGCGCGATGCGCTCATCGATCTGCGCATGCTGGTCGAGGCCACCCTCGATTTTCCCGACGAGGATGTGGAGTTCCTCGAAAGCGCCCACGCCCGGGAGCGGCTGGCCGCAATCCGGGCCCAGCTCGAGGCGGTGATCGACCGGGCGCGGCAGGGCGCGCTGCTGCGCAACGGGATGAACGTCGTGCTGGTGGGTCAGCCCAACGTCGGCAAATCGAGCCTGCTCAACTGCCTCGCCGGGGACGAGCGGGCGATCGTGACCGACATCGCCGGCACCACGCGGGACGCGCTGCGGGAGACGATCCAGATCGAAGGCATCCCGGTGCACGTGATCGACACCGCCGGACTACGCGAGACCGCCGATCCGGTGGAGAAGCTCGGGGTGGCGCGCACCTGGCGGGAGATCGAGCGGGCGGACGTGATCCTGCGGCTGGTGGATGCGCGCGAAGGCGCGGGTGCCGAAGACGAGGCCATCGACGCGGCCCTGCCCGCCGGAATCGAGCGCATCACCGTCCGGAACAAGATCGATCTGGCAGGGCTCGCGCCCGAGCGGGTGGAGACGGACCGGGGGGTCAGCGTGAGTCTCTCTGCCCGCAGCGGGGAAGGCGTAGAGCTGCTCCAAGGCGAGCTGCTGCGCGTTGCCGGATGGCACGCCCACGGGGAGGATGTCGTGCTCGCGCGTGAGCGCCATCTCGTGGCGTTGCGCACCGCACTTGCCCACGTGGAGGCGGCGGCTGCTCGGTACTCGGCGCTCGAGCTTTGTGCCGAGGAGCTGCGAGGGGCCCAGGAGAGCCTCGGAGAGATCACCGGGGAGTTCACCTCCGACGATCTGCTCGGAGTGATCTTTTCGCGTTTCTGCATCGGTAAGTGAGCGTGCATCCGGGAGACGTCCCGCCTGCGATGTCCGCGCTCGAGCGGCGCCCGGCGGTTCCACGTGAAACATCTTCGTGGCGCGCCGCGTGCACCAGGGTGGCCACGGTGCGCCGGGAGCGCCGTCGTGGCTGAGGTCGACGCTCTTCTCATCGCGCTGGGCTTCGCCGCGTTTTGCGCGGGCTTCGTCGACGCGGTCGTCGGCGGCGGGGGCCTCATCCAGATCCCCGCCCTCTTTGCCGCGTTTCCTTCGACGCTTCCCGCCACCCTCTTCGGGACGAACAAGCTGGCGAGCATCGTCGGGACGGCGAGTGCCGCCGTGCAGTACGCGCGACGCGTGGCGATCCCCTGGGGCGTCGCGGGACCCGGGGCGCTGGCCGCGCTGGTCGGTGCCTGGTTCGGCGCGCGGGCCGTGGCATGGTTTCCGCCGGACATCCTGCGACCGGTCATTCTCCTTCTGTTGGTCCTGGTTGCCATCTACACCTTCATGCGCAAGGACCTCGGCGCGACATCGCGGGAGCGCGCGCACGGAACGGCAGCGGTCGCCATCGCTGTAGCGGTCGGTGGCGTCATCGGCTTTTACGACGGCTTCTTCGGGCCGGGCACCGGCAGCTTCTTTATCTTTCTCTTGGTCCGCTTCCTCGGAATGGATTTCCTGCGCGCCTCGGTGACGGCGAAAATCCTGAACGTGGCCACGAATCTCGCCGCCATCGGCTTCTTCGCATTCAACGTGGAGCTTCTGTGGCGCCTGGGCGTGGTCATGGCGGTCTGTAACCTCTCCGGCGCGGTGGTCGGCTCGCGGTTGGCCCTGCGCCATGGTGCCGGCTTTGTGCGGCGCATGTTCCTCTTCGTCGTGTCCGTCCTGATCGCCAAGCTGGCGTACGATCTGCTTGCCGCTTGAGCGATGCCGCAGCGGCGCGCGGATGTTCCACGTGGAACGCTGCACTGCATATATTTGCGCAATTGGGAATGCCGGCGGCGCATGTTAAAATGCGCGGCTTTGCTGCTGTCTGGACGAAGCTCACCATGAATGGACTTCACCTGATCGCGGACATGTACCGGTGCGACTGCACGGCTGACCTGCTCTGCGACCGTGATGTGCTGGAGAAGCTTTGCGTCGACGAGTGCCGGAATGCCGGCCTCACTCCGCTTGGCGCTTACTTCTTCCAGTTTCTGCACGACGATGGCGCGAAGGCGGGCGTGACCGGCACCGTGGTGCTGGCCGAATCGCATCTCGCGATTCACACCTGGCCGGAAACCGGCGACGTCACGCTGGATGTCTACGTGTGCAACTTCTCGCGCGACAACAGCGCTCGCGCCCACGCCCTGTTCAAACGGGTCGTCGCCCTGCTCGCGCCGCAGGAAACGGTCAAGCACGAGGTCGTGCGGGGGCGCCTGCCGGCGGAGGTCTGAACCGTGAGCGACACGCACCCCGATCCGCAGGATCCCTGGCTGCGGGAGCAGCTGAACGACGACGCCGGCTTCTTCTACCGCGGCGGAAGGCTCATCGAGGCGGGTGCTTCGCCTTTCCAGCAGTACGAAGTCTGGGAGACACCCCTGTTCGGGAAGCTGTTCCGTCTCGACGGCTGTTTCATGACTTCGGAGCGTGACGAGTTCTTCTATCACGAGAATCTCATTCACGTCCCGGCCATCACCCACCCCGATCCCCGTTCCGCCCTCGTGATCGGCGGCGGCGACGGCGGCTCCGCGGAGGAACTCTTCAAGCATCCGGCCATGGAGCGTGTGGTGCTGGTCGAGCTCGACGCGAAGGTGCTGGACATCGCGCGCGCTCATCTCCATGCGGTCCATCACGGCGCCCTCGACGATCCCCGGCTCGAAGTCAGGGTCGAGGACGGGCTGCGTTACGTCGGTGAGGTGGCGCCCGCCGCGGGCGAGCGTTTCGACCTGATCGTGCTCGATCTCACCGATCCGGTGGGGCCGGCCGAGGCGCTCTACACCGAAGCATTCTTCGCCCAGTGTCGTGCCCTGCTCACCGAGGAGGGCGCGCTGACGCTGCACATCGGCGCGCCGGTGTTCCAGGCCGAGCGCATGCGACGCCTGGTGGACAACCTGCGTGCGGTTTTCCCGCGCGTGCGTCCCTACTTCCTCTACATCCCCCTTTACGGCAGTCTGTGGGGGATGGCGAGCGCGTCGATGCGCCTCGACCCCCGCGGTCTCTCCGCCGAAGAGGTGGACCGGCGCATCGCCGAACGCGGCATCGGCGCGCTCCAGTATTACAATGGCGAGGTCCATTGCGCCCAGTTCGCGCTACCCAACTACCTGCGTACGCTGCTCGGCTGAGATCGGCCGGCGGTCGTGCGCGACCTCCGGCTGCCACCTTGTCCGCCACGAGAAAATTCTCGCACCACCGCCGCGGAACGCCCGCGCTGCCCATCGACGGTCTGGCCTTCGCCATATCGCGCGCGGCCGAGCTCGTCGCCGCGGTGCGGAGCGGAACGACGCTCACCGAGGCCTGGGAGCAGCAGCAGCGCACCGCCCGCGACTGGCCGGACTCGACCCGCGGCGCGGTCCGCGATCTCGCCTGGGGCACGCTGCGCGACTATGGACGCGGCGACGCGATTCTGTCCGGGCTGCTGCGCAAACCCCTCCCGGACCTCCTGCACGCCCAGCTGCTTGTCGCGCTGCACCGCCTCGAGGCTCGTCCTGCTCAGGCGCACACCATCGTCGATCAGGCGGTGGAAGCGGCGGCGCGCGCGGCCCCGGGTCTGCGCGGAGTGGTGAACGGCGTGCTGCGCAATGCCCTGCGCGAAGCGGACGTCTTCGCCCGTCGGCTCGACGCCGACGAGACGACCCGCTACCGCCATCCGCCATGGTGGATCGCCCGCGTGCGTGAAACCTGTCCCGAAGCCTGGCAGGCCGCGCTCGAAGCCGGCAACACCCATCCCCCCATGGCCCTGCGCGTCAACGCCCGGCGCGCCTCGGTGGCGGAAGTCGCGGCGGCGCTGTCCGCCGCCGGCCACGCCAACCGACGGCTCGCCAACGATGCGCTGCTGCTGGAGAAGCCGGTGCCGGTAGGGCAGCTTCCGGGTTTTGCCGAGGGGTGTGTCTCGGTTCAGGATGCCGGGGCGCAGTGGGCGGCGCGCTGGCTGGACCTGGCGCCCGGTCAGCGGGTCCTCGACGCCTGCGCGGCCCCAGGGGGAAAGTCGGCGCACATCCTCGAGACCGCTGCAGTGCAGCTGCTGTCGCTCGAGCTCGATGCCCAGCGGGCGACCCGCATCACAGACAACTTCGCGCGCCTGGGCCTCACCGGCGAGCTGCGGGTGGCGGACTGCCGCGCGGTCGACACCTGGTGGGACGGGCGTCCCTTCGACCGCATCCTGGCCGACGTGCCGTGCTCCGCCTCGGGCGTCGCCCGGCGCCACCCGGACATCAAGTGGCTGCGCCGCGCCGCCGACATCGCCCGTTTCGCCACACAGCAGTGCGAGATTCTGGAGGCGCTGTGGCCGCTTCTTGCGCCCGGAGGCAAGCTCCTCTACGTCACCTGCTCGGTCTTCCGCGAGGAGAACTCCGCCCAGGTCGTTCGCTTCTGCGACCGCCATCCCGACGCCGAGCGACTGCCGCTCGACGGTCGCCGGGAGCAACAACTCCTTCCCGATGCCGAGCACGACGGCTTCTACTATGCGCTTCTGGGCAAGCGTGCTTGACCGGCTGCGCCTGGCGCTCGCGGTGCTGCTCGTCGCAGCGGCGCCCCTCATCGCCTTCGCCGACGGCAGCATCCGCTACGCGGAGATCGTGCCGACCGAGGAAGGCTATGTGGTCAACGCCGACGTCGAGCTCGAGCTGAACCCGCGTCTCGTCGATGCCGTCTCGCGCGGCGTGTCCTTGTACTTCACCGCCGATTTCGTCATCGAGCGGCCGCGCTGGTACTGGTTCGACGAGGAGATCATAGAACGCCGGCTGGAATTCCGGTTGTCATATCACGCCATCACCCGCAGCTACCGCCTGTCGGTCGGTAGCCTGCACCAGAGCTTCGACACGCTCGATGCCGCGGTGCGCACCATGCTGCGCATCCGCAACTGGCAGATCGTGCCCCTCGAGCGGCTCGAGACCGGGGAATCCTACAACGCCGCGCTGCGGCTGCGGCTCGACACCGGCATGCTGCCCAAGCCCTTCCAGGTGACGGCGATCGGCAGCCGCGACTGGAACCTCGGCACCGACTGGATGCGCTGGACCTTCCTCGCGGGAGCGCCACGATGAAACGCGCCGCCCTCGTGGTCCTTGCCGCCATCGCCGGGATCTCGCTCTTTCTGCTGGCCTCCGCCTCGGCCAACACGGATCTGTTCGCCGACTCCTACCCCTATCTCCTCGCGGTGAACGGCGCAATCGCCGTCGGTCTGGCGGGCATGGTGGCGGTGCAGCTGCGGCGGCTGTGGCGGGAGTACCGTACGCGGCAGTTCGGCTCGCGGCTCACCTATCGCCTGATGCTCGCCTTCGCCCTCCTGGCGATCCTGCCCGGTGTGCTGGTGTATGCGGTTTCCCTGCAGTTCGTGGTGCGCAGTATCGAGTCGTGGTTCGACGTGCGCGTCGATGCCGCGCTGGAGGGCGGCATCGCGCTGGGCCAGAACGCGCTCGACTACCTCAGCTCCCAGGTCACAGAGAAGGCCCGCGACATGGCGCTCGAGCTGGAGGGCGACGAGGCCATTTCGCCCACGCGGCTCAACCGGCTGCGCGAGCAGGCGGGGGTGGCGAGCGCGACGGTGATCGGTGCCAACGGCCAGATCGTCGCCACCGTCTCCCAGGCGATGAGCGATTTCCTGCCGCAGCTGCCCACCGCCGCGCAGCTGCGCCAGGCGCGCCAGTCCCAGCGCTATCAGGCCATCGATACCCAGGGTGGCGAGAGCCTGACGATCCGCGTGGTGGTGCCCATCCCGTCCCTGTCGCTCACCGCGGACTCGCGCTTCCTGCAGCTCGCCCAGCCGGTCCCCGAAACCTTCGTGCGCCATGCCGAGGCCGTGCAGGATGCCTACCGCGACTATCAGCAGCTCACGCTTGCGCGGACCGGCCTCTCCCGCATCTACAGTGTCACGCTCACCCTCACGCTGCTCCTCGCATTGCTCGCCGCGGTCGCGGTCGCCTTCGTGCTGTCCCGGCGCCTGGTGGCGCCGCTGCTGATCCTCTCCGAGGGCACGCAAGCGGTGGCCCAGGGCGACTACAGCCCACGCCAGGCGCTGCCTGCGCGCGACGAGCTGGGCGTGCTCACCCAGTCGTTCAATCGAATGACGCGCCAGCTCGACGAGGCGCGCGCATCGGCCGAGCGCAATCGCACGGCAGTGGAATCGGCGCGCGCCTACCTGGAGGGGGTGCTCGCCAACCTTTCGGCCGGCGTGCTCGCCTTCGCGGCCGACGGCACGCTGCGCGCGGCCAACCGCGGCGCCATGGAGATCCTGCGCGACGAACTGGAAGGATTCGAGGATCTCGTGCTCGAGGCCTGGCCGCGCCATGCCCAGTTCCGTGACGCCCTGCTGAAGGGTTTTGCCGAGAACGAGGGCGACTGGCACGCGCAGATCGAGCTCGCGCGTGCGGACGGTGCACCGCAGACCCTCCTCATCCACGGCGCGCGCCTGCCCGAAGGGTCTGGGGGCGGCCTGGTGGTGGTTTTCGACGACATCTCCAGCCTCATCGCGGCGCAACGCACCGCGGCGTGGGCGGAGGTGGCGCGGCGGCTCGCCCACGAGATCAAGAATCCGCTCACGCCCATCCAGCTCTCGGCGGAGCGGCTCGCCTACAAGCTGGCCGACCGGTTGGACGAGGAGGGCCGGGCGATCCTCGATCGCGCCACGCATACCATCGTGAACCAGGTGGAATCCATGAAGAACCTGGTGAACGGCTTCCGGGACTATGCGCGCCTGCCGAGCCCGAACCTCGCGCCGCTGGATCTCAACGGCCTCGTGGGCGAGGTGCTCAACCTGTACGAGAGCGCGCAGGTCCGCATCCATACCGAGCTTGCGCAGGGACTTCCCCCGGTGCGGGCGGATGCGAGCCAGATCCGTCAGGTCATCCACAATCTCCTGCAGAATGCGCAGGATGCGCTGGCCGGGGTGGAGGAGGGCACGGTGACCCTGGCCACGCGCCGCGATGGCGAGTACGTCCTGCTCCTGGTGCGCGACAACGGCCCGGGTTTTCCGCCCGAGGTCCTGATGCGCGCCTTCGAGCCCTATTTCACCACCAAGAGCCGCGGCACCGGCCTGGGCCTGGCCATCGTCAGGAAGATCATCGACGAGCATGGCGGCGACGTGCGCTTGAAGAATCGCGACGCAGGCGGCGCCGAAGTCCGTGTCCGCTTGCGTGTGGCAGCATTCGATCAGTGAATTGAAACATGGCGAAGATACTCATCGTTGACGACGAAATCGGCATCCGGGAGCTCCTTTCGGAGATCCTGCGCGACGAGGGACATGACGTCGTACTTGCCGAGAACGCTGCCGCGGCCCGTGCCGCGCGCAACGCCGCGCGCCCCGACCTGGTGCTGCTCGACATCTGGATGCCCGATACCGACGGCATAACCCTGCTCAAGGAGTGGTCGGCCAACGGCCAGCTCACGATGCCGGTGGTGATGATGTCCGGCCACGGCACGATCGATACCGCGGTCGAGGCGACCCGCATCGGGGCCATCGACTACCTGGAAAAGCCCATCGCGCTCCAGAAGCTGCTCGCGGCCGTGAAGCGCGGACTGCAGCGTCCGCTCGCCCCGGGCGCTCCCGCGCCGCTCACCCTCGCGGCCTTCACCCGCTCGGTTCCCTTGCGCGAGCTGCGCCGCCGGCTGGAGCAGATCGCGATGAACTCGCGCGTGCTGCTCCTGCGCGTGGGAACCGGCAGCCTGGCCGAGCTCGCCGCGCGCAGCTTCCAGGCCGAAGGCGCCCCCTGGCTCGACCTGTCGACCATCGCCCCGCCCCTCGAGCTTGCCCAGCTGCAGGGCTGCCAGGGCGGTGTGCTGTTCGTGCCCGAGCTCTCCCGGCTCTCCCGCACCCAGCAGAAGAACGTCGCCTTCACCCTGGAGCGGCTCGAGCGCTTCGACCTGCGCCTGGTGGTGGCCACCGACCACGCGATGGATGCCCTGATCCGCGATGGCTGGGACGAGGCGCTGGTCACGCGGCTCTTCGAGGTGAGCCTCGCGCCGCCGTCGATCGCCGACGTGCGCGACGATCTGCCCGAGCTCGCCGCCCAGGTGCTGCTGCATCTGGTCGAAGGCGGCGAGGTGGAGCGCCGGCGTTTTTCGACCGCCGCACTCAACGCCCTGCGCACGCAGCCCTGGCCGGGCGGCTACGCCGAGCTGCGTGCCGCGGTGAAGTCGCTCGCCCTCGGTACCCTGGAAGAGGAGATCGGACTCGCCGACGTGCGCCGCCTGCTGGTGCCGGCGGTCGAGGGCATGACCGGCGTATCGCTCGACCAGCCCTTGCGCGAGGCGCGCGAGGCCTTCGAGCGCCTCTATTTCGAGCACCACCTGCGTCTGGAGGGCAGCAACATGACCCGGCTGGCTGAGAAAAGCGGTCTCGAGCGCACCCACCTGTACCGCAAGCTCAAGCAGCTCGGCCTGCAGGGCGGTCGGCGCTCCGAGGACGTGTAGCGCGGGCGCGACGCGATGGTCATGGATTCAGCCGAACGGCGTAGAATCGGCGCCTTTGCCACGACGGGGACCCGCGCACCGTGAAGATCATCATCCTCGGCGCCGGACAGGTGGGCGCCTCGGTGGCCGAGAACCT
>DYFV01000105.1 GCA_020725025.1 Azoarcus sp.
ATTGCTGCGTTATCAAGGAGTTAAAGCGGGGATTTAAGTCTCGTTTCCCGCTCCAACATTTGACACGGGGAAGGTGCTGCGGCACCTTCCCCGTAGTCGTTTACGGATGCCCGCCATGTCACCGCCGCGCCATCCCGTCTTTCGTCTGCCCCGAGATGCCGTGCTTCCCGATTACGGGGACGGGGGGCTCCTCGGGCTGGTGGGAGCGATACGCCGCTTCCTGGACGGCGCGCCCTGGTCCTTGCCCGGCGAAATCGCTCCAGCGGCCGGGGCCGGCTCGGCCGCACCGGTGGTAGTCTTCCTGCTTGTCGACGGCCTCGGGGACGCCTTCCTGCAGGATTTCGGCGCCGGCAGCACCTTGCTCGCGCACCGTGCCGGCGCGCTCACCTCGGTGTTTCCCAGCACCACGGCGAGCGCGGTGACGACCGTGCTCACGGGGCTCTCCCCGGCAAGCCACGGGCTCACCGGCTGGTTCATCCACGATCGGCGCTTCGGCGGCGTCATCGCACCCTTGCCGATGCAGAAGCGGTCGGGCGGCGAGGTGCGCGGCGTGCTGCGCCTGCCGCGGCTCTTCCCTTATCGAACCCTGTTCCAGGGACGGCGCCGGCCCTCGGTGTTCGTCTCTCCGCAGCACCTGGCCGGATCGCCGTATACCCGCCGCCATGCCCGCGGGGCGCAGGTGGTCGCCTACCGCGGACTGGCCGGAATGGTGGAGGCCGTGGCTGCTTCGGCGACGGCCTTGCGCGAGGCCGGCGGCGGCTACGTGCACGCCTACTACCCGGTGTTCGATTCCCTGAGCCACCTGCATGGGAGCACCTCGCCGCAGGTGCAGGCCGAGTTCGCGCGCATCGACGAGGCCTTCGCCCGCCTGCTCGCGCGGCTGGCCGGCAGCGGGGCGGAGGTGGTGGTGAGCGCCGATCACGGTTTCACCGATTCGCCCGATGAGCGGCTCATCCACCTCGATCACCATCCTCAGGCGGTGGCCATGCTGGTGGGCCCGCTCTTCGGCGAACGTCGGGCGGCATTCTGCGAGGTCCGGCAAGGGGCGGAAGGGGAGTTCGAGGCCTGGGTGCGCGAGGCGCTCGCAGGCAAGGCGGTGGCGGTGCCCTCGCGCGAGCTCATCGCCAGCGGATTGCTGGGGCCCGGGCCCAGGCATCGGCGCCTGGGGGAGCGGGTGGGGAGCCATACCCTGCTGATGGAGCCGGGCTGGACGGTGCGCGACCGGGTGCCCGGCGAGCGCAATCATCCCATGCTGGGCGTGCATGGAGGGCTGAGCGCCTCGGAGATGCGGGTGCCGCTGGTGCGGGCGCTGTGCTGAAGCGGTGACTCGGCTTCATAGTGCGTAGCCCGGACGGAAGGGCGGTAGTCGTGCCGCCGTCGTTCCCGGATTCCGCTGGGGCTCCATCCGGGCTACACGGAGCGCATGCGCCCGGCTGGCGGACGGCAGTCGCGGACCGGCGGGCGATCAGTGCAGCTCGCCGTCGTCCGCAGGCAGCGGCAGGACCGCGATGCCTTCTTCGAGCAGTTCGGAGAGTTCGTCGCGGGTGGCCTTGCCCTTGATGTTGCGGGCGTCCTCTTCCCCGTAGTGCATGCGGCGCGCTTCTTCGGCGAAGCGCTCTCCGACGTCCTCCGACTCGCGGCTCGCCCGTCGCAGCGCGGCGACCAGGGCGGCGGCTACCGCCTCGGCCGACGGCCCCGCCTCGCGGGGCGCGGGTGTCGGCTTCGCCGGCGCCGGCGCGCCGGTGTTCACATAGGGCGCGCTCGGGCGGCGCACGATCGAGGTGGAGCCGCACACCGGGCACTGGACCTGCCCGTTGCGGCACTGGGTTTCGAAGGCGTCGGAGGATGCGAACCAGCCCTCGAAGAGGTGTTCGCGTTCGCAGCAGAGGTTGAGGACGATCACCTTTTGTCTCGCAGGTCCCGTCGGGCCGGGACGAAAGCCGTGGTGCCGGGGACGGGACTCGAACCCGTAAGCCCAAGGGCGGCGGATTTTAAGTCCGCTGTGGTTACCGATTTCACCACCCCGGCCGCGTGCGCATTCTACCGCGTGGGCGGTAAGGCGCGGCATCCCCGGGAGACGCCGCTACCCTGTCCGCGCCCACCGCGCGTCAGCGCTCGCGCGGCCCCTTCTTGCGCTCCGACTTGAAGCCGCCGCCCGGCGGGCGCTCGGCGTGCTCGCCGCGCGGTGCGCGTGTCGGCTTGCCGCCCGGGCGCGGACGGGCGGCGTCCCGGCGTGCCTCCTCGGCATCCATCAGGCGGATGTTGAGCGGAGTCTGGCGTACCCGCACCCGGCGCAGCACTTCCAGGATCTCGCGCGGCAGCCCCTCGGGCAGTTCCACCGTGCTGTAGTCCTCGTAGAGGTTGATCTGGCCGATGAAGCGGCTTTCGATGCCGGCCTCGTTGGCGATCGCGCCGACGATGTCCTTCGGCGTGGCCTGCTGGTTGCGGCCCACCTCGATGCGATAGCGCTTGAGCCGGCCTTCGGCATAGTCGCGGCGGCGTTCCAGGATCTCGCCGCGATTCTCGCGCGGGGGGCGCTCCGCCCGCGGCTGGGCGAGCTGGGCGATGTCCGGCTGGCCGGATTCCGGCAGCTGCAGCGGCCGCTCCCGCTGGGCGAGGAAGGCCAGCGCCGCGGCGATGTCGTGCATGTCCGCGTCGTGGCTCGACTCGATGCCGGCCACGACGTCGAGGAAGAAGGTGAGATCCTCGGATTCCAGCACCTCGGCCACCTGTTGGCGGAACTGCGCCACGCGCCTGTCGGCCACCGCCTCGCGCGAAGGAAGCTTGAGGAGCTCGATCGGCTGGCGGGTGGCGCGCTCGATGACCTTGAGCATGCGCATCTCGCGCGGCGCGACGAAGAGGATGGCGGTTCCCTGGCGGCCGGCCCGCCCGGTGCGCCCGATGCGGTGCACGTAGGCCTCGGTATCGTAAGGGATGTCGTAGTTGATGACGTGGCTGATGCGCGGCACGTCCAGCCCGCGCGCCGCCACGTCGGTGGCCACCACGATGTCGAGGCCGCCGTTCTTCAGCTGCTCGACCACCCGCTCGCGCAGCTGCTGGGTCATGTCGCCATTGAGCGCGGCGGCAGCGTAGCCGCGCGCCTCGAGCTTGTCGGCGAGCTCCACGGTGGCGGTCTTGGTGCGAACGAACACGATCGCGGCGTCGAACTCCTCCTCCACCTCCAGGATGCGGGTGAGCGCGTCGAGCTTGTGCACCGGCGCGATCTGGCAGAAGCGCTGGCGGATCGTCGATACGGTGGTGGTGGCGGCCCTGATCTTCACCTCGCGAGGCTCGCGCAGGTAGCGGTGCGCGACGCGCCGGATCGGCTCGGGCATGGTGGCCGAGAACAGCGCAGTCTGGCGCGTCTCGGGCGTGTGCTGGAGGATCCACTCGACGTCGTCGATGAAACCCATGCGCAGCATCTCGTCGGCCTCATCCAGCACGAGTGCGGCGAGGCGGTCGAGGTCGAGGCTCTTGCGCTCGATGTGGTCCATGACGCGCCCGGGCGTGCCCACGATCACGTGCGCACCGCGGCCGAGCTGGCGCAGCTGCACCACCATGCTCTGTCCGCCGTAGAGGGGCAGCACGTGGAAGCCGGGCAGGTTCTGGGCGTAGCGCTGGAAGGCCTCGGCCACCTGGATGGCGAGCTCGCGTGTGGGCGTGAGCACGAGCACCTGCGGCGTCTTCGCCGTCAGATCGAGGCGGTTCAGCAGCGGAAGGGCGAAGGCCGCGGTCTTGCCGGTGCCGGTCTGGGCTTCGCCGAGCAGGTCGTGCCCGGCGAGCAGGTGCGGTATGCATGCCGCCTGGATGGGAGAGGGGGTTTCGTAGCCGATCTCGGACAGCGCCTCCAGGATCGGGGAGCGCAGCTCGAGTTGGGAGAAGGATTCGATGGGTGATGTCATGGACAGGTCGCGGGCGAGAACAGGGGAACGCGCAAATCAGCCCGCTTTGCAGGAAGCGCGCTGCGGAAAAGGCGGAATCGTACCCAAATATGCGGCCGTCCGCTTCTCCGCCGCTGGGCCGGCCCCCGCCCGGTCGCTCGTCGGGAACGGGGCAAGGCCCCGGCGGTCGATCCTTTCGCCGCCCGGATTCTCCTTGTGCGCAGCCCAGCGGACGGTGGCCGGCCAAAGTCCGCCGTCGAATCTCAGGATAGGAAGGGATCGTCGATCCGTCTATCGGCATGCGGGGACTCCCTCAGGATGGCGGCATGTTAAGCTCACTGCCCATCCCTTACACCCTTTCGGAGCTGATCGTGCCCAGCCTGCTACCGACCGTCGATCCCGAAGGACTGCTCGAATACTCGGTCGTCTACACCGATCGGGCCCTCAATCACATGTCGCAGGCCTTCCAGTCGGTCATGCGCGACGTCTCGGCGACGCTGAAGGAGGTTTACAACGCCCGCTCGGTCGCCATCGTGCCCGGCAGCGGCACCTTCGGCATGGAGGCCGTGGCACGGCAGTTCGCCACCGGGCGGCGCTGCCTCATCGTGCGCAACGGCTGGTTCAGCTATCGCTGGACGCAGATCCTGGAGATGGGCGCCATCGCTTCGTCCTCCATGGTCGTGAAGGCGCGCCGGCTCGCCGACGGCCCCCAGGCGCCGTTCGCGCCACCGCCGGTGGACGAAGTGGTGGCGGCGATCCGGACTCACCGGCCGGACGTGGTGTTCGCGCCGCACGTGGAGACGGCGTCGGGCATGATCCTCCCCGACGCCTGGCTGCGCGCGGTGGGCGAAGCGGTGCGGGCCGTAGACGGCCTGTTCGTGCTCGACTGCATTGCGTCCGGCGCCATGTGGGTGGACATGGTGGCGAACAGCGTGGACGTTCTTCTTAGCGCGCCCCAGAAAGGGTGGAGCGCCTCGCCGTGCTGCGCGATGGTGATGCTGGGCGAGCGCGCGCGCGAGCGTATCGAAGGCACGGTGAGCACCAGCTACGCCTGCGATCTGCGCAAGTGGCTGCAGATCATGGAAACCTACGAGAACGGCGGGCATGCCTACCATGCCACCATGCCCACGGACGGCCTGAGAGTCCTGCGCGAAGCCATGCGCGAGACGCGGGAGTTCGGCTTCGAGGCGGCGCGCGACGCGCAGCGGGAGCTGGGCCGGCGGGTCCGCGCAATGCTCGCCGACAAAGGGTATCCGAGCGTCGCGGCGGAGGGCTTCCAGGCGCCCGGCGTGGTGGTTAGCTACACCGACGATCCCGAGATGCAGGCCGGGCGCCTGCTGTTGCGCGAAGGGCTGCAGATCGCCGCCGGAGTGCCCCTGCAATGCGACGAGCCTGCCGACTTCCGCAGCTTCCGCGTGGGCCTGTTCGGGCTCGACAAGCTGCGCGAGATCGACCGCACCGTGCGGTTCCTCGACGAGGCGCTGGCGCGAGTCGGCTAGCGCTCGTCCGTCGGTTCGGGCGTGAGCCGGGCGGTATCCGCATCGTGCTCGCTCGGGACGATGCGGTACCAGGCACCTCCGCCCGGCCCTTCGGGATGTCCGTGGGCGCGAAACAGGAGGCTTGCGCGAATCTGGAAATGAGGGACGCCTGCCGCACCGTCGGGGTGCCCGTCGGCCGGATAAAGCCAGTTGCCGCGGATACGGTACCAGGACATGCCCCCGCTGGCGGTCGGGTGGCCTGGCGTCGGATAAACGTTCGCTCCCCGTACCTGGAACCATGGTTTGCCGCGGGCGCCGGTCGGGTGGCCGGGCGCCGTGTAGACGTAGGCCGCGTGCGGTGGAAGTTTGCCGGTCATGCCGTCCTCCGCGGCAAGGTGATGGCGACAGTATAGGACATCATCATTCTTCGGGGGCGGCGGCCCCTCGTTCCGAGGCAGGTTTTGTCAACGGCGCCGGATGCGCTCGGCGACGATGCCCGCGCCCTCGGCGACGCGTCCCCGCACTTCCACGTAGTCGCCGGCACGGGGGCGCTTGTCGAGACGGGTTCCGGCGGTCACCGACAGCTCGAGTAGTCCGAGTCGCCAACCGTCGGCGAGCCGTCCGTGCAGACGCACGCGGGATCCGACCGGACGGCGGGCGGGAGCGCCGGAGGCGTCGCGGGCGCCCTGCGCGATCCACTCGGCGATGAGCCGCTCTTCCTCGGCATCGAGCCAGGGCGGGCCATCGAAGGGCATGCGCGGAAGAGCCTCTCCGCGTATCCGCCGCAGAAGCTCGCTCGCCTCCGGCTCGCCCGGGACGACGCGCGCCCGCTCGGAGCTGGCGAGGGTTTCGGCGTGCGAGGTCAGCCGCAGCCCCTCGGGCGGGGCACCCATGAGGCCCCCGTCGGTATGGCATTTCGCGCAGCGGGTGGCGAGGATGGGCGCCACGTGGAGCCAGGTGACGGGCTCACCGGGTGCAGGGCGCGATGCGGCCGGGCGGTGAGCCGCAGCGCCTGCGGCGGGGGTGCCTTCGGGCAGTCCTGCCGCGATCCAGTCCTCGAAGCGGGCGATCTCGGCAACCGAGAGGTAGGGCGGCCCCGTCATCGGCATGCGGGGCAGGCTTTCGCCCTTGAGCCGACGGACCAGCTCGCTGCCGGCCGGATTCCCGGAGACGACGACCGGGCCGCGGTCGCTGCCGGCGAGCAGCGCGTCGCGGCTGTCCAGGCGCAGGCCGCGTGCGGCAGCGGGACCGGAATGGCACATGACGCAGCGTTCGGCGAGCAGCGGGGCGAGGTCGGCGTAGGTCGGCGTGCGGGCGCCGAGCGGCGGAGCGGCGAGCACCACCGCGGCGAGGCAGGCCGCACTGGTTGCATGACGGAAGCGGCGTCTCGTGGGCTCGGTCATGGATGCGTCCTCCTTCCGCGATGCCGGTCGGGCGTCCCGCATGGACTGACCGGCACGCCTGTCGGATAATGCGGGGCTTGTCCGTTTTGCCATTTTCGACCGAAGGACCCCTACGTGAAGTATCTTTCGACCCGCGGCCATGACGCCCGTCCCGAGTTCTGCGACATCCTGCTGGGCGGCCTCGCGCCCGACGGCGGCCTGTATCTGCCCGAGCAGTATCCCCAGGTCAGCCGGGCCGAGCTCGATGGGTGGCGCACGCTTCCGTACGCGGAGCTCGCGTTCCGGATCCTCTCGAAATTCGTCACCGACATCCCGGCCGAAGACCTGCGCGCGATCTGCCAGCGCACCTACACGGCCGAGGTGTACCGCCACGCCCGCCCGGGCGACGACGCTTCGGACATCACCCCGGTGCACTGGCTCGAGCCCGGCCGGCTCGCGCTGCTGGAGCTCTCCAACGGCCCGACGCTCGCCTTCAAGGACATGGCGATGCAGCTGCTCGGCAACCTCTTCGAGTACGTGCTCGAGCGCCGCGGCGAGGAGATCAACATCCTGGGCGCCACCTCCGGCGACACCGGCTCGGCGGCCGAGTACGCCATGCGCGGCAAGCACGGGGTGCGCGTGTTCATGCTCTCGCCGCACGGGCGCATGAGCGCCTTCCAGCGCGCCCAGATGTACTCCCTGCAGGACGAGAACATCTACAACATCGCCGTCACCGGCATGTTCGACGATGCCCAGGACATCGTCAAGGCGGTGTCGAACGACGCCGCGTTCAAGGCGCGCTACAAGATCGGGGCGGTCAACTCGATCAACTGGGCGCGGGTGGCGGCGCAGATCGTCTATTACTTCAAGGGCTATTTCGGGGCGACTGCGAGCAACGACGAGACGGTCGACTTTTGCGTGCCCTCGGGCAACTTCGGCAACATCTGCGCCGGCCACATCGCGCGCTCGATGGGGCTGCCGATCGGCCGCCTGGTGCTCGCCACCAACGAGAACGACGTGCTCGACGAGTTCTTCCGCAGCGGGGTGTACCGTCCGCGCAGGACGGCCGAGACCCACGTCACCTCGAGTCCGTCCATGGACATCTCCAAGGCGTCGAACTTCGAGCGCTTCGTGTTCGACCTCGTCGGCCGCGATCCCCGGGTGGTGGCGGGGCTGTGGAAGGACGTGGACGGCGGTGGCGCCTTCGACCTGTCGCAGACGCCGTACTACGCGCGCCTGCCCGAGTTCGGCTTCGTCTCCGGACGCAGCACCCACGCCGACCGGCTGGCGACCATCCGCAAGGTGTGGGAGCAGTACAGCGTGATGATCGATACCCATACCGCCGACGGCATGAAGGTGGCGCTGGAGCACCGTTCGGGCGAGCGTCCGATGGTCGTGCTGGAGACGGCGCTGCCGGTGAAGTTCGCCGAAACCCTGCGCGAGGCGCTGGGCCGCGACCCGGAGCGTCCCGCGGAGCTCGAAGGCATCGAGGCGCTGCCCCAGCGGGTGGCGGTGATGGCGCCGGACGTCGAGGCGGTGAAGCGCTTCATCGTGGAGCACGTCGGGGCGTGACGCACTTCGACCACGAGGCCTTCTGGTCCGAGCGCTACCGCGCGGCGGGCGAGGACTACCTCTTCGGCACCGCGCCCAACCGCTTTCTCTCGGCGCATGCGTCGCTCTTCGCCGCCGGCCGCAACGCGCTGTCGGTGGCGGACGGAGAGGGGCGCAACGCCGTGTGGCTGGCGGAGCAGGGGCTAGCGGTCACTGCCACCGAGATCTCGCCGGTCGCGCTGGAAAAGGCACGCAAGCTCGCGGCCGGGCGCGGGGTCCAGGTGGACTTCGTGACGGCCGACGTGCTGTCACCGGCGTGGCCGCCGGCCGAGTACACCGGGGCCTTCGACTTCGTGGTCGGAGTCTTCGTGCAGTTCGCCGGGCCGGCCGAACGGCCGCGGCTTTTCGACGGGATGAAGCGGGCCGTGCGGCCCGGCGGCCTGCTCCTGCTGCAGGGCTACACGCCCAAGCAGCTCGAGTACCGCACCGGTGGCCCGTCCGCGGTGGAGAATCTCTACACGCGCGAGATGCTGCTCGCGGCGTTCTCGGACTTCGAGATCGTGGACCTGCGCGAGCACGAGGACGTGCTCTCGGAGGGCAGCGGCCACAAGGGGCGCTCGGCCCTCATCGATCTGGTGGCGCGCCGCCCGGGTTGAGCGCTCGCTGCGCTATGCCTCCACGTGGCGCAGCGACAGATCGACCGCACATACGTCCTTGGTAAGGCTGCCGATGGAGATGCGGTTCACCCCGGTTTCGGCGATGGCGCGCACGCTGTCCAGGCTAACCCCCCCCGAGGCCTCGAGCTCGGCGCGGCCGTCGGTGATGAGCACCGCCTCGCGCATCGTCTCCAGGCTCATGTTGTCCAGCAGGATCATCTCGGCGCCGACCTCGAGTGCCTCGTGCAACTGCTCCAGCGTCTCGACCTCGATTTCGATGAACACGTTGGACGGCGCGATGTCGCGCGCCGTCTCGAAGGCGTGTGCGATGCCGCCGGCGGCGATGATGTGGTTCTCCTTGATCAGGATGCCGTCGTAGAGGCCCATGCGATGGTTGGTGCCGCCGCCCACCGCCACCGCGTACTTCTGCGCAAGGCGCAGGCCGGGCAGGGTCTTGCGGGTGTCGACGATTTTCGCGCCGGTGTCGGCGACCGCATCCACGAATCGCCGCGTGATGGTCGCAGTGCCCGACAGAAGCTGCAGGAAGTTGAGCGCGGTGCGCTCCGCGGTGAGGAGCTCGCGGGCGCCTGCGACCACGTCGCAAAGCACGTCGCCCGCCTCGACGCGGTCGCCGTCGCGCACGTGCCAGACCACCGCCGAGGCGGGGCTGAGTGTCGAGAAGGTGGCGTCGAACCACGCGGTACCGCACACGATCGCGTCCTCGCGCGTGATCACCCGGCCGCGGGCATCCGTGTTGCGGGAGATGAGCCGGGCGGTGAGGTCGCCGGTGCCGACGTCCTCGGCCAGCGCGGCCGCCACAGTGCGCTGGATCTCAACTCGTAGCTGTTGGGACAGGTTCATGGGTCTTGGTCTGGTTCTCGTGGGTTGAAGGGGGATTCTAGCCGTTCCGTTCTCCAAATGGCGCGATGGCCGGCGGGCGCACCGTGCGCCGGCTTTCCATCGCGATCATCGCGCCGGCGGCGCCGATCGTCAGGATGCCCGCGAGCGCCCAGCCGTCGGGGAAGTGGCCGAACGCGAGCCATCCCACCAGCGCCGCCCAGGCGAGCTGAACGTACAGGATGGGCGAGAGCAGAGAGGCCGGCGCATCGCGGAAGGCGCGGATGAGGAGAAAGTGCCCCGCACCGCCGTAGACGCCGAGCGAGGCGATGAGCAGCGCATCGCGAGCGTCCGGCATCGGCCCGCCCCATATCCAGGGCAGCATCGCGGTCATCCCGACGGTGCCGACGAGCGCCGTGTAGAAGAGCATGGCCACCGGGTTCTCGGTGGGGGTGAGCTGGCGGGTGAGGATCTGGTAGGTCGCATAGCAGGCCGCGGCGCCCAGCGCGAGCGCGACGCCCTCCGAGATCAGCCCGCCGCCCGGCCGCGCGATCAGCAGCACGCCGACGAAGCCCACCAGCACCGCCATCCAGCGCAGCCCGCCGATACGCTCGCCCAGGAGCGGGCCGGCCATGAGGGTGACCATGAGGGGCGCCGCGAAGACGATGGCGGTGGTTTCCGCGAGCGGCATGAGCCGGAGCGCCGCGATGTTGAGGAAGGTCACCGCCAGCAGGCACAGTGCGCGCACCACCTGGCGGCCGGGACGGGTGGTGGCCACCAGGCGCATTCGCATGGACGGGGCGAGGAAGGTGACCATCAGCAGGAAGTGCACGGCGTAGCGCGCCCAGACCAGCATCGGGACGGGGTAGCGCGCGGCAAGCGCCTTGGCGGTGGCGTCCAGCAGCACGAACAGGAAAAGGGCGCCGAGCAGCAACAGGATGCTGCGCAGCGCGTGCGGATGGGCGTCGGACATGCCTCGAGGGGAACGGCGTTGGGGTGAGCCCGTGCGGGCGAGCGGCGATTGTACCCGGCGCCGGGCGCTCAGGCCTTACTGCCTTCCACGTAGTAGTCCAGGCGTCCCCGCGGCGAGAGGTACTCGACCATCTCGACGGGGAGCTTGGAAGGGCTCAGGGCGGTCTCCACCGAGAGGTTGGCATCCGCGAGGTCTACGAGGAGGGCCTCCGCGCGCGGGATGTTGCGGTCGTAGAGCATCACCAGCGGATGGAGCAGGTCGCTCTGGTTGGTCTCCACCACCATGCCCACGTCCCCATTGGACAGCGAGACGAAGGTGCCGGGCGGATAGACGCCCAGGGTCTTGATGAAGAGCTGCAGGAAGGGGCCGTCGAAATGGGCGCCCTCCTTGCGGAACATCTGGCGCAGCGCCTCGGCCGGCGCCTTCGCCTCGTGCAGGTCGAAGGGGTTGCACAGGTTGTCGTAGCGGTTGGCGATGGCGACGATGCGGGCGAGCTTCGGGATCCTTTCTCCGGCCAGGCGGTTGGGGAACCCGCTCCCGTCGAGCCGCTCATGGTGGCAGGCGATGACGTTGCGCACCTGCACGGGGAGGTCGCGCAGCGCGGCGACCGCCTTGATGCCGTAGCCGATGTGGGCGCGGTAGAACTCTTCTTCCGGGCCGGTGCGCTGCGCCGCCCTGAGCACCCGCGGCGGGATGTCCTGCTTGCCGATGTCGTGGATCAGCGCGCCCAGCCCGAGATGGCGCATCTCTTCGGCGGGCAGGCGCAAGGTCTTGCCGAGCATGAGCGAGAGGGCCATCACGTTGAGGCCGTGGAAGGCGAGTCCGCCCTCGCGGCTTTTCTGGTTGACCAGGTGGATGACCATGCTCTCGCTTCCGACCAGGCTGTCGCAGAGCCTCCCGACCATCGTGCGGGCCTGGTTGTGCGCATCCTGAGGGCGCGCCGCGAGCGAGCGGAAGATGTCGCCCGCCGTCACCGCGTCCTGCTCGAACTGGCGTTCGCGCCGTGCCAGGCCCTCGCGCTGCTGCCTCACGCGCTCGATGCGCTGACGCTTCTCCTCCTGCATGCCGCTCAGCGCCGCGGTGCCGAAATCGGGTTCGGGCGCCGGCATACCGGCCGGCTGCGGCGGCAGGGGCTGAGCCGTGCTGCGTGTCGGGTCCCATTCGACCTGCTTGATGCCCATCTCCTGCAGCGCCTGGATCTGCTTCGTACTCGAAAGGCAGAACTGGTTGAGCAGGAACGGGTGCCTCATCCAGCCGTAGGCGGAAAGGTTGATGAAGACACCGGGCTGCAGGCGGTCGACTTCGACGGACGGCATGTGCTGCGAAATGTTCGTAAAGGTCCGATTCTAGCGCCTGCGGACGAAGTCGGCGGAAGCGGCGGTCGACAACGGGCGCTCAGTGCGCCTGCGAGGCACGCACGATCCAGCCGTTGAACACCCCGCGGGCCGCCTCGATCACCTCGCTCGCGGTGAGCCCGACGGGGCCGACGCCTTCCCGCGCCAGGCGGTCTGCTGCCGACCCATGCAGGTGCACTGCGGCGATCACCGCCGGTTCGGGTGCCCAACCCTGGGCGAGCAGGCTCGCCACGAGCCCGGTGAGCACGTCGCCCATCCCCGCGCTGGCCATCCCGGGATGCCCGGTGTTGTTGATGAACCAGCGTCCGTCGGGCGTGGCGATGACGCTGCCGTACCCCTTGAGCACGACCAGCGCGTCGAAGCGCCGTGCGAGCGTCTGCGCGGCCGCGACACGGTCGGCCTGCACCGAACCGGTGTCGGTGTCGAGCAGGCGGCTCGCCTCGCCCGGATGGGGCGTGAGCAGGGTCGGGGCGTTGCGCGCGGCGAGCCTCGGGTGGAGATCGGGCCGCATGCCGAGCAGGTTGAGGGCGTCCGCATCGAGGACCAGGGGCTTGTCCGTCGCCACTGCCTGCTCGAGCAGGCCCGCTGCCATCGCGTCCGTGCCGAGACCGGGCCCCAGCGCCAACACGCCCGCGCGCTCCAGGACCGCCTCCGGGGAGCGCAGCATGAGCTCGGGCTGCACGAAGTCGACCCTGGGAGCCGCCGCATCGGCCAAGCCCACGAACACGCGCCCGCAACCGAGCTTCTGCGCTGCCCGCCCGGCGAGGAGCGCCGCGCCGGTCATGCCGGGGGCGCCGCCCACGATGCCGACGTCGCCATAGGTGCCCTTGTGGGTGTTGTGCAGGCGCGGGCGGAGCCAGGGCCGGATGAGGGCGGGGCGCACCTGCAGGCCGGGAGGGGTCAGCCAGGAAGCCGGATCGATGTCCAGACGGTGCACGTTGACCTCTCCCGCGTAATCTGGGCCGTCGAGGGTGAGCAAGCCCGGCTTGAGGGCGATGAAGGTGAGCGTCTGGGTGGCGCGGAAGGCGCTGCCGAGCACGCGGCCGGTGTCGGCGTCGAGCCCGCTCGGGACGTCGATCGCGAGGCGTGGTCCCTGTTGCGCGTTCAGGTTGCGGATCCAGGTGGCGTAGGGTTCCTCTACCGCCTTGCGTAGCCCGATGCCGAACAGCGCGTCGACCACGAGCGACCAGCCGGCCGCCGGTGCGGCGGGGAAGTCGGAGGTGGTCTCCCCGCCGGCGGCACGCCAGGCCTCGAGGGCAGCGCGCGCCTCGGGAGGCTGGCGCGACGGGTCGGCGCGGCACGCGACCACGACGCGGCGGCCCGCCTGCAGCAGGCGTCGCGCCATCACCAGCCCATCGCCGCCGTTGTTCCCGGGGCCACACGCGATGAGCACGGCGCCGGGGCGGTCCATGGTCAGGCGAACCGCTTCCTCGGCCGCGGCGCGGCCGGCGCGCTCCATCAGCGGGGGGTGCGCGTGCGGGACCACGAGGGCCTCGATCGCGCGGATGCCGTCAACGGGGTAGACGGGGGAGGGCGGCAGGAGCATGCGTTCTCCGGTCGGCATATGAAGAATGGAGTCGACAATACTACGGGCGGGGCGTGCCCGAGGCCATCCCGCTCACGTCGGCTGCCGTTGTCATCGAGGTGTAACCCGGTGCTGGGACGATCCCGCCCAGGCTACCGGTATTACTGTATTCACCCCATTTGCCAGAGGACGACATGGCCCAAGGTGCGGATCTCATCCGCGGGTTTCGAGCGCTGCTGGAAGCGCGCGCGCTCGAGTTCAGGTTTCAGCCCATCATGGATGTGACGCGCGCGGCGGTGCTGGGCTACGAGGCGCTCATGCGCGGCCCCGCCGGCTCGGTCCTGGAGGCGCCCGACGAGCTGATGCGAGTCGCTCGCCTCACCGGTCTCATGCCGGAGCTGGAGCGACAGGCCTGCCTCGGCGCGATCGACGCCTTCGCACGGCTCGGGCTGCCCGGAAAGCTCTTCCTCAACCTGTCCGCGCCGATGATCGAAGGCTTTGCGCGCGACCAGGGCGGCGAGATGCTGCGGCGCGCGGTCGTCGCCGGCATCGCGCCGTCCAGGCTGGTACTCGAGCTGACCGAGCACGAGCGCGTAGAGGACGTGGCCGGCCTGCGGGCTGCGATGGTGGCGATGTCGGGGCTCGGTGTGACGCTCGCAATCGACGACTTCGGTGACGGACGTTCCAGCCTGCGCCTGTGGGCGCAGCTGAGCCCGCAGATCGTGAAGCTGGACAAGTACTTCGTACATGATCTGCACCGCGACAGCCGCAAGGTCGAGGTGATCCGCGCGGTGTTGCGGCTCGCCGAAGCGCTCGGTACGCCGCTCGTGGCGGAGGGGATCGAGGATCCCGCCGAGCTCGCGGTGCTGCGCGACCTGGGCTGCCATTACGCGCAGGGCTACTTCATCGGGCGTCCGGCGGCGCAACCCGCCCACGCCCCGCACCCGGATGTGCTGCGCGTGCTGCACTCGGGGAAGATCGCCGTGCTGCCCAATCTCCCGCGCCAGCACGGCGTCGCGCATTCGATCGAGCGCCTCATGGTGCGTGCCCCGGCTGTGGCGCCGAGGGTGCCGAGCCAGGAGCTGCTGCGGGTCTTTGCGGCCAACCCGGAGCTGCACTCGGTTGCGGTGGTCGACGACGGTTTCCCGGTCGGCCTGATCAACCGCCGCAATTTCGTCGAAAAGTATGCTCAACCCTTCTATCGCGAGCTGCACGGCAAGCGCCCGGTGAGCGAGCTGATGAATGCCAATCCGCTGCGGGCGGAGCGCAGCGCGCCGATCGATTCGCTCATCAACGTGCTCACCGGTGACGATCAGCGCTATCTGCAGGACGGTTTCATCATCACCGAGGATGGCCGCTACGCCGGTATCGCGACCGGCGAGAGCCTGGTGCGGGCGGTGACGGAGCGGCGCATCGAGGCCGCCCGCCACGCCAATCCGCTCACGCTGCTGCCGGGCAACATTCCGATCACCGAGCACATCCGGCGCCTGCTGGAGGCCGAGGTGCCCTTTGCCGCGTGCTACTTCGACCTCAACAACTTCAAGCCCTACAACGATCTTTACGGTTACTGGCGCGGTGACGAGATGATCAAGCTGGCGGCGCACGTGGTCACCGGCCAGTGCGACAGCACGCAGGACTTCGTGGGGCACGTCGGAGGCGACGATTTCGTGGTGCTCTTCCAGAGCGAGGACTGGGCGCTGCGCTGCGGACGTATCGTGGAGCGCTTCAACCGAGAGGCGCGCGGGCTTTTCGATCCCGCGGAGCTCGCCCGCGGCGGTTTCGAGAGCGAGGATCGCCATGGATTTCCGGCGTTTTTCCCCCTCACCACCATCGCCGCCGGCGTGGTGGAGGTCTCGCCCGGGCAGTTCAGGCATCCCGAGGAAGTGGCGACGGCGGCCGCGGCCGCCAAGAAGCAGGCGAAGACCTCGGGGACGGGGATGCACGTGGTGCGCCGTAATCCGGGGTAGTGTTCTGAACAGTGTGCAAAAGCCCGGAGGGGCTTGCAGAGAGGGG
>DYFV01000106.1 GCA_020725025.1 Azoarcus sp.
CATCTGGGCGCCCATGTTCTCGAACTTGTCCTTCAGCTCGATTTCCTTGGCGACCGACACGCCGTCCTTGGTGACGGTGGGGGCGCCGAAGGAGCGCTCGAGCACCACGTTGCGGCCCTTGGGACCGAGAGTGACCTTGACCGCGTTGGCCAGGATGTTGACGCCGGCGACCATGCGATCGCGGGCGGAATCACCGAACTTGACTTCTTTAGCAGCCATTCTTATCTCCTGAAACTCTTTGAATGCAGGGTTCGCGAGACGCCGTTCAGGCCTCGATCACGCCCATGATGTCTTCTTCGCGCATGACGAGCAGCTCTTCGCCTTCGACCTTCACGGTCTGGCCGGCGTACTTGCCGAACAGGACCTTGTCGCCGGCCTTCACCGCCATGGGACGAACCTTGCCGTCTTCGAGGATCTTGCCGTTGCCGACGGCGAGGACCTCGCCCTGGTCCGGCTTCTCGCCGGCGGAATCCGGGATGACGATGCCGCTGGCGGTCTTGCGCTCGGCTTCGAGGCGCCTGACGATCACGCGATCATGCAAGGGACGAATTTTCATCGAGTTAGCTCCTTCTTATGGATTTCAACAGGTCTGCGGGGCAGGCCCGCCTTAACGTTCGTAGCGGCGAGCGGTGTGGTACCGCGCCCGTTAGCACTCACTGCCAACGAGTGCTAATAATAGGGACGCCCCCGGGCGATTTCAAGAGCGTCGCCGTCTCTGCCGCGCCCGATCAGGCAAATCCGGAAACTTTGTGTGACAATTCCCCGGACAACCGCCGAGGCCGCCCCCGCTCGATGCCTTCCCGCCCGTTCGCGCTTCACGCCCGCTCGCTGCTCGCTCCTCTGTTCCTTTGCGCAGCGGGATTGGCCCCATGGCCGGCGGCCGCCGGCGGGCAGGCCGAGCGCGCAGTCGCTCAGGTGCGGGCGATGGTGGCCGCCGGAGAGGTTGCGCCCGGCACCCGCCTGCGGCTCGGCTTCAAGCAGGGCAACATCGACGCATTCCTGGGACGCGAGCTCGAACTGCAGCAGGAATGGGAACGCCAGACGGGCATCCTGCTCGACGCGCGGGTGGTCCCGCAGCAGCCGGTGCTGCAGCTGCTGCGCGGCACGGACGAGATCGACCTCACCGTCGCGCGCAACCACGAGTATCCCGACCTCCTGGCGGAAGGGCTGGTGGACGACCTGAGCCCGCTTTTCACCGAGTTCGGCTTCGAGCTCGAGGAGAAGACGCGCGACGGCTTCATCCGCCCCCGCCTGCAGGCCCAACTCGGCGAGCGCATCGTCGCCGTCCCGGCCGACGGCGACGTACCGATCCTCTACCTGCGCCGCGACCTGATGACCGACCCGAAGGAGCAGGCGGCCTTTGCCGAAGCGTTCGGCCGGCCCCTCGAGCCACCGCGCACCTGGGTCGAGTACGAGCAGCTGCAGCGCTTCTTTCATCGCCCCGAGCAGGGGCTTTACGGGGTGGCCGAGGAGCGCGACCAGGAAGGGGCGTGGATGTACTGGCTGCCGCGCTACCTCGCCCGGACCGAGCCCTGGCAGCCGCTGTTCGATGCGCGCATGCGCCCCCTCATCGACTCGCCGGCCGGCGTCGCCGCCACCGAGAGCTACGTCGCCGCCATGCGTCAGTCGCCGCCGGGAGCCACCGAGACCGGCCGCGGCTACAACTTCGTCGTGCCGCTCTTCGCCCAGGGGCGCGCCTTCGCGACCATCAACACGATCGCCGGCGCGCGGATCTTCAACGCCGACGGCTCGCCGGTCCAGGGCCGATTCATGGCGGTACCCATGCCCGGCGTGCGCCACGGCGACAAGCTCGTGCGCCGCACCGCCGTCATCTACGGCAACAACCTCGTCATCCCGCGGGCCGCGGCCAACCGCCGGCTCGCCTTTCTCTACGCGATGTGGCTCACCGACCCGGACATCTCGGCCCGCTCCATCGGAATCACAGGCGGTTTCGCCGACCCCTATCGCTGGAACCACGTGCGCGATCCCCGCATCACCCGCGTCTACAGCACTGCGGCACTGGAGGTCTTCGTGCGCGAGTGGGACGTCGCCCTGCCCACCGGCACGGGGCTGCCCGGCGACGGAGAGTACCTGGCCGCGCTCGATCGTCATCTCACCGCCGCAGCGCGCGGCCAGATGAGCGCCGAGCAGGCGATGGCCGGCACCGCACAGGCCTGGGACGCGATCACCGAGCGTTACGGCCGCGAAGCGCAGATCCGGCACTGGCGTACCTTCTCCCGGGGCTTCGGAGCGGCGCAGTGAGCGTTGGTACGCATACGAGGCCTGGGTCGGGAACCGAACCACAGTCGCTGCGACGTATGCGCCGTTCGCTGCTGGCGCGCCTGCTCGCCATGTTCGCCCTGGGGGGCGTCCTGGTCGTCGCCCTGCTCGTGCTCGGCGGCAGCGTGCTGCGCGACGCCGACCGTCGGCTCGAAGACGCGGTGTTCCGCCAGATCCGACCGCTCGCCGCGATCCATCGCCTGCAGGCGCGCAGCAACGATCTGCGCACGATGGAGCTGGAGTTTCCTCACACACACGACTTCTTCGCCCTCGTTCAGCACCTTGCGCGCATGGAGCAGGAGATCCAGGCGCTCGACCGGGAGCTCGGCCCCTATCTCGAATTCCTCTCCATCGAACGGCCCGAAGACGCGCGTCGGCTCGACGAGCACTGGACGCGCTACCGCGCCGACCTGGAGGAGATCATCCGACTGGCCCGCTCGATGGAGATCGATGCGGCCGAGGAGATCAGCCACGTCCGATCGCGCAATGCGCACCGCGCGATTTCCACGGTGCTCCGCGATCTGGTCACGGTCACCGAGCAGGCCGCGGACGAGGCCTACCGGCAGGCACAGTCCGAACAGGCGCGCCAGGCCCGCCTCTTCCTGGTGCTGGCCTTCGGCGGCCTGCTCGCGCTCACCGCGGTACTCCTGCTGTTCGCCCGTTCGCTCGCGGCGCGCATCCGCAAGCTTCGCAATGCGGCAACCGTCCTCGCCGCCGGCGAGGGCCGCCAGCCGATCGACATCGCCGGCGACGACGAGATCGCCGACCTCGGCGTCGCCTTCAATGCGATGCAGGACAAGGTCGTGGCCCGCGAGGACCAGCTGCGCGCCGCCCAGGAGGAGCTCGAGAGCCGGGTGGCGGCCCGCACCCAGGCGCTCGCGGCGGCCAATGCGCGCCTGTGGCTGCTGTCGCAGGCGGTCGAGCAGAGCCCGGTGGGCGTGCTCATCGCGACCATCGAGCGGCGCGTCGAGTACGTGAATCCGGCCTACGTCCGGGTGACCGGCCGTCCGGCCGAGTCGCTGCTCTCGAGCGAGCTCGCCACCGCCGGCGAGGGCGGCAACGGGCCGGATGCGGAGGTGGATGCAGCGCTACGCACCGCGCTCACGAGCGGTCAGCCGTGGGACGGCGAGCGCCGCAGCCGGCGCCCGGACGGCAGCGCCTACTGGGAACACCTGCGGCTGGCGACGGTACGCGACCAGCAGGGAAAACCGGCACACCTGCTGCTCATGCGCGAGGACATCTCCGAGCGCAAGGAGCAGGAAGAGCGGGTCGCCTTCCAGGCGTACTACGACAGCCTCACCGGACTGCCCAACCGCAGCCTCGCGCTGGACCGGCTGCAGCAGGCGATGGGCCACGCGCAGCGCGAACGGACCAAGTGCGCGGTCCTCTTCATCGACCTGGACAACTTCAAGCAGATCAACGACACCCTGGGCCACGATGCCGGCGACCAGTTGCTGTGCCAGGCCGCCGACCGCCTGCGCGCCGTGGTACGGGCCGAGGACACGGTTGCCCGCCTGGGCGGCGACGAGTTCCTGGTGGTCCTGGGCGGGCTCCCCTCGGCGAAGGACGCCGAGGCGGCGGCGGCCAAGATCGCACGCGCCTTCACCCCGCTCTTCGCCATAGACGGGCGCGAGTTCAGCGCCTCGCCCAGCATCGGCCTGTCGCTCTTTCCGGACGACGGCGAGGAGGCGGCGGTCCTGTTGCGCAACGCCGATCTCGCCATGTACGAGGCCAAGGAGGCGGGCCGCAACACCTATCGCTTCTTCAATCAGAAGATCCACGACGAGTCGGTGGCGCGTCTCGAGATGGAGCGCCTGCTGCGCGGTGCGCTCGAACGCGGCGAGTTCTCGCTGCACTACCAGCCGCTGGTGACGGCAGCTGACGGGCGGCTCGTGGGCGCCGAGGCGCTGCTCCGCTGGCACCATCCGGCCCTCGGACACGTTCCGCCCGACCGCTTCATCCCCGTGGCCGAACAGAGCGGACTCATCACGGGCATCGGCGCCTGGGTGCTCGACGAGGCCTGCGCCCAGGCAGCCCGATGGCGCGCGGCCTGCGGCGGGGAGTTCGTGATCGCCGTCAACGTGTCGCCGCGCCAGTTCGCCGGCGCAGATCTGGTGGCGACCGTCCGCGAGTGCATCGAGACCTACGCCGTGCCCCCTCAGCAACTGGAGATCGAGGTCACCGAAGGGCTTCTGATCCGCAACCCGTCCGAGGTGCGCGAGGCCATGCAGGCCCTGTCCGGGCTCGGTGCGGCGCTGTCCCTCGACGACTTCGGTACCGGCTACTCCTCGCTCAGCTATCTGCGCGCCTTCCCCTTCCATACGGTGAAGATCGATCGCAGCTTCATCCGCGACCTCTCGGAAGACGCGGAGGACCGGGCGCTCGTCGTGGCGGCCATCAGCATGGCGCGCGCCCTCGGGCTGTGCGTCATCGCCGAGGGCGTGGAGACCGCGGCGCAGCGGGATTTCCTCGCGGCGCACGAAGCGGACGTGCTGCAGGGCTACCACGTCGGACGGCCGCTGCCGGCGGAGGCGTTCGAGCGGATGTGGATCGCGGCCCGCCCGGAAGGCGAGGAAGGCCCGGCGGCCGGCGGATCGCTGCAGGACCGCGCGAAGCCGCGCCTGCCCGAGCGCCTGGACTGATTCCCCGGGGCTCGGCGCCCCGGACGCCGACGCCCGCCCGCCAGGGGCGCGCGACTCAGCCCCGTTGCGCGCGCCAGTCGGCAAGCGCCGCGAGCGCTTCGTCCAGGGAGCCGAACAACCGGCATCCCTCCTGAGCGGAAAGCCGGGCCACGCCGCCGCCCCCTGCCCACAGGGCCGTTTCCTTCGGCAGCATGAGCCGCAGCTGTTTCAGCAGGCCGGAGATCTGCCGCTGCGGGAAGGCAGTCGAGAACGATAGCGCCACGATGTCGGCCCGATGCGCTTCGGCGGCGCGGCTGATCTCGAGCAGCGGCATCTGCGTTCCCAAGGGAACGCACTCGGCGCCTTCCAGCACGAGCAGGGCTTCGACCATGAGGAGGCCGAGGGCGTGCTGCTCTTCCGGCAGGCTGGTGAGCAGCACGCGGGGGGCGAGCCGGGCGGCCGGCAGCGCGCCGACGGCCTGCCGCAGCAGGCGCTTGGTCAGCTCGGTGAACAGATGCTCCTCGAAGACCTCGAGCCGCCCATCCTCCCAGGCCTCGCCCACTTCCCGCGTCAGAGGCGCGACCGTGTCCTGGACAAAAACCTGCAATCCCTGTCGGGCGAGCCGCTGCTGCATCGCCTGCAGATAGGCCTCGGCGTCATGCCGCTTGATGTGCGACAGCAACTGCGCGAGCTCGCCCGGCTCGGGCGGGCGGGTCGGTTTGTCGACGCGCGGCCGGCGCGAGCTCGCCGTGGCGAGCTCCTTCGGACTCAGTGACATCAGCTTCCCGGGGCGGTGCCCCAGGTCCATCAGCCGCTTGATCTGCCGCAGGCGCTCGACCTGCTCGGCCGGATAGACCCGTTCCCCGTTGGCATCGCGCGCCGGCACGGGAAAGCCGTAGCGGCGCTCCCACATGCGGAGCACGTCTTTGGAAAGCCCGGTGTCCCGCTCCACGGCGGCGATGTTGAAACCAGGATCGTTCATATTGTCCAGGACAATTGTTAGACAAAGTCTTGACAGAGCGGTATTCGATCGATATGGTACGAACAAAACCGATTTTTGTCTAGGACAAAACAGGGAGAAACCCCATGAACGCGCCCCAGAACATTTTCCTGCCCGATGTGCAGGCGTCTCCGGACGCCCGTCGCCTCGCCATCCAGAAGGTCGGCGTCAAGGGGCTGCGCTATCCCCTGCGCCTGACGACCGACGGCGGCGAGATCCTGAGTACCGTCGCCACGCTGACCATGAGCGTCGGACTGCCTCCCGATGTGAAGGGCACCCACATGTCGCGCTTCGTCGAGCTCCTCGAGGCGCCGCGCGCACCGCTGGCTCAGGACGGCCTGCTCCGGCTCCTCGACGAGATGCTGCTGCGCCTGGACGCGGCGTGCGGCCGCATCGAGCTGACCTTCCCCTACTTCATCCGCAAGACGGCGCCGGTGTCGGGCGTGGAAAGCCTGCTCGACCACGACGTCGCCCTGATCGTCGAGAAGGCCGACCACCGGGAAGCGTCGCTCACCCTCCGTCTGACCACACCGGTGACGAGCCTGTGCCCCTGCTCGAAGAAGATCTCGGCCTACGGCGCCCACAACCAGCGCTCGCACATCACCCTGGAGGCCATCCTGCGCGAGCCGATGAGTATCGAGGCCCTGGTCCGTCTGGCCGAGGAGGAGGCGTCATGCGAGGTGTTCGGGCTGCTCAAGCGGCCCGACGAGAAGTGGGTCACCGAGCGCGCCTACGACAACCCCAAGTTCGTCGAAGACCTGGTGCGCGACATCGCGCTGCGGCTCATGGCCGAGCCGCGCATCGCCGCCTGGACGGTGAGCTCGGAGAACTTCGAGTCCATCCACAACCATTCCGCCTACGCCGAGCTGTCCGGCACCAACGAGTGACGATCATGGCCGGAACACAACGCATCGCCGTGATCGGCGCGGGCATCTCCGGACTGGCCAGCGCCTGGCTGCTGAGCCGTCGCTACGACGTCACCCTCTTCGAGGCCGGCCCGCGGCTCGGGGGACACACCAACACGGTGGACGTCACCCTGGAGGGCCGGACCCACCCGGTCGACACCGGCTTCCTGGTCTTCAACGACCGGACCTATCCCAACCTCGTGGCGATGTTCGCGCTGCTCGGCGTGGAGAGCGTCGAGACCGAGATGTCCTTCGCGGTGAGCCTCCGGGAGCCCGAGCTCGAATGGGCCGGCAGCAGCCTGGCCACGGTGTTCGGACAGAAGCGCAACCTGCTGCGCCGCCCCTTCTGGGCCATGCTCTCGGACATCCTGCGCTTCAACCGCGAGAGCGTGGCCTGGCTCGCCGCCCACCCGGACAACCAGCGCAGCCTGAGGGATTTCCTGGTGGCGGGGCGCTACTCGCCCGCCTTCTGCGACTGGTACCTGCTGCCGATGGCGGCGGCCATCTGGTCCTGCCCGACCGGGCAGATGCTGGACATGCCCCTCGCCACCTTCGTCCGCTTCTGCCGCAACCACGGCCTGCTGCAGATCTTCGATCGGCCGACCTGGCGCACGGTCAAGGGCGGCGGCCGGGCGTACGTGAAGAAGCTCGCCGCGCAGATCGACGACATCCGCCTGCTGTGCCCCGTGACGGCAGTCTCCCGCGACGGCCGCGGTCTGCGCGTCACCCACGCCCTGGGCACCGAGCGCTTCGACCAGGTGGTGCTCGCCTGCCATAGCGACCAGTCGCTCGCCATCCTCGGCCTCTCGGCGAGCGATGCCCAGCGGGAGGTGCTCTCGGCGATCCGCTACCAGCCCAACCGCGCGGTGCTTCATACCGACCGCGCCCTGCTGCCCCGCGACGAAAAGCTGTGGTCGGCGTGGAACTACTTCGCGGGCGAGGGCGGGCCGGGCGATCGGCCGGTCGGCGTCTCCTACCTGATCAACCGCCTCCAACCGCTGCCGTTCGAGACGCCGGTGGTGGTCACGCTCAATCCGGCACGCGAGCCGGATCCGGCCAGCGTCATCGCCCGGATGAGGTATGCCCACCCGATCTTCGACGGCCCGGCCATCGCCGCCCAGCAGCGGCTCGACCGGGTGCAGGGCGAAGGCGGCATCTGGCTCGCCGGCGCCTGGGGCCGCTACGGCTTTCACGAGGACGGCCTCGAGTCCGCGCTTCGCGTCGCCAACGGGCTGGGGGTGCGCGCCCCCTGGCAGGGCGGCGCGACCGAGCCCGCGCCGACCGCGGAAGCCGCGTGAAGCCGATCATGGCCACCCTCCCCCGCCTCTTTCTGGGCCATGTGATGCACCGGCGTCTGCGCCCGGCCGCGAACGCCTTCGTCTATCCGGTGTTCTACGTGCAGTTGCCGGTTCGCGACCTGGCGGCCGCCGAGTGCGCGGTCTTCTCGGTGGACCGCGCCAATCTGCTGAGCTTCTTCCAGAAGGACCACGGCCCGCGCGACGGCAGCCCGCTGTTGCCCTGGATCGAGGGACTGCTGCGCGAGCGCGGGCTGCCCGCCGACGGCGAAATCACCCTGCAGACCTTTCCGCGGGTGCTGGGCTTCGTCTTCAACCCGGTGAGCTTCTGGTTCTGCCGGGACCGGGCGGGCGTGCTCGTCGCCGTGCTCGCCGAGGTCAACAACACCTTCGGCGGCCGCCATCACTACCTGCTTCACGCCGACGGCTCGCCGCTGCGCGACGGCGAAACGCTGCGCGCCGCGAAGGCCTTTCACGTCTCCCCCTTCTGCGACGTCGAGGGCGGTTACCGCTTCCGCTTCCATACGGGACGGGCCGCCCCGTCGGTGCACATCGACTACGACGATGCCGACGGCGTGCTGCTGCGGACACTCATCGCAGGCGAACCGCGCGCCTGGTCGCCCCGGGCGCTCCTCGCGGCCTTCCTGCGCATGCCTCTTCTGACCCTGGGCGTGCTCGCCCGCATCCACTGGCAGGCGCTGCGGCTGTGGCTCAAGGGCGTTCCCTTCCGCGGCGCCCACCCGTCCGTCCCACCCCTACAGGAATCCGAAAAATGAACAACACCCTGACGGCGCGCCGCAGCGCGCCCCTGGCCCGGGATACCCGGACGGTCTTCGGCCTGCTCGAGAAGCTGCGCGGAGGGCTGCTGGAAGTGCGGCTGCCCGACGGAAGCTGCACGCTCTTCGGAGAGGGGCGCGCCGGCGTCACCCTGCAGGTCCACGACGAGGCCCTGTTCGAACGGGTGCTCGCCCGGGGCGACATCGGGCTGGCCGAAGCCTACCTGGACGGCCAGTGGGACTGCCCGGACCTCGCGGGACTCCTCACCCTGCTCGCGGAAAACCGGGAGGTGCTGCGGCGGGCGGTGTACGGCTCCTGGTGGAAGCTCGTGAGCGCGCGCCTTCGCCACCGGCTCAACCGCAACACGCGGGAAGGCAGCCGGCGCAACATCGTGACCCACTACGACCTGGGCAACGATTTCTACCGCCTCTGGCTCGACCCCGGCATGAGCTACTCGGCGGCGATCTGGCGCGGCGCGCACGACATCTCCCTGGAGGACGCCCAGGAGCTCAAGTACCGCCGGATCCTGAGCTGCCTCAACGCCCGGGCCGGGCAGAGCGTCCTGGAGATCGGCTGCGGCTGGGGCGGCTTCGCGGAGCTCGCGGTACGGGAGGGACTGCGCGTCACCGGCCTCACGCTCTCGCCGGCCCAGCTGGAGTGGGCCCGTCGCCGCGTTCCCGAGGCCGACCTGCGGCTCCAGGACTACCGCGACACCGAAGGCCGGTTCGACCACATCGTCTCCATCGAGATGTTCGAGGCGGTAGGCGAGCAGTGGTGGCCGAGCTACTTCGCCACCATCGCACGCGCGCTGGCGCCGGAGGGGAGCGCCGTGGTCCAGACCATCACGATGCGCGAGGACCTCTTCCCCGCGTACCGCAAAGGCACCGACTTCATCCAGCAGTACGTCTTTCCGGGCGGGATGCTGCCTTCGCGCAGCGCCTTCGCCGCGGCGGCGTCCGCCCAGGGGCTGGCGGTGCGCAGCGAGCACGCCTTCGGCCTGGACTACGCGCGCACGCTGGCCGCCTGGCGCACCGCCTTCGAGGCCAACTGGCCGCAGATCGCGGCCCTCGGCTTCGACGAGCTCTTCCGCCGCCTGTGGCGCATGTACCTCGCCTACTGCGAGGCCGGCTTCCTCTCGGGAAACGTCGATGTGCTCCAGTTCCGGCTCGCCCATGGCTGACCCGGCGCCCGACCGCGCGCTCGCGCGGCGCCGCTGCCTGCGCTTTCCCCTCGCGGCGCTTCTGGTCGCGCTCGTTCCGGTCCGGCTCCATGCCGCGAACGACCCTACGGCCGGCCTGCGCCGCTGGGGCAGCGGCGAGTTCCGGCGCTTCGGCTTCCCGATCTACGAGGCGACCCTTTGGGCCGAGGACGATCCGCAGCGGCCGCCGCTCGCCCTGAGCCTGGTCTACCGGCGCGCCATCTCCGGCCGCAGCATCGCCGAGGCGAGCATCGACGAGATGCGCCGGCTGGGCGGCGACGAGGCGCCCCTCGCGGCGTGGGGCGCGGCACTCGCGCGCCTCTTTCCGGACGTCCGCCCGGGGGACCGGATCGTGGGCGTGTACCACGCGCAAGGGGCGCATTTCTTCCACAACGGCATCGCGCTGGGCAGCATCGGCGACGCCGAGTTCGCCCGCCGCTTCTTCGCCATCTGGCTCGACCCGCGCACCCGCGCGCCGGAGCTGCGGGCGGCGCTGCTGGGACGCACGAGGCTGTGACATGAGCGACGGACGCGTCCTGGCCTACGGTCTGCTCGGTTTGCCGCTGGCGTTCGCCGCGCTGCCCCTCTACGTCCACGTCCCGCGCTTCTATGCCGAGACCGCCGGGATGGAGCTCGCCCTGCTCGGCGGGATCCTGCTTTTCGCGCGGCTGCTCGACGCCGGCATCGACCCCTGGCTCGGCTGGCTGGCGGACCGGGTGCCCCGTCCCGCCATGCTGGGCGCTGCCCTGCTGCCTTTCGGGGCAGGCTTCGTGGCCCTCCTGAATCCGCCCGCCGGGTACGCCGCCGGCTGGCTGCTCGGCTCGCTCGCCCTCACCTACCTGGGCTTTTCCGCCGCCACCGTGGCCTACCAGGCGTGGGGGGCGGACGTCGGGCCGGACTCGGCGCTGCGCACGCGGCTCACAGCGGCGCGGGAGGGCTTCGGCCTGCTCGGGGTGGTGCTCGCCGCCGCGCTCCCGGCGATGCTCGCCGCCGAGCTCGACGACGGTGTCGCGCGCCTGAGCTGGGTGCTGCCGCCGCTGCTGCTCGCCGCGGCGCTCGCCACCTTCGGCCTCGTCCGGGGCAGCGCGGCCCGCTCCCCGGTCGCGCGCCCGCTGTGGCCGGGTCTGCGGCATGCCCTCGCCGAGCCCGCCTTCCGGCGACTTCTCGTCGTCTTCGCCGCCAACGGCATCGCCGCCGCCCTCCCGGCCACCCTGTTCCTGTTCTTCGTCGCCGACGTGCTGCAGCGCGAATCGGCCAGCGGTCCGCTGCTGGCCCTCTACTTTCTCGCCGGGGCGGCCTCCCTGCCCGGCTGGGTGCGCCTGTCCGCCCGTCTCGGCCGGGTCCGCGCCTGGCTCGCGTCGATGGCGCTCGCCATGATCGCCTTCGCCGGCGCGAGCCTCGTCGGCGATGGCGACCTCGTCGCCTTCGGGCTGATCTGCCTGTTCTCGGGCCTGGCGCTGGGTGCCGACCTGGCCCTGCCCGCCGCCATCGCCGCCGATATGGGCAGGCGGCAGGCCCAGGCGGGCACCTGCTTCGGGATCTGGAACTTCGTCGCCAAGGCCAACCTCGCGCTGGCCGCCGGCCTTTCCCTGCCGCTCCTGGCCGGGCTGGGCTACGTGCCGGGCAGCGGCGAGGGCCTGACCGCACTCACCTTCGCCTACGCCCTGCTGCCGCTCGCCTTCAAGGCGGTGGCGGCCCGGCTTCTGTGGCGCTGGCGCCACGATCTGGAGATCCGCTCATGAAACTGCTCCTCGCCGCCCTGAGCCTGGGCATCGCCGGCTGCGCCTCACCCGGCGTCGAACACTACCGCGCCGAGCACCCTGTGCTCGACCTCAAGACCTACTTCGACGGCACCCTGGACGCCTGGGGCATGTTCCAGGATCGCTCCGGCGAGGTGAAGAAGCGCTTCCACGTGGTGATCGAGGCACGCTGGAACGGCGACGCGGGGGTACTCGACGAGCGCTTCAGCTGGTCCGACGGCAGCACCTCGCGCCGGGTGTGGCACCTCGCCCGGCAGCCCGACGGCACCTACCGCGGGACCGCCGGCGACGTGCGCGGCGAGGCGGTCGGCGAGGTGGCGGGCAACGCGCTGCGCTGGCGCTACGTGCTCGCTCTGCCCGTCGACGGCCGGACCTATCACGTGGACTTCGACGACTGGATGTTCCTGATGGACGACAAGGTGATGCTCAACCGCTCCTACATGTCCAAATGGGGTTTCCGGCTCGGGGAGGTCACCCTCACCTTCGTCAAACGCTGAGGACGGCCCGCCACGTGAATCCGAAGCTCACCGACTGGACCGGCAAGCGGGTTTGGCTGATCGGCGCCTCCACCGGCATCGGCGCGGCGCTGGCGGACGAGCTCGCCCGCCGGGGCGCACGGCTGGCGCTGTCGGCGCGCAGCGCGGCCGGGCTGCGGCCGGCGGACGTCCCCGGCGCGCTGCCGCTGCCCTGCGACGTCACCGTCCCCGGCAGCCTCGCCGCCGCGCGCGATGCGCTCCTCGCGGCATGGGGGGGCGTCGAGCTCGTGGTCTATCTCGCCGGCGATTACGTCCCGATGCGGACGGAGGACTTCGACCTGCCTGCCGCGGAGCGTATCGTCGCGGTCAATTTCACCGGCGCCATGCGCCTGGCGGCGACGGTGCTTGGCGATCTGCGCCCGGGCGGCGGCATCGCATTCGTGGCCAGCGTGGCGGGCTACCGTGGACTGCCCCGGGCGCTCGCCTACGGACCGGGCAAGGCGGCCCTCATCCACTTCGCCGAGTGCCTGCACCTGGAGCTCGCACCCCGGGGGATCGGCGTATGGGTGGTCAATCCGGGCTTCGTCGCCACCCGGCTCACCGCCCGCAACGATTTCGGGATGCCGGCCCTGCTGACGACCGAGGATGCGGCGCGGGCCATGGTGCAAGGCCTTGCCTCGGGCGGCTTCGAGATCCACTTCCCGAAGCGCTTCACCCGCATCATGAAGCTGCTCTCGTTCCTGCCCTACCGCTGCTACTTCCCGCTGGTGCGCCGCTTCACCGGAGGCTGAGATGGACATGGAGGCCCTGGTCCGCTTCTACGAGGAATTGACCCCCGCGTCCCTCGACCGCTTTCCGGAGTTCTACGCCGAGCACGCCGGCTTCAAGGATCCCTTCAACGAAGTGCGCGGCGTGGCCGCCATCCGGGCGATCTTCGAGCACATGTTCCGGCAGGTGGCCGAGCCGCGCTTCGTGGTCCTGGAGCGGCTGGTCGGCGACCACGGCGCCGTGCTGATCTGGGAATTCCATTTCCGCGCCGGCCTTCGGGCCAAGGGACGAGCTCGGCTCATACGGGGCGCCTCGCACCTGCGGTTCGGCCCCGACGGGAGGATCGCCTGCCACCGCGACTACTGGGACGCGGCCGAGGAGCTCTACATGAAGCTGCCGGTGCTCGGCGCCGTGATGCGCGGACTGCGCCGCGCCTTCTCGGCCGACCGCTTTCCGCCCGGGCCGGAAGGGCGCGCCTAGAAGGCGATCGCCACCCCGAAGTGCAACCGGAACTGTTGCTCGGCCTCGCCGTAGGCGACGTCCACTGCGATCGGACCGGCCGGGCTCTTCCAGCGCGCACCGATGCCGTAGCCGAGCTTGGTATCCAGCTCGTCCGGGCTGTCGGCGGCGTCGCCCGCGTCCACGAAGGCCGCCACGCCCCATTCCGGCTTGAACCAATGGACGTACTCGGCGCTCGCTGCCCCGAGGTAGCGCCCGCCCACCACCGCCTCCCCTTCGCGCACCCCCAGGCTCTGGAAGTCGTAGCCGCGCACCGACTGGCTGCCGCCGGTTCGGAAGAGGAAGGTCTGCGGGATGCCTTTGCGGCTCTCGGTGAGCGTCACACCCGCCTCGGCGCGCAGAATCAGCACGTCGCGCCGGGCGACCGGGAAGTAGTGGGCGTATCGTCCGTACAGGCGCAGGAAGTCCTGGTCCGAGAGCAACGCCTCCGCCCCGCCTCCGATCTCCAGTTGCAGCACGTTGCCCCGGCGCGGATCGAGGAGGTCGTCCACCCGCCTGCGGATCCAGGACCAGTTGGCGGTGAGCGCGTTGTGGCGGGTGGCTTCGGCGCCCGCCGGCTCGCGCAGCTCGTGCTGGTAGCGCAGGGAGATGCGGGTCTCGATGTCGCCCCGGACGTGGTGGCGCGTCACGCCCAGCAGCCAGGTGGTGAGTTCCAGGTCCTCCACCTCGCTGTGCTCCAGGGCCCCGCCGAAGCTGTGGCGGTGCCCGGCCGGGGCGGGCGGCAGGAACACGTCGGCGTAGGCCGACTGGGCGAGCTGCTCGTAGCGAAGGCCGCTGCTCAACTCCCACCCGCGGTCGAAGAGATTCACATCCTGCCAGGTGGTCTCGGCACGAAATCCGGCGTTGGTCGTGTAGCCCACGCCGAACCCCAACTGGCGCGACTGCGCCTCCGTGACCTGCACCCGCACCGGGGCGGCCGCCGCGAGTGCCGGATCGCGTTCCAGCTCGACGATCACCGAGGCGAACTGGGGCGCGTTCTGCAGCCGGGCCTGCACCTCGAGGAGCCGTTCCTGGTCGAAGGGCTCGCCCGGCTCGAGGGTGCTGAGGCGCTCGACGAAGTCGGCGGGCAGCTGCTCGAGCCCCGACACGTCCAGGGGACCGAGGAAGAAGGGAGGACCGGAATCGACCGTCACCGAAAGCCGCACCGTGGCTGCGGCGGGGTCGACCTCGGCGCGGGTCGCTGTCAGGCGTGCCGCGGCGTAGTTGCGCGAGGACACCGCATCGAGGAGCGCCTGCTTGGCCTGGTCCCAGGCCGCCTGGCGGAAGGCTTCGCCCTCGCGCAGCCCCCACGCCTTGCGCAGCGCCTCGCGCCGGGCCGCGAGCGCGGGGTAGTCGCCCGCGAGGTGCCCCTCGAAGTCGAGGTCGACCTCGGTGATGCGTGCCCGCTCGCCCGGCATCACCACCAGCCGCCAGGTACCGTCGGCGCCCCGCTGCAGGCTCACCTCGGGATCGAAATAGCCTTCGGTGGCGAGCAGCTCGACCGCCTCGCGGCGGGTGCGCCGGGCCAGGGCGGCGCGGTCCGGTCCCGCCTCGGGAAACGCTTCCTCGCGGGAAAGGATGCGCAGATGCTGCTCCAGCAGCGGCCGCACCGTCTCGGGCGCTTCCAGCACCACCCGGGGCGAGTCCTGTGCCGAGGCGAAACCGATCGACATCGCCAGCAGGCCTGCGAGCAGCGGGAGTTGTGTGCGTCAAGTTGTGCAAAAGGGTTGATCAGGTATTCGGTTGAT
>DYFV01000107.1 GCA_020725025.1 Azoarcus sp.
GCCGGTCGAGTCCGGCTCGAAGACGCTCAAGGACGCGCTCAACGAGGCGATGCGAGACTGGGTCACCAACATCCACAATACCTTCTACATCATCGGTACGGTGGCGGGACCGCACCCCTATCCGATGATGGTGCGGGACTTCCAGTCGGTGATCGGCAAGGAGTGCCTCGTGCAGATGCCCGAGCTCGCCGGCCGCCAGCCCGACTACGTGATCGCCTGCGTGGGCGGCGGCTCCAACGCGATGGGCATCTTCCATCCCTACATCGGCGTGCCGGGGGTGCGCCTGGTCGGGGTCGAGGCGGCAGGCGAGGGGATCGCCACCGGGCATCATGCGGCGAGCCTTATCGCCGGCAGACCGGGCGTGCTCCACGGCAACCGCACTTACCTGCTGCAGAGCGAGGATGGCCAGATCATCGAGACGCATTCGATTTCCGCCGGCCTCGACTACCCGGGCGTCGGCCCCGAGCATGCCTGGCTCAAGGACACGGACCGCGCCGAATACGTGGGCGTGACCGACGCCGAGGCGCTCAAGGCCTTCCACGACCTGTGCCGGCTGGAGGGCATCATCCCCGCGCTCGAATCGTCGCACGCGCTCGCCTATGCGGCGCGGCTCGCGCCCACGCTGTCCAAAGACCACATCCTGCTGGTAAATCTTTCGGGACGCGGCGACAAGGACATGCATACCGTCGCCGAGAAGTCCGGCATCCAGTTCTGAGCCCGTCGGGCCGCAGCGTCGGCCCGCCTTCCGCGTTAAGCCCATATGTCCAGAATCCAGTCCACGTTTCAGCGTCTGCAGGCGGTCGGTCGGCGCGCGCTGATCCCGTTCGTCACCGCCGGCGACCCCGATCCCGAGCTCACCTTGCCGCTGATGCGCGCGCTCGTCGAAGGCGGCGCCGACATCATCGAGCTGGGGGTGCCCTTTTCCGATCCCATGGCCGACGGTCCGACCATCCAGCGCGCCTCCGAGCGCGCACTGGCAGCCGGAACTACGCTCGCCAAGGTGCTCGAGATCGTGCGGGCCTTCCGTGCCGAGAACGCCGAGACGCCGGTCGTGCTGATGGGTTACGCGAATCCGATCGAGGCCATGGGCCTGGAGCGCTTCGTCGCCGCCGCGAGCGAGGCCGGGGTCGACGGCGTCCTGGTGGTCGACTATCCGCCCGAGGAGTGCGAGGCCTTCGCCCAGGCGGCCAAGGACGCCGGGCTCGATCCGATCTTCCTGCTCGCGCCCACCTCCACCGAGCAACGCTTTGCCGACGTGGCGCGCGCGGGCAGCGGTTACATCTACTACGTGTCCCTGAAGGGCGTCACCGGCTCCGGTGCCCTCGATCTCGACGAGGTCGCCGCGCGCATCCCGGTGATCCGCGCGCGGGTCGGCATGCCGGTCGGCGTGGGTTTCGGCATTCGCGACGCGGCCTCCGCCCGCCGCATCGGCGAGGTGGCCGACGCGGTGGTGATCGGCAGCCGCATCATCGAGGAGATCGAGAAGAGCCCGCGTGACGCTGCTCCCGCCAATGTGGCCGCATTCCTGAGGGAGGTCCGCGCCGCCCTCGACCAGATTCAAGGAACTCCGCGATGAGCTGGCTTCAGAAACTGCTGCCGCCGCGCATCAAGCGCGCCGAGACGGTGGCCAACCGCAAGTCCATTCCCGAAGGCCTGTGGAGCAAGTGCCCGGCCTGCGAGTCCGTGCTCTACCGCTCCGACGTCGAGAGCAACCAGGGTGTGTGCCCCAAGTGCGGCCATCACCAGCGTTTGCGCGCGCGCGCGCGGCTGGATCTGCTGCTCGACGCCGAGGGGCGCTTCGAGATCGGCGCAGAAGTCGTGCCCGTCGATCCGCTCAAGTTCAAGGACTCCCGCCGCTATCCGGAGCGACTTGCCGCCGCCGGCGAGGACACCGGCGAGGCGGACGCGATGGTGGTGATGCAGGGCTCGATCCACTCGGTGCCGGTGGTGGTCGCCTGCTTCGAGTTCGACTTCCTCGGCGGCTCCATGGGCTCGGTCGTGGGCGAGCGTTTCGTGCGGGGCGCGCGCGCCGCGCTCGAGCAGCGCCTGCCATTCGTGTGCATCACCGCCACCGGCGGGGCGCGCATGCAGGAGGGCCTCTTCTCGCTCATGCAGATGGCCAAGACCACCGCGGCGATCACGCAGCTCGCGCACAAGAAGCTCCCCTTCATCACGGTGCTGACCGATCCCACCATGGGCGGCGTGTCGGCGAGCTTCGCCTTCATGGGCGACGTGGTGATCGCCGAGCCGGGCGCGCTGATCGGCTTCGCCGGCCCGCGAGTCATCGAGCAGACGGTGCGCGAGACGCTGCCCGAGGGTTTCCAGCGCTCCGAGTTCCTGCTCGAGAAGGGCGCCATCGATCTCATCGTCGATCGGCGCGAGATGCGCGCCAAGCTCGCGGAGCTGCTCACCCTGCTGACCCGCCAGCCCTCCGTCGGCGCCTGAGCGAAGGAAGCGATGTCTCGTCCCGATACGCTTGACGGCTGGCTCGCGCTCCTCGAGCAGCGCGCCGGCGCGCCCATCCGGCTCGGCCTCGAACGGGTGGAGCGGGTGTTCCGCGCCATGGACGTGAAGAGCGATGCGGTCGTGATCACCGTCGGGGGCACCAATGGCAAGGGCTCGACCTGCGCCATGCTCGAGTCCATCCTGCTCCAGGCCGGCTACCGGGTGGGCTGCTACACCTCGCCGCATTTGCTGCGCTACAACGAGCGCGTTCGCATCGACGGGCGCGATGCCGACGACGAGGCGCTGGTTGCCGCTTTCGATGCGGTGGAGACGGCGCGTGGCGACACCGCGCTCACCTACTTCGAGCAGGGCACGCTCGCGGCGTGGTGGCTTTTCTGCCGCGAGCCCCTGGACGCGATCGTGCTCGAGGTCGGCCTGGGCGGGCGCCTCGACGCGGTGAACGTGATCGACGCCGACTGCGCCATCGTGACCAGCGTCGCGATGGATCACATGGACTACCTGGGCGACACCCGCGAGGCGATCGGCTTCGAGAAGGCCGGCATCTACCGTCCGGGGCGTCCTGCCATCTGTTCCGATCCCATGCCGCCCGAGCGCCTCGTGGCCCATGCTCAGGCGATCGGCGCCGACCTGCGGTTGATCGGGCGCGACTTCGGCTTCAGCGGGGATCGCACCCAGTGGGCGTGGTGGAGTGCCGGCGGTAGCCGGCGCGGGGGGCTCGCCTTTCCTGCGCTGCGCGGCGCCAACCAGCTTCTCAATGCCGCGGGCGTGCTCATGGCGCTCGAATGCCTGCGCACCCGCATCCCGGTGGCGATGCAGGCGATCCGCCAGGGCATGATGCTCGTGGAGCTGCCCGGCCGCTTCCAGGTGCTGCCGGGCAAGCCGGCGGTGGTGCTGGACGTGGCGCACAACCCGCAGGCGGCCGGCGTGCTCGCCGAGAACCTCTCCAACATGGGCTACTACCCTGAGACCTGGGCGGTGTTCGGCATGCTCGCGGACAAGGACGTGGAGGGCGTCGCCGAGCTGCTGCGCGGACGTATCGACCATTGGTTCGTCGCGGGCCTGTCCGGTGCGCGCGGAACGACCGCCGAGGCGCTCGCGGAGCGGCTCGCGCAGGCTGGGGTGACGGGCGACGTGCGCTGCTTCGCGGACCCCGGCGAGGCCTTCGTCGCGGCGAAGGAATGCGCCGCGGAGGGTGATAGAATCGTGGCCTTCGGATCATTCCTGACCGTGGCCGACGTGCTGGCGGCCGTCAAGGTGCCGCGCGCGTGATGGTGTCTCCGTGACCGACAACGACAGTCTCGAACTCAAGAAGCGCTCCCGGCGGCGCCTCGTCGGCGGCGCCGCGCTGGCCTTGCTGGCGGCCATCGTGCTGCCGATGGTGATGGACCAAGAACCGAGCCCGCCCGCCCAGGACATCCAGGTCACCATCCCCGATCGCGACGCCGACTCCCTGTTGGCGCGGCCGATCGCCGGCCGTGCGCCGCAGCCTGCCGAGCCGCAGGTCGCCCCGGCGCCCGAGGAGCAGCCGCCGGCCGCCTCGTCCGAGCCGCCCGCAGCCGCCGCCCCTGCCACCGAATCGCCGTCGCCGGCGAGTGCCGAGCAGTCCGCCCCTTTACCGCCTGCCGCCGCGGCGCGCGCCGAAACCGCACCCAAGCCCGAGGCGCCGGCCAAGGCCGAGGCCTCGACGAAGCCGCCCGCCGAGACCAGGGCGGCGGCTTCCTCTCCCGCGGTGACCGACGAGGCCGCCCGCGTACGCGCCCTGCTTGAGGGGCAGTCGGGAACGTCGGTACGGCGCGATGAGTCTTTCGTGGTACAGGTGGGGGCGTTCAGCGAAGCGGACAAGGCGACTTCGCTCAGTTCCGAATTGAAGCGGCTCGGCTACACCGCCTACACGGAGAAGGCGGGGCAGGTGACCCGGGTTCGCATCGGGCCGTTCGCCTCGCGGGAGCAGGCGGAGAAGGTCGCCTCCAAGCTGCACGCGAGCGGACACAAGGGCGTCGTGGCGACGCGCTGACTGCCTGCGATGACGGTGTTCGATTACATCTTCCTGGGCGTGCTTGCCCTGTCGGCCGCGGTCGGCATGTGGCGCGGCCTGGTGAGCGAGGTGATGGCGCTGCTCGCGTGGATACTGGCGCTGCTCGCCGCCTGGCACTACGCGGGCGAGGCGGCGGCGCTGCTGACGGGCCTCATCGTCGAGTCCGCCTGGCGGCAGGTGGCCGGTTTTGCGCTGGTGTTCGTCGCGGTACTATTGATCGCGGCACTGTTGCGCTTCCTGTTGCGCGAGCTGCTGCGCGCGGCGGGGCTGGGCGCGGCGGACCGCTTCTTCGGTGCAGTGTTCGGGCTCGCCCGCGGCCTGGCGATCGCGTTCGCCGTAGTGCTGCTGGGTGGATTGGTCGGTGTGGCGCGCGAGCCCTGGTGGGCCAACGCGATGTTCGCCCCCCCGCTGGAGACGGCGGTCATTGCTTCCAAACCCTGGTTGCCGGATGCGGTGGCCGACAGGATTCGTTTCAGATAGGTGCTCAGTCCATGTGTGGAATCATTGGGGTCGTCGCGACCACGCCGGTCAATCAGCTGCTGTACGACGGTCTGCAGGTGCTTCAGCACCGGGGACAGGACGCGGCGGGCATCGCCACCTCCGAGGGCGGAAAGTTCCACATGCACAAGGGGCAGGGCCTGGTGCGCGACGTGTTCCGCACGCGCAACATGCGCAACCTCCTGGGCAACTGGGGGATCGGCCATGTGCGCTACCCGACCGCGGGGTCGGCCTGCAATCCGGCCGAGGCGCAGCCTTTCTACGTGAACTCGCCGTTCGGCCTGCTGCTAGCGCACAACGGCAACCTCACGAACTCCGAGGAACTGAAACGCGAGATGTTCCTCTCGGACCTGCGCCACATCAACACCAACTCCGACTCCGAGGTCCTGCTCAATGTGCTCGCGCACGAGCTGCAGGCTGCCGCGAAGGGGTTCAAGCTCGATGACGAGGCGGTTTTCCGCGCCGTGGCGGGCGTGCATCGCCGCTGCCGCGGGGCTTACGCCGCGGTGGTGATGATCGCCGGCTACGGACTGCTCGCCTTCCGCGACCCCTACGGCATCCGCCCCCTGGTGATCGGGCGCAACGACACCCCGGACGCGGCCGAGTGGCTGGTCGCCTCCGAGTCGGTCGCGACCGACGTGCTGGGCTTCCGCATGCTGCGCGATGTGGCACCGGGCGAGGCGATCCTCATCGACACCGAGGGCAACTTCCGCAGTCGGCAGTGCGCGCCGCACACGGTGCAGGCGCCGTGCATGTTCGAGTTCGTGTACCTGGCGCGGCCGGACTCCATCATCGACGGCATCTCGGTCTACGAGTCGCGGGTGAAGATGGGCGAGTTCCTTGCCGAGAAGCTCAAGCGCACCATGCCGCATGTGGATATCGACGTCGTGATCCCCATCCCGGATTCGAGCCGTCCGGCGGCCATGGAGATGGCCCACCGCCTGGACCTCCCGTACCGGGAGGGTTTCGTGAAGAACCGGTACATCGGGCGCACCTTCATCATGCCCGGCCAGGCGACCCGCAAGAAGTCCGTGCGCCAGAAGCTCAACACCATCCACCAGGAGTTCAAGGGCAAGAAGGTGCTGCTGGTGGACGACTCGATCGTGCGCGGCACCACCAGCCGCGAGATCGTCACCATGGCGCGCGAGGCGGGCGCGGCGAAGGTCTACATGGCCTCGGCGGCCCCCCCCGTGCGCCACGCCAACGTCTACGGCATCGACATGCCCACCCGGGGCGAACTCATCGCGGCTGGCCGCGACGAGGACGAGATCTGCCGCGAGATCGGTGCCGACGGCCTGATCTACCAGGACATCCAGGATCTCAAGGCGGCGGTGCGCTCGGTCAATCCTTCCATCACCTTCTTCGAGACCTCCTGTTTCGACGGCTGCTACGTAACCGGCGACATCACCGCCGAGTATCTGACGGGCGTCGAAAACCAGCGCGGCGAGTCGAAGGGCGGCGGCGACGAGGAGGACGGCCAGCTCGACCTCAATCTGGTCGCCAATCACGAGAACTGAGAAGCGGCGGATGGACGAGCAGGAATTCGACACCCTGGCGGTGCGCGCGGGGACCGCGCGCAGCCAGTTCAACGAGCACAGCGAGGCGCTCTACCTCACCTCGAGCTTCGTGTTCGACAGCGCCGCCCAGGCGGCGGCGCGCTTCGCGGGGGCGGAGACGGGCAACGTCTACGCGCGCTTCACCAACCCCACCGTCACCGCCATGCAGGAGCGGCTCGCCGCCCTGGAAGGCGCGGAGAGCTGCGTCGCGACCGCGTCGGGCATGTCGGCGATCCTGTCGCTGGCGATGGCGACCCTGCAGGCCGGCGACCACGTGCTCGCCTCGAGTGGGCTCTTCGGCGCGACCCAGCAGCTCTTCGGCGGCATCCTCTCCAAATTCGGCATCGAGACCACGTTCGTGCCGGCCACCGATATCGACGCCTACCGGGCGGCGCTGCGTCCGCGCACCCGGCTGTGCTTCATCGAGACGCCCTCGAATCCGCTGACCGAGGTGATCGACATCGCGGCGGTGGCCGAGGTGGCCCGTTCGGCCGGCGCGCTGCTCGCAGTGGACAACTGCTTCTGCACGCCGGCGCTGCAGCGCCCCCTGGAGCTCGGCGCCGACGTGGTGGTGCATTCGGCCACCAAATACCTGGACGGACAGGGGCGGGTGCTCGGCGGTGCGGTGGCGGGGCCGAAGGCGGTGGTCGATGAGGTCTTCAAGTTCCTGCGCACGGCCGGGCCCTCGATCTCGCCCTTCAACGCCTGGGTGATCCTGAAGGGTCTGGAGACCCTGCGCATCCGCATGGAGGCGCAATCGGCGAGCGCGCTCGGGCTGGCCCGCTGGCTCGAGGCGCAGCCGGGCGTGCGGCGCGTCTTCTATCCCGGCCTCGAATCCCACCCTCAGCACGCGCTCGCCATGCGCCAGCAGAAGAGCGGCGGAGCGATCGTGAGCTTCGAGGTGGACGGCGGCCGCGAGCGTGCCTGGCAGGTGGTCGACGCCACCCGCATGATCTCGATCACCGCCAACCTGGGCGACACCAAGACCACCATCACCCATCCGGCCACCACCACCCACGGGCGTATCAGCGCCGAGGCGCGGGCGGCGGCGGGCATCGAGGAAGGGTTGCTGCGGATCGCGGTGGGACTCGAGGCGCTGGAGGACATCCAGGCCGATCTGGCGCGCGGGCTGGGCGGTTGATTCCGGGTCTTCGTCGGCTGGAGCAATCGGTGCTTTTCGCGGCTTCCGTCGCACCCGCTGCCCCGTAGCGCGGATTCCGCCAAGGCTTCATCCGGGTTACAACCGACGCTGTCAGCGCGCGGGATGGTGCCGCACCACCGGCCCGCTCGGGCCCCATTCCAGGTAGGGCGCGTCTTCGTCCCAGTCGGCGAGCACCCAGCGCTCGCAACTGCGGCCGTCCACCTCGTGGACGTGCCTTGCGGGACGGTGGGTGTGTCCGTGGATGAGCGTCGGATAACCCCACTCCCGGAGCAAGTCCGCCACCGCCGCTGCATTCACGTCCATGATCTCGGACGATTTCTCCTGCTTGGCCGCCTCGCTGCGGCGGCGAAGGTCTTCGACCACGGCCTTGCGCTCGGCGAGCGGGCGGGCGAGGAAGCCCCTCTGCCAGGCGGGGTCGCGCACCTGGGCGCGCCAGGCGAGGTAGGCGAGATCGTCGGTGCACAGCAGGTCGCCGTGGGTGAGCAGGAGCGGCCGGCCCTCCGCCTCGACCAGGCTCGGGTCGGGAAGAAGGCGCAGTCCCGCGCGTTCGGCGAAGCGCGTGCCGAGGAGGAAGTCGCGGTTGCCGACCAGCAGCGATACTTCGACGCCGTTGGCGGAGAGGGCAGCCAGGGCGGCACTCACCTCGCGGTTGAACGGCGCTTCCGCGTCGTCGTCGCCCACCCAGTACTCGAACAGGTCGCCCAGGATGTAGAGGGCGCCGGCCTCGCGCGCGGGCCCTTCCAGGAAGGCGAAAAAGGCCCGCGTGGTGGCGGGCCTTTCCTCGCAAAGATGCAGGTCGGAGATGAAGAGCGCCGGCTGGCGGGCAGAGACCTGCATGGGGCGCCTCAAACGACTTCGGCGCGCTCGATCACCACGTCCTCGACCGGCACATCCTGGTGGAAGCCGCGGGAGCCCGTACGCACCTTGCGGATGGCGTTGACGGTGTCCATGCCGTCGGTGACGCGACCGAACACGCAATAGCCCCAGCCCTGCGTGTCGGGCGAGCGGAAGTTCAGGAACTCGTTGTCGGCCACGTTGATGAAGAACTGCGCGGTGGCCGAGTGGGGCGCCTGGGTGCGCGCCATGGCGATGGTGCCGGTCTCGTTCTTCAGGCCGTTGTCCGCTTCGTTCTTGATCGGCTCGCGGGTGGGCTTCTGGTTCATTCCCGGCTCGAAGCCGCCGCCCTGGATCATGAAGCCGTCGATGACGCGATGGAACACCGTGTTGTCGTAATGGCCGGCCTCGACGTACTCGAGGAAGTTCTTCACCGTCTCGGGCGCCTTCTCCGCGTCGAGTTCGAGGGTGATGGTGCCGAGGGTGGTGTGCAGCTTGACTGCCATGGAGGTGCTCCTGTGTGGGTCAGTTCTTGGTCTTGGCGGGTGCGGCGGCTTCGACGACGCGCACCGACTCGATGACGACCGGCTGGGCCGGCACGTCGCGATGGAAGCCGACGGTGGTGGTCGGCACGCGGGCGATCTTCTCCACCACGTCGTAGCCCTGGGTCACCTTGCCGAACACGGCATAACCCCAGCCGTCCGAGCCGGGGTAGTCGAGGAAGCGGTTGGGGGCCACGTTGATGAAGAACTGGGCGGTGGCCGAGTGCGGCGACTGGGTACGCGCCATGGCGACGGTGCCCGGCTCGTTCTTCAGACCGTTTTTCGCCTCGTTCTCGATCGGCTCGCGGGTGGGCTTCTGCTTCATGCCGGGCTCGAAGCCGCCGCCCTGGATCATGAAGCCGTCGATCACCCGGTGAAAGATCGTGCCGTCGTAGTGGCCGTTGCGCACGTAGCTCAGGAAGTTCGCCACGCTCTTGGGCGCCTTGTCCTCGTAGAGCTCGATGGTGATCGTGCCCTGACTGGTGTGCATCTCGACCTGAGGATTGGCGGCGAGCAGTGTGCCGGCGCAGCCGAGCACGATCAGACCGGCGATCAGATGCTTCATGGCGAATTTCCTGATGGTGTGGTTCGGTTGGACGCGCGGCGCCGGGTCGGCGTTCCGCGGAGCGGACTGTGGGCCGGAACCGCAGGCGAAACGGCGCGTTCCGGGGTTGTGCTATGATCCGCAGCTTCCCTCGGGATTCCGGCATGGCTGCGCGGGATTCTATCAACAAAGCCTGGAAATCGCACGAACGCGGCGGCATGGCCCGCCGCGGGCATTCTTCGGCCGGTGCTGCGGCGGGCCGCTTCGCCCAGCCCGGGGCAACAGGAAATCGGCATGCTCACCATCCACAACACGCTGACGCGCAAGAAGGAAGTCTTCGTTCCCATCGAACCGGGCAAGGTCCGCATGTACGTGTGCGGGATGACGGTCTATGACTATTGCCACCTCGGGCATGCGCGGGTCATGGTGGTGTTCGACATGGTCGCCCGCTGGCTGCGGGCGAGCGGCTACCAGCTCACCTATGTGCGCAACATCACCGACATCGACGACAAGATCATCCGTCGCGCGGGCGAGAACGGCGAGTCGATCCGCGCGCTGACCGACCGCTTCATCGCGGCGATGCACGAAGACGCCGACGCCCTGGGCGTGCTGCGTCCGGATCACGAGCCGCGCGCCACCGACTACGTGCCGCAGATGCAGTCGCTCATCGACCGGCTGCGGGAAAAGGGGCTCGCCTACGTGGCCGAGAACCGGGACGTGTGCTACGCGGTGCGCAAGTTCCCCGGCTACGGCAAGCTCTCCGGCAAGTCCCTGGACGAGCTGCGCGCGGGCGAGCGGGTGGAGGTGGCCAACGACAAGCACGACCCGCTCGACTTCGTCCTGTGGAAGCATGCGCGCGCCGAGGAGCCGGCGGAGGTGAAGTGGGCCTCGCCATGGGGTGAAGGCCGCCCCGGCTGGCACATCGAGTGCTCGGCGATGAGCTCCGATCTTCTGGGGGAGCACTTCGACATCCACGGCGGCGGACAGGACCTGCAGTTCCCGCACCACGAGAACGAGATCGCCCAGTCCGAGGGGGCCCACGGCCACACCTTCGTGAACTACTGGATGCACAACGGCTTCGTGCGCGTCGACGACGAGAAGATGTCGAAGTCCCTCGGCAACTTCTTCACCATCCGCGACGTGCTGAAGCGTTTCGATCCAGAGGTGGTGCGCTTCTTCATCCTGCGTGCCCACTACCGCAGCCCGCTCAACTATTCGGACGCCCACCTCGAGGACGCCCGCCACGCGCTGGCCCGCCTGTATACCGCGTTGCGCAACGTGCCCCCGTCCGATCGGGCGGTGGCCTGGGACGAGGCCCATGCGGTGCGCTTCCGTGCCGCGATGGACGACGACTTCAACACCGCGGAGGCGGTGGCGGTGCTGTTCGACCTGGCGACCGAGACCAATCGTTCCGGCAGCGCCGACACGGCGGCCCAGCTCAAGGGGCTCGCCCGCGTGCTCGGACTCCTGCAGCGCGACGCCGCGGCCTATCTGCAGGGGGGCTCGCCTTCGGGCGAGGAGGGCGACAGCGCCGCCATCGAGGCGCTCATCGCACGCCGTGCCGAGGCAAAGAAGGCCAGGAACTACGCGGAAGCGGACAGCATCCGTGCGCAGCTCCTGGCCCAAGGTGTTGTCCTCGAGGACACGCCGCAGGGCACCATCTGGCGGCGCGCCTGAGAGGCAGAGGGCGCGTTCAGCGGGTGAACTGCCCGCGGCTGATCACCGTCAGGTCGACGTAGTTCATGGCGACATGGCGCCGCGGCGCGAAGCCCAGGCGCAGTCCGCCCGCGTCCCAGTCGTCGAGGTCCTTGAGGGCGGCCAGCAGCCTTTCCCGATTCACGTCGCGGCCGGCGCGGCGCAGCGCCTCGACGAAGGTCTTGGCGGCGAGCCAGCCTTCGAGGGCGGTGTACGAGTAGTCCTGCCCCGCGCGATCCGCCGCCTGACGGTATTCGCGCACCACCGGATAGTCGAGCCGGAACGGGGAGGGCACCACCTGGGCGATGACCAGTCCGTGAGCCTGCTCGCCCAGCTCGCGGATCAACTGGCGGCTGCTGATCACCGAAAGGCCGTACACCATCGGGCGGGCGTTGCTCGCCTGCAGCGCTTTGAGGAATGCGGGGGAGCTGTTGCCCGCGGTGACGAGGATGAGCGCGGCGGGATTCGCGCTCGCCACCTGCTTGACGGTCTGTGCGGCATCGGCGCCGCTCGAGGCGATCGGTGCCACCACCGCCGGCTTCAGCCCGCGCGCGCTCAGCGCCGCGTTGGCCGCGTTGAGCCCCGCCTGGCCGAAGGGGTCGGCATGATGCACCACGCCGATCGAGGTGATGCCCAGATTGGTCAGATGCTCCACCATCGCCGCGATCTCCCGGCCGTAGGAGGCGCGCAGGTGAAAGACGAGCGGGTTGTGCGGCTCGCGCAGGCCGTCCGCGCCGGTATAGGGGGCGAAGAACGGCACCTTGGCTTGGGTCGCGATCGGGATGGAGCGCTGACTGGGGCCGGTGCCGAAGCAGGCGAAGAGCGCAAGCACGTTCTCGCGCTCGATCAGGGTGCGCACGTTGGCGGCGGCGCGCTCCGGGTCGTAGGCGTCGTCCAGCGTCACCAGCCTGATCTTGCGCCCGTGCACACCGCCCTGGCGGTTGAGTCGCTCGAAGTAGAGGTTGGCGCCCGAGAGATAGTCGCGATTGAGCTCCGCGAGCGGGCCGGACAGCGCGCCGGAGTGTCCCAGCGTGACGGTGTCCGCGCTGACCCCCTGCGCTTGCGCCGGCGAATGCGGCAGCAGGAGTGCGAGGACGAGGACGAAAGCGGCCTGAAGCAGGCGTCGCGGCAGATTCATATGGTCTCCCCCATGTCATGTACTTATGTAATGGAGGAGCGGCTGTTTCCGTCCGCCGCGCCGTGACGGCGCGTGCGTCTGTTGTCCGGCATGCGCTTGTGCCGGACCGAATCGCGGCCTTGGGGCCGTCTGATCGTCTCCTCCTGGCGCCGGAGTATAGCGAACAAATGCCGGGTGCAATTCCGCGGCGGACGAGCGGCGCGGAGATCGGCGCGGGTGGCGGTTTTCCGCGCACCCGCGCCGGGGAGGAGCGTCGTGCGGGTCAGCTCCCGAAGAAGTCCTTGACCTTCTCCATCCAGGACTTGGCCTTCGGGTTGTGGCGATCGGCGTCGTGGCGCGACTCCTCGTCGAACTGGCGCAGAAGCTCCTTCTGCCGCTCGGTGAGGTTGACCGGCGTCTCCACCACCACGTGGCACATCAGGTCGCCGTGGGCCTGGGAGCGCACGTTGCGGATGCCCTTGCCGCGCAGGCGGAACACCCGTCCGCTCTGGGTCTCTGCCGGGATCTTGAGGCGAGCCATGCCTTCGAGCGTGGGGATCTCGATCTCGCCGCCGAGGGCGGCGGTGGTGAAACTGATCGGCATCTCGCAGTGCAGGTCGTCGCCGTCGCGCTGGAAGACCGAATGCGGCCGGATGTGGATCTCGACGTAGAGGTCGCCCGGTGGGCCGCCGTTGATGCCCGGCTCGCCATGGCCGGCGTGGCGCAGCCGCATGCCCTCGTCGATGCCGGCGGGTATCTTCACTTCCAGGGTCTTCTGCCGCTTCACCCGGCCTGCGCCGCCGCAGTCACGGCAGGGATCCGGAATGATGCGCCCGCTGCCGTGGCACTTGGGGCAGGTCTGCTGGATCGAGAAGAAGCCCTGCTGGATGCGCACCTGGCCCGCGCCGCCGCAGGTCGGGCAGGTCTTGGGCTGGGTGCCGGGCTTGGCGCCGGAGCCGTGACAGGTCTCGCACTCTTCCACGGTGGGAATGCGGATCGTCTTCTCGGCACCGCGCGCCGCTTCCTCGAGGGAGATCTCGAGGTTGTAGCGCAGGTCGGCGCCGCGATACACGTTGGAGCGCCCACGTGCGCCGCCGGCCCCGCCGAAGATGTCGCCGAAGATGTCGGAGAAGGCGTCGGCAAAGCCCTCGAAGCCTTGCGCGCCTCCGGCTCCCACCGAAGGATCGACGCCCGCGTGGCCGTAGCGGTCGTAGGCGGCGCGCTTCTGGGGCTCGGAGAGAATCTCGTAGGCCTCCTTGGCCTCCTTGAAATGCTCCTCGGCATCCTTGTTGTCCGGATTGCGGTCCGGGTGATGCTTCATGGCCAGCTTGCGGTAGGCCTTCTTGATGTCCGCTTCCGAGGCGTCACGGTTGACGCCGAGTACCTCGTAGTAATCCCTTTTTCCCATTTCTCTTTCGCTCAGGCTAGCCGTCGCACTTCATGCAAAGGCCGAGCCGCCCGGCGCACGCGCGCCGGAAACGGCTCGGCCCACATCTCGCCGCCCGGCGAGTGCTTACTTCTTGTCGTTCACTTCGGTGAACTCGGCGTCCACCACGTCTGCGTCGGACTGCTTGGCGCCGCCACCGGCCGCGCCGCCGGCACCGCCGGCCGCACCGGCACCGCCCTCGGGGCCACCCTGGCTCTGCGCGTACATCTGCTCGCCGAGCTTCTGGCTCGCCATCGCCAGCGCCTGGGTCTTGGCCTCGATCGCCTCCTTGTCGTTGCTCTTCAGGGTCTCTTCAGCGTCCTTGATCGCGGCCTCGATCTTGGCCTTCTCATCGGCGTCGATCTTGTCACCGTACTCGGTGAGCGACTTCTTCACCGAGTGGATCAGCGCGTCGCACTGGTTGCGGGCGTCCACCAGCTCGTGGGCCTTCTTGTCTTCCTCGGCGTGGGCGGCAGCGTCCTGCACCATGCGCTGGATCTCGTCTTCCGAAAGACCCGAGTTCGCCTGGATCTTGATCTTGTTCTCCTTGCCGGTGGCCTTGTCCTTGGCCGACACGTGCAGGATGCCGTTGGCGTCGATGTCGAAGGTGACCTCGATCTGCGGCATGCCGCGGGGAGCCGGCGGGATGTCGGAGAGGTTGAACTGGCCCAGGCTCTTGTTGCCCGCGGCCATCTCGCGCTCGCCCTGCAGCACGTGGATGGTCACCGCGTTCTGGTTGTCCTCGGCCGTCGAGAACACCTGGCTCGCCTTGGTCGGGATGGTGGTGTTCTTCTGGATGAGCTTGGTCATCACGCCGCCCAGGGTCTCGATGCCCAGCGACAGCGGGGTGACGTCGAGCAGCAGCACGTCCTTCACCTCGCCCTGCAGCACGCCGCCCTGGATCG
>DYFV01000108.1 GCA_020725025.1 Azoarcus sp.
CGTCAATACCGGTAACAGGGGTGAAAGCGTTCGTAACGCGATGAAACCGCGAAAGAAACCGTGTAGGCGGGGCTTCGCCTTTCGCCACAGCCCCATTCACCTATAATCGGGCGCTTCCCGACGAACGAGACGAAACAGATGGGACACCGACTCTCCAAGATCTACACCCGCACCGGCGACGCCGGCACCACCGGCCTGGGCGACGGCAAGCGCGTATCGAAGAACAGCCAGCGCATCCATGCGCTCGGCGAGGTGGACGAAGCGAACTCGGTGCTGGGCCTGCTGCTGTGCGAGGACCTGCCCGAGGACATCCGCGCGCTCCTCACGGACGTGCAGCACGACCTCTTCGACCTGGGCGGAGAGGTCTGCATCCCCGGCATGAGCATGATCACCGACAAGCAGGTGACCAAGCTCGAGACCGAGCTCGACCGCCTCAACGAGCCCCTCGAGCCGCTCAAGGACTTCATCCTGCCCGGCGGCACCCGCCCGGCCGCCCTCGCCCACCACGCACGCACGGTGTGCCGCCGCGCCGAGCGCGCGCTGGTCGCGCTGGCTCAGGACGAGCAGGTGAACGACGGCCCGCGCCAGTACCTGAACCGCCTCTCCGACCTCCTCTTCGTCCTGGGTCGTGCACTGAACCGCGCCGGCGGCCGCGGCGACGTGCTTTGGCAGAAGGGCAAGAACGCCTGATTCCCTAGCCGGGCGCCTCTCGGAAAAGGGGGAACTGGGCTTCGCCCTCCTTCCCCTCCGCAAAACGCACCCCCACGCCCAGCAGGCGCACCGGAAGGCGCCGGCGGGCGTGCCCCTCGTCGAGCAGACGCAGCCAGACGTCCACGTCGGGTGCGCTCGCACCGCACTCCGCGGTGGTCTGCGAGAAATCCGCGAACTTGATCTTCACCACGGCCTTCACCACCGGACGGGGCTCGCGCGCGCGCTCGAAGCGGTGCTGGAACTCTTCGACGAGCGCCGGCAGCGCCGCACGGCAGGCGGCGAGGTCCGGCAGATCGGTCACGTAGGTGGTCTCGACCGAGAGCGACTTGCGGATGCGGTCGGGCTTGACCGGGCGCTCGTCGATGCCGCGGCACAGGCGGTGCAGGCTCGCGCCGAAGCTGCCGAACTCGCGGGCGAGATCGGCCAGCGTCCAGCCCCGCAGATCGCCGCAGGTCTCCACGCCGAGGCGGTTGAGCTTCGCCGCGGTCACCTTGCCCACGCCGAATATCTTCTTCACCGGCAGGGCGGCGACGAAGGCATCCACGTCCTGCGGGCGCACCACGAACTGCCCGTCCGGCTTGTTCCAGTCGCTCGCCACCTTGGCAATGAACTTGTTGGGCGCGATGCCGGCCGAGGCGGTGATGCCGACCTCCTCCCGGATGCGCGCGCGGATCTCCTCGGCGATGAGAGTGGCCGAGCCGCGGCAGCGGTCGATGCCGGTCACGTCGAGATAAGCCTCGTCGAGGGAGAGCGGCTCCACCAACGGCGTGTAGTCGTGGTAGATGGCGAGGATCTGCCGCGACGCGGCCCGGTAGCGCTCGAAATCCGGCGGCAGCAGGACGAGCTGCGGGCACAGCTTGAGCGCACGCGCGGTGGACATCGCCGAATGCACCCCGAAGGCGCGCGCCTCGTAGTTGCAGGTGGCGATCACCCCGCGCGTCTCGGCGCGTCCACCCACCGCCAGCGGCCGCCCCGCGAGTGACGGGTCGTCGCGCATCTCGACCGCAGCGTAGAAGCAGTCGCAGTCGCAATGGATGATCTTGCGCTGGAGAGACATCGGAGACGCCGGACGCGACGGAGCCCGCGCGAGGCGGGCTCCGGAATCAGGCTCTGCGGACCGGGCGGGCGCTCATTCCTGGGCGGCGAGCCGTACCCGGCGCGCACGCACCGCCTCGGCGAGGATGTCGAGCACCTCGACGCTGTCCTCCCAACCGATGCAGGCGTCGGTGATGCTCTTGCCGTACTCGAGCTCCTTGCCCGGCACCAGATCCTGGCGCCCTTCCTTGAGGTGGGACTCCACCATCACGCCGATGATGCGCTCCTCGCCGGCCGCCATCTGGGCGGCGACGTCGCGCGCCACCTCGATCTGCAGCTTGTGCTGCTTGCGGCTGTTGGCATGGGAGAAGTCGATCATGACCTTGCCCGGTACGCCCGACGCGGCCAGCTCCTTGCACGCCGCGTCCACGCTGGCGGCGTCGTAGTTGGTGCTCGCACCGCCGCGCAGGATGACGTGGCAGTCCTCGTTGCCGCGGGTCGACACGATGGCCGAATGCCCCGCCTTGGTCACCGACAGGAAATGGTGCGGCGACTGGGCGGCCTTGATCGCGTCCACCGCGATCTTCACGTTGCCGTCGGTCCCGTTCTTGAAGCCCACCGGGCACGACAGGCCCGAGGCGAGCTCGCGGTGCACCTGGCTCTCGGTGGTACGCGCGCCGATCGCGCCCCAGGCGATGAGGTCAGCGATGTACTGAGGCGTGATCATGTCGAGGAATTCGGTGCCTGCCGGCAACCCCAGCTCGTTGATTTCCCACAGGAGCTTGCGGGCGAGCCGCACGCCTTCGTTGATGCGGAAGCTGTTGTCCAGGTAGGGATCGTTGATGAGCCCCTTCCAGCCCACCGTGGTGCGCGGCTTCTCGAAATACACCCGCATCACCACGAGGAGCTCGTCCTTGACGCGCTCGGCCTCCGCCTTGAGCCGGTTCGCATACTCCAGCGCGGCGTCGGCGTCGTGGATCGAGCACGGACCGATTACGACGAGGAGCCGGTCGTCCGCGCCGAACAGAATACGGTGGATGTCCTGCCGCGCCTCGAACGTCGTCTCCGCGGCCTTGGGCGTGGCGGGGAACTCGCGCAGCACATGGGCGGGCGGAATGAGCTCCTTGATCTCCTGGATGCGGACGTCGTCGATGTGGATCTTCAGCGAAGCGGGCATGGCGAAACTCGAAGGGGAAACGTTGGCAAGCGGTCGATTCTAGCCCAAGATTCCCGTTACGCGCGTCCGGGTAGCGGAACAGGCCGAGGGAATAAACGCGTGACGGGCTGCGTTTACCGGGTACCCCGACACGATAGGAGCCCGAAATGAATATCCTCCAACGCAGCACCCTGCTCCTCGCCACCCTCATCCTGACGGCATGCGGCGGCATGTACGGCAAGTCCGACGGGGCGATGTCCGGCCTGCACCACGAGCCGGCGATGGTGCGCGACGGCGTGCTCACCAACGACGCGGGCATGACGCTCTACACCTTCGACCGTGACCCGGCCGACGCCAGCAGGAGTGTGTGCAACGGCCAGTGCGCGGTGAACTGGCCGCCCCTGATGGCGAAGGCAGGGAGCATGGCCTCCGGCGACTGGAAGGTCGTGCGGCGCGACGACGGCTCGATGCAGTGGGCCTACAAGGGCAAGCCGCTCTACCTGTGGATCAAGGACGCCAAGCCGGGCGACAAGACCGGCGACGGCGTGAACGGCGTGTGGCACGTCGCCCGTCCGTAGAGCCCGGCCCGTCATGCTCTCCAACGACGCCCTGCTCGCCGAGATCCCGCGCCTGCGCCGCTATGCCCGGGCACTCGCTGGCGATGCGGCGCGCGCCGACGACCTGGTGCAGGACACCCTCGAGCGTGCGCTGGCCAAGGGGCGGCTGTGGCGTCCCGGCAACCTGCGGGCGTGGCTGTTCACGCTCATGCACAACCTGTTCGTGAACCAGGTTCGCGGGGAGCGGCTGGTGGACTACCGCAGTCCCGACGAGCTGCCCGAGGCGCCCGTCCGCCCGCAGCAACTCGACGGGCTCGCGCTGCGCGACCTGGACCACGCCCTGCAGTGCCTGCCGACCGAGCAGCGGGAGGTGCTGCTGCTGGTTTCGCTCGAGGACCTGAGCTACGAGGAGGCCGCCCGGGTCCTCGGCATCCCGATCGGTACGGTGATGTCGCGCCTGTCGCGCGCACGCGATCGACTGCGCCAGCTGCTCGCCGGTGAGGCGGCGAGCGTGGCGCATCTGAAGGTAGTGAAATAGATGCAACGACGCCCGATCTGTGAAGACGATCTGCACGCCTGGGCCGACGGCCGGCTCGACGCCGAACGCCGCGCCGAGGTGGAGGCCTGGCTGGCGGAGGACCCGGCGCGCGCCGAGCGCGTGGCCGACTGGCGTGCCGACGCGCAGCTGCTCCGTGCCGCCTACGACCCGGTGGCCGCGGAGCCGATCCCGGCGCGGCTGCGCGCCGTGGTCGAGCGCCGGCCGGTCCGATCCTGGCGTGCCGCCGCGGCGGTGGGCTGGCTCGCGCTTGGGCTGCTCGCCGGTGGGCTGGGCGGCTACCAGGCGGGTCGGGAAACCGCGCCCGAGACGGTGGCGGCAAGCGATCTGCCGCGCCAGGCCGCGCTGGCCCATGCGGTCTACTCGCCCGAGATCCGCCATCCGGTGGAGGTGGGCGCCGAGGAGGAGGCGCACCTGGTGGCCTGGCTCAGCAAGCGCCTCGGTGCCCCGGTGCGCGTGCCCGATCTCGCCGCCAAGGGCTTCGCCCTGCTCGGCGGGCGGCTCATTCCGACCCCGGCCGGCGCCGGCGCCCAGTTCATGTACGAGGACGCGGGCGGGCGCCGACTCACCCTCTACGTGAGCGGACGCGAGGCGGGCGACGTGCCGAGCGCCTTCCGCTACGCCGAGGAGAACGGGATCGCCGTGTTCTACTGGGTGGACGAGCGCTTCGCCTACGCGCTCTCCGGCCAGTTCGGCCGCAGCGATCTGCTTCCGCTGGCGACCGCGGTCCATCACCAGCTGGTGCCCTGAGAACTTCCGGCGCCCCGCCCATTCCGAACACGCGTGTAAGTTCGCGCCGGCGCGAGCGTCTATCCGTAGACGCCGCGAGCTTCCCGCGGCGACGAACCACAGGATGACGACATGCTGATCAAGCGCCCCGACGACCTGCCACCCTCCGAGATCACCCCCCGCCCGCTCTTCGAGGGCCGGCGGCGTTTCCTCCTCACGGCCGGCGCCGCCGTGGCGGCCGGCGGCTCCCTATGGCGCGGATCACCCTCCGAGGCGCGTGCCGCGGCGGCGAAGCTCGGCCCGCTCGCACCCTCGCCACTCAGCACCGGGGAGTCGCCCACGGCCTACAAGGCGGTGACCGGCTACAACAACTTTTACGAGTTCGGCACCGACAAGGAGGATCCGGCCAAGAACGCGGGACTCATGCAGGTGAGGCCGTGGACGGTGCGGGTCGAGGGCCTGGCGGCCAAGCCGCGCAGCTTCGATATCGACGAGATCCTCAAGCTCGCGCCCCTCGAGGAACGCATCTACCGGCTGCGCTGCGTCGAGGCCTGGTCCATGGTGGTGCCGTGGGTGGGCTTCCCGCTCGCCGCCCTACTGAAGGCGGTGCAGCCGCTGGGCAGCGCGAAATACGTCGAGTTCGTGAGCCACTACGACCCGGCGATCATGCTGCGCCGGCCGGTGCTCGACTGGCCCTATACCGAAGGGCTGCGGCTCGACGAGGCGATGCATCCGCTCACGATTCTTGCCGTGGGCGTTTACGGCGAGGTGCTCCCCAACCAGAACGGCGCCCCGCTGCGGCTGGTGGTGCCGTGGAAGTACGGCTTCAAGAGCGCGAAGTCGATCGTGGCGATCCGCCTGACCGAGAAGCAGCCGGCCACCGCCTGGAACAAGCAGGCCCCCTACGAGTACGGCTTCTACTCCAACGTGAATCCGGAGGTGGACCACCCGCGCTGGAGCCAGGCCACCGAGCGGCGGATCGGCGAGTTCCGCAAGCGCCCGACCCTGATGTTCAACGGCTATGCCGAGCAGGTGGCCCATCTGTACCAGGGCCTGGACCTGCGGAAGAATTTCTGAACCCGAGAAACCCGAGACCAGAAAGCCCGACGAGCATGCTCCGCAACCCGTCCCCCTCCGCCCTCGCCGCCGTCAAGGCCGCCCTCTTCCTGCTCTGCCTGCTGCCCGCCGGCTACTACACTCAGGCCTTCTTCGCCGACGCCCTGGGCGCCAACCCGATCGAGGCGATCACCCGCGCCGGCGGGGAATGGACCCTGCGCTTCCTGCTCCTCACCCTGGCGGTGACACCCCTGCGCAAGCTCACGGGCCTCAACTGGCTGCTGCGCCTGCGCCGCATGCTGGGCCTCTTCACCTTCGCCTACGCCTGCGTGCACCTCGTGAGCTACGTATGGCTCGACCAGTTCTTCGACTGGGGGGCGATCGCACGCGACATCCTCAAGCGCCCCTTCATCACCGTGGGCTTCGCCGCCTTCGTGCTGCTCATCCCGCTGGCCGCCACTTCCAGCAATTTCGCCATCCGGCGCCTGGGCGGGCGACGGTGGCAGGCGCTGCACCGGTCGGTGTACGCCATCGCCATCCTGGGCGTGCTGCACTTCTGGTGGCTGGTGAAATCGGACGTGCTGGAGCCGGCCGTCTACGCCCTCGTTCTCGCGGTCCTGCTCGGACTGCGCGGCTGGTGGCGCGAGTTGGAGCGGCGGCGCCAGCTCAGCGCACCGGCCCCGCCGGTGCGCATGGGCGCGAAGGTGGTCCGGATCGTGCCGAAGTAGCGCGCGTTCAGGCCTGCTTGGGCCGGATCGCGTGCTTCGGACGGAAGGCCTTCACCACCGCTTCGTCGGTCTCGATGTAAGGCCCGCCGATGAGATCGATGCAGTAGGGAATGGCAGCGAAAATGCCTACGTGCTCCACGCTGCCGTCGGCACCGCGATAGCCCTCCAGGGTCTCGCGGATCGACTTCGGCTGCCCTGGCAGGTTCACGATGAGGCTCTTGCCCCGGATCACCGCCACCTGGCGCGACAGGATGGCGGTGGGCACGAAGTTGAGGCTGATGCGGCGCATCTCCTCGCCGAAGCCGGGCATCTCCTTTTCGCCCACCGCCAGCGTGGCTTCGGGGGTCACGTCGCGCGGCGCCGGCCCGGTGCCGCCGGTGGTGAGGATGAGGGCGCAACCGACCTGGTCGGCGAGCTCGATCAGGGTGCGCTCGATGGTGGGCCGCTCGTCGGGAATGAGCCGCGTCTCCACCCGCCATGGGGAGGCGAGCGCGCGCCCGAGCCAGTCCTTCAGCGCGGGGATGCCCTGGTCTTCATAGGTGCCGTCCGAGGCGCGGTCGCTGATGGAGACCAGGCCGATGGTGATTTCGTCGTTCATGCCAACTCCCTGTATGTGTTCGGGCCGCGTCACGCCTGAGCGTCGCCGTCCTCGCCGGCCTCGTCGAGCTCCCGCAGGACGCGGAAGAGCTCGCGGAAGGCGCGCGGCGGCTTGTTCTGTTCCCGCTCCTTGAGCGCATTGCGGCGCAGGAGCCTGAGCTGCTGGAAGTCCGCGTGGGGCCAGGCGTCGGCGATCGCCGCGAGCGCCTTCTCGTCTTCCAGGAAGTCCGCGCGCAGCCGCTCGAGGCGGTGCTGGCGCGCGATCTCGGCCTTCGACAGCCCCTTGAATACGTCGAGCTGGGCCTGGATGGGCTCGGGGTCGATGTTGCGCATGAGCCGCCCGATGTACTGCATCTGGCGGCGGCGCGCCTCGTGCTTGGTGATGCGCCGCGCCTCCAGCACGGCTTCGGCGAGCGACTCGGGCAGCGGCACCTTGGCGAGCTGATCCGCCGAAAGCGCCACCAGCTCCTCGCCCAGGTTCTGCAACGCGTGCATGTCGCGCTTGCGCTGGCTCTTGCTCGGAGGGGCCTCCTCGAACTCGGGGACTTCTTCGTGGTTACGGTGGATCATGGAAAGTCGCGGCTGCGGGAACGGGGTAAGATTATAGCCCTTGCCCATCCACCGTCCGTCCATGTCCGCTCAAGGCTTCTCCTTCACCTCCGACCGACTCCGGGAAATCGCTGCCGATGTCCTCGACTTCGCAAAGAAGGGCGGCGCGACCGCCTGCGAGACCGACGTCTCGGAGGGCTTCGGCCACTCCGCCACGGTACGCAAGGGCGAGGTGGAGACCGTCGAGTACAACCGCGACAAGGGCGTCGGCGTGACGGTCTACGTCGGCCAGCAGCGCGGCCATGCCAGCACCTCGGACTTCTCGCGGGAGGCGCTCGAGGCCACCGTCAAGGCGGCGATCTCGATCGCCCGCTTCACCGCGCCCGATCCCTGCGCGGGGCTCGCCGAGCCCGAGCTCATGGCCCGCGACCTCCCCGACCTGGATCTCTACCATCCGTGGCGGCTGTCGGTGGACGAGTCCATCGAGCTCGCCCGCCGCTGCGAGGATGCCGGTTACGCGGTGAGCCCGCAGATCACCAACTCGGAAGGCGCCTCGGTCTCCACCCAGGAGTCCCATTTCGTCTCGGCCAACAGCCACGGCTTCATGGGCGGTTACGCCACTTCGCGTCACGGCCTGTCGTGCTCGCTCATTGCCGGCGAGGGCGACGGGATGCAGCGCGAATACTGGTACGACTCGCGCCGCGACGCCGCCGACCTCATCGCCGCCGAAGAAGTGGGCCGCCGCGCGGCCGAGCGCGCACTGGCCCGGGTAGGCGCGCGCCAGATCGGCACCTGCGAGGTGCCGGTGCTCTTCGAGGCGCCGCTGGCGGTGACGCTGCTCGGCAACTTCGTGCACGCGGTGAGCGGCGGCGCGCTGTACCGCAAGTCCTCCTTCCTCCTCGACAGCCTGGGCCGCCCGGTCTTCTCGCCGATCGTGAACATCTCGGAGCGCCCTCATCTCGCAAAGGCGTTCGGCGCGAGCCCCTTCGACAGTGACGGGGTGGCCACGCGCGACCGCGAGGTGGTGGTGGACGGGGTGCTGCAGGGCTACTTCCTGTCCGCCTATTCGGCGCGCAAGCTGGGCATGCAGACCACCGGCAACGCCGGCGGCTCGCACACCCTGATCGTACGCCCGGGCGACGAGGACTTCGACGCGCTGGTGAAGCGGATGGACCGCGGACTGGTGGTTACCGAGCTCCTCGGCCACGGGGTCAACTACGTGACGGGCGACTACTCCCGCGGCGCCGCCGGCTTCTGGGTGGAAAACGGCCGGATCGTCCATCCGGTCGAGGAGATCACCATCGCCGGCAACCTGCGGGACATGTTCCGCAACATCGTCGCCATCGGCAACGATGCCCTGCCGCGCGGCGCCAAGCTGTGCGGCTCGGTCCTCATCGAGAAGATGAAGGTCGCCGGCAACTGAGCTCCCGGTCGCTTCCAGCCGGTTCCGCCTCCGTCCGACGAGGACCGGATTAGGGTTTTCCGCGCTTACGCTCCTGCCACCCCTTCCGATACCTTGGCGCGGCATTTCCATAACGCATCACGCCAAGAGGAGGAGTCGAAGTCATGGAGCGTCGCAAGTTTCTCAAGAATGCCGGCATCGCCGGCGTGCTGGCGGCCGGTTCCGCACCGGCGATCGTCCACGCGCAGCAGCAGATCCGCTGGCGTCTCGCGTCGAGCTTCCCGAAGTCGCTCGACACGATCTACGGCGCCGCTGAAACCTTCTCGAAGAACGTCTCCGAAGCGACCGGCGGCAAGTTCACGGTGACGGTGCACGCCGGCGGCGAGCTGGTGCCGGCTTTCGGCGTGGTCGATGCCATTCAGCAGGGCACCATCGAGTGCGCCCATACCGCGCCCTACTACTTCTTCGGCAAGAACGAGGCCTTCGCCTTCGATTGCGCGATCCCCTTCGGCATGAACTCGCGCTCGCTCACCGCCTGGATGTACGACGGCAACGGCACCAAGCTGATGCGCGAGTTCTATGCCCAGTACAACATCGTGAACTTCCCCATGGGCAACACCGGGGCGCAGATGGGCGGCTGGTACCGCAAGCAGATCAAGTCGGTGGCCGACATCAACGGCCTGAAGATGCGCATCGGGGGCTTCGGCGGCCGCGTGCTCGCCAAGCTCGGCGGCGTGCCGCAGAACATTCCGGGCGGCGAGATCTACCAGTCGCTGGAGAAGGGCACCATCGACGCGACCGAGTGGGTGGGCCCCTACGACGACGAGAAGCTCGGCTTCCACAAGGTCGCGCCCTACTACTACTACCCGGGCTGGTGGGAAGGCGGCGCGCAGCTGTCGCTCTACGTCAACAGCAAGGCCTTCGAAGGACTTTCGCCCGAGTACAAGGCGATCCTGCGCCAGGCCGCTTCCGACGCCCACGTCGTCATGCAGGCCAAGTACGACGCGCGCAACCCGACCGCGCTCAAGAAGCTCATCGCCGAGGGCGCCAAGCTCGGTCGCTTCCCGAAGGACGTGATGGACGCCGCCTTCAAGGCCTCGCGCGAGGTGTACGCCGAGCTGAACGACACCAACCCGGCCTGGAAGAAGATCTACACCGACTACGCGCGCTTCCTGGCCGACCAGTATCAGTGGCAGCCGATCGCCGACGGCAGCTTCGACCAGTATATGGGCGCCCAGAAGCTGTAAGCGCGTCCCGGCCCGCTCCGGCGGGCCCGTCCCCGAGGCGCGGCCAGAGGCCGCGCCTCTTCGCCTTTCCGCCACACCGAACGCACAAGCCCCCGGTGCAGTCGCGGCATCCGCCGCCCCCGACTGCGCTGCCGCCCCGCGACTTCGTCGCAGCCATACTCCGAAAGTCGTACCTCCGCACCCTCGTTCGCGCTTGCGGTTAGGGTTTTCCGCGGTTTTCGCGATCGGCCGAATCCCTATAATCGGCAACGCTTTACCATCGCAGAATCCAAGGAGATCGTGTGGAACGCCGTAAATTCCTGAAGCATGCCGGCCTGGCTGGCGCCCTGGCCGCCGGCACCGCCCCGGCCATCGTTCACGCCCAGCAGCAGATCCGCTGGCGCCTCGCCTCGAGCTTCCCGAAATCGCTCGATACCATCTATGGCGCAGCCGAGGAGTTCTCCAAGAACGTGTCCCAGGCGACGGGCGGCAAGTTCAACATCTCGGTGCATCCCGGCGGCGAACTCGTCCCGCCCTTCGGCGTGGTGGACGCCATCCAGCAGGGCACGATCGACTGCGCGCACACCGCGCCGTACTACTTCTTCGGCAAGGACGAAGCCTTCGCCTTCGACTGCGCCATTCCCTTCGGCCTGAACTCGCGCGGGCTTACCGCCTGGATGTATGACGGCAACGGCATGAAGCTGATGCGCGAATTCTACGCCCAGTACAACATCGTGAATTTCCCGCTGGGCAACTCGGGCTCCCAGATGGGTGGCTGGTACCGCAAGCAGATCAAGTCGGTGGCCGACATCAACGGCCTGAAGATGCGCATCGGAGGTTTCGGCGGACGCGTGCTCGCCAAGCTGGGCGCCGTGCCGCAGAACATCCCCGCCGGCGACATCTACCAGTCCCTGGAGAAGGGCACCATCGACGCCGCCGAGTGGATCGGCCCCTACGACGACCTGCGCCTGGGCCTGCACAAGGTCGCGCCCTTCTACTACTACCCGGGCTGGTGGGAGGGCAGCACCCAGCTCGTGCTCTACATCAACGCCAAGCAGTGGAACTCCCTGTCGGCCGAATACAAGGCGATCGTCCGCCAGGCGGCGTCCGACGCCCACGTCGTGACCCAGGCGAAGTACGATGCGCGCAACCCGACCGCGCTGAAGAAGCTGATCGCCGAAGGCGCCAAGCTCAACCGCTTCCCGAAGGACGTGATGGACGCGGCGTTCAAGGCCTCGCGGGAAGTGTACGCCGAGCTCAACGACAAGAACCCGAACTGGAAGAAGATCTATCCCGACTATTCGCGCTTCCTGGCCGACCAGTACCAGTGGCAGCCGATCGCGGACGGCAGTTTCGATCAGTACATGGCAGGGCAGAAGCTCTGAGCGTCCGGGCCGCCCGTCTGCGGGCGGGTGACCTGGCAGGGTCCCGGCTGACCGTCGGGACGCGCAACATCCACATCGGCAGCACGCAGCCGCCCGGGCGGCTCGTGCTTCCGGCCGACCCAACTTCCGCTGCAGGCGTACGAGCCCATGGATAACCTGCTCAAGCTATCTCACCTCATCGACCGGTTCAGCCGCATCGTCGGCAAGACCATCATCTGGCTGGTCTTGGCGGCTGTGGTCATCAGCGCCGCCAACGCGGTCGCGCGCAAGGCCTTCAACGTGGGCTCGAACGCATTCCTCGAGATCCAGTGGTATCTCTTCGCCGCCGTCTTCCTGCTCGGCGCCGGCCACACCTTTCTCCAGAACGCCCACGTGCGCATCGACGTGGTGGCGAACAAGTTCGGCAAGCGTACCCGGACCTGGATCGACATCCTGGGCATCCTGCTGTTCCTGCTGCCCATGTGCTACTTCATGATCTCCTTCTCGTGGCCGGTCGTCGCCGCCGCCTACGAGACCGGCGAGATGTCGTCCAACGCGGGCGGCCTCATCCGCTGGCCGGTGTACGCGCTCGTGCCGGCCGGCTTCGCCCTGCTGGGCCTGCAGGCCGTCTCCGAGCTCATCAAGCGTATCGGCTTCCTGCTCGGCCGCGCGCCCGATGCGCTGGCGCATGGCGGCCATGACGCCCCGCACCCCACCTCCGACGCCGCTCCCGGCGATGCATCCCACTCCAACGCTGCCGGCGAGTCGCAAAAATGATCGAGTTCCTGGACGCCAATATCGCCCCGATCATGTTCGGGGTGGTCGTATTCTTCCTGCTGTCGGGCTTTCCCGTCGCCTTCTCGCTGGCCGCCTGCGGCCTGTTCTTCGGCTTCGTCGGCCTGGAGCTGGGCATCATCCCGGCCGCGCTCTTCCAGGCGCTGCCGTTGCGGGTGTTCGGCATCATGCAGAACGACACCCTGCTCGCCATCCCCTTCTTCACCCTGATGGGCCTGATCCTCGAGCGAAGCGGCATGGCCGAGGATCTGCTCGAGACCGTCGGTCAGGTGTTCGGCCCGCTCCGCGGCGGCCTGGCGCTGGCCGTGATCTTCGTCGGTGCACTGCTCGCCGCCACCACCGGCGTGGTGGCCGCTTCGGTCATCTCGATGGGTCTCATCTCGCTGCCCATCATGCTGCGCTACGGCTACAGCCGCCCCGTGGCCTGCGGCGTGATCACCGCCTCGGGCACACTCGCCCAGGCCATTCCGCCGTCGCTGGTGCTGATCGTGATGGCCGACCAGCTCGGCCGCAGCGTCGGCGACATGTACAAGGGCGCCTTCATCCCCGCCTTCCTGCTGGTGGCGATGTATGCGCTGCTGGTGATCGGCATCGCGATCTTCAAGCCCAAGCTGGTACCGGCCCTGCCGCCCGAGGCGCGCACCTTCAAGGAGCCCAACGGCAGCTCGGGCATGCGCTCGCTGGCGGTGTTCGCCATCGCCATCACGGTGCTGTCCGCGGTGTTCGGCCACTACTACGGACCGATCATGAGCGCGCTCGAAGGCCGCGAGGTGACGCCGGCCCTCGACGAGACGCTGGTGGTCGCGCTGACCTTCGGCACCGTCGTGGCGCTCGTCTTCGCCGGGATCAACAGGGCCCTCGGCCTCGGCCTGCTCTCCCGCATCACCGAGCGCGTCACCTTCGTGCTGATTCCGCCCCTCGCCCTCATCTTCCTGGTGCTCGGCACCATCTTCCTCGGCGTGGCGACGCCGACCGAAGGCGGCGCGATGGGCGCGGTCGGTGCGCTGATCATGGCCATGGGCCGGCGCAAGCTCGACTTCACCACGCTCAGGCAGGCCCTCGAGTCGACCACCAAGCTGTCGGTGTTCGTGCTCTTCATCCTGATCGGCTCGACCATCTTCAGCTTCATCTTCACGGCCGTCGACGGCCAGATCTGGGTCGAGCACCTGTTCGACAAGCTGCCCGGCGGCCAGCTCGGCTTCCTGCTCTTCGTGAACACGGTGATCTTCTTCCTGGGCTTCTTCCTCGACTTCTTCGAGATCGCCTTCATCCTGATCCCGCTGCTCGCGCCGGTGGCCGAGAAGCTCGGCATCGATCTGATCTGGTTCGGCGTGATCATCGCGATCAACCTCCAGACGTCCTTCCTCACCCCGCCGTTCGGCTTCGCGCTGTTCTACCTGCGCAGCGTGGCGCCGGTGAGCGCCTACATCGACCGGATCACCAGCCAGCGCATCGCCGGCATCAAGACGGTGGACATCTACCGCGGCTCGGTGGTGTTCGTGCTCATCCAGGTGATCATGATCGGCCTGGTGATCGCCTTTCCGCAGCTGGTGACGGGCGGCCTGGACGAGAAGGTGGAGGTCGACCTCGAGTCCATCGAGATCAAGGCTCCGCCCTCGGGCGGATGGGGCGAGGAAGGAGGCGGGTGGAAGTGACCGGCGCGGCGCGCACCCGCCTTTGCCTGGTGCGGCACGGCGAGACGGCCTGGAACGCCGAACGGCGGCTCCAGGGCCACCTCGACGTGCCGCTCAACGAGGTCGGGGCCGCGCAGGCCGAGGCGACCGCCGCGATTCTCGCCGCACACCGCTTCGCCGCCTGCTACAGCAGCGACCTCGTCCGCGCGAGCCAGACCGCGGCGGCGGCGGCGCGCGTGCTGGGGCTGTCGCCCCGGCACGAGCCGGCCCTGAGGGAGCGCCATTACGGCCTCTTTCAGGGGCTGACCTACGACGAGGCGCGCATGCACCATCCGGACGAGTATGCGCGCTTCGAAGCGCGTGACCCCGAGTTTGTCTTCCCCAGCGGTGGCGAAAGCCTCTCCGGTTTCGCCAGGCGAATCGGCGCAGCGCTCGCAGGCATCGCGGAACGGCATCGAGGCGAGGCGGTGCTCATCGTGACCCACGGCGGCGTGCTCGACATCGTCCATCGCCTCGCCACCGGCAAGACGCTCGCCGCGCCCCGCGACTTCGTCATCCCCAACGCGGCCCTGAACTGGATCGAGTTCGACGGGTCCGCCTGGCACCTCGTCGCCTGGGCCGACCGCCGGCACCTCGAGGCGGCGCGCGACGAGCTGCCCAATGCTTAGGGACTAGGG
>DYFV01000109.1 GCA_020725025.1 Azoarcus sp.
CCACCAGGTGGCGTAGGTGGAGAAGCGGAAGCCGCGCTCGGGGTCGAACTTCTCGAGCGCGTGCATCAGCCCGAGATTGCCCTCCTCCACGAGGTCGAGCAGCGGAATTCCCCGGTTCAGGTAATGCTTGGCGATGTTCACGACCAGACGCAGGTTGCGCTCGATCATGATCTGGCGCGCCTCGAAGTCGCCGGCCCGCACCCGTCGGGCAAGCGCCGCTTCCTCCTCGGCGGTGAGCAGCGGATTGGCCCCGATCTCGTTGAGGTAGATCTGGGTGACGTCGCTCAGGAACTCGTTCTCGAACGTCGGGGCCGCAGGCTCGACGAACACCTCCACCTCGGGCGGCAGATCCGGTTCTTGACTGTCCGTTTCGTCTCGATTCACCGGATCGTACATAAGCCCCCTCAGCGCGCTGGCAAATACTTCATCGGATCCACCGGCCGTCCCTGCTTGCGAATTTCGAAATGCAGCTTGGGACGGTCTGCATCGGTACTTCCGAGCTCTGCGATTTTCTGACCCTTCGTGACGGACTCCCCTTCCTTCACCAGCAGCTGCTGGTTGTGCGCATATGCGGTGAGGTAGTTCGCGTCGTGTTTGATGATGACCAGTTTTCCATAGCCGCGCAACCCGCTTCCGGAATAAACGACCTTTCCTGCCGCAGAGGCGATAACCGGGTCTCCCGGCTTTCCGGCGATATCTACCCCCTTGTTGGTAGCCTCGTCGAAAGTAGCCAGTAGTGTCCCGTTCGCCGGCCACAACCACACCGTGTCGGCCGCCGCCGGTGCAGACTCGCTCGGCACCGCGGGCGTCGCCGGCGGCATGACCGGACGGGGTTGCAGGGCGGCCCAGACCTCGTCGCTATACGGCTGACGCCCCCCTTTCGGTTCCTGTTTGACGGGAACTCCCGCCACGGGTTCGCTGCCGGGCGTAACCGGCGTCACTTCCACCGGCTGCGCGTTGGTGATCGGCTGGACCACCGCCGTGCCTGCGGTCGGCGCTTCGGGCGCTTCGCCCGGCGGCGTGAGGCGCACCTGCTGCCCGACGGCCAGCTGATTCGGATTGGCCAGGGTGTTCCACGCGATGAGATCGCGCACACCGATGCCGTACTGGCGCGAAATCCCCATGAGCGTATCGCCCCGGCGCACGATGTGCACGCCCTCCGGCGGGATCGCCGCCGTCGGCGGCTGCGTCATGCCGCCGTCGCGCACGGGCGCCGGAACGCTCGCGGCGCAACCGGCCAGCAGCGCGACGACAAGGAGCGGCGCCACGGCGCGCCCCACACTGGATGCTTTCACGTAATCCCTCATTCGGTACCACTCAGCAAAGGCACGAAACGAACAGCCTCGAGCCGGGTCTCCTTGAACACGTTGCCCTGCCGCTCGATCATCACGAGGCGCTGGTCGCCCGCACCGACCGGAATCATCAGCCTCCCTCCCGGCGCAAGCTGCGCCTTGAGGGCCGGCGGGACTTCCGGAGACGCGGCGGCAACGACAATGGTGTCAAACGGAGCGGCCTCGGGCAATCCGAGATTACCGTCTGCGCATTTCAAGCGCACATTTGGCAACCTCAGCGGCCGCAAGTTCTCGCGGGCGCGATCGAGAAGCGCGCGAATGCGCTCGACCGCGTACACCTCGCTTGCCAGGCATGACAGGACCGCCGCCTGGTAGCCGCATCCGGCGCCCACCTCGAGTGTGCGCCCGAGCTCACGCCCCGCGCGCAAGAGCTCGATCATCCGGGCCACCACGAAAGGCTGGGAGATGGTCTGCTGATGGCCGATAGGCAGCGGCGTGTCGTCGTAGGCGCTGTAGGCGAGCCCTTCTTCCACGAAGCAGTGCCGCGGAATCTGCATCATCGCGGCCAGCACTCTCTCGTCGGCGATGCCCTGCGCCCGCAGGCGCTCCACCATGCGCGCGCGCGCGCGGCCGGCGGCCTGCTGCGCGGCATCCTGCGCCCGCAGATTCATTGCCCGATCCATTCCGCCACGGTGGAAATCTGCCCGGTGTGGGTCAGATCGATCTGCAGCGGGGTGATGGACACGTAGCCCTCCGCCACGGCATGGAAATCGGTGCCCTCCCCCGCATCGGCGGCGCCACCGGCGGCGCCCACCCAGTAGACCGTCTCGCCGCGCGGCGTGGTGCTGCGGATCACCGGCTCGGCCTTGTGCCGCTTGCCCAGCCGGGTGATGCGCTGGCCGCGGAGGTCGTCGTATGCGCGGTCGGGCACGTTCACGTTGAGCAGCACCGGCTGCGGGAAAGGGTTGCGCAGGAAGCGCTCGGCGAGATCGCGCGCTACGCGCGCGGCGGCGGAGAAATCGGTCGCCGCCTTGCTCACCAGCGACACCGCGATCGACGGCACGCCGAGGAGATAACCCTCGGTGGCCGCCGCCACGGTGCCCGAGTAGATCGTGTCGTCGCCCATGTTGGCGCCGTGATTGACGCCCGACACCACCATGTCGGGCTGGTGGTCGAGCATGCCGGTGACGGCAAGGTGCACGCAGTCCGTAGGCGTGCCGTTGACGAAATAGAAGCCGTTGGCGGCCCGCCGCAGCGAGAGCGGGCGGTCGAGCGTGAGCGAGTTGCTCGCGCCGCTGCGGTCGCGCTCGGGCGCCACGACGGTGACGTCGCCCACCTCGCGCAACGCCTCGGCGAGCGCGGCGATACCCGGCGCGAAATAACCGTCGTCGTTACTGACCAGAATGCGCATGATTTTTCCGTTGGGATGACTCGGGCGCCGAGGCCGCGCCACGAGCGGCTGAGCGGGCTCAGATGTTAGCACACCCCCGAGCGCCCTTCCGGCCGGCCGGGCGCCCGGACCCCGCCGAACGTCGGCCGCAGGCTGCCGGCGGGCGCCGCGCGGATTCGCCGACCTGCGGTTCGGGCGCCGGAAACAGGGACCGGGGGCAGTCCGACTGCGCGACCGATCCCGCCTTCTCTCCCGCTACCACTGGCACGCATGCGAGTGGTACCGCTCCCTCTCTTCGATGTAGGCGGAGGCCTGCGCTTTCAGCCAGGCGCGGAAGGTCTCCAGCGACGCCGACTGCGCCTTGTTCTCCGGATAGACGAGGTAGTACGCACCCTTGCTGCGGGTGAAGGAGGGGTTGGGATTGATCAGCTCGCCCGAGTTGACCTCCGCAAGGACGAAGAAGCGCGGGACGAGGGCGACGCCGAGGCCGGCACGCGCGGCCTCGACCAGCATCGAAAAGAGCTCGTAGCGCGGTCCGCGTACCGCGTTCGCGTTCGGCAGGCCGGCCGCCTCGAACCACTCGCGCCATGCGTCGGAGCGCGCCGAATGGTGGAGGAGCGGCAGCTTCTCGAGCTCCTCGGCCGACATCGTCCGGGCATTGCCCAGCATCGCCGGCGAGCACACCGGGATCATCTCCTCGCCGAACAGAAACTCGGTGATCGCCCCCGCCCAGACCGGCTCGCCGAAGTGGATCGCCGCGTCGAAGGGCGTGTCGGTGAACATGAACGGCTCGGCGCGCGTCTTCAGATTCAAGGTGATATCGCCATGCATGGCGTTGAAATGCCCCAGGCGCGGAATCAGCCAACGGGTCGCGAAGGTCGGGATCACCGCCAGCTCCAGCACGCCACCGGCCCCCTGGTGGGCCATCAGGGACAGCGTCTCGTTCTCCAGTCGACCGAGCAGGTCGCGCACCTTCAGCGCATATGCCGTCCCGGCCTCGGACAGCGACACCCGCTTCTTCACGCGGTTGAACAACTGCAGGCCCAGGAAGGCCTCGAGCGCGCCGATCTGGCGGCAGACGGCGCTCTGGGTCAGGGACAGCTCCTCGGCGGCGCGCGTGAAGCTCTGGTGGCGCGCCGCGGTCTCGAAGGCCACCAGGAGCTCGGTCGGAGGAATCTTCCTTCGCATGCACTTGGTTCCGATTTCGCACAATATCCTGATGATATATCGTTTGCGCGCCCCTCGCCCCCATAGCTAGATTGATATCCGTGACCGGACGGTTGTGACGACCCAGCGACTTGTTGCGCAACTCGCAACAACTTGCTGTCGGCCCAGCACGTCCGGCCGGAAACCGGCAAGCGGAGGGCGAGCGAAAAATGGACGAAGTGCGTGTTGTTCTGGGCGTGATCGGATCGGACTGTCACGCGGTCGGCAACAAGATCATCGAAACCGTACTGACCGGCGAAGGCGTCAGCGTGACCAATCTGGGCGTGATGGTCAGCCAGGACGAATTCATCGATGCCGCGATCGAGATCGGTGCCGACGCGATCCTGGTGTCGTCGATCTACGGCCACGGCGAGATCGACTGCGCCGGTTTCCGCGGCCGCTGCATCGAACGCGGCCTCGACCGCATCGTGCTCTACGTCGGCGGCAACCTGGTCATCGGCAAGCGGAAGTTCGTGGAGGTCGAGGCGATGTTCAAGGACATGGGCTACGACCGCGTCTTCCCGCCCACCGCCGACATCAAACTGGTCGCACATTCCCTGCGCCAGGACGTGGCCGCACGGCAATGATCCACGCGACCATCGACATCGGCTCGACCTGGACCAAGGGTGCGAGCTTCCGGCTCGAAGGCGATCGGGTGCGCCTCGAACGGCGCGCGGCGCGGCCCACCACGGTCGACAATCTCTCCGACGCATTCTTCGCCGTGCTCGCCGAGATCGCCGGCGGCGATCCGCTCGAACGCCTGCGTCGCGGCGAGCTGCGGCTGCGCTACTCCTCGTCGGCAAAGGGCGGTCTCGCCGTGGCCGCGATCGGACTGGTGCCCGACGTGACGCTCGAGATCGGCAAGCTCGCCGCCCAGTCGGCCGGCGCGCGCCTGTCGCAGGTGTTCGCCTACCGGCTCACGGCGCGCGACGTCGCGCAGCTCGAAGCGCGCCAGCCCGACATCGTGCTGCTGGCCGGCGGCACCGACGGCGGCAACAGCGAGTACGTGCTCGCCAACGCCACGGCGCTGGCCGGCTCCCGCCTCGACTGCGACATGGTCTACGCAGGCAACCGCGAGGCCGCCGACGAGGTCGCGGCGCGGCTGGCGGGCAAGCGGCTCACCGTGGTGCCGAACCTCCTGCCCGACTTCAACGAGCCGAACCCCGACCCGGTGCGCGACGCCATCCGGTCGATCTTTCTGGACACCATCGTCAAGGGCAAGGGCCTCGACGCGATCATGGACGCGACCGGCAGCGAACCGGTGCCGACGCCCTTCGCGGTTCTCGAGTATGCGCGGGCGATCCACGAATTCGTCCCGGGCTGGGGCGAGTTCCTGCTGCTCGACATGGGCGGCGCCACCACCGACGTGTATTCGGCGCATCACGATACCCCGGCCGCCGGCGTCGTCCGGCGCGGCCTGCCCGAGCCGGCGATCAAGCGGACAGTCGAGGGCGACCTCGGAATGCGCGTCTCGGCGCAGGCGGTGTACGAGACGGGAGGCGCGGCGCTCGCCGCCGCGCTCGAAACGAGCGGCGCCGGCAAGGCGGATCTCGCCGCCTACGCCGCTCGCGTCGCCGCACGTCCCGACTTCCTGCCCAGCCACGCCGACGAGCACCGTCTGGATACGCTGCTTGCCGGGCTGTGCGTCGGCCACGCCGTCGCGCGCCATGCCGGGCGGATGGCGCCGGTGTACACCCCTGAGGGCGAGGTCAGGGTGCTGACCGGGCGCGATCTGTCATCGCTGCCCAAGGTGATCGGTTCGGGCGGCTGGCTTGCCAAGGCCGCGGACTTCCGCCCCGGCGCCTGGTTCGCCGGCCACCTGTTCGACCAGCGCGGCCGCGCGATCCTGGCACCGCGAGCGTTCGCCTACTACCGCGACGCCGACTACCTGTTCCCCCTGCTGGCCAACCTGGCGCGCGACCTTCCCGCCGCCGCGGCGCGCGCCGGCATCGACTTTCTCATTGCCCAGGAAACCAGGAACCAACATGCCACTGCGTAACAGGAAACTGGACATGGACACCTTCCTCGGCGAGCGCGCCGAGGTGCTGGCCTCGTGGCCGACCGGCAGGGAGGTGGACTTCGAGGAGGGCGTCCGCTACCAGCGCTCGCTGCCCGAGAGCAAGCGCTTCCCCAGCGCGCTCGCCGCCGCCGGCCGCGCGGGCCGCACCCTGCGCCAACCGCGCGCCGGCGTCGCCCTTGTGGACGAGCACATCAAGCTGCTGCAGTTCCTCGAGGATTCCTGCGACCTGCTGCCGTCGACCATCGACGCCTACACCCGGCTCAACCACTACGAGAAGGCGGCCGAAGGCATCGCCCGCTCGACCTCCGCCGGCACCTCGCTGCTCAACGGCTTCCCGGCGGTCAATCACGGCCTCGCCGAATGCCGCCGGGTGGTCGAGTCGCTAAGCAAGCCCGTGCAGGTGCGGCACGGCACGCCAGATGCCCGCCTTCTCGCCGAGATTACCCTCGCGGCGGGCTTCACCGCCTACGAGGGCGGCGGCATCTCCTACAACATCCCCTACGCCAAGAAGGTCCCGCTGGAGCGTTCGCTGCGCCACTGGCAGTACTGCGACCGCCTCGTCGGCCTCTACGAGGAGCACGGCGTGCGCATCAACCGCGAGCCCTTCGGCCCGTTGTCCGGAACGCTGGTGCCGCCCTTCGTCTCCCACAGCGTCGCCATCATCGAGGGCCTGCTGGCGCTGGAACAGGGCTGCAAGTGCATCACCCTGGGCTACGGCCAGGCCGGCAACCTGGTGCAGGACATCGCCGCCATCCGCTCCCTGCGGGAGCTCGCCCACGAGTACTTCCAGGCCGCCGGCTTCACCGACTACCAGCTGAGCACGGTGTTCCACCAGTGGATGGGCGGCTTTCCCGAGAACGAGTCGATGGCCTTCTCGGTGATCTGCCTCGGGGCCGCCGCCGCAGCGCTCGCCGGCGCGACCAAGGTGATCGTCAAAACGCCCCACGAGGCGAGCGGCGTGCCGACCAAGGAGGCCAACAAGCAGGGCCTGGAGGCGACCACGCAGACGCTCAACATGGTCCGGGAGCAGATCTTCCCGCTGAGCCCCACGCTCGACCAGGAGATCGAGCTGATCAAGCGCGAAGTCCGCAGCGTGCTCGACAAGGTGTTCGAGCTGGGCGAAGGCGATCTGGCCGCCGGCGCCGTACGCGCCGTCGCGGCCGGGGTGCTCGACGTGCCTTTCGCGCCGGCAGCCTGCAACGCCGGCAAGCTGCTGCCGGTCCGCGACGACGCGGGCGCCGTGCGCATCTTCGATCCCGGCAAGGTTCCCCTGCCGGCGGACGTCCTCGCGTTTCATCACGACCGCATCGCCGAACGGGCGAAGGCGGAGAAACGCCAAGCCTCCACCCAGATGGTGGTGGACGACATCTATGCAATTTCCAAGAGCCGACTGATCGGGAGACCGCAATGACCCCCACCCCCGCCCACATCGAACGAGCGCTGTTCGTCGCGGGCCACTCCGCCTTCTATTTCGACGACCAGCAGGCGATCAGGAACGGCGCCGGGCAGGACGGCTTCGTCTATCTCGGCCACCCCGCGACCGAGGGCTTCCACGCCGTGCGTCAGGCCGGCGAGACGGTCTCGGTCGTACTGGTGCTCGACAACGGCGCGGTGGCCGTGGGCGACTGCGCCGCCGTCCAGTACTCGGGGGCCGGCGGCCGCGATCCGCTGTTCCTGGCGCAGCACTTCGTCCCCTTCCTCGAACGCCACCTCCGACCGCTGCTCGAAGGGCGCAGGGTCGACCGCTTCCTGGACAACGCGCGCTTCTTCGACACGATAGCGATCGAAGGCAAGCCGCTGCACACCGCGATCCGCTACGGTGTGACCCAGGCCCTGCTCGACGCCACGGCACTCGCCCGCGGCGTCACCAAGACCGAGGTCATCGTCGCCGAATACAGGCTGCCCCTCGTGTGCGAACCGGTGCCCCTGTTCGGCCAGAGCGGCGACGACCGCTACGCGGCGGTGGACAAGATGCTGCTCAGGCGCGTCGACGCCCTGCCCCACGGCCTGATCAACAACGTGCCGGACAAGCTCGGCCACAGGGGCGAGAAGCTCGAAGCCTACATCCGGTGGCTGGCCGGGCGCGTCGAGCAGTTGCGCCCCGACCGCAGCTACCGGCCGGCACTGCACATCGACGTGTACGGCACCATCGGCCTCATCTTCGACCACGATGCGAACAAGGTCGCCGACTACATCGCCGGCCTGGAAAAGTTCGCCGGCGGCCTCGAGCTGTATATCGAAGGCCCGATCGACGCCGGCAGCAAGGCGGCGCAGATCGCCGAGCTCGGCAAGGTCACCCACCGCCTGCGCCAGCTCGGATCGCGGGTCAAGCTGGTCGCCGACGAGTGGTGCAACACCTTTGAAGACATCGTCGAGTTCACCCGCGCCCGGTGCTGCGACATGGTGCAGATCAAGACGCCGGACCTGGGCGGCATCCACAACATCGTCGATTCCGTCCTGCATTGCCGGGAGAACGGCGTGGAGGCCTACCAGGGCGGCACCTGCAACGAGACCGACGTGTCGGCCCGCACCTGCGTCCACCTCGCGCTGGCCGCGCGTCCCATGCGCATGCTGGTGAAGCCCGGCATGGGCTTCGACGAGGGCATGAACATCGTGAACAACGAGATGCAGCGCACGCTGGCGCTCCTGGCGGCCAGGAGGAATGCATGATGAAGCCGGAATTCAAGATCCTGTCGCCAACGGCGATCCTCGGCTACGGCTTCCCGGAGGAGAGCTTCCTTCGCGGCATGGCCGAGAAGCCCGACCTGATCGCGGTCGATGGCGGCTCCACCGACCCCGGGCCCTACTACCTTGGCGCCGGCAAGTCCTTCACCGATCGCGCCGGCGTCAAGCGCGACCTGCGCTACATGCTGACCGCCGGCGTCGGGGCCGGCATTCCGGTGGTGATCGGCACCGCCGGCGGTTCGGGCGCGGCACCGCATTTGGAATGGTGCCGCCAGATCGTGCTCGAGATCGCGCGTGAGGAAGGGCTCTCCTTCCGGATGGCGGTGATCCCGACCGATGTCGACCGCGAGATCGTCCACGAGGCCCTCGACGGCGGACGCATCGAGGCGCTCGACCTGGTGCCGCCGCTGACCCACGAGGCCATCGACGCCAGCCCCCACATCGTCGCCCAGATCGGCGTCGAGCCCTTCATGCGCGCGCTGGCCGCCGGCGCCCAGGTGGTGCTGGGCGGGCGCGCCTACGACCCGGCGTGTTTCGCCGCGCTGCCGATCCTGCGCGGTTACGACCCCGGCCTCGCCCTGCACTGCGGCAAGATCCTCGAATGTGCGGCGATCGCCGCGAGCCCGGGCTCCGGTTCCGATTGCGCGCTCGGCATCCTGCGGGAGGACTCGTTCGTCCTCAAGGCGCTGTCCGACGAGCGCAGGTTCACCGCCGAGTCGGCCGCCGCCCACACCCTCTACGAGAAATCGGATCCCTACTTCCTCCCGGGCCCCGGCGGCGTGCTCGACCTCACCGCATGCCGCTTCCTGGAGCATCCCGACGGCACGGTCGAGGTGCGCGGCTCGAAACACGTCCACCGCCCCTATCAGGTCAAGCTGGAAGGGGCGCGTCCCGTCGGCTTCCGCACCCTGACGATCGCCGGCAGCCGCGACCCGATCATGATCGGTTCCATCGATTCGATCATCGCAAGCGTGCAGGCCCGCGTCGCCAGACTCCTCGGCGAGGAGAGCGGAGCGCGCGTCTTTTTCCACCTCTACGGCAAGAACGCCGTCATGGGGGCCCTGGAACCGGCGAAGAAGACGCACCCACACGAGCTCGGCATCCTGATCGAAGTGGTGGCCGAAACGCAGGAGCAGGCCGACACCGTCTGCTCCCTCACCCGCTCGACGCTGCTGCATTACGGCTATCCCGGCCGGGTCGCCACTGCCGGCAACCTGGCCTTCCCGTTCTCGCCGTCGGACGTGCGCGCCGGCGTGGTGTACGAGTTCTCCCTCTACCACCTGATGGCGGTCGACGAGGAGAAGCTGTTTCCCTTCCATATGGAGCAGGTCGGCCAGGTGATCCCGCAATGAAGAAGATGCTCGAGATCGCGCGGGTCGTCCGCTCGAAGAATTCGGGGCCGTACGAGCTGGTCCTCGACGTCATGCTCCAGAACCGGGAGTGCTTCGAGGCGCTGCGCGAGAGCAGGCAGTTCTCGCCCGAGCGCATCGCGGCCGCCTACGGTGTGCCGGTCGCGGATATCCGGCGCATCGTCTGGTTCGAGCCGGCCAACGCGGTCAAGGTGGTGATGCCGCGCCACATCGTCTCGGGCTCGCCCGGCGATTCGGACGTGTACGGCGCACAACAGCATGCGCCCCTCCTCGACCTGGAATTCGACCTGTAGCCGCTCGATAGGAAAAAGGAGGGAGGCGCCATGGTCGTCATGCACGAGACCCTGATCCATGCGGTCTATTACGCGCCGCGCGGCCGCATCCGGCTTTACCGGCTGGGGCGGGAGCTCGCCGAGCGCCACCTGCTCCCGACCGATCTGTTGGTCGGCGTCATCGGCGCCGAAGGGGCCGGCAAGTCGACCTTGATCCGGGGCATCTTCCCCGGCCTCGAGCTCACCAACGACGACGAGGGCATCAACCTTCGCACGGCGCCGATCTTCGACTTTGCGGAAAGCGGCAAATTCGGGCCGCACACCTACCACATCGACGTCCGCTACGAGCAGGCCTTCCACCAGCTCTGGGAGATCGCCGAGGTGGTGACCGCAGCGGTCGAACACGGCCGGCGCGTGATCGTCGAACACTTCGACCTGCTCTACCCGCACCTCGCGTTCAACGCCCAGATCCTTCTCGGCATCGGCGAAGAGGTGGTGGTGGCCCGCCCGAACGTCTTCGGCCCCAGCCCCGGGTCCATCCGTGACGTCGTCTACGGAACGCTGATCTATCGGAAGATGGCGCACTCGGCCGAAGACATCGCCAGTTCGATTCTCTCGCGCAAGTACGGCCGCCCCGTCCCGAAGTGGCACTCGGACGTCAAGCACGGCTTCGTCATCGGCTTTGCCGACGAGCCGGACATCGACCTGGCCTGGCTCGAACACGAGATCGCGGCGATCATCGCGCAAGACCTCCCGATCGCTCCGGCGGACGAAGAACACATCCGCATCGGCGACGACATCATTCCCTGCACCGGGGTGCGAACGCACGTGAAATTCACCGGGCAGATCGAATCGTTCCGCCTGCTGCCGGCCCTGCGCTACAACCCCATCACCCGCGAGCATCTGCTGGTCGGCATCGTCGGCGACGCGACGAAGGAGGCCGGCTTCGACCGGATACTGAGCATGGTCCGGTGATTCACGGACCGGCTCGCGGCCGAAGTGCGGCGCCTCGTCGGCCGAGTCGAGACCTGGAACGTGACAGGCGTCACAGCCGCGCCCAAGGGCGGCCCCGGACCGCTTCTAGGCTTCGCCAACAGCATATACACTGCCTGCGGCGGCGCGGCCCCCCGCGCCGCCGTTGCTCGCCCTCCTCGGAAGAAGGATCGGCGCCCGGAGCATTCAATCCGCAGGAACCGTTCGTTGTTGCCGCCACTGCGCCCGACCCTGATTCTGGCCCTCATATCGCTCTGCCTCGCTTTCGAGGCCGCAGCGCGGGAACTGAAGTTCATTACCATCGACGTCGCACCCTGGGCCTGGCGGGAGTCGGGGCGCGAGTGGGGCGTCTTTCCCGAACTGGTGCGCGAGATGGAGCGCCGCACCGGCCATGCGATCCGGGTCAGCCTGGAGCCCTTCGCCCGCGTCGAGCGGGAGCTGGAAACGGGCACCCAGGATTGCACGATCATCATATGGGACGAGGCGCGCACCGCCATCGTCCACAGGGGCGCCGAGGTGTCGCCCCACGTCATGGGCGTGATCGCCCGTCGGGGAATTCCGCTGCGGCGCTACGACGACCTGCGCCCCCTTACGATTTCGGTGCTGCGCGGCGCGCCCATCGAACCGTTCTTCGATGTGGACCAGGGCCTGCGCAAGGATTTCGACACCAGCTATAGCATCGGCCTGTGGAAGGTCGCCCGCGGCCGCGCCGACGCCGTCGCCGGCGCCGTCACCACCATCCGGCATCTGGCGGAGCGGGAGGGACTCGCCGAGGAGCTGGGAGACGAGTTGGTGCTGCGGCAGGTGCCGCTGGTGTTACAGTGCTCGCGCCGCTCCCCCCATCTGGATCTCATGCCCGAGCTCAACCGGGTCGTGGAACAGATGGTGGCCGACGGCACCGTGGCGAGCATCAAGAAGAAGCACGGATTCTGATCGGCCCGGCCGCATCTCTTCTGCAGAACCGCCCCATGGGACCCGCAAAAGAGCAGCCTCTCGATCGTTCCGGCGCCGCCGCAGGCACCACCTCGGCGCCCGCCCTCGCCGCACCCCGCCACGCCGGGGAGGCGCGATGGTGGGAGGCCGCCGGCGGCGGGATCGGACGACGGCTGCTCGTCCTGATGGTCACCTTCAGCCTGTTGGTGACGGTGCTGCTCTCCGCCCTGCAGCTCTACCTGGACTACCGCCGCGACCTGGGTGCCATCGAGGCGCGTCTGACCGAGATCGGCACGAGCTACTCCGACAGCCTCGCCGCCAGCCTGTGGAACGTGGACCAGCCCCAGCTCGATCTGCAGTTACAGGGGATCCGCCGACTTCCGGAGATCCAGTGGGTGGAGCTGCGCGAGACCGGCGCCCTCCGCGAGCCGCTCCTCCTTTCGGCGGGCAGCCGCGGCGGCGTCAGACTCCTCACCCGCGACTACCCCCTGGTCTTTCAACACCGGGGCGAACGCCGTCCGGTGGGGACGCTCCACGTGGAAGCGACCCTCGATCCGCTGTTCGACCGGCTTGCCGAGACCGCCAAGGCGAACCTCCTGACCCAGGCGGTCCAGACCTTCCTGGTCGCCCTCTTCCTGCTCTACGTCGTCCACCGCATGGTGACCCGCCACCTGGCGGAGATCTCCCGCTTCGTCTCCGGTTTCGATCTACAGCGGGTCGCGCGCCCCCTGCGGCTGGACCGCGCCCCACCGAGTCCCCCGGACGAACTGGACCGTGTCGTGGAGTCGTTCAACAACATGAGCGTCTACCTGCACCGGGCCTATGCGGATCTGGAGCAGGCCAACGAGGAGTTGGAGAGCGGTCTCGCCCTGCGTCGCAGCTACGAGGAAAAGCTCGAACGCCAGGCCCACTACGACACGCTCACCGGTCTCGCCAACCGGGTGTTGCTCCTGGACCGCCTACACTTCGCCCTGCGGCGCGCCCAACGCACGGGGCTGCCCGGGGCACTCCTCTGCATCGACCTCGACCGGTTCAAGAACATCAACGACAGCCTGGGGCATGCCGCCGGCGACGAGTTGCTGAAGGAGGCGGCACACCGCCTCTCCCGCTGCGTGCGCGACGCCGATACCCTGGCCCGCATGGGCGGCGACGAATTCGCCGTGATCGCGGCGGAGGTGGAAAGCGAGGAAGGGCCGAGCCGCTTGGCCATGCGGATACTCGAAGAGCTTGCCGCCCCCTTCCTCCTGGAGGGTCACGCTCACCACGTGACCGCCAGCATCGGCATCACCCTTTTCCCCGCCGACGGCGGCGACACCCACCGTCTGCTGCGCAACGGCGAGTTGGCCATGTACAAGGCCAAGGACAGCGGACGCAACCGCCATCAGTGCTTCGAAGAGCAGTTCAACCAGGCTCTCACGGAACAGATGGCCATGGAGGAGCGACTGCGTAGCGCCGTGGCCAACGGGGAGCTGGTGCTCCACTACCAGCCCATCGTGGAGCTGAAAAGCCGCCGAGTGGTTGGCCACGAGGCGCTGCTGCGTTGGCGCACGGCGGAGGGCGGACTCTGCATGCCCGATCGCTTCATTCCCCGCGCCGAGGAGATGGGGCTCATCACCGAATTCGGCCGCTGGGCCCTGGAGAGCGCCTGCGGCAGTCTGCCGGCGGACGGGCGGCGCGTGGCGGTGAACGTCTCCCCGCGCCAGTTGCAGGAGCCGGGTTTCGCCGATTTCGTCAGCGACCTGCTTCGACGCCACGGGCTCACACCTGCCCTGCTGGAACTGGAGATCACCGAGCGGGTGGTGATGGACGACTCCCCCGACACCGAGGCCAACCTGCGCCTGCTCTGCGCCTTGGGCATACGGCTTTCCATCGACGACTTCGGCATCGGATACTCATCCCTGGCCTATCTGCAGAAGTACCCCTTCGACACCCTCAAGATCGACCGCTCGTTCGTCACCGCGGCGCTTCAGCAGGAGAGCGCCGCCCGGCTGGTGGAGACCATCATCGCCATGGGCCACGCGCTCGGTCAGGAGGTGATCGCCGAGGGGATCGAGACGGAGGAGCAGTTCGCGTTCCTCGAGGCGGCAGGATGCGAGCTGGGCCAGGGTTACTACTTCGGCCGCCCCGCCCCCCGGGACTGAGCCCGTTCTTCGGGGGAGCGCTTTTCCCTGCCGGTGTCTTCGGCAAGCGCCCCTGCAGCCACCCTGACAGACGCCGATTCCGGCAAGTGCGAGGCACCGAGTCCCGCACAAAAGAATAAAGCCGGCGTGAAAGCCGGCTTTATTCTTTGATTCGATTGGTCGGGGCGGCGGGATTCGAACTCGCGACCCCTTGCACCCCATGCAAGTGCG
>DYFV01000110.1 GCA_020725025.1 Azoarcus sp.
CTAACTGGAGGCGGCATGCAGGCAATCGGCGTTACGGGTCTGTCGAAGACCTTCGGTCGGCGCAAGGCGCTCGACGCGGTGAATCTGTCGGTGGCGCCGGGCGAGATGGTGGCCCTGATCGGCGCATCCGGCTCGGGCAAGTCCACGCTCCTGCGGCACCTCTCGGGCTTCGTTCCGGGCGACAAGGGCTGCGGAGAGGTCCGCATCATGGGCGAGCTGGTGCAGCGCGACGGCCGCATCGCGCGCGACGTGCGCCGGGTGCGTGCTCTCGTCGGCTTCGTCTTCCAGCAGTTCAACCTGGTCGGTCGTCTGACGGTGCTCACCAACGTGCTGGCCGGCCAGCTCCACGGCATCCCCACCCACCGTTCGCTCCTCAAGCTGTTCTCCTCGGCCGAACGCCGCCGTGGGCTGGAAGCGCTCGCCGAAGTAGGTATAGACGACTATGCCTTTCAGCGCGCTTCCACGCTCTCCGGGGGGCAGCAGCAGCGCGCGGCGATCGCCCGTGCGCTGGTGCAGGGGGCGAAGGTGGTGCTCGCCGACGAGCCCATCGCCTCCCTCGATCCGGCCTCCTCGCGCAAGGTGATGGAGATCCTCACCCGGGTGAACCGCGAGCACGGCTGCGCCGTGCTGGTCTCCCTGCACCAGGTCGAGGTCGCCATGGAGTTCTGCCCGCGGGTCGTCGCCATGCGTGACGGGCGGGTGGTCTACGACGGTCCCTCGGCGGCCCTGACGCCCGCCTTCCTGCAGGAGCTTTACCGCGGCGACGTGGAGTCCGAGCAGTCCGGCTCCGCCCCCGCCAGCTCGGCACGCACCGACCCGCGCGCGCTCGCCGCAGCGGCCTGAGCCGACCCTTTCCCCCCGCCTCACCCCTTTCCGGAGGTCCACCCATGCTTCGCAAACTCTTCCTCACGGCCTTTGCCGCGCTCGCCTGCAGCACCGGCTACGCGCAGCAGCAGGAGATCAACTTCGGCATCATCTCGACCGAGTCCGCCGCCAACCTCAAGGCCGACTGGCAGCCCGTGCTCGCCGACATGGAGAAGCAGACCGGCTACAAGGTGAAGGCCTTCTTCGCCAACGACTACGCCGGCATCATCGAGGCCATGCGCTTCGGCAAGGTGCAGATGGCGTGGATGGGCAACAAGTCGGGCATGGAAGCGGTCGACCGCGCCAACGGCGAGGTCTTCGCGCAGATGACCTATGCGGACGGCTCGCCCGGCTACTGGTCGCTGCTCATCACCCACAAGGACAGCCCCTACAAGACCCTCGACGACGTCCTCAAGAACGGCAAGTCCATCACCTACGGCGCGGGCGATCCGCAGTCCACCTCCGGGACGCTGGTGCCCGGCTACTACCTGTACGCCGCCAACAACATCGACCCGAAGACCCACTACAAGGCGATGCGCGTGGGCAACCACGAGGCGAACCTGATGGCCACCGCCGCCAAGCAGGTGGACGTCGCCATCACCAACACCGAGGTGTTCGAGAAGTTCCACAAGCGCGAGCCGGAGAAGGCCGCCAACATCCACGTCCTGTGGAAGTCGCCGCTCATCGCCGCCGACCCGATGGTGTGGCGCGCCGACCTGCCGGCCGACGTCAAGGCCAAGGTGAAGGCCTTCTTCCTCGGCTACGGCCGCGGCGACTCGGCGGAGGCCAAGCGCCAGCTCGCCAACATGAACAAGCTCACCTTCGGCGTGTTCAACGAGTCGAGCAACGTCCAGCTCATCCCCTTCCGCCAGTTGGAACTCTTCAAGGCCAAGGCCAAGGTCGAGTCCGACGGGAACCTGGACGCCGCCACGCGCAAGGCCAAGCTCGACGAGATCAACCGCAAGCTGGCCGATCTGAACGGCCAACTGGCCGCGGCCAAGTGACGCGGCGGGCCGGCCCCGCGGGGCCGGCCCGTGCCGTCTCCCCCATCATGCAGACGCTTCCCACCTCCAAACCGCTCGACCCGAGCGGCGGCATCGCCCGGCCCGGTCTCGGCTCGCTCCTGTTGTGGGGGCTCGCGCTGGGTGTGCTCGCCTGGTCCTGGCACGGCGCCGAGATGCGCCCCATGGCGCTCATCTCCGACTCGGCCAACATGGCGAGCTTCGCCGGCGACTTCTTCCCGCCGAACTTCACCGACTGGCGCATCTACGTGGGCGAGATGATCGTCACCGTCCAGGTCGCCGTCTGGGGCACGCTGCTGGCGGTGCTGTGCGCCATCCCCTTCGGCCTCCTGTGCTCGGCCAACATCGCGCCGCCCTGGATCCACCAGCCGGTGCGCCGCCTGATGGACGCGGCGCGCGCCATCAACGAGATGGTCTTCGCGATGCTGTTCATCGTCGCCGTCGGGCTCGGGCCCTTCGCCGGCGTGCTCGCCCTGTGGGTACACACCACCGGGATCCTCGCCAAGCTCTTCTCCGAGGCGGTCGAGGCGATCGACCCGCGTCCGGTCGAGGGCATCCGCGCCACTGGCGCCAACCTGCTCGAGGAGATCGCCTACGGGGTGATCCCCCAGGTGATGCCGCTGTGGGTGTCCTACACCCTGTACCGCTTCGAGTCGAACGTGCGTTCGGCTTCCGTGGTGGGCATGGTGGGGGCGGGCGGCATCGGCGTGATCCTGTACGAGGTGATCCGCAGCTTCCAGTACGCCGAGACCAGCGCCGTCATGCTCATCATCATCGCCTTCGTCACGGTCATCGACCTGCTGTCGGCACGCATCCGAAAGGCCCTGATGTGAGCGCCGTGGAACTGCGTCCGGTCACCGAGGGCGAGCTGCCCCTGCTCGCGGCGATGCTCGCCGAGCTGGACGGCGACCCGGAGCTGCCCCTCGAGCGGGTGCGGGCCACCTGGGAGGCGATCCGGCGCTACCCCGACTACGCGTGCTACCTCGCGCTGGCCCGGGGCGAGGTCGTCGGGACCCTGAGCATGATCGTCTTTCCCGTGTTCTCCCGCGGCCTGGCGAGCGAGGCCATCCTCGAGGCGGTGGTGATCCGGCCCGCCCACCGGGGCAAGGGGCTCGGCCGCGCGGCCATCCGCGCCGCCATGGCGCTCGCCGCTGCCAAGGGTGCCTACAAGCTCGCCCTGTCGAGCAACCTGCGCCGGCTCGACGCCCACCGCTTCTACGACGGCATGGGCTTCGCGCGCCACGGATTCAGCTTCAGCATCGACACCCCACGCCCATGAGCACCTACATCGCCGCCCAAAACGTGGCCCCGCCGACCCGGCTCTCGGAGGCGCCGTCGATCGCCCCCGACGCGGTGATCGCGGACAGCCGCTTCGGCCGCTACACCGAGGTCGGCGCCTCGACCCAGGTCGTGCGCAGCGTCTTCGGCGACTACAGCTACATCGGCCATCACGGCGACGTGATGGCCGCCGATATCGGCAAGTTCGCCAACATCGCCTCGATGGTGCGCATCAACCCCGGCTTCCACCCGATGGAGCGTCCCTGCCAGCACCACCTGCTGTACCGGGCGAGCATGTACGGGGCGGGGGAGGACGACGCGGAGCTCTTCCACTGGCGCCGGCTGCAGCGGGTCGCCATCGGTCACGACACCTGGATCGGCCACGGCGCGGTGATCATGCCGGGCGTGCGCATCGGCAACGGCGCGGTGGTGGGCAGCGGCAGCATCGTCACCCGCGACGTCCCGGCCTACACCATCGTCGCCGGCAATCCCGCGCGGGTCATCCGCCCGCGCCTGCCGCGGGCGATCGCCGAAGCGGTCGAGCGCACCGCCTGGTGGGACTGGGACCACGACACCCTGCTCGAGCGCATGGACGACCTGCGCGACATGCGCCGCTTCCTTGCCCGCTACGCGGATCTGCCCGGTACCGCCCCGTAGGCGCGGCGCGGCCTCAACCCGCCTGGCGCCCGCTCCGCAGCCAGCCGAGCAGCTCTCCCACCGCCTGTTCGAGCTGCCCCTCGTTGGAGATGCGCCGGTCCGCCGGCAGGGGCTGCTCCGAGAGCAGGCGGTTGCGCCGCATGCGGTCGCGCTGCGCCGCCTCGGACTCCCTGCGGCGCCCGGCGATGCGCCGGCGGATCGCCTCGTCGCTGGCGGTGATCTCCACGAGCTGCGCCTCGGGAAAGACGACCCGCGCCTGGGGCCAGTAGGCCCGCGAGCCGTTCACCAGCACGGTGAGCCCGCTCTCCACCCAGTGGCCGACCTCGCGGCCGATGCCGTAGCAAAGGCCGTGGCTCTCCCAGCACAGGGCGAAGCAGCCGGCCTCACGGCGCAGGCGGAACTCCTCCTCGCTCAGGGCGACGTGGTTCTCCGCGCCGGACGTCGCGGGGCGGGTGATGTAGCGGTGGGCGACCACCACCCGGTCGGCGCCGCGCAGGGCCTCGCGCACGCCCGCGAGCACGCTGTCCTTGCCCACGCCGGAGGCGCCGACCACGTAGACCAGCCGGCCTTCCGTCATGGGATCTCCTCGCCGGGGTCGCCCGTCGATCCGTCGAAGCCGTAGCTGCGGACGTGGCGGAAGTCGCCCCCTTCCTCGGCCTGGACGAAGAGGGCGAGGGCGTCGAACAGCAGCGGCTCCTCCTCCAGCCCGTTGCATTCACGCGCCAGCGCCTCGAGCACACGGGGCGTGTCCTCGTCGTCGAGCCGTTCGCTCAAGCTCAGGTGGAAGCGGAACTCGTCGAGCACGTAGGGGTAGCCCCAGCGGCGGAGCAGCTCGTCCTGGCGCGCGCCGAGCCCGTTGCGGCGCCGGCGCGCCACCTCCTCCTCGGGCGCGGGGGTGCGCAGGCAGTCGAGCTCCGTGACGCAGGCCGCCGCGATCTCGGAAAGCACGCCGTGCGCTTCCAGCGGGCGCCACGCGACGAAGCCGTCCAGCCGCGCCAGGCCCGCACGGAAGCGGACCGGGGGCAGGGTGGTCGCCAGCGCCGCCAGGGCGGCGTCGAGCTGCCCGAAATCGGTCTCGGGGTGGAGCCGGAAAGGCGGCTTGAGGGTGGCGTGCAGGCCGTAACGGCGGGGTGCGGCGGTGAGGGCCGCGAGCCGTGCCGGTTCGAGCCCCGGTACCGCCGGCTGGGCCAGTGCCGCGCCGCTCCGGGCATCCCGGCCGAGCCAGCGGGAACCGACGCGGTCGTGCTCCGAGCCCGCGGGCGGGGCGAAGTACACCGCGTAGCGGGCGGCTGTCTCAGCCATGCAGTCGCTCCCCTTCGGCGAGGTACGCGATGCGCCCGGCGCAGATGCTCGCCACCAGTCGCGGCATGCCGGGCTCGGAGGCGTCCACCACCACCAGGTCGGCGCGCTTGCCCGGCGCGAGCCGGCCGCGGTCGTCGAGGCCGAGCGCATCCGCCGGATTGCGCGACACCAGGGCCCAGGCGTGGGCGAGGGGCATCACCTGCTCGTAGGCCAGCTTGAAGGCCGCGTGCAGCGGAGCCGGGTAGTAGTAGTCGGAGGCGAGGATGGTGCACAACGCCTCGCCCGCGAGCGCGGCCGCCCCGGGCGCGCCCACGTGGCTGCCGCCGCGCAGCACGTTGGGCGCGCCGCAGACCACCGGCGAGGCCATGGCGCGGGCATGGCGGGCCACCTCCCAGGTGAGGGGAAACTCCGAGATATGGCAGCGCATGCGATGGAAGCGGTCGCGCACCTCGATCGCGTCGTCGTCGTGGGAGGCCATCGGGATGCCGCGCTCGCGCGCCCGCTGCGCGAGCCGCTCGAGCACGCCGGGCACCTCCGCGGCGCGCTCGGCGGCGGCCTCCAGGCGGGCCAGGAAGCCGGGCACATCGGTCCCGGCGCGGTCGGCGTACTCCTGCAGCTTGTGCGGCTTGCGCCGCATGCCCGGCAGGTGCTCGTTGAAGGCGAGCAGGCTCACCCGGCCGCTTTCCATCCAGCCGAGCACCTCGTCCTCCCCGGCGACGTTGTGGCACTCGAAGCGCAGGTGCACCCGGTGCTCGGTACGCAGCCGCGGCTGCAGCCGGTGGAGCGCATCGAAGAGGCCCTCGGCCGTCTCGCGCCCGCGCAGGCCGCCTTCCCAGGAGTAGGTCACCCCATGGAGCGCGGTCGTGATGCCGTTGGCGGCGAGCTGGCGGTCGGTGTCGAGGAGGGCGACGTCCAGGGGGAAGCGCACGCCCGGCCGCGGCATGATCTGGCGCTCGAAGGCGTCGCCGTGGAAGTCGAGGATGCCCGGCAGGACCAGGCACCCGCTCGCGTCGAGCCACTTCCCGGGCCCGCTCGCCTCGGAAAGGCGGGGGCCGTCGAGGTGCACCGGCCCGTCGTCCCAGGCGTCGTCGGGCCGCAGCACGCGGCCTCCGTGGATGGCGGCGAGCGCGGTGGCGGGTGGGGATGTGCTCATCGGGTCGATCTCCGGACGGGACATGCGGCTAGGCTAAGGCCCGCCTCTTACAGATTCGTGTAGACGACTTCCCGCGCGGCGGCCGGTTCAGGCGCTCGGGTCGAAGACGAGCTGGACCCAGTCGCCCGAAAACCGCGTCACCGAGTGCTGGATCGGCGCGCCCTCGGGGCCCAGGTTCACCGACTCGACCTGGAGCAACGGCCGTGCCTTGGGCTGGGCGAGCAGCCGCGCCGTCTCCTCGTCCGGCAGGCAGGCGGTGACCCGGGTCGTGCCGCGGGTGTAGTCCTCGATCCCGAAGCGCCGCAGCGCCAGCGTGATCGACCCGCACTCGCGCACCGCCTCGCCGATGCCCGGGAAGCGCTCCGCGGAGAAGTCGCTTTCGGCGACGTTGATGGGGCGCCCCTCGGCGCGTCCCAGCGTGACCACGCGGATCACCCGGGCGCGGCGCGGCAGCTTCAGGGCCGCGGCCACCTCGGCCGGCGCGGGCAGCTCGCGGATGCGCAGCACCTCCATGGACGAGGCCAGACCGACGCTTTCGAGGTTGTGCGAGAAGCGCGTCCTGCGTCCGATGGTGTAGTCGATCGCATACTCCTGCACGAAGGTGCCGCGGCCCTGCTCGATGCGGATCGCTCCGCCGCGCTCCAGCACGCCCAGCGCCCGCCGCACCGTATGGCGGTTCACCCCGAAGCGCTCGGCTAGCTCGCTCTCGTTGGGCAGGCGCTCGCCGGGCGCGAAATGCTGCTGGCGGATGTCTTCGAGCAGGGCGGCCTCGATCTGCCGCCAGATCGCGATGCCGTTCCCTCTTTCCAGGCTCATCTGGGTTCCCGTCCCCTCGTTACGTTTCGGCGACGCAGGATAAGTGCGCTTCACGAAAGATTCATGTCAGTCGGCAAGAATCCGGTCACACCCGCGGAAGCAATGCGGTGTGCGTAGTCGTATAGACGTTTACATCAATCACGTGAAGCGGCACAAGCCCGATGAACGCTCCTTCCACCATTCCCATCGCCCGCCAGCGCCACCTCGGGCTGCTCGCCCGGGCGCCTGCCGCAGCGCTCGCCGCCCGCGTCGCAGCCCTGGGCGCGCTCCCCGCCTTCACCTGGCTGCGCCGTCCCGAGACCGGGATGGTGATGATGCGCGGGCGCATCGGCGGCAACGGCGCCCAGTTCAACCTCGGCGAGGTGACCGTCACCCGCTGCACCCTGCGCCTGTTCGACGGCGCGGTCGGCGTGGGCGTGGTGCGCGGCACCGACGCCCGTCACGCCGAGCGGGTGGCCCTGTGCGATGCCCTGTTGCAGACCGCGGCATTCGCAACCCGCATCCAGGACGAGGTGGTCGACGCCCTGGCGCGCGAGGAAGCGCACCGCCACGCGCGCCGCGCCGCCGAGGTGGCGGCGAGCAAGGTGGATTTCTTCACGCTGGCGAGGGGAGAGGACTGATGGACATGGCCACCGAGCTGGACCTGGCGCACATGCGGGCGGGCTTCGCCGACCCGGTGCACGACGCCCAGCGCACCTTCCGCTGCGTGCTGGACGCGCTCGCACGGCCCGGGCGCGCGCTGTCGCTGCCGGTGGCCGTCGCGCCCCCGGCGGGACTTTCGGCCGCGCAGTGCGCGGTGCTGCTGGCGCTCGCCGACTGCGACACGCCCGTCTGGCTTCCGCCCGCCCTGCGCGGCGGCGAGGCCGGGCACTTCCTGCGCTTCCACTGCGGCTGCCGCCTCGCCGGCAGCCTCGGCGAGGCGCACTTCGTGGTGCTGGATGGGCTGGATGCACTTCCCCGGCTCGACGCGCTGCGGCTGGGCGAGCCCGCCTATCCCGACCGCTCCGCGACCTTGCTGATCGAGGTGGGCGCGCTGGCCGACAGCGGGTCCATCCGCCTGCGCGGCCCCGGCATCCGGGAAGTGCGGACCGTCGGCGTCGGCGGCTGGACGCCGCGCACCGAGGAATTCCTGGGCGAGAACCACGCGCGCTTTCCGCTCGGGGTCGATCTGCTCCTCACCCGCGGCGACAGGCTCATGGGCCTGCCGCGCACGACCAGCGTGGAGGCCTGAATGTACGTCGCCGTGAAGGGTGGCGAGCGCGCCATCGAACAATCCCACGCCCTGCTGGAGTCGGCCCGGCGGGGCGACCCGGCGCTCGCCGAGCTCACCGTCGCCCAGATCCGCGAGCAGCTGCGGCTGGCCGTGGCGCGGGTGATGAGCGAAGGCTCCCTCTACGACGAGGAGCTTGCCGCGCTTGCCATCAAGCAGGCGGCCGGCGACCTGGTGGAGGCGATCTTCCTGCTCCGCGCCTATCGCACCACCTTGCCGCGACTGGGCGACAGCGTGCCGCTCGACACCGGCCGCATGCGCCTCGAGCGCCGCATCTCGTCCGCCTTCAAGGACCTGCCGGGCGGTCAGATCCTCGGGCCCACCTTCGACTACACCCAGCGCCTGCTCGACTTCGGCCTGCTCGACACCCCGCGCGAGGCGCCGGCGGTGCCGGCCGCCGAGCCCACCGCACCGGTCGCCGCCCCGCGGGTGACGGACCTGCTCGCCGGCGAAGGCCTGCTCGAAGGCTGCGCCCGCCCGCCCGCCGACCCGGCGCCCGCGGACCTCACCCGCGAGCCGCTGCTCTTCCCGACCGACCGCGCCACCCGCCTGCAGAACCTCGCCCGGGGCGACGAGGGCTTCCTGCTGGCGCTGGGCTACTCGACCCAGCGCGGCTATGCCACCACCCACCCCTTCGCCGCCGAGATCCGCTTCGGCAGCGTGCCGCTGGAGCTCTACGTGGAGGAGCTGGGCTTCGCCGTGGAGATCGGCGAGATCGAGCTCACCGAGTGCCAGCTCATCACCGACTTCGAGGGCAGTGGCGAGGCTGCGCCGCAATTCACCCGCGGCTACGGGCTCGCCTTCGGTCACGCCGAGCGCAAGGCGATGGCGATGGCGCTGGTGGACCGCGCCCTGCGCGCCGGCGAGTTCGGCGAGGACACCACGCTGCCGGCCAACGACGAGGAGTTCGTCCTCTATCACAGCGACAACGTGGAGGCCTCGGGCTTCGTGCAGCACCTGAAGCTGCCCCACTACGTGGACTTCCAGACCAACCTCGAGCTGCTGCGGCGGCTGCGGGCGCGCTGGGAGGAGGCGGGGCAGGGCGGCCGTAACGGCGAGGACGAGGAGAATCCGGCATGAGCAACGCGACGCGGGCGGGCTACAACTTCGCCTACCTGGACGAGCACACCAAGCGCATGATCCGCCGCGCGCTGCTCAAGGCGGTGGCGATCCCCGGCTACCAGGTGCCCTTCGGCAGCCGCGAGATGCCGCTGCCCTACGGCTGGGGTACCGGCGGCATCCAGGTGACGGCCTCGGTGATCGGGCGCGGCGACGTCCTCAAGGTGATCGACCAGGGCGCCGACGACACCACCAACGCGGTGAACATCCGCAGCTTCTTCCGCAAGGTCACCGGTGTGGCGACCACCGAGGAGACGCGCCGGGCGACCCTGATCCAGACCCGTCACCGCATCCCCGAGACGCCGCTGGCCGACGGGCAGATCATCGTCTTCCAGGTGCCGATCCCGGAGCCCCTGCGCTGGCTCGAGCCGCGGGAGAGCGAGACGCGCACCATGCACGCGCTGCGCGAGTACGGCGCCATGCATGTGAAGCTCTACGAGGACATCGTCCAACACGGACGCATCGCCACCACCTACGACTATCCGGTGGTGGTGAACGGCCACTACATGATGCGCCCCTCGCCGATCCCCAAGTTCGACAACCCCAAGATGCACATGAACCCGGCCCTGCAGCTCTTCGGCGCCGGCCGCGAGAAGCGGGTCTACGCGGTGCCGCCGTGGACCGCGGTGCGCTCCCTCGATTTCGAGGACCACCCTTTCACCGTCGAGCGCTGGGAGGAACCCTGCGCCCTGTGCGGCGCGACGGATGCCTATCTCGACGAGATCATCCTCGACGACAGCGGCGGGCGCATGTTCGTGTGCTCGGACACCGAGTACTGCGCCGGACGGCGCGCCGCCGGCCACAAGGGAGCCCTCGCCGCATGAAACCCGCAACCCCCTTGCTCCAGGTCCGCGACCTGGCCAAGCACTACGGCCGCCGCGTCGGCTGCGAGCAGGTGAGCTTCGAGCTCTTCCCCGGCGAGGTGCTGTGCATCGCCGGCGAGTCGGGGTCGGGCAAGTCCACGCTGCTCAACACCCTGGCCTTCCACCTGCGCCCCGACGCCGGGAGCGTGCGCTACGACCTGCGCGGACGCGGCCCCACCGACCTCGCCGCGCTGCCCGAGGCCGCGCTGCGCGAGCTGTGGCGCACCGACTGGGGCTTCGTCCGCCAGAACCCGCGGGACGGCCTGCGCATGCGGGTGTCGGCCGGCGCCAACATCGGCGAGCGCCTGATGGCGGTGGGCGAGCGCCGCTACGCGACCCTGCGCGACACCGCCCTGGACTGGCTGGGCCGTGTGGAGATCGACGCGGCGCGCATCGACGAGCCGCCGACGGCCTTCTCCGGCGGCATGCAGCAGCGCCTGCAGATCGCCCGCAACCTGGTGACGCATCCGCGCCTGGTCTTCATGGACGAGCCCACCGCGGGGCTGGACGTGTCGGTGCAGGCGCGGTTTCTCGACCTGCTGCGCGGGCTCGCCGGCGAGCTCGGCATCGCGGTCATCCTCGTCACCCACGACCTCGCGGTGGCGCGCCTGCTCGCGCACCGGCTGATGGTGATGAAGAACGGGCGGGTGGTGGAGTCCGGGCTCACCGACCAGCTCCTCGACGATCCGCAGCACCCCTATACCCAGCTGCTGGTGTCCTCGGTGCTGGCCGCGTGAACGGGAACCGAACCATGCACGACGCGATACAGATCAAGGTCGAAGGGCTGTCCAAGCACTTCGTCCTCCACAACCGCGGCGGGGTCCGCATCCCCGTGCTGGAACGCCTGTCCTTCGAGCTCGCGCGCGGCGAATGCCTGGTGCTCGATGGCCCCTCGGGAGCCGGCAAGAGCACCCTGCTGCGCTGTCTGTACGGCAATTACCTGGCCAGCGAGGGGACTCTCCGGGTGCGCGAGGCGGGCAGCCGGGCGCTCGTGGACCTCGCCTGTGCCGAGCCGCGACAGATCGTGTCGCTGCGCCGCACGACCCTCGCCTACGTCACCCAGTTCCTGCGCGTCATCCCGCGGGTGAGCACCCTCGACATCGTGGCCGAGCCCCTGGTCGCCCTCGGTGCGAGCCGTCAGGCGGCGCGGGAGGAGGCGGCGACCCTGCTCGATCGCCTGAACATCGCCGAGCACCTGTGGCGGCTGCCGCCGGCGACCTTCTCCGGCGGCGAGCAGCAGCGGGTCAACATCGCCCGCGGCTTCATCGCGCGCCTGCCCATCATGCTGCTCGACGAGCCCACCGCCTCGCTGGATGCCGCCAACCGCCAGGTGGTGATCGAGCTCGTCCGCGAAGCGCGGGCACGCGGTGCCGCCGTCGTCGGCATCTTCCACGACGCCGAGGTGCGCGAGTCGGTCGCCACCCGCAAACTCGCCGTGCGGCCGGTCGCCGCAGCGGCCGCCTGAAACGAGGCCGTCCCATGAAGCAATACCTGACCCACGCCCGCGTCATCCTCGCCGACCGGGTGCTGGAGGACTCCGCCGTCCTGATCGACGAGGGCCTCGTCCGGTCCATCGAGCCCGACTGCGTCATGGATGCCGTCGAGATCGATCTCGCCGGGCAGTGGCTGATGCCCGGCATGGTGGATCTGCACTGCGACGCCATCGAGAAGGAGGCCGAGCCGCGTTCGCGGGTGCTCTTTCCGCTGGACTTCGCCTGCGTGAACATCGACCGGCGCAACGCCGTGGCGGGCGTCACCACCCCCTACCACGCAGTGTCCTTCGCCCATGCCGAGTGGGGCGTGCGCAACAACGACACCGCCGCCGCCCTCGCTCGCGCGGTGAAGCGCCACCGCGCCCACGCGCTGGTCGACAACCGCATCCACATCCGCTACGAGATCACCGACGTCTCCGCGCTGCCCTACATCCTCGAGCTCCTCGACGAGGGCTGCGTCGACCTGCTCTCGATCATGGACCACACCCCCGGCCAGGGGCAGTTCCGCCATCTCGACGGCTACGTGGCCTACATGATGGGCAACCACGGCAGCACCCGCGAGGCGGCCATGCAGGTGGCCGAGGAGAAGATGCGCGCCCGCGAGACGGCCGACGAGCGCGTCCTGGCGGTCATGGAGCGCGCCCGCCGGTGCGGCGTGCCCACCGCCAGCCACGACGACGACGACCCGCGGCGGGTGGCGACGATGAAGGAGCTCGGCGCGACCATGAGCGAATTCCCCATCAACCTCGAGACCGCCCGGGCGGCCCACGAGGCGGGCCTCGCGCCCATCTTCGGCGCCCCCAACGTCATGCGCGGCGGCAGCCAGTCGGGCAACATGCGTGCCTTCGACGCCATCGAGGCCGGCGTCGCCGCCTGCCTGTGCGCCGACTACGCCCCGGCCACCATGCTCGCCGCCGTGTCTCTCCTGGCCTCCCGCGACGGCCTCCCGCTGCACGAGGCGGTGGGGCTCGTCACCCGCGGCCCGGCGCGCGCCGCCGGCCTGCACGACCGGGGCGAGATCGCCGTCGGCAAGCGCGCCGACCTCGTGGCCGTCGGCCATCCCGGCGGCCACGCCATCGTCACCCGCGCCTGGAGCGCGGGCCGGGAGGTGTTCGCGGCGGGGTATTCGGGGATGTGAGGGTGGGCGAGCGTCGGTGGCTACTGCTGCCACGACTCGATTGACACAGCTCGAAGGATAGGCATAGGCTTAGGCATATGCTTTTTCCGGAGGCGATGGACATGAGCGAGGAACGCCATGTTTCCCTCTTCCGCAACGGCCGCAATCAGGCCGTCCGGATCCCGCGCGAGTTCGAGCTGGAGGGCACCGAGGCCATCATGCGCAAGGAAGGCGAGCGCCTGATCATCGAGCCGGTCAAGAAGCCGAACCGCTTGCTCGCGCTCTTGGCGACGCTCGAGCCATTGGACGAGGATCTGCCCGAGGTCGAGGATTTTCCAGCGCGTGACGAGGACGTCTTCTGATGGATTCGCATCGCTTCCTGCTCGACACGAACATCCTCTCCGCGATGGTCCGCGAGCCTCAGGGGGCCGTATTTCAGGCGCTCGAGGAGCGCTTGCCGGAAACCGCCTGCACCAGCATCGTGGTGGCCGCCGAAATCCGGTTCGGGCTGGCCAAAGGAGTATCGGAACGGCTGCGCACGCAGGTCGAACGCGTGTTGACGGCGCTCGACGTACTGCCGTTGGAGGCGCCGGCCGATGTGCATTACGGCGAGATTCGCGCCCATCTTCAAGGGATCGGGCAGCCGATCGGACAGAACGACCTGTTCATCGCTGCGCACGCCCGCGCCCTGGGCCTCACCTTGGTCACGCGCAATGTGCGCGAATTCGAGCGGGTGCCCGGCCTGAAGCTGGAGAATTGGCTGGCCGCGTGAGCAAGGGCGTCTCCGAGGAGGAGGTCGCCTTCGCCGGGACGCGGCTCACTTGTACGGCGAGGTCTCCGGCGACTCGGGCGGCACGCCGATCTGCAGCCGATTCTGCACGCAGCGGATGCCGTCGGTCTCGGCGGCGAGCTTGGCGGCCAGCCGTACCTGCTCGGACGAGCTCACGTAACCGGTCAGGATCGCCACGCCGCCGGAGACCTTGGCCGCCACCCGCTCGCGCAGGAAGGCCTTGTTGAACTGGAGCTTGGCGCTGAGCTTCACCGTCATCGCCTCGTCGCGGAAGAAGCTCATGTCTTCCGTTCTCGGTTCGCAGGTCTTGCCGCGGCGGGTGTCGGCCGCATCGGCCGCGCCGGGCATGAGCACGATCGCCGCCGCCATCAGGCCGAGCAGGGCCGGCACCGTGCGCATCGCTGAGTATGGCTTCATTCTTCTTCTCCCTCGTCGGCCTCCCTGGCCGGGACAGGCGGTAGTGTAGCGGCTCCTTCGGGAGACGGCCGCATCGCGAGGCATGCCGTTTGCTGCCGCTCACCGCCAGCAG
>DYFV01000111.1 GCA_020725025.1 Azoarcus sp.
AGAACTGGGTGAACACCTACAACCAGTGGCTCAACAACATCCAGGACTGGTGCATCTCGCGCCAGCTGTGGTGGGGCCACCAGATCCCGGCCTGGTACGCCGACGAGGGCGCCGAGCAGCGCGTGTGGGTCGCCCACGACGAGGCCGAGGCCAAGGCCCTGGCCGAGAAGGACGGCTACACCGGCCGCCTGCGCCGGGACGCGGACGTGCTCGACACCTGGTACTCGTCCGCCCTGTGGCCGTTCTCGACGCTCGACTGGACACCCGAGTGGCCGCAGAAGTCGAACCCGGCCCTCGACCTCTACCTGCCCTCCTCGGTGCTCGTCACCGGCTTCGACATCATCTTCTTCTGGGTCGCCCGGATGGTGATGATGACCAAGCACATCACCGGCAGGATCCCCTTCCGCGACGTGTACGTCCACGGCCTCATCCGCGACGCGGAAGGCCAGAAGATGTCGAAGTCCAAGGGTAACGTCCTCGATCCGATCGACCTCATCGACGGCATCTCGGTGGACGAGCTGGTCAAGAAGCGCACCTTCGGCCTGATGAACCCGAAGGACGCCCAGAAGATCGAGAAGAAGACGCGCAAGGAATTCCCCGAGGGCATCCCCGCCTTCGGCACCGACGCCCTGCGCTTCACCTTCGCCTCCCTGGCCACCCCGGGCCGCGACATCAAGTTCGATCTGTCCCGCTGCGAGGGCTACCGCAACTTCTGCAACAAGCTGTGGAACGCCACCCGCTTCGTGCTGATGAACACCGAGGGCCACGACTGCGGGCTCGCGGAGCACGGCTCCGACCAGTGCCGCGGCGACTACCTCGACTTCTCCTTCGCCGACCGCTGGATCGTGTCGCGCCTGCAGCGCACCGAGGCCGACATCGCGCAGCACTTCGCCGACTACCGCTTCGACCTGCTGGCCAAGGCGATCTACGAGTTCGTGTGGGACGAGTATTGCGACTGGTACCTGGAGCTCGCCAAGGTCCAGATCCAGAGCGGCACGGAGGCCCAGCAGCGGGCCACCCGCCGCACCCTCATCCGCGTGCTGGAGACGGTACTGCGCCTGGCGCACCCGCTCATCCCCTTCATCACCGAGGAGCTGTGGCAGACGGTGGCGCCGCTCGCCGGCCGCAAGACGACCGAGAGCATCATGCTCGCGCGCTACCCGGAGGCCGACCTCTCGCGCATCGACGAGAAGGCCGAGGCCGCCATCGCCGAGCTCAAGGCCCTGGTGCACGCCTGCCGCAACCTGCGCGCCGAGATGAACATCTCGCCCGCCCAGCGCCTGCCGCTGGCCGCCGCCGGCGACGCGGAGACGCTGAAGCGCTACGCGCCCTACCTCGCCGGCCTCGCCAAGCTCTCCGAGGTGGACGTGGTGGCCGACATCGGCGCCGACGCCCTCGCTCCGGTCGCGGTGGTGGGCGAGACGCGCCTCATGCTGGAAGTGGAGATCGACGTCGCCGCCGAGCGCGAGCGCCTCACCAAGGAGATCGCCCGCCTCGAGGGCGAAGTCGCCAAGGCCCAGGGCAAGCTCGGCAACGCGAGCTTCGTGGAGCGCGCGCCGGCCGCGGTGGTGCAGCAGGAGCGCGAGCGGCTTGCCGGGTTCAGCGCGACGCTGGACAAGCTCAAGCCGCAGCTCGAACGGCTGGCGGGACGGTAAGCAACTCGCCCCTTCGAAGGGGCGAGTCCGGATAGGGATGGCAAGGCGCCGTCCACCCACTCCCACCTTGGCCGGGGGGAGCCGGGTCGGCGGCGCCGCTGCTTTGGTCCGCCTACTTCCGCCGAATCAGAAACTCGAACGCCTTGTCCGCCGTTTCGCTCTGGCGGACGAGCTCGTTGCCGGTCTGTTTGCAGAAGGCCTGGAAGTCCTTCACGGAGCCGGGGTCGGTGGCGACCACCCGGAGGGTCTGGGCCGGCAGCATCTCCGCCAGGGCCTTCTTCGCGCGCAGGATGGGCAGCGGGCAGTTGAGTCCGCGCGCATCCACCTCCTTGTCGAATTCCTTCGCCATTGTTCTCGCCTGTGTGTGGGATGCCGCCGATTCTACTGGCGCGGGCGCGAACCAGGAAGCTGCGGTGTTGCGGCCGCCTCAGCGGCCCTGCCCGTCGCGCTCGTCGCGGCGCTGCTCCCGCTCCTCGGCCTTGAGCTCGCGCATGCGCGCGTCGATGGCGGAGAGCTCGTAGAAATCGCCATCGCCCGCGCGCCGGGCGATCTCCAGCTGTTCGATGGCGGCCGGAAGGCTGCCGCGCAGGGCGTACACCTCGGCCTGCGCGCGATGCTGGGCGGCACGCTTGCCGCGCGCCGCCTCGGCGCGGGCGACGAAGGCCCACAGGCGGGAATCGTCGCTGCGGTCCACCAGCGCGCTGCGCGCGGCGGCGGCGGCCTCCCCCGCCCGGCCGGCGGCGAGTTGGGCGTCGATCAGGGCGTAGCGAAGCGAGGGGTACTCGGGGAAGCGCGCGCGCGCCGCGTCGAGGATCTCGACTGCCGCCGCGGGATCGCGCCGCGCCAGCCGCAACTCGGCCGCCAGCGCCTCCACGAAGGGCGAAGTCGCCGCATCCCGGCGCAGCGCCGCGACCAGCCTGTCCGCCTCGTCGAGCCGGTTGGCGCGGAGCAGCGCGCGGGCCAGGCCGTAGCGGGCGGCCGCGTCGCCGTCCGACTTGGCCACCACGCTCTCCATCTCGCGCACCGCGTCGAGCGGCGCGTTGCTGGAGGCACGCAGCTTCGCCCGCACGTAGCCGAAGTCGGGCGAATCCGGCACCTGCCGGTAGCGCATCTGGCCGACGCGGTTTTCCATGTCGGCAATCCGCTCGCCGGTGAGCGGATGGGTGCGCAGGTAGCTGGGCGCGTTGTTCTCGTAGAGGCGGCTGGCTCGCTGCAGGCGCTCGAAGAAGCTCGGCATGCCGCGCACGTCGAAGCCGGCGTTCTCCAGGGTCTGCAGGCCCAGGCGGTCGGCCTCGCGCTCGAAGCTGCGGCTGTATCCGAGCTGCGACTGGATCGCGCCCGCCTGCCCCGCTGCGATGGCCGCCTCGCTCACCTCGGAGTTGCTGCGCGCGGCCAGGATCGCCACCAGCAGCGAGGCGAGCATCAACATGCTGCTCTGGCTCTGCCTGCCGACGAGCTGGGCGATGTGGCGCTGCGTGACGTGAGCGATCTCGTGGCCGAGTACGGAGGCGAGCTCGGACTCCGACTCGGCGGCGAGGATGAGGCCGGTATGCACGCCGATGAAGCCGCCCGGCAGGGCGAAGGCATTGAGCGTCGGGTCGCGGATGACGAAGAAGTCGAAGCCCCGGTCGGGGTCGGAGCCCGCCGCCACCAGCCGGCGGCCCAGGCGGTTCACGTAGCTCTCGATCTCGAGATCGTCGAGATAGGCCGGATCGCGGAAACGGATCTCGCGCATGATCCGCTCGCCCAGGCGGCGCTCGGAAAGCGGCGAGAGCTCGGAAGCGGCGACGTCGCCCAGGTCGGGGAGATCGGCAGCGGTCACGCGCGGCACGAGCGCCACGCACAGGAGAAGGATGAAAAGGCGTTTGAGCATCGGGTGCTATGATACCCGCCCGATCGAATCCGTTCCGCCGCGAATGTATCGCCCTGTACGCATCGCGGCCCCGCTGACATGACCGACAAGCTGACCCATTTCGACGCCCACGGACAGGCCCACATGGTCGATGTGGGCGACAAGGGCGAAACCCGCCGCGTGGCGGTCGCCCGCGGCCGCATCTCCATGCAGCCCGAGACCTTCGCCATGGTGGAGGCCGGCAGCGCCAAGAAGGGCGACGTGCTCGGCATCGCGCGCATCGCCGGCATCCAGGCCGCCAAGCGCACCAGCGAGCTCATCCCCCTGTGCCACCCGATCTTCCTCACCCGGGTGGCGGTGGACTTCGAGCTCGACAAGGCCGCCTCCAGCGTCACCTGCGCCGTCACCGCCGAGACGGTGGGCCGCACCGGCGTGGAGATGGAGGCCCTCACCGCGGTGAACGTGGCGCTCCTCACCATCTACGACATGTGCAAGGCGGTGGATCGGGGCATGACCATGCACGACATCGGACTCGTGGAGAAGCTCGGCGGCAAGTCGGGGCACTGGGTGGCGGGCGCTTGACGGGCGCCGGAAGCCCTCCGGCCTAGGGGCTGCGCACCCACTCCCGCCAGATGGCCACCAGCAGCGCCATCAGCACCGGCCCGACGAAGAGGCCGACGAATCCCATGGTCTTCACGCCGCCCACCAGGCCGAAGAAGGTCGGCAGGAAGGGGAGCTTCACCGGCCCGCCCACCAGGCGCGGGCGCAGGGTCTTGTCCACGATGAAGAGCTCGGTGGCACCCCAGGCGAAAAGACCGGCGCCGGCGAAGAAGTCGCCCGAGCCCACCAGGTAGATCGAGACCAGGGTGAAGCACAGCGGCGCGCCGCCGGGGATGAGAGCCATGAAGCCGGTGACCACGCCGAGCAGCACCGGCGACGGCACGCCCGCGATCCAGTAGGCCACCCCCAGCACCACCCCCTCGCCGATGGCGATGAGCCCCATCCCGGTGACCGTGGCCGTGACGGTGGCCGGCACCACGCGCGAGAAGCGCTGCCAGCGGGCCGGCAGGATGCGCTCGCCCACCACGTCGAGCTGGGCCGCGAGGCGCTCGCCGTCCTTGAACACGAAGAACAGCGTGATCAGCATGAAGAGCATCGTCAGCGCGAGGTTGAGCACGTTGCCCGTCGCGGCGAGCAGTGCCCGGTAGATGTTGCCGAACTGCTGCCCGCTGAAGATCTGCACCCAGTCGCCCAGGGCCTGGGGCTTGCCGAGATGATCCCGCCAGTATTCGGCGAGCCGTTCGCCCACCACCGGCAGGGCACTGATCCAGTCGGGCACCGCGGCGCCGTAGCGGTTCGCCTCCACCGCCCAGGCGACGAACTCGCCGGCCTCCTTGAGCGCGAAGTGCAGCGCGATGGTCAGTGGCGCGATCAGGGCGACGACGACGACGACGAGCGCGAGAGTCGCCGCCAGCACAGTGCTGCCCCGGCACAGCGCGACCGCCCGGCGGTACAGCGGCCAGCTGGCGAAACCGATGATCAGCGCGGCCAGTACCGGTACGAGGAAGCCGTGGAAGAAATAGACCCCTGCCCCGAGGATCAGGAGCAGGAGCCCGCGCACGATGAGCGGCGTGTGCAGGACGGGCTGCGTGGGAGGCACAGGGGGCTCGACGACGGACGGGGGGTCGCCCCGGGGAGCCGGATGCGGCTCGCGCCCGACGGACGCGCCGCCGACCTGAGCGCCGTCTTCAGCGGGTCTTGCCGGCATTCTTCTCCTCACGCGCCACCGCCGACAGATCGCGCAGGTACCACGCCGCGTAGGCGAGGCCGACGACGGCCATGACCGCGCTCAGCCGCAGTGCACCGCCGAACGGCAGCCCTGCGGCGAGGTTGGCGACGACCACGTAGGCGAGATAGATGGCGGCGACGAGCCCGCCGAGCACGCGGGTCAGGGCGAAGATCTTGCGCTGCCGCAAGGTGAGCTGGGACATGAAAAAGCGGCGATGAAAAGGAAGGCGATAGGATACGGCCTTTCCGCGGTTTCGTCCGGCCTGTCGCGCCCTTCGGGGCGAGTCGGCTGCCGTGGGCCCGATCGACGTCCCCCGCGCGATGCCGCAGGCGCACAACCGGCCGTACGGAAGAAGCCGCGGGCCTCCTTTGATCGAAATCAGCTGACGCTCATATTCGAGCATGCTAGCATCCGCCGGGACATGACTTCCCTTCCCCGCACGTCACGACGGATCGGCCTCGCACTGCGACTGGCGCTTTTCGCGCTCTTCGCGCAGCTCGCGCTCGGCGTGGTCAGTGCGGCGCATCACGCGAGGATGCTCGCGGCCGGCGCGGGTGTCCCGGTGGAGGTCTGCACGCCGGCCGGCATCGAGCTCGTCACGCTCGCCGGGGACGGTTCGCCCGCGACGCCGGACGACGACGGCCTCCCGGGATACGCCGGTTCCCAGTGCGCGATCTGCGCCGTCGCGGCGCTCACGCCGCTCGCCTACGTCCCTTCCACACCGGTCGCGCCCGCACCGGACGCCACTCGCGGCGCGGTTCTGCCGCCGGTGGGCGAACCCCACGCCCGGCCGTCGGCGCTTCCACCGCCCTCCCAGGCCCCGCCGCGACTGTCCTGAGCCTCCGCTTCATGCATCGGTCGTGACCGCCGCGCCGCGCACGGCGCCCCTCGGCTCGACCGCCCCGCTCATCCTGCGCGCCTGCCCTTCGACCGCAAGCCGGCCGGCGCTCGCGCGCACGCACTCAGGACACACTCGTGAAGAACCGTACCGTTCACCCCGCCCCGCGGCGTATCGCCGCGCTGATCGCCCTCCTCCCCCTGGCGCTCGCCACCCGCGCCCAAGCCGAAACCATGCTCGAACCGCAGGTGGTCACCGCCAGCCCGCTGGCCGACCCGCTGGTCGTCGTCACCGATCCGCGCGCGGCGCGCCAACCCATCCCCGCGCAGGACGGCGCCGACATCCTCAAGACCGTCCCCGGCTTCAACGTGATCCGCAAGGGCGGCACCGACGGCGACCCGCTGTTCCGCGGCATGGCGGGCTCGCGGCTCAACATCCTGCTCGACGGCGAGAACATTCACGGCGGATGCGGCGGGCGCATGGACCCGCCCACCGCCTACGTGTTTCCCGACGCCTACGACCGCATCACCGTGATCAAGGGGCCACAGAGCGTGCTGCACGGGCCGGGCAGCTCGGCGGCGACGGTGCTCTTCGAGCGCACGCGCGAGCCTGCGCAGGCAGCGGCCTCGCGCGTCTACGGCAGCCTCACCGCCGGCAGCTTCGGGCGCAACGACCAGGTCCTCGAGGCCCGTCACGCCACGTCCGCGTTCTACGTGCGCGGCACGGGCACGCGCACCGAGGCCCAGGACTATCGGGACGGCGACGGCAACGAGGTCCATTCCCGCTACGAGCGGTGGAGCACCAGCGGGGCGCTGGGCTGGACGCCGGATGCAGACAGCTTCGTCGAGCTCTCCGGCGCAGTGAGCGACGGACGGGCGGCCTATGCCGACCGCACCATGGACGGCGTCGAGTTCGCCCGCGAGAACGTGGGCCTGCGGTTCGAGAAGCGCAATCTGTCACCCGTGCTCGAAGAGGTCTCGGCCCACATCTATCGCAACTACATCGACCACGTGATGGACAACTTCCACCTGCGCACGCCGCCCGGCATGCGCATGGTGAACAATCCCGACCGCGAGACGGTCGGCGGGCGGGTCGCCGTGGCCCTGCGGCCGGCGTCGGGCACCCGTCTGGAGATCGGTGTCGACGGGCAGGACAACGAGCACAGCCTGCGCACCGGGGTGAACTACCGCAGCAAGCCGCGGGTGGACGACGCCGAGTTCCATCAGCGCGGCCTGTTCGGCGAGCTCGAGCAAGCGCTCGGCGAGCGGGACCGCTTCGTGGCCGGCCTGCGCGTCGATGAATGGAAAGCCACCGACCAGCGGGCGAGCGGCCCGTGGGTCACTCGCGGCCAGACCCGGCGCGACACGCTGGAGAGCGGATTCGTCCGCTGGGAGCACGAGCAGGCGGCCATGCCAGCCACCACCTACGTCGGCCTGGGCCACGCCGAGCGCTTCCCGGACTACTGGGAGCTGATCTCCCAGAACAAGCAGAGCATGACGAGCAACAGCGCGTTTCTGACGAGCCCCGAGAAGACGACCCAGCTCGATGCGGGGCTCCTCTGGGACGAAGGGCCGCTCTCCGCCTCGGTCTCCGCGTTCTACGCCGACATCGACGACTTCATCCTGATCGACACTGTCTCGCGGCCCGGCGTCACGGTGGTGCGCAACGTGCAGGCGCGCACCTGGGGCCTCGAAGCGGGCGCGCGCTACGCCTTCGCCCGCAACTGGACCGCGGACGCGACCCTCGCCTGGGTGCGCGGCGAAAACCGCTCCGACGGCACGCCGCTCGCCCAACTGCCGCCGCTGGAGGCCCGCTTCGGCCTCGCCTGGGACGACGGGACCTGGTCGGCCGGCGCTCTGTGGCGCCTGGTGGCGGCGCAGGAGCGGGTCGATCCGGGCCGAGGCAACATCGTCGGGCAGGACATCGACGAAACCCCGGGATTCGGCGTGTTCTCGGTGAACGCGGGCTACCGGATGGACCGCCGCCTACGGCTGGCAGCGGGCATCGACAACGTCTTCGACAAGACCTACGCGGAGCACGTCTCGCGCGCCGGCGCCGCCGTGGCGGGATTCGAGCAGACGACGCGGGTGAACGAGCCTGGCCGCACCATGTGGGTGAAGGCCTCGCTCACGCTGGACTGAGCGGGCGCGGTCGGGAAAGGCGCGGCGCTCAGAAGTTCATCCGCCACGGCAGCTCGCCCTGGATGAAGAGCCGCGCCTCCTCGGAGGACGGCCGCGCGAAGAAGCGCTGGACCGGAGCGTGCTCGCGCACCCGGCCGGCGCTCATGAAGATCACGTCGTCGCCGAGCCGGGTGGCCTGCCCGAGGTTGTGGGTCGTCATCAGGATGCGGGTGCCGTCGGTACGGATCTCCCGCACGATGCGCTCCACCTCGGCGGTGGCCGAGGGATCGAGACTGGCGGTGGGTTCGTCCAGCAGCAGCAGGCGCGGGCGCGTGAGCCAGGCGCGCGCGAGCGCCAGGCGCTGCTGCTCGCCGCCGGAGAGATGGCGGGCGCTCTCGGCCGCCCGCGGCGCGAGGCCGACCCGCTCGAGCACCTGGGCCGCCCGCCGCTGCCGCTCGGCGCGCCCCACGCCGTGGGGCTTCAGCGCCAGCGCCACGTTCTCGAGCACGGAGGCGCGCAGCATCATCGGGTGCTGAAAGACCATGGTGACGCCGAACTTCGGCGGCTCGCCCCCGCCCCAGTCGATGCGCCCGCCGGTGGGCTGGACCAGGCCGCACAGGGTGCGCAGGAGCACGCTCTTGCCGGCGCCGTTGGGACCCAGCACCAGGGTGATGCCCTCCCCGCCCAGTTCCAGGTCGATGCCGTCGAGCACGACACGCCCGTTAGGCTCGAAGCGCAGGTCGTGGATTCGGATGGGGAACATCAGGCGGCGGCCACCGTTTCCCGGACGCACGGCGTCCGGCAGGTTGCAGGCGAATCGGGCCTCGGCGCCTTCATCCGAACCGCCGCATCGCCCAGCCGCGCATGGCGAAGGCCACGCCGTTGAGCGCCAGGATCAGCGCCACCAGCACCAGCCCCAGCGCAATCGCCAGCGGCAGGTCGCCCTTGCTCGTCTCAAGCGCGATGGCCGTGGTCATGACCCGGGTGGCGCCGTCGATGTTGCCGCCCACGATCATCACCGCGCCCACCTCGCTCATGGCCCGCCCCAGACCGGCGAGCACCGCCACCAGGAGCGAGTGCCGGCAGTCGTAGAGGAGCGTCGTGACGCTCTGCCACCAGGAGAAGCGCATCACCTGCAGCTCCTCCGCGTAGCGCAGCCAGGCGTCCTCCACCACTTGGCGGGCGATGGCCGCCATCAGCGGCACCACCAGCAGGGTCTGGGCGACCACCATCGCGCCCGGCGAGAAAAGCAGTCCGAAGCCGCCGAGCGGCCCGGAGCGGGACAGGAGCAGATACACCACCACCCCCACCACCACCGAGGGGGCCCCCATGAGTCCGTTGGTCACCACCGTCGCGGCGTGCTTGCCGGGAAAGCGTCCGATGGCGAGGCAGGCGCCCAGGGGCAGGCCCAGCAGGGTGCCGAGCAGCACCGCCAGCCCGCTCACCTGCAGCGAGAGCACGACGATCTCCGCCACCTTGCGGTCGAAGGTGGCGAGCAGCGTGAGGGCCTGGAGGAAAGTCTCGGAGAACGACGGCATCGGCGGCAGGATAGCGGAACGGCGTACGCTTCGGCAGTACCCGCCCTACCCCCCGCCGCGCTGCATGGCCCGATCGAGCCGCTCGAGCAGGCGGCGACGGGACGCCTCGTCGCCGCCGGTGAAACGGTAGCTCGCGGCGAGCTGGGGCAGCTCGAACAGCCCCAGCCGGCGTACTCCCCGCGGCTCGATCCGGATCTCGAGGTGCAGCTCGCCGTCGGCAAGGGAAAAGCAGCCCGGGCCGGCCGAGTCCACCCCGGCCGGCCACGCCATGCGCAGATCGCGCTCGAATTCCCGCGGCGTGGCGCAGACCTCGCGCTCGAACCGCTCCGGCAGCGGCGTGCTCATCCGCCCGCGATGGGTGGCCAGATGGCGAGCTCGTCGCCCTCGACGAGCCGGCGCTCCGCGCGTGCCTGCGGCGGCACGAAGGCGCCGTTCACCAGCACCAGATGCGCGCTGCGCTCGGGGACCCGAAAGCGCGCGATGAGATCGTTCACGGTGGTCCCTTCGGCGACCTCCAGCTCCACCCGGTTGCCCTTGCGCTCGGGCGGCAGGTAGTCGGTCAGCGAGGCGAACAGCTTGAAGACGACTCTCATCGGGGCTCCCAGGTGCCGGCTTCAGAGCACCAGCGCCGTCGGTTGTTGCGAGCGGGCCACATACGCCTCGACGAACTGCAGCGGCGAGGTCAGCAGGCGGTCCTTCCAGTCGCCGAGTTTAACCCGACCGTGGATGAGACCGCGCAACACGCCCACGTGCTCGGTGAGCCCGATGGCGGTGGCGCCGATCAGCACGTCGTCCTTGAACTGCAGGCTGAGGTAGCGGAAGCGCTCCTCGTCCACGTGCTCGACGCCCTGCCCGCCCTCCGCGCCCCACCACTGGCCGAAGGACGAGGAGATGAGCCCCAGCGTCGCCAGCACGTTGATCGCCAGCACGCCATTGAGCCGCGTCTCGCGCCCGGCCATGTTGAGCGCCGCCACCCGCGCCTGGTCGGCCGCGTTGGGCTGGATGGCCGCCACCAGGTGCGCACCGCTGAAGAGATCCGGCGCCTCCGCGACGTCACCTGCGGCGAAGATGCCGGACACGCTCGTCTCGAGCTTGTCGTCCACCAGCACGCCCTTGGCCACACTCACGCCGGTACCTTCCAGGAAGGCGACGTTGGGCGCCACGCCGGCGGCGACGATCACCAGATCGCAGTCGATGACCTCGCCGGTGGAGAGCTTCACCTTGAGCGGCGCGGCCGGCGCATCGGCCTCGGACGCCTCGCCCCCCAGCCCGAAGGCCGCGGCCACCTTGCCGAGCAGCGAGGGCTGCGCCGAGGCGGCGCGGTCGATGCGCTCGACACCGGCCGAGGTGACCACGCGGATGCCCTTCTGCTCCACCCAGCGCTTGATCATGCCGCCCGCCTTGGGCGTCATCATGCGCGGCACCATGCGGTCGCCCATCTCCACCACGGTGAGCGACACGCCGCGGGCGGCGAGCGCCTCCATGATGATGCAGCCGATGAAACCCGCCCCGAGCTGCAGCACGCGGGCGCCCGGCTTGGCCAGTTGCGCGATCGCGCGCGCGTCGGAGAGCGTCCAGCAGGTCTGCACCTCGGGCAGGTCCACGCCGGGAATGGGCGGGCGTACCGGATGCGAGCCGGTGGCGATCAGCAGCCGGTCGTAGTTCTCGAAGTGCCCGTCGTTGAACAGCACGGTGCGCTTCTCGGTGTCGAGCGCCACCGCGCGGCCCCGCAGCTCGCGGATACGCAGCTTGTCGAAATGACCGGGCGCCTTGCGCAGGTAGGTGCCCGACTCGTCGATGTTCTCTTCCAGCAGGTAGGGGATGGCCATGCGCGAATACGGCGGCGCGTCCTCGTTGCCGACGAGCAGGATATCGTCGGCAGGTGCCGCCCGGCGCAGCGTCTCGGCCGCGATCACGCCGGCCGGGCCGTTGCCCAGAATGATGTGTTTCATGGGACTCGTCCTCGATGGAAAGCCGGGCCGCGAGCGCACGACGCGCGCGCCGACAGGCGCGCGCGTCCGCTTCCGGCCCGGACGGCCAGCTCGCTTACAGCCCCAGCCGCGCCAGGGTCTCGGGCGTGGGCACCCCTTCGGGCGTCCAGCCGCGCACCGCGTAGTACTCCGGCCGCATCTTGTCGATGCCGTTCACCAGGCCCTTGGCCGGACCGGTCTTGGCCGGTTCGTTCTTCAGGCGCGGAGGCAGGTCGTCGTCCTTGGCGGTGAAGCCGGCGGCGAGATTGAACTGGCGCTCCATGTTCCAGATGCGCTCGCCCACCTCGTTGAGCTTCTCCATCGACCAGTCGCCCTCGCAGGCGGCGGCCACCTGGGGCTGCACGTCGGCCAGGGTCCACGCGAAGGAGGTGAACACGCACACGCCGGCGGCGTCGAACACCGCGGTCGCGTCCTGGAAGGCCTTGACCAGCTCGGGCTTGCCCTCGGTGGTGAGCGGATCGGTCTTGACCGGGATGCCCAGCACTTCGGAGGCTACCGTGTAGGAGCGCAGGTGGCAGGCGCCGCGGTTGGAGGTGGCGTAGGTGAGGCCCATGCCCTGGATCCCGCGCGAGTCGTAGGCCGGGAACTCCTGGCCCTTCACGCTCATCGACAGCTCCGGATGGCCGTACTTCGCGCACAGGCGCGCGGAGCCCATGCCGATCTCCTTGCCGAAGCCCTCGCCGGTGGCGGTCATCTCGGCGAGCTTCGCCAGTGCCTCGGCCGAGCCGAACTTCGCATCGATGCCGATCTGCTCGTTGGTGAGCACGCCCATCTCGTAGAGCTCCATCGCCGCGCCCACGGTGGCGCCGAAGGAGATGGGGTCCATGCCCTGCTCGTTGCACAGCATGTTGGCGTACTGCAGCGCCTCGAGGTCGCCCACGCCGTTGGCCGCACCGAGGGCCCAGGCCGCTTCGTACTCCAGGCCGCCCGAGGCGCCCCAGTACTTCGGGCTGTTCTTCACCGTGAAGTGGTTCTTGTCGATCTGCGAGATGCGGCCGCAGGCGATGGTGCAGCCGAAGCAGGCGGCATTGGTCACCAGGTGCGTCTTGCCGTCGCTCGGACGCTTCTCGTGCATCGCCTCGGCGGAGATCTTGGAGGCGTCCTCGAACTGCACGTCCCGGTGGTTGCGGGTGGGCAGCGCGCCGATCTCGTTGATCACGTTCATCAGCACCTGGGTGCCGTACTTGGGCAGACCCTGGCCGGTGACGGCGTTGTCGGCGAGCACCTTCTTGGCGGCGCTGGTGGCCTGGAGGAACTCGCCGAAGTTCTTGATCCCCGAGACGCCCTTGGTGCCGCGCAGGGCGACCGCCTTGAGGTTCTTGGAGCCCATCACCGCGCCCACGCCGGAACGGCCGGCGGCCCGGTGCAGGTCATTGACGACGCAGGCGAAGAGCACCTGGTTCTCGCCGGCGCGCCCGATGGAAGACACACGGACCTGCGGGTCGTGGAGCTCTTCCTTGATCGTCTCCTCGGTTTCCCAGCAGCTCTTGCCCCACAGGTGGGAGGCGTCGCGCAACTCGGCCTTGTCGTTCTCGACGAAGAGATAGACCGGCTTGGGTGACTTGCCCTCGAACACGATCATGTCCCAGCCGGCGAACTTCATCTCGGCGCCGAAGAAGCCGCCCGAATTCGAGCAGGCGATCGCACCGGTGAGCGGACCCTTGGTGACCACGGTGTAGCGGCCGCCGGTCGAGGCCATGGTGCCGGTGAGCGGACCGGTGGCCATGATCATCTTGTTCTCGGGCGAGAGCGGGTCGACCTTTGGGTCGATCTCGGATACGAGATACTTGGTGGCGAGGCCGCGCGAGCCCAGGTACTGCTGCGCCCACTCCATGTTGAGCGGCTCTTCCCTGCACGTGCCTTCGGTGAGGTTGACCCGAAGGATCTTGCGATTCCATCCCATGATCTACCTCCTTCAGGCAGCGGCCGAGGCCGAGGTGTTGGTCTTCGCGGCCCAGGCGCGCATCTTGTCGAGGCCGGTCCAGTCGGCATCCACGTAGGTGATGGCGCCGGTGGGACAGGCCTTGGCACAGGCCGGGTCACCCTCGCACAGGTCGCACTTCTGGACCTTGCCGCTGAGCTGGTTGTAATTGATCGTGCCGAACGGGCAGGAGATCGTGCACACCTTGCAGCCGACGCAGGTGTCCTCGAAGACCATCTTGGCGCCGGTGGTCAGATCGAGGCGGATTGCATCGACGGGGCAGGAGTGCATGCACCAGGCCTCGGTGCATTGGGTACAGGTGTACGGAACCTTGCGTCCCTCGTGCTCGAAATTGAAAACCTTGATCCGCGAGGTCGCCGGATTGATGACCCCGGTGTGCTCGTACGAGCATGCCATTTCGCACTGCAGGCAGCCGGTACACTTCGCGGGATCAATGTGCAGGGATTTCCACATCGATGTGATCCTCCGTGTGATCCAATTTATTTATGTAG
>DYFV01000112.1 GCA_020725025.1 Azoarcus sp.
GAGCACCTGGCCGCCGAAGCGCTCGGCGACCACGCCGGTGCGGATGCCCTTGCGGGCGGCGTAGATCGCCGCCGCCGCGCCAGCCGGTCCGCCGCCGACCACGAGCACGTCGAAGGCGTCCTTGGCGGCGATCTTCTCCGCCTCGCGGGCGGCCGCGCCGGTGTCGAGCTTGGCGAGGATCTCCTCGAGGCCCATGCGGCCCTGGCCGAAGACCTCACCGTTCAGATACACGGTGGGCACCGCCATGATCTGGCGGGCGTTGACTTCGTCCTGGAAGAGCGCGCCGTCGATCATGGTGTGGCGGATGCGGGGATTCACCACCGCCATCAGGTTGAGCGCCTGCACCACCTCCGGGCAGTTCTGGCAGGAAAGCGAGATGTAGGTCTCGAAGACGTAGTCGCCGGGCAGCGCGCGGATCGCGTCGAGCACCGCGGCGTCGGCCTTGGGCGGATGGCCGCCGGCCTGCAGCAGCGCCAGCACCAGGGAGGTGAATTCATGGCCCATCGGCAGGCCGGCGAAGCGGATGCCGATGTCGCCACCCTTCCGGTTCACCGAGAAGGAGGGCTTGCGTTGGTCGTCGTCGCGGCGCTCGACGACCGTGATGCGGCCGGAGAGCGAGGCGATGTCGTTCAGGAGTGCCGCCGTCTCGCGGGACTTGTCGCCGTCGTCCAGCGACGCGACGAGCTCGATCGGATGGGCGGTCTTTTCGAGGTAGCTTCTGAGCTGGTTCTTGATGTTGGCGTCGAGCATGATCGTCTCGCGAGGAAATTCAGAGTAAGGGGAGCCCGTCCCCCGGGAGCGGCTGCTCCCGGGGTCGGTCTTTCTAGCTCTCTACTGCTGGGGGTGGGGTGCGACTCAGATCTTGCCGACCAGGTCCAGCGAGGGGGCCAGGGTCTCGGCGCCCGGAGTCCAGGCGGCGGGGCAGACTTCGCCGTCGTGGCTGGCGACGTACTGGGCGGCCTGGATCTTGCGGACCAGCTCCTTGGCCGAGCGGCCGATGCCCAGGTCGTGGATCTCGGCGACCTTGATCACGCCTTCCGGGTTGATCACGAAGGTACCGCGCAGGGCCAGGCCCTCTTCCTCGATCATCACGTCGAAGTTGCGGCTGATCGCGCCGGTCGGGTCGCCCACCATCGGGAAGTGGATCTTCTTGATGGTGTCGGAGGCGTCGTGCCAGGCCTTGTGGGTGAAGTGGGTATCGGTGGACACCGAGTACACCTCGACGCCCATGTCCTTCAGCTGGGCATAGTGGTCGGCGAGGTCGCCCAGCTCGGTCGGGCACACGAAGGTGAAGTCGGCCGGGTAGAAGAACACCACCGACCACTTGCCGCGCAGGTCGGCGTCGGAGACGGGCACGAACTTGCCGTTGTGGTAGGCGGTGGCCTTGAAGGGCTTGATTTCGGTGTTGATCAGGGACATCGACTTATCTCCTTGTTGAGTCGGTTGGTTGGTACAGGACGAATCTTAAAGAGCAATTTAGAATAGGTCCAATTGATTACCAGAATTCGAGCGATAGGAGGTCCCTATGCCTTCTCGGGCTGGGGCGGCAGCCCGCCGGCATCGGGCTGATGCAGCGCGCGAAATCGCAGGATCATAAGGGGGCCGGCGAGCGCCCCCAAGCCCACCGAGCTCCACGCGGCCACCCAGGGGAGCGCCGAATCGGCCCCGAAGCCCGCCGTCCCCGCATCCAGGGCCAGCCCGAACACCACCGGGCTCGCCGCACCGGCGCCGAAGCCCATCACCGAGCGCACCGAGTAGCCCGCCCCCAGCCGGTGGGGCGGCACCACCTCGGCGAGGGACGCCGAGTACACCGAGGAATCGGCCACCGCCAGCAGGTTGTAGAGCCCGGCGGCGATCGCCAGCAGCCAGAAGGGCAGCGCCCACAGCCAGCCGAAGAGGAAGGCGCAGGTGAGGCTCGCGCAGCTGATGACGAGCATCGCCCGCGCACCGCCCAGCCGGTCGGCCGCCATGCCGCCGCCCACGCTGCCCGCCGCACCGATCAGATGGGCGAACGCGGCCGTGGCCACCCCCAGGCTCGCGCCCAGGGCCCCCACCGAGCCGCCCGCGGCGGCGAGGAAGCTGGGCAGCCACGCCCACACCGCGAAAAGCTCCCAGCAGTGGAAGGTGTAGGCCCAGTTGCAGGCCATGGCGCGCTTGTCGCGCAGGGTATCGGCCAGCGGATTGCCGCGCGTCGCAGTGGCCGGCGCAGGCGGCGGATCGGAGAGCCCGCGCAGCGCCCGCCAGCCGAAGGCCGAGCCCGCCGCGGCCGCCACGCCGGCCACCACCAGCCCGGCGCGCCAGGACCACAGCGCCGCGAGCACCGCGATGCCCACCAGGGCCGCGGCGTAGCCGAGGGACGAGGCGCCGACGAACCAGCCCATCGCGCGCCCGCGCAGGTGAGGCGGTGCGTGGCGATGGATGAGGGCGAGCCCCGGGGTGTACGAGCTGCCGGAGCACAGGCCCGCGAGGCCGTAGAAGAGCAGCGCCGAGGTGTAGTCGGTGGCGGCGAAGGCGAACACGAGGGACGTGGCGGCGGAAAGCACGCTGCCCACGAGATAGGTGCGCCGGGCGCCGTAGCGGTCGGCGAGCAGCCCCACCGAGAAGAGGGACACCAGGTAGCCGATCTGCCAGGCGCTCTGCACCGTCGCCGCCTGGGCGGCCGACATGCCCCAGTCCTCCCGCACGAAGGGCATCACCCCCGCCCAGGCGCAGAAGATGAGCGACAGCGCGGTGCGGCTGGCGTAGAGCCAGGCGAGCCAGTGGGCGGGGGGGGTGTCGGGAGCGGCGCTCATCGTCCGATCCCGTGCCGGCGCCTGCGTGGCCCGGATGGAGTGAAACGGAATCCGGGGCCGCCGTTCATGCTCCACCACCGTTCCCGCATTCCGCTGGCGCTCCATCCGGGCTACCGGCGCAGCGGGGGCTCATGGGCGCGGGGCCGTTCCGAGCGCGGCACAGGGGGCGTGGCGGAAGCAGTCGGTGGTGTGGTCGTTCACCATCCCCACCGCCTGCATGAAGGCGTAGCAGATGGTGCTGCCCACGAACTTGAAGCCGCGCGCCTTGAGCGCCTTGCTCATGGCGTCCGACTGGGGGCTGGTGGCCGGCACGTCGGCGAGGGTGCGGCGCGCGTTCTGGACCGGCCGGCCATCGACGAAGCTCCACAGCCACTGGGCGGGGTCGATGCCCGCCTCCTGCAGCGCGAGCCAGGCGCGGGCGTTGCCGATGGCCGCGTCGATCTTGGCGCGGTTGCGGATGATGCCGGGGTCGGCCATGAGGGACGCGATCTTGGCGTCGTCGTAGCGCACGATGCGTTCGGGATCGAAGCCGTCGAAGACCTCGCGGTAGCGCTCGCGCTTGCGCAGCACCGTGATCCAGGACAGGCCGGCCTGCGCCCCGTCGAGGACGAGGGACTCGAAGAGCGCCCGCCCGTCGTGCAGCGGCACGCCCCATTCTTCGTCATGGTAGGCACGGTAGAGCGCGTCGTCGCTCACCCAGGCGCAGCGGGTGGTCGTCATGGGGCGGCCTCGCGGATCGGCAGAGAAAGGCGGAATCGTGCCGGAAAACGGTCGGCGACGCACGGGGGGTGGATGGGGGCGTGGCGGGCTGTTCGAAGGCCGGCGCTGTCCGCCCACCCCCGCTCAATTCAATGACGACAACCCGAACTTGTCGATCCGGTACCGCAGGGTGTCCCGGCTCACCCCCAGCAGCCGGGCCGCGCGGGAGACGTTCCAGCCGGTCTGGCGGAGGGCTTCGAGCAGGGCATGGCGCTCCATTTCCTCCAGGGTCTGCTGTCCGCCGGACGAGCCTGGAGCGGAGCTGCCGGAGGGGCGCTGCGCGGGCGCGGCCATCTGCTCGATCAGGCCCGGCGAGAGCGACAGCTGCAGCGCATCGACCTCTTCGCCGGCGTTCATCAGGACGGCCTGTTCGAGCACGTTGCGCAGCTCGCGCACGTTGCCGGGCCAGGAGTACTCCGCGAGCGCGCGCTGCGCGTCCGCCGACAGCACCGGAACCGGCTTGCCGTAACGCTTGGCGTGGATCACGAGGAAGTGCTGCGCCAGGCGCAGCACGTCGCTGCCGCGTTCGCGCAGGGGCGGCAAGTGGAGCTGCAGCACGCGCAGGCGGAAGTAGAGGTCGGCGCGGAAGCGGCCTTCGCGCACCAGGGCTTCGACCGGCCGGTGGGTGGCGGCGACGATGCGCACGTTGACCTTCTGGTCGCGCAGGCTGCCGATGCGGCGCACGGTGCGCTCCTCGAGCAGCTTCAGGAGCTTGGCCTGCAGGCCCAGGTCGAGGTCGCCGATCTCGTCGAGGAAGAGCGTGCCGCCGTCGGCCGTCTCCACCAGGCCCAGCTTGCGCTCGCGCGCGTCGGTGAAGGCGCCGCGCTCGTAGCCGAAGAGCTCGGACTCGAGGAGCTGGGCCGGGATGGAGGCGCAGTTGAGCTCCACGAAGGGCTTGTCCTTGCGCGGGCCGTTGAAGTGCAGCGCGCGGGCCACGAGCTCCTTGCCCGTGCCGGTCTCACCCAGCACCAGCACCGCCGGAGCGTCCACGTCCTTGAGCTGGGCCTCGGCATCGATGAGCTGGCGCAGGGCCTGCTTCAGGGCGCGCATCGGGGGCGAATCGCCGAACAGCCCCTCCAGGTCGGCGGCATCGGCCTCGCGGCGCTGGTAGTAGTCGAGGGCGCTGTCGCGCTGCTTCTCGCCGAAGGCCTTCTCGAGCAGCTGCTTGAGCTTGCCGAGGGCCACCGGCTTGGTGAGGAAGTCGTAGGCGCCCCGCTTCATCGCCTCCACCGCCAGCTCCACGCTGCCGTGGCCGGTGATCATGATCACCGGCGCCCCCGCATCGAAGGCATGCACCCGGGCGAGCGCCTCCAGCCCGTTGATCCCGGGCAGGTTGAAGTCCAGCACTACCGCGTCCGGCTTGAACAGGTCGAGCTGCGCGAGGCCATCCTCCGCGCTGCCGGCCACGCGCACGTCGTAACCGGCGCGCTCCAGGTAGATGCGGATGTTCTTGGCGAGCGTCGCCTCGTCCTCGATCACGAGAATCGCGATCCCCATTTTCTCCTCCCCCCGTTCTGCTTCATGCCGGCAGCATGAATACTCTCACCACGGTGCCCTTCCCGGGAGCACTGTCGATCTCGAGGCTGCCGCCGAAGCGTTCGACCACGCGACGCGCCAGCGCGAGCCCCACACCCAGGCCCTGCGCCTTGGTGGTGAAGAAAGGCTTGCCCACCCGCTCCAGCACCTCGGCACTCATGCCCGGGCCGGTGTCGCGGATCGACAGCAAAACCTGCCGGCGCGCGAGCGGCAATTCGCAGGCGATCTCCAGGTCGCCGCCCTGCTGCATGGCCTCGATGGCGTTGGCCACCAGACTGTGGAAAACCTGGCCGATCAGCAGCGGATCGCCGCGCACCGGCGGCAGCCCCTCCGGCAATCGCAGCGCCGCCTTGATGCGCCGCCGCTGCAGCTCCCGGCCGAACTCGTCCAGCCCGCGCCCGATGATGGGAGCGAGCGGCACCGCGTCGGCCTTCTGGTCCAGCGGACGCGAATACGACAAGAGCTCGCGTATCCACGCTTCCAGCCGGTCGGATTCGGCGATGATGTCGGAGGCCGCCTCGCGCCCGGTCTCGGGATCGGTCTCCAGCACCAGCTCCGCCGAGCTGCGGATCGAGGCGAGGGGATTGCGGATGCCGTGCGCCACCGCAGAGCTCATCTCGCCGATGACCGCCAGCGTCTCGCTGTCGACCAGCCGCCGCTGCTGCTCGCGGATCACCTGATGGGCCCGCCGCACCAGCCCGAACAGCGTCAGATAGAGGAAACCGCCGGCCGCAGCCGCCCCGAGCGCGATGTAGACGCGCAGCGTCTGCAGCGCATCGAAGAGCCACTGCGGATTCTTGTAGAACTCGATGGCGCCGACGACCCGCGAGCCGGTCTCGTCGCGCACCGGCACGTAGATCTCCACGAACAAGGGCGCCCGCCGCGCGAGATGCTGATGCTCCGGCTTGTTGTACTCGTCGTGCTCGTTCGCGTGCACGACCAGGTTCCCCGCGAGCGCCTCCTCGAGCTCGTCATTGGCATCGAAGCGCCGGCCGATCAGGCGCGCGTCGCTCGACCAGATGATGCGCCGGTCGCGGGCGAATACGTTCCCGCGCAACACGCCGGGCATGCGCGAGATGTGCTGGAAGGACTCTTCGAGCGCCTCGGCAGCCCCCTGCTCCGGATTCGAGAAGTAGGCCATGAGTGGCTTCTCGACCAGCACCAGGCTCTGGACGAACTCCATGGTGAGCTGGCCTTCCTGGCGCAGCATGCGGTCGGTGACGAAGGCGGACAGGAGGTATCCCGCCGCTGCCGACATCGAGGCGATGGACAGCAAGGCCACGATGCCGAACCAACGGCTGAGATCGAACGGCACGGGTCGGCGCGGCGTTCTGCGCCCTGCGTTGCCATAGCGCTCCATTATGCCTCCCAGATCGCCTTTCCAGCGTAGCAGGTCACCGACGAGGCAGCATGCACCTCGATCCGCAGCCCCGGGGCACGGCGGCGCGCACGCCCCAGGCCGTCCCACGGCCCGGGGACGTACCCGATGGCCCTCGACATCTTCCGCTGGCTGAGACATGCTCCAACACAGGCACCACGGCGAGCGTTCATGTTCGCACTCCCCACGCGATCCCCGACGGGCATCGGGACGGAGGGGGTGATGCATAGGATGTGCCAGCCGAGGCAAGCGGCCGAGAACCGGCGCGCCGCATGGCATCGCTGCGAGGCATCAGGCATGCGATTCCCCGGATTGGGGGAAATCCCCCACGCCCACCGACCCCGCTTCCGGGTAAACCCGCCCTGTGACGATCGGGGCCTGTTGCGCTATGGCGCCGGAGGGCTCTCGGCGCTGGACACCAGCGCCTTCACCGGCAGGTGATCGGAGGCGGCGCGCGCCGTCTCCGAGCGATGCACCCCGAAGGCGAGCAGCGCGTGGCGCGGCCGCACCCACACCCGGTCGAGCGCGAACAGGGGAAAGCGGGAGGGGAACGAGCGTTCGCCCGGTGTGTGGCCGAGCAGGCCGTGCAGCCAGCGCAGGGGGCGGCTCAGCGGCAGCCACTCGTTGATGTCGCCCAGCACCAGCACCGCCTGGTGCAGGGGCACGTCGTGCAGCACGCGCAGCATGCGCTGCACCTGGAAGCGGCGCTCGGCCGGGCGCAGGCCGAGGTGGGTGACGATCACCCGCACCACCTTGCCGGCCACGTCGAGATCGACCTCCAGCGCGCCGCGCGGCTCGCAGCGGCCGTAGGAGAGCTCGTGGCGGCGCACGTCGAGGATGGGCCTGCGGGTGAGCAGCGCGTTGCCGTACTCGCTCTCGTGGCGCACGATGGTATGCGCCGCCACCGCCTGCATGCCGCACTCGCGGGCGAGGAAGTCGAGCTGGCGGGAGTCGTGCCGCCCGTCCGAGCGGCTGTCCACCTCCTGCAGCCCGATGGTGTCGCAGCCGGTCTCCTCGATCACCCGGGCGATGCGGGCCGGATTGGTGCGCCCGTCCGTGCCCCGACAGCGGTGGATGTTGTAGGAGGCGATGCGCAGGCAGTCCGGGCCGAGGGCCCGGTCGAGGTTGCGCCAGCTGGCGAGCTCACTGATCCTCGCCACCATCCTGGGCGGGCTCTCGGTGCTGACGCATCAGCCACCTGCGAACGAAGAAGGTGAGGATCGCCATGAAGGTCACGATGCTGCCGAGCAGCACCCAGCTCACTTCGCTGGGGTCGCGCAGCAGGGTCTCGAGCTCGCCGCCGAAGATGGTCGCCGCCAGCGTGCCCGGCAGCATGCCGATGAAGGTGCCGGCGAGCAGCGGCCACACACTGAGGTGGATGGCGCCGGCCACCAGCCCCTCGGCGGCGAAGGGGGCGAGGGGCACGAGGCGCAGGGCGGTCATCGCGAGCAGGCTCCGGCGGCGCAAGGTCTCGGTGATCTGGTTGAGCTGCTCTCCGGCGAGATTGCGCACGGTGTCCCGCGGCAGCGCCCGCCCCGCGACCCAGGTGACCAGCGCGGCGATGAGGATGCCCGACATGGCCAGCACGAAGCCCAGAACCGGCCCGAAGGCGATCACCGCGGCCAGCGTGATGAGCGGGCGCGGGAACATCACGAAGCAGGCCGGCGTGTAGGCGGTCAGGATCACGAGCGGCGCCCACCAGCGCCCGGCGAACTCCCGCGCCCAGCCCGTCACCGTGTCGGCGTTCACGAACTCGGCGAGCGGGGTGTAGCGCCACATCAGGGCGAGGCCCACGACGGCCACGACGATCGCGGCGAGCCGCCAGAACCGTCCGCCCGCACCCGCGGCCGCGGGCGTGGTGTCGGGCGTGAATTCCTCGATGAGCTTGTCGAGGGAGACCGGCCGCTCCGGATCGGCGACCTGGGCGAGGGTGATCACCGCGTCGGGCCACTCCGCCAGATCCTCCAGCGGCTTCAAGGTGCGCGGGTTGCCCGCGAGCGCCTCGATCGCGCCGCGCAGGCTGCCGCGCTCCCGGATCGCGTCGGCCACCCGTTCTGTCGATACGGCGAGGTGCTCGGCGAGCAGCCGGTTGCGGAAGCCGGCGATGACCGAGGCGATGCGCGGATCGCCGCGCGCCTCGATGGCTGCGTCGCATTCGGTATCCATGCCCATGGAGCGGTTGCACAGGTTGGCCGAGCCGATGCGAAGGATCTCGTCGTCCACCACCATCAGCTTGGAATGCACGTCGATGCAGGTGCCCTCGGGCAGGCCGTCCACGTGGGCGAACCAGACGGAGAAGCGCCCGTGCCGGTCGGCCTCCCGCAGCCGATGGATGAGGCGGGTGCGCAGCACGTGCATGGTGTGCTCTTCGAGCCAGCCGTGGCTGGACAGCCGCAGGACCGCGACGATCTCCGGCCCGTCGGGCTCTTCCAGGCGCGCCGCCAGCGCCTCGCCGATGCCGAAGGCGGTGAAGTACTGGTTCTCGATGTAGATCGAGCGTCGCGCCGCGCCGATCATGTCGAAGTAGAGCTGCTCGACCTCGCGCACCGGCGGCCGCGATGCCGTCTCCGGGAAGGTGCGCGCGATGGCCACCTCGACGTGGGAGAAGTCGGGGGCGAGATCGGCCGGCCACGGGTCGTTCCCGGTTGCCGCCGGCTCGAAGGTCTGGCCGGTCGCCGCCTCCCAGCGCCAGGCGGTGAGCCGCCCGAGCACCCGCGCGGCCTCGCCGTCCACCGCGAGCATCACGTCGTGAAACGGCGGGTAGGGCGTGCTGCCGACCACGCGCCGAACGTCGTCGGCCCGATGTGCGCAGGTATCCCAGCGCCGGTCGGTGAGGTCGATCCCGCCCAGGAAGGCCATCGCGTCGTCGATCACCACGACCTTCTGGTGGTGCGAGCCGCTCACCGGGTGAGTGTTGTCGTAGGCGACATGCACATGCCGATGCGGGCTCCATCCGAGACCGTAGATCGGCGGAAACTCGCGGTCGGCGCCGAACACCATCGGGTAGTCCCAGTCGAGCACGTAGATGTGCAGACCGCGCCGGCGGCGCACCAGCCAGTTGAGGAAATCCCCCAGCACCGGCGGGGGGCCGCGCTCCTCGACGTCCTCGTCGAAGTGCAGCCGCGTGGAGCTGGCGAAGTCCCACCCCAGGATGGCGATGCGTCCGCGGGCGCGCTCGGCGGCCCGGGCGAAGGTGCGGAAATACGCCTCGCCATCGACCAGCATCGTCACGCGCGAGGCGTGGGCCACGGCGCAGCAGTTGCGCCCGGGTTCGAATACGCCGGGCGCAGCACGACTCAGGGAGACCGGTGGGTGTACCTGCATCGGGATTCATCGCCGGAGGGGGACGTCCGCTTTTTCGAGCAACGCCGATGCCCGGAAGTTCGAAGTGCCGCATCCGCTGCTGCGTGTAGTTCTTACCGGTTGCGAACCGCGGGTTTTCCGGGTGGCGGCAGGTTGAACTTCACCGGCGCGGCCGGGTCGCACCGGCGAAGCGAGGCGACACGCCCCATCCTGGCCACGTTCCGGAGCACGGGAATGCCGGTTGCAAAGGGTGGCGCGCGAACGGCGCCGCGTCGGCGCCGCACAGGCAGGAGCGAGAGCCATTGACACAGGTTAATGCGCGCGCGGAGGCCGACTCCGCTCAGAATCCCAAGATCATCACGGAACACGACATCTACCTGTTCCGCGAAGGAACCCACGGGCGCCTGTACGACAAGCTGGGCTGCCAGCTCGAACGCGACGGCGCCCACTTCGCGGTGTGGGCGCCCAACGCGAGGGCCGTGTCGGTGGTCGGCGACTTCAACGGCTGGCACGAGGACACCCACCGCCTCGCCCCGCGCGAGGACGGCTGCGGCATCTGGCAGGGCTTCGTCGAGGGAGTCTCCCGCGGCGACGTCTACAAGTTCCGCATCGAAGGCGCCGACCGGCAGCGCGCCGACAAGGCCGATCCCTTCGCGCTCTACACCGAGGTGCCCCCCGCCGACGGTTCGCGCGCCTGGTCCCTGGAGTACGAGTGGGGCGACGGCGAGTGGATGCGCACCCGCGCGGCGAGGAACGCCCTGGATGCCCCCTTCGCCATCTACGAGCTGCACCTGGGCTCCTGGCGCCGGCACGAGGACAACACGCCGCTCAGCTACCGCGAGCTCGCGCCGCAGCTGGTGGAGCACATGCAGGCGATGGGCTTCACCCACGTCGAGCTGATGCCGGTCACCGAGCATCCGTTCTACGGCTCCTGGGGCTACCAGACCACCGGCTACTTCGCGCCCACCTCGCGCTACGGCACCCCCGAGGACTTCATGTACCTGGTGGATCAGCTCCACCAGGCAGGCATCGGCGTGATCCTGGACTGGGTGCCCTCCCACTTCCCCAACGACCCCCACGGGCTCGCGCGCTTCGACGGCACCCACCTCTTCGAGCATGCGGACCCGCGCCAGGGCTACCACCCGGAATGGACCTCCTGCGTGTTCAACTACGGCCGCAACGAGGTCCGCGGCTTCCTCACCTCGAGCGCCCTGTTCTGGCTCGACCGCTACCACGTGGACGGCCTGCGGGTGGACGCGGTGGCCTCCATGCTCTATCTCGACTACGGCCGGGCAGAGGGCGAGTGGATCCCCAACCGCTACGGCGGGAAGGAGAACCTCGAGGCGATCGACTTCCTGCGCCAGCTGAACGAGGCGGTCTATCGCGACCACCCGGACGTGCAGACCATCGCCGAGGAGTCCACCGCCTGGCCCATGGTGTCGCGCCCGACCTGGCTGGGCGGGCTCGGCTTCGGCATGAAGTGGAACATGGGCTGGATGCACGACACCCTGCGCTACATGCGCGAGGATCCGCTGTATCGCAAGTACCACCACGGCGAGCTCACCTTCTCGCTGATCTACGCCTTCAACGAGAACTTCGTGCTGCCGCTCTCCCACGACGAGGTCGTCTACGGGAAGGGCTCCCTCATCGGCAAGATGCCGGGCGACTCCTGGCAACAGTTCGCCGGCCTGCGCTCGCTCTACGGCTACATGTGGGCGCACCCGGGCAAGAAGCTGCTCTTCATGGGCGGCGAGTTCGGCCAGCGCCGCGAGTGGACCCACGAGGGCGCCCTCGAGTGGTGGGTGCTGCAGTACCCGGAGCATGCCGGCCTGCAGCGCTGGCTGGCCGATCTCAACCGCTTCTACCGGGAGCACCCCGCGCTCTTCGAGGTGGACTTCGAGGGCACCGGCTTCGAGTGGATCGACGCCCACGACAGCGAGGCGAGCGTGCTCTCCTTCGTGCGCCGCGCGCGTGACGGCAGCAGCGTGCTGGTGGTGGCGAACTTCACCCCGGTGCCGCGCCACAACTATGCGGTGGGCGTGCCCTGCCCCGGCCGCTGGCGCGAAGCCCTCAACAGCGACGCCCGCGACTATGGCGGCAGCGGCATGGGCAATCTCGGCGGCGCGGAGACGCACCCGGTGGCGGCCCACGGCCGCTTCCACTCGCTGACGCTGACCCTGCCGCCGCTTGCCACGCTGTTCTTCGTCCTCGAGGAGGCCGCCCATGGATGAGCGCCGTCGCCGCCCCGCGAAAGCCGCCGAGACGGCCCTGCCCGCCGATCCCGAAGGCCGCGTGCGCGCGGTCGTGGAGGGGGTGACGCCCATCGTCGACGGCGGCCGCTTCGCCATCAAGCGGGTGACGGGCGAGCCGGTGAAGGTGGAGGCCGACTGCTTCGCCGACGGCCACGACGTGGTGGTGGCGCTGCTCCTGTGGCGGCGCGACGGCGAGAAGGCGTGGCGCAGCGCCCCCATGGAGGCCCTCGGCAACGACCGGTGGCGCGCCGCCTTCGCCGCCGACGCGATGGGCCGCTGGTGGTACACCGTCACCGCCTGGGTCGATCCCTTCCGCACCTGGCGCCACGACCTCGCCCGCCGGGTGGACGCCGAGGACATCATGGTGGCGGCGGAGATCGGCGCGCGGCTGCTCGAGGAAACCGCCAGCCGCGCCAAGGGTGCCGATCGCAAGGCGCTCGCCGCCTGGGCGGCCCGCCTGCGCGCCGAGCGCGACCCGGACGCGGTGAAGAGCATGGGCCACGACGAGGCCCTCGACGAGCTCGCCATGCGCTACCCCGACCAGCGCTTCGCCACCACCCACGCGCCCCTGCCGCTGCGGGTGGATCGCGAGCGGGCGGGCTTCTCGACCTGGTACGAGCTCTTCCCGCGCTCGACCGCGCCCGAGCCCGGAAACCACGGGACCCTGCGCGACTGCATCGGGCAGCTGCGCCGCATCGCCCAGATGGGCTTCGACGTGCTTTACCTGCCGCCCATCCACCCGATCGGCCGGGAGCGGCGCAAGGGCCCCAACAACACCCTCACCCCGCAGCCGGGCGACCCGGGCAGCCCCTGGGCCATCGGCGCCGCCGAGGGCGGCCACCTCGCGATCCACCCCGAGCTCGGCACCATGGAGGACTTCCGCGCGCTGGTGGCCGCGGCTCAGGAACACGGCCTCGAGCTGGCGCTCGACATCGCCTTCCAGTGCGCGCCCGACCATCCCTGGGTGAAGGAGCATCCCGAGTGGTTCCGGCACCGCCCGGACGGCAGCGTGCAGTACGCCGAGAACCCGCCCAAGAAGTACCAGGACATCTATCCCTTCGACTTCGAGAGCGAGGACTGGCAGAACCTGTGGCTCGCCCTGGCCGGCGTATTCGAGTTCTGGATCGGCGAGGGGGTGAAAATCTTCCGGGTGGACAACCCCCACACCAAGGCCTTCGCCTTCTGGGAGTGGGCGATCGCGCGCATCCATCGCAGCCACCCCGAGGTGATCTTCCTCTCCGAGGCCTTCACCCGGCCCCGCGTGATGCACCGGCTCGCCAAGCTCGGCTTCACCCAGTCCTACACCTACTTCACCTGGCGCAACACGCGGCACGAGCTCGTCGAGTACTTCAACGAGCTCGCCCACGGCCCCGGGCGCGAGTACTTCCGGCCCAACGCCTGGCCCAACACGCCCGACATCCTGCCCGAGTACCTTCAGGTGGGCGGGCGGCCGGCCTTCATCGCGCGCCTGGTGCTGGCCGCCATGCTCGCGCCCAACTACGGCATGTACGGCCCCGCCTTCGAGCTGATGGAGCACGAGCCGCGCGAGCCGGGCAGCGAGGAGTACCTGAACTCCGAGAAGTACCAGATGCGCCGCTGGGACCTGGACCGCGCCGACAGCCTGGCGCCGCTCATCGCGCGGGTGAACCGCATCCGCCACGACAATCCGGCGCTGCAGTCGAACCACTCGCTGCGCTTCCTGCCGGTGGACAACGACAACCTGATCGCCTGGAGCAAGCACACCGACGACCTCTCCAGCATCGTCGTGACGGTGGTGAACCTCGATCCCTGGCATGCCCACTCCGGCTGGATCGACCTCGATCTCGGCGCCTTCGGCATCGAGCCAGGCCATCCCTTCCAGATGCACGACCTGCTCTCCGGGGCGCGCTACCTGTGGAGCGAGTCGCGCAACTACGTGCACCTCGACCCCCAGCGGATGCCGGCCCACGTGTTCAGGGTGCGCCGCCGTACGCGCACCGAGCAAGACTTCGACTACTTCCTGTGAGGACCCGAAGTGGACGCTCCGCTAACACTCCCCACCACCGCCGCGCCGGCCCAGGCGCACGCCGAGGACGGCCTCT
>DYFV01000113.1 GCA_020725025.1 Azoarcus sp.
GGAATCAACCGAATACCTGATCAACCCTTTTGCACAACTTGACGCACACAACTTCTACTACCCCTCCGGGGAGCACAGGAGGCTTTCTGCCGCGGGCGGGGCTGCCGGGCTCGTGGGCGGGATGTGTCTGGCACGTCTTCCCGGTATTGCCCCGCCCCGACGCATGTGGTCCCCTTGATCCGGGTGGGCGCACCCGGCGCTTAGGCCGCCCACTCGCGCGTGCCGCGTCCCGCCGCACGTCGCAACCGGAAGAGAAGACGATATGGCGAAGGAAGAACTGCTGGAAATGGAAGGCGTGGTCAACGAGGTGCTGCCCGATACGCGCTTTCGGGTGACACTGGAGAACGGAGTGGAGGTGCACGCCTACGCATCGGGCAAGATGCGCAAACATCGGATTCGCATCCTGGCAGGAGACCGGGTGAACGTGGAGCTGTCGCCCTATGATCTGAGCAAGGCGCGGATCAGCTTCCGCCACAAGGACGAGCGGCCGCCCGAGTCGTAGCCGCGCTCCGGCGTGCGGATGGCGGCTCCTCCCGAAGTCGCCGGGCAAGTGGTTCATGCCGCTCGCCCGGGTGGCCGGCAGGCGCCGACCCGCCCCGTCCCCGCTTCCACCGGCGCAAAGGTCGCCGGCGCACGCTTCACGTGGGCCGCACGGTCTGCTAATGGGATAGTATGCGGCCGGGAGAAACGCCTCGATCGACGCGTCGACGACCGAGACCGGTTGAGCGCGAGGCGCCTGCGGTTTTTTTCGGAAGGGGGAAACAACGACGATGCGGAATCATGAAACCAGGGATGCGGTGACCCAGTTCGCCGCCATGTCCGATCTGTGGATGTCCGCCTGGATGCGGCCATGGACGGCACTGAACGCCTGGAACGAATACTGGCGCGAGCAGTGGAAGGAATGGTTCGCCGCGCGCGCGGCCGGCCCCGCGAGCTGGCTGCCGGCGCTGGCCGGCGATCGCCGGGACCAGCCCGACGCCATCAACTTTTTCCTGCCGTGGCTGCCGCGCATCGACGCCCTCGTCATGCCGCTGGAAGGGCATGGCGAGCAGGACGCGGTCCGCGTGATGATGCGCGCCGCGCTGCCGCGCATGGGGGGCTTCGCGGCGGGCGAGTGGCTGACGGTGGATGCCACCGTCCGGCATGCGGCCGGCGAGGAACCGCCCGAGCTCGTCGCACGCGAGCCGGAGCGCGAGCTGCTGGAAGCGCCGGTCGTGCGGCTCGCCGATGTGGCGGATGTGCCCAAGAGCACCGAGGCACCGTCCGCCAGGCCGAGCGGCGTCGCGGCGCGAGAGGGCATCGCTCCCCGCACCGCGCCGCGTCGCACCGGTTCCCGGGCGGCAGGCGCCAAGGCCGAGTCGGTCGTGAAGGCTGCGCCGGTCGCGAAAGCCGAACCGGTCGCGAAAGCCGAACCGGCAGCAAAGGTCGCACCGGTGGCGAAGTCCCCGCGGGCGCCGAAGGCCGTGAAGGCCGTGGCGAAGGCTGCGCCGGCAAAGGCGGCAAGTGCCCAGCCGGGCGGGGTCGAGCCCGCGGTCGTCAAGCCGGCCGGACGTGCGTCGCGCAAGGCGCCTCGGCGCAAGGCCGGAGCAGGGACGCCGGAAGGCGGCGCCGGCGCCTGAGGACGGGTCCCGGGGCGCGCGGTGATGCGCGCCCTGCGGAGAACGCCGGAGCGTCAGGCGAAGAAGCGGCGGCGCGCTTCCTCCGGGAGCGTCATGCCGGTGGCCTGGGCTCGTTGCAGGAGCTCCCAGTAGTATCGGTAGGAAGCCCGGTCGTGCAGCTTTCCCTGGTGCTGGATCGGACCCCACGCCGCGTCCTGGGCGGCGGCGAGGATCTCGCCCGCCTCCTCGACCTCGGAGAAGTCGGGGCGCATCGCCTCCACGATGGGGCGGATCTGGTTGGGGTGGATGCTCCACATGCGCAGATACCCGAATTCGCGCCGGGCGCGCTCGGCATCCGCGCGGATGTAGTCGAGGTCCTTCAGCTCGGTGGTCACGTTGTGGGACGGCACCACGCCGTTGGCGAGGGCCGCCGCGGCGATCTCCACCTTGGCCCGCACCACCAGCGGATGGGTGAACTGGCCGGGACTCTTCATCGCGCTGCCGGGGATGGCCCCGTGGTGGCCCGAGACGAAATCCATCAGGCCGAAATCGAGCGACTCGACGCCGTCCGTCGCGGCGATCTCCCATGCCTCCCGCAGCGCCCCGTGGGTCTCGATGAGCACGTGCACCGGGATCGGCCGGGCGAGACCGTGGTCCGCTTCGAGCGCGCGCAGCACCCCGATCTGGGTCTGGGCGTCGGCGGCCGAGCGCACCTTTGGCAGGGTCAGGAAGGCGAGCCGGGCGCCGGCGCGCCCGACCAGGATCTCCAGGTCGCGCTCCCAGTGGGGGTGAGTGATGTCGTGAATGCGCGCGCCTACGCGGCCGAAGCGGTTTTCGGGGTCGAGCACCACCGAGGCCGCCATCTCGGCGTGCTCGGCCTCGGCGCCGGCGCGGGCACCGTCCTCGCAGTCGCAGGTGAGGTCGAAGATCGGTCCCAGCTCCTGCTGCAGTGCCAGGGCCTTCCGCATCAGTTTCTCCGAGCCGGCGTAGTGGTCGACCGCGGGCAGGACGGGGAAGGGCTTCTCGCCGGCGAACAGGACGTCGCGCGGATGGGTGGCGTTGGTCATGGGCGGGATCGAAGGGGTTCTGACACGGCCGACGAGCATAGCAGCCGGCCGGTAAACGAAAAAGCGCACGGGCGAACCCGTGCGCTTCGGTGCTGCCGGCAGCGAACCGCTCAGGCGAGCAGGTCCTTCACGCCCTCGCGCTCCTCGAGGAGCTCGTTCAGGGTGTGGGTCATGCGCTCGCGCGAGAACTCGTCGATCTCCAGGCCCTGGACGATCTTGTACTCGCCGTTCTCGGTGGTGACCGGGAAGCCGTAGATGATGCCCTCGGGGATGCCGTAGGAGCCATCGGACGGGATGCCCATGGTGACCCATTCGCCGTTCGAGCCCAGCACCCAGTCACGGATGTGGTCGATGGCGGCGTTGGCGGCCGAAGCGGCGGACGACAGGCCGCGTGCCTCGATGATGGCGGCGCCGCGCTTGCCGACGGTGGGCAGGAACACGTCGCGGTTCCACGCGTCGTCGTTCACCAGCGCCTTCACGCTGTCGCCGTTGGACTCGCAGAAGCGGTAGTCGGCGTACATGGTGGGCGAGTGGTTGCCCCACACGACCATCTTCTTGAGGCTGGACACTTCACGGCCGGTCTTGGCGGCGAGCTGCGACAGGGCGCGGTTGTGGTCCAGGCGCAGCATGCCGGTGAAGTTCTTGGCCGGCACGCGGCCGTACTTCTGGGCAACTTCCTTGGCGATGTAGGCGTTGGTGTTGCAGGGGTTGCCCACCACCAGCACCTTGCAGTCCGGGTCGGCGTACTGGCCGATCGCCGCGCCCTGCACGGTGAAGATCTTGGCGTTCTCGGTCAGCAGATCCTTGCGCTCCATGCCGGGGCCGCGCGGACGGGCGCCCACGAGCAGGGCGACCTTGGCGTCCTTGAATGCCACGTTCGGATCGTCGGTGGCGATCATGCCGGCGAGCAGCGGGAAGGCGCAGTCCTCGAGCTCCATCATCACGCCCTTGACGGCCTTCTGGGCCTGGGGCAGGTCGAGCAGTTGCAGGATGACGGGCTGGTCCTTGCCCAGCATTTCGCCACTGGCGATACGGAACAGCAGGCTGTAGCCGATCTGGCCGGCGGCGCCGGTCACGGCGACACGGACGGGGGCTTTGCTCATGTAAGTCTCCCTCTAAAGCGTGATTGAGAACGGTCTGTCTTGATTGAGATCGGGTGCCGCGACAGCGGTTCGGCGTGCAACGCGGGCAGCCGCGCGGGCCGGATTCCGGGGCAAGGCGATGTTAAGAGCAAGGCTGCGCGATGTCAATTGATGTCTCATGTCTTATATAAGACATGAGACACTGGATGGACGCGGCGAAAAAATTGTGTTGAAATGCGCGCATGGCACAGGACTCTCCCACCTTCAGTCCGCTCTATCGTCAGATCAAGAGCCTGATTCTTCAGGCACTTGAGGCTGGCGAGTGGCGTCCCGGGCAGGCAATTCCCAGTGAGCAGGAACTGGCTGCGCGATTCAACGTATCGCAGGGGACGGTCCGCAAGGCCATCGACGAGATGGCGGCCGACAACCTCCTGGTGCGCAAGCAGGGCAAGGGCACCTTCGTCGCCTCGCACAACGATCCGCGCGCGCTGTTCCGCTTCCTGCGGCTGGTGCCGGTGGACGGCGAGCTCGCCCATCCCCAGAGCGTGCCGCTCGACTGCTGGCGGGCCAAGGCCGGCCAGGAGGCGTCGCGCATGCTCGGCATCGAGCTGGGCGAGCCCATCATCATCGTGCGCCGCCTCCTCAAATTCTCCAACAGACCGGTGGTGATCGACGAGATCTATCTGCCGGGCGAAGTCTTCCAGGGGCTCACCCTGGAGGTGCTGCAGGGATGGAGCGGCTCGCTCTACAGCCTGTTCGAGACCCGCTTCGGGCTGCGCATGATCCGCGCCCAGGAGCGCATCCGCGCCGTGGCCGCGGATCGCTCCACGGCCGAGGTGCTGAAGGTGGCCGAAGGGACGCCGCTGCTGTCGGTGGAGCGGGTGACCTATACCTATGGCGACAAGCCGGTCGAGTGGCGGCGCGGCCTTTATTCGACGGCCGAGCACTACTACCTGAACGAGCTCAGTTGAGCGGAGGGGGGCGGAGGGGGGTAAGCGGTCATATATAATTCGCTGCCTTTGTTTTGGGAGAACTGCGTCGGGCAACCGTCGCTCATCGAAGGGGTAAAAACTATATGTCACAAGCCACTGTGCGCAAACCGCGGCCGAAGTTTCTCGCGCTGCACGAGATCCGGCTCCCGCTGCCGGGTATCGTCTCGATCCTTCATCGGGTCAGCGGGGCGGGTCTGTTCCTGTTCCTGCCTTTCCTCCTGTATCTGTTCGACCGCAGCCTCGGTTCGCCCGAATCGTTCGCCGTCTACAAGAGCGTCGTCGCCAACCCGCTCGCCAAGATCGTCCTGCTCGGCCTGCTGTGGGCCTACCTGCACCACTTCTGTGCCGGCATCCGCTTCCTGCTCCTCGACCTGCACAAGGGCATCGAGCTGCAGGCCGCCCGCAACAGCTCGCGCATCGTCCTGATCGTGAGCATCGCCCTGACCGTGATCATTGGAGCCAAGCTATGGTAAAGCGCATCGTGGTTGGTGCCCATTACGGGCTTCGCGACTGGATCGCGCAGCGCGCCACGGCGGTGGTGATGGCGATCTACACCGTCATCTTCGCGATCGCCGCCCTGACCCTTCCGGAAATGAGCTACGAGGCCTGGACCGGGCTGTTCTCGGGCGGCTTCATGCGCTTCGTCACCTTCCTCTTCTTCCTGGCGCTGTTCTGGCACGCCTGGGTGGGAGTGCGTGACATCTGGATGGACTACGTCAAGCCGGTCGGCATCCGCCTGACGCTGCACGTGGTGACCCTTCTTCTGCTCATCGGCTACGCCGGCTGGGCTGCTCAGATTCTGTGGAGGCTGTAAGCGTGAACGTCGCGAAGCGTACTTTCGATGCGGTGATCGTCGGCGCCGGTGGTGCCGGCCTGCGCGCAGCCCTGCAGCTCTCCGAGGCGGGTCTCAAGACCGCCGTGCTCACCAAGGTCTTCCCGACCCGCTCCCACACCGTGGCGGCGCAGGGTGGCGTGGCGGCCTCGCTCGGCAACTCCACCGAGGACAACTGGCACTGGCATATGTACGACACCGTGAAGGGGTCGGACTGGCTGGGCGACCAGGACGCCATCGAGTTCATGTGCAAGAAGGCGAACGAAGTGGTCGTGGAGCTCGAGCACTACGGCATGCCCTTCGATCGCCTCGACAACGGCAAGATCTACCAGCGCCCCTTCGGCGGCCACTCCCAGAACTACGGCCAGGCCCCGGTGTCGCGCTCGTGTGCGGCGGCCGACCGGACCGGTCACGCCATGCTGCACGCGCTCTACCAGCGCAACGTGCGCGCCAACACCCAGTTCTTCGTGGAGTGGATGGCGCTCGACCTGATTCGCGACGCCGACGGCGACGTGCTCGGCGTGACCGCCCTGGAAATGGAAACGGGCGAGGTCTCGATCTTCCACGCCAAGGCGACCATCTTCGCCACCGGCGGCTCGGGCCGCATCTACTACAGCTCCACCAACGCCTTCATCAACACCGGCGACGGCGTGGGTATGGCGGCGCGCGCCGGCATCCCGCTGGAAGACATGGAGTTCTGGCAGTTCCACCCGACCGGCGTGGCCGGCGCGGGCGTGCTCATCACCGAGGGCGTGCGCGGCGAGGGCGGCATCCTGCGCAACGCCTCCGGCGAGCGCTTCATGGAGCGCTACGCGCCGAACCTGAAGGACCTCGCCTCCCGCGACGTGGTCTCCCGCGCCATGACCACCGAGATCAACGAAGGGCGCGGCTGCGGTCCCGACAAGGATCACGTGCTGCTCGACATCACGCACCTGTCGCCCGAGACCATCATGAAGCGCCTGCCCGGCATTCGCGAGATCTCGATCCAGTTCGCCGGTGTGGATCCGATCAAGGCGCCGATCCCGGTCGTGCCGACCTGTCACTACCAGATGGGCGGCATCCCGACCAACTACAAGGGTCAGGTCGTGGTGCCGAAGGACGGCAACCCGAACGCCCCGGTCGCCGGCTTCTACGCCGCGGGCGAGTGCGCCTGCGCCTCGGTGCACGGTGCGAACCGCCTCGGCACCAACTCGCTTCTCGACCTGCTGGTCTTCGGCAAGTCCGCCGGCGAGACCGTGGTGGAGGACTTCAAGGCCGGCAACCTGCCGCTGAAGCCCCTGCCGGCCGACGCCGCCGACGCCTCGCTGGCGCGTATCGCCCGCCTGGAGAACCAGAAGAACGGCGAGAGCGTGTTCGAGGTGGGGCTGGACATGCGCCGAACCATGCAGAAGCACGCCGGCGTGTTCCGCTTCGACAACCTGCTCAAGGAAGGCGTCACCCGCATCCTGGAAGTGGCCGAGCGGGCGAAGAGCACCGAGATCAAGGACAAGTCCAAGGTCTGGAACACCGCGCGCATCGAGGCGCTGGAGCTGGACAACCTGATCGAGGTGGCCAAGGCGACCATGGTCTCGGCCGAGGCGCGCAAGGAATCCCGCGGCGCCCACGTGCGCGACGACGCGCCCGACACGCCGGAATTCCCGAACGGCCGCAACGACAAGGACTGGCTGAAGCACACCCTGTGGTACAGCGAGGGCAACCGCCTCGACTACAAGCCGGTGAATCTCAAGCCCCTGTCCGACGACGTCGAGCCCATCGCGCTCGCCAAGCGCACCTATTGAGCGCGGGAGAACCCAGAACATGACCAAGCGTACCGTTCAATTCAAGATCTACCGCTACGATCCGGACAAGGACGACAAGCCGTACATGCAGGACATCTCGATCGAGCTCGAGGCGTCCGACAAGAAGCTGCTCGACGCGCTGGTGCGGCTGAAGTCCAAGGACGACTCGCTGTCCTTCCGCCGCTCCTGCCGCGAGGGCGTGTGCGGCTCCGACGCGATGAACATCAACGGCAAGAACGGCCTGGCCTGCCTGACCGAGATCGACGGCCTGCCGCAGCCCATCGTGCTGCGCCCGCTGCCGGGGCTGCCGGTCATCCGCGACCTGATCGTGGACATGACCCAGTTCTTCAAGCAGTACCACTCGATCAAGCCATATCTGATCAACGAGACGCCGACGCCGGAGCGCGAGCGCCTGCAGTCGCCGGAGGACCGCGAGGAGCTCAACGGGCTCTACGAGTGCATCCTGTGCGCCTGCTGTTCGACCTCCTGCCCGTCGTTCTGGTGGAACCCCGACAAGTTCGTCGGTCCCGCCGGGCTGCTGGCGGCCTACCGGTTCATCGCGGACACCCGTGACCAGGCGACCAACGAGCGCCTCGACAATCTCGAGGACCCGTACCGCCTGTTCCGCTGCCACTCGATCATGAATTGCGTCGATGTCTGTCCGAAGAGCCTGAACCCCACGCGGGCGATCGGCAAGATCAAGGACATGATGGTGGCCCGCGCGGTATGACGATCGACCGGGGACGCGTGCGCTGGCAGTGTCGTCGGGCTCTCCTGGAGCTCGACCTCGTCTTCGCACGCTTTCTGGAGAGGGACTTCGACCGTCTCGACGACGGTCAGCTGGCGGTTCTCGAGGACCTGCTGCGCTGCGAAGACCACGAGCTGTGGGCGATGGTCAATGGCAGCCGGCCGGTCCGCGAGGACCGCTGGAAAGAGATGATCGCCCTGCTCGGCCGACCGTAACCGTGCAGGACGAATCGCCGCAGGGAGCTAGTTGTTAACAGGGGCAAGGAAAAAAGGGACGACCAATGAGCACTGAACGCACCGCATCGCTAACCGTCGATGGCAAGACCGTCGAATTCCCGGTGATGACCGGCACCCATGGCAACGATGTCATCGACATTCGCACGCTGGGCGCCAAGACCGGGCTCTTCACCTACGACTCGGGCTTCCTGTCCACGGCGAGCTGCAAGTCGACGATCACCTTCATCGATGGCGACAAGGGCGAGCTGCTCTATCGCGGCTACCCCATCGAGCAGTTGGCCGAGAAGTGCAACTTCCTGGAAGTCGCCTACCTGCTGAAGAACGGTGAGCTCCCGAACGCGTCGCAGAAGATCGAGTTCGAGAACACCATCAAGAACCACACGATGCTGCACGACCAGATGACCAAGTTCTACTCGGGCTTCCGTCGCGACGCGCATCCGATGGCGGTGATGGTGGGCGTGGTGGGCGCGCTGTCCGCCTTCTATCACGAGGCGATGGACTTCTCCGATGCGGCGCACCGCAACATCTCGATCAACCGCCTGATCGCGAAGCTGCCGACCATCGTGGCGATGGCCTACAAGTACAACATGGGCCAGCCGTTCATGTATCCGCGCAACGAGCTCGACTACACCGCGAACTTCATGCACATGATGTTCGGCACCCCGTGCGAGGAGTACAAGCCGAACCCGGTGCTGGTGCGCGCGCTCGACACCATCTTCACCCTGCATGCCGACCACGAGCAGAACGCCTCCACCTCCACGGTGCGTCTGGCCGGCTCCTCCGGTGCCAACCCGTTCGCCTGCATCTCGGCCGGCATCGCCTGCCTGTGGGGTCCGGCCCACGGCGGCGCCAACGAGGCCTGCCTCAACATGCTGGAAGAGATCGGCGACGTCTCCCGCGTGGGTGAGTACATCGCCCGCGCCAAGGACAAGAACGACAGCTTCAAGCTGATGGGCTTCGGTCACCGCGTGTACAAGAACTTCGACCCGCGCGCCAAGCTCATGCGCCAGGTCTGCTACGACGTGCTGGGCGAGCTGGGCCTCGAGAACGATCGGCTGTTCAAGCTGGCGATGGAGCTCGAGAAGATCGCCCTGGAAGACCAGTACTTCGTCGAGAAGAAGCTGTATCCGAACGTCGACTTCTACTCGGGCATCGTGCAGAAGGCCCTGGGCATCCCGACCTCCATGTTCACCTGCATCTTCGCGCTGGCGCGCACGGTGGGCTGGATCACCCAGTGGGAAGAGATGATCACCGATCCGGAATACAAGATCGGTCGTCCGCGTCAGCTGTATGTAGGCGCGGCGCGTCGCGACGTCCCGGCGCTTACCGAGCGGCCGTAACGCGACGATGGAGAGGGGCGGGGGGCAATTCCGTTACTGATCCCGGCGGGATGGACGCGTTGCGCGCCATCCCGTTTTTTCATCGAGGGCCGGAACGGGTTGAATCGCCTGTAATGCGAAGGGCAGGGAAACAAAGACAATAGGTGGCATCCATCATGATGAAGCAGCTCAGATCCACGTCTCATCTGTTCGGCAGCAACGCGCCGTTCATCGAGGAGCTCTACGAGAACTATCTGGCCGACCCGGCATCCGTGCCGGAGGCCTGGCGCGACTACTTCGACAACCTGCAGGCCCAGGCCGGCGCCGCGGTGCGCGACGTGGCCCACGGTCCGGTCATCGCGGCCTTCGCCGAGATGGCCAAGCGCGGTCCCGTGCGCACCGTCGCCGCAGGGGGCGACGACAAGCGTCAGGTCGGGACGCTGCAGCTCATCAACGCGTATCGCTTCCTCGGCAACCGCTGGGCGAACCTGGATCCGCTCAAGCGGACCGAGCGGCCGCAGATCGCCGAGCTCGAGCCCTCGCACTACGGCTTTACCGAGGCGGACCTCAACCAGAGCTTCAACGTGGGCTCCTTCCACGGCTTCAGCTCCGATCACGCGACCCTGCGCGAGATCCTCGAGGCCCTGCGCCAGACCTACTGCGGCTCGGTCGGCTCGGAGTACATGTACATCTCCGACATCGGCCAGAAGCGCTGGATCCAGAGCCGCCTGGAGAGCATCCGTGCCACCCCGCGCTTCTCCCTGGACATGAAGAAGCGCATTCTCGAGCGCACCACCGCCGCCGAGACCCTGGAAAAGTACCTGCACACCAAGTACGTGGGCCAGAAGCGCTTCTCCCTCGAGGGGGGCGAGTCGACCATCGTGGCGATGGACGAGCTGGTGCGCGTTGCCGGCTCGCTCGGCGCGCAGGAAATCGTCATCGGCATGGCTCACCGTGGGCGCCTGAACGTGCTGGTGAACATCCTGGGCAAGTCGCCCTCCATGCTGTTCGCCGAGTTCGAAGGCAAGGCCGCGGCCGACCTCTCCTCGGGTGACGTGAAATACCACATGGGCTACTCCAGTGACGTGATGAGCCCGGGCGGCCCGGTGCACCTCACGCTGGCCTTCAACCCCTCGCACCTCGAGATCATCAACCCGGTGGTCGAGGGCTCGGTCTACGCGCGCCAGGTGCGCCGCAAGGACGAAGCCAAGAGCCAGGTCATCCCGGTGCTGATCCACGGCGACGCCGCGGTGGCCGGGCAGGGCGTGAACCAGGAGATGCTCAACTTCTCCCAGACCCGCGGCTACGGCACCGGCGGCACGGTGCACATCGTGGTGAACAACCAGATCGGCTTCACCACCTCCGATCCGCGCGACTACCGCTCCTCCCTCTACTGCACCGACATCTTCAAGATGGTCGAGGCGCCGATCTTCCACGTGAACGGGGACGATCCCGAGGCCGTGGCCTTCGTCACCGCGCTCGCCGTGGAATTCCGCCAGGAGTTCAAGAAGGACGTGGTGGTCGACATCGTCTGCTTCCGCAAGCTCGGCCACAACGAGCAGGACGAGCCGATGGTCACCCAGCCGCTGATGTACCGCAAGATCCAGCAGCATCCGGGTACCCGCAAGCTCTACGCCGACCGGCTGGTGCTCGAGGGCAGCATTCCCGCCGAGGAACCGGAAAAGATGATCCGCGAGTACCGCGAGCATCTGGACAAGGGCGAGCTGCTCTACAACCCGGTCCTCTCCGGCCACAACCGCCAGTTCGCCGTGGACTGGTCGCCCTTCCTCAACCAGCCCTACACCGACGCGGCCGACACGGGCGTGCCCCTGGTCGAGCTCAAGCGCCTGTCCGAGCGGCTCACCACGCTGCCCGAGGGCTTCAGCCTGCACCCGCGGGTGAAGAAGATCATCGAGGACCGCTCCGCCATGGGCGGGGGCGAGCTGCCGCTCGACTGGGGCATGGGCGAGAACCTCGCCTACGCCAGCCTTCTGGCGCAGGGTTTCGGGGTGCGCATCTCCGGCGAGGACGTCGGCCGCGGCACATTCTTCCACCGCCATGCGGTGCTGCACGACCAGAACCGCGAGCGTTGGGACCAGGGCAGCTATGTGCCGCTCAAGCACATCCAGGAAGGCCAGGCGCAGATCCAGATCTTCGACTCGGTGCTGTCCGAGGAGGCGGTGCTCGCCTTCGAATACGGCTACGCCACCGCGGAGCCCAACGAACTCGTGATCTGGGAAGCGCAGTTCGGTGACTTCGTGAACGGCGCCCAGGTCGTGCTCGACCAGTTCATCAGCTCCGGCGAAGCCAAGTGGGGCCGCCTGTGCGGCCTCACCCTGATGCTGCCGCACGGCTACGAAGGGCAGGGCCCCGAGCACTCCTCGGCGCGCCTCGAGCGCTTCATGAACATGGCCGCGGAGAACAACTGGCAGGTGTGCGTGCCCACGACGCCCGCCCAGATTTTCCACCTCCTGCGCCGCCAGATGCTGCGCAAGGTGCGCAAGCCCCTGGTGATCATCACGCCGAAGTCGCTGCTGCGCCACAAGGAGGCGATCTCGTCGCTGGACGAGCTCGCGCACGGCCGGTTCCAGACCGTCATCGGCGAGACCGAGGCGCTCGATCCGAAGAAGGTCAAGCGCGTCGTGCTGTGCCAGGGCAAGGTGTACTACGAGCTGCTCGCCTATCGACGCGAGAAGGGCATCAAGGACACCGCGCTGGTGCGCATCGAGCAGCTCTATCCGTTCCCGGCCGAGGCCTTCGCCGCGGCGGTCGACCAGTTCCCGAACGCCAAGGAAGTGGTGTGGGCCCAGGAAGAGCCGCGCAACCAGGGTGCCTGGTACTGGCTTGCCTCGCGCCAGCACCTGGTGAACGTGCTCGGGCCGAAGCGCAAGCTCCTGCTCGTGTCGCGTCCTGCCGCGGCCGCGCCGGCGGTGGGCTACTACGCCAAGCACAATGCGCAGCAGAAAGCGATCCTCGAGAACGCCTTCGGGTCGCTCAAGGACTGAACCCAGCAACATAGCCGAACAACACGGGGAGAGAAGTAATGCTGATCGAAGTTAAAGTGCCGCAGCTGTCGGAATCGGTTTCCGAGGCGACGCTGGTCTCCTGGCACAAGAAGGAAGGCGAGCCCGTCTCGCGCGACGAAAACCTGATCGACATCGAGACCGACAAGGTCGTGCTCGAGACCCCGGCGCCCGCGGACGGGGTGCTGGTTAAGATCCTCAAGGCCGACGGCGACAACGTGGCGAGCGGCGACCTGATCGCCCAGATCGACACCGAGGCGAAGGCCGGCAACGGCGCCAAGCGCCCCGAGCCCGTGCAGGCTGCGCCGGCGCCCGCCGCTGCCACCCCGGCGGCAGCGGCCCCGGCCGGAACCGCCAGCCCCGCCGCGCGCAAGATCCTGGACGAGAAGGGCATTCCCGCCGCCGAGGTGCCGGGCACGGGCCGCGGCGGCCGCGTGACCAAGGAAGACGCCGTGGCCGCCAAGCCCGCTCAGGCCAAGGCCCCGGCCGTGCCGCCGGCGGTGGTGCCGACCGGTGATCGTCCGGAAGAGCGCGTGCCGATGAGCCGCCTGCGCGCGCGCATCGCCGAGCGCCTCATCCAGTCGAAGAACGAGAACGCCATCCTCACCACCTTCAACGAGGTGAACATGGCGCCCGTCATGGCCCTGCGCAAGCAGTACGGCGACAAGTTCGAGAAGGCCCACGGCGTGCGCCTGGGCTTCATGGGCTTCTTCGTGAAGGCGGCGGTCGCGGCGCTCAAGAAGTTCCCGATCCTGAACGCCTCGGTGGACGGCACCGACATCGTCTACCACGGCTACATCGACATCGGCATCGCGGTGGGTTCGCCCCGCGGCCTGGTGGTGCCCATCCTGCGCGACGCCGACCAGATGTCGATCGCCGACATCGAGAAGAAGATCGCCGAGTTCGGCCAGAAGGCCAAGGACGGCAAGCTCTCCATCGAGGAGCTGTCCGGCGGCACCTTCTCCATCTCCAACGGCGGCGTGTTCGGCTCGATGCTGTCGACCCCGATCATCAACCCGCCGCAGTCGGC
>DYFV01000114.1 GCA_020725025.1 Azoarcus sp.
CTGGTCGATCGCCACCACGTTGGCCACCAGGGTACGCACGCAGCTCACCGCCGCGTGCGCCGAGCCCGGGAGCGCGAACACCGCGCTGACGAATAGCGAAACCGCCGTTACGCGCAGCGAGCTCTGCTGCCCCATCCGGGGCGGAGAGGCCGCCGGCGACCTCCCCAAATTCGTGCCTTCCATTGTCTCCCCTCCTGTCGAATCCAGGCGCAGCGGAACGAATCCGGTATGCTCGAGCGTTCGCCGATCGGATCGCGAATGCGATTCGCGGGTGGGCTGCCCCGATACCGTCAGACTGCGCAGACGGCACTTAGCAAAGGCCGCACCAACCCGATTTTTCTGTTATTTTTCCGATGGTTGCACACACACACCGGCGCAACGACGGTCATTCGGGGAGATTTCCGGGGTTTTTCCCCCAAATCTCCCCGAAAGGGCCGATGGACCCGCTCGAAAGATGCCATTGGGATGCATCCGGCGCACTTGGAAACATCCTGTTTCATTCAGAAGCCGTACGCCATCGGCCGACAAGCTCCCAAAATGAGCATTACCGTTCCCCACTATTGGGGAAAGTGCCCCACTGATTGGGCACACGGTGGCGGAAAGGGGCGGTGGATTCGAGCCGCTGACGGGAACGCGCAGCGAACGGCTGCTAGCGCTCGAGCATCTTCGCCAACACGCCGCGGCGGACGGAGTAGCCCAGGCGCTGGTACACCGGAATGGAGACGTAGCTGTTCATCTCCACCAGCAGCGGCCCGTCGGCGGTGATGGCGACGTCCCAGCCCAGGCTGCGTGCGCTGGTGAGGTGCTGGTGGGCGAGCGCCGCGAGCGCCAGCGTCTCTTGCCAGAAGGGGACGGAGAAGCCGGTGATGCGCGCGCCCGACTCGGGATGGTGATCGTAGGTGTCCTTGCCCGGCCACACGAAGCCCCTGCCGAGCATGCCGGTGTCGAGGTCCATGTGCGCGGCGATGCCGCCGGCACCGACGTTGTCGACCAGCGTGCCCTCGCGGGACATCTTCATGATGGCCGCCGGGAACTCGACCCGTCCGGACTCGGTGAGCACGGTGAGCACCCGCAGAGTATTGACCGACGACGGGGCGAAGCGCGCGATCTCGGGATGCTGGGCGATGTAGCGCTGCAGGAGCAGTCCCTCCGGATCATCCGCGACGCGGTCGAGGAAGGCCGCGGCGGACACCGTTCCGCCCTTCTTCAGGGTGAGCGTGCCGGCCTCGGGGGAGCAATCGAGGATCAGGTCGAAGCCGTGCCCGTGGCCGCCGCCGAACGGCTTGGCCACGACGGGCTTGGACGCCGCGTCCACCACCCGCAGGAGTTCTGCCGGGTCGCCGAAGAAAGGCCGCCCGTCCAGCACCCCGCGTCGCCCGGAGACGAAGCCGAGCACCTCGGGCGCAGGCAGGCCGTTGGCGCGGAAGAAGCAGTACTGGTGCCACTTGTCGAAGTTCACCACGCCGGTCTGGCGCGGATTGAGCGTCCGCTCCAGGCGCCGGTACTGGCGGGTGGAGACGTAGCCCTCGGGGATGCCCTCGTACATGGACAGGTGGTAGTACTCGAAGGGATAGAGCGAATGCCGGACGATGTGCACGAAATCCCGCAACTGATCGAGCGGTCCGCGCCCGGTTTCGGCCCGGTTGGCGGCGGCATGACGAAGGAAGCTCTTCACGTAGGTGACTGTGCTCACTGTTCTTGTCCTCCCGGCATGACGACGTTTCGCGGCTTCGGTCGCTGTCGACACGGCGGAAGCCCCGAACACCCCCTCCTGAAAAATTGTAGTCAGCGATCCAGAAGAGGAAACCGATCCGCATTGTCGGATTTGTGACAAGCGCACACCGGTCGCTGTCGGGACTCCCCCAAACCCATGCCCTCGGCGGACGCCATGCCGCGCCCCGCAAGGGATTGCCGACTGGCACGCGGTTTGCCGGCCCATCGGCAGAGGCCCGATCAACTACTCCCGCGGCTTGCCTGCCGCACCCAAGCGCTTGAGCCACGACCACCCCGTCCCGCCGCCGGGCGACGAATACCGTCCGCCGGAAAACCCCTGTACGCGTTGCGAGCTGCGCGCGGACACGCTCGCCGACGGCCGCTGCGCGCCGGGCGATGCCTGCCTGTTCGTGGACAACGGCCGCCAGATCGACCGCTTCCTGCGCCGCAACCGCGAGTGGGCGGAGCGCTGCCTGCACGACGCGTTCTGGGAGCGGCGCGCCATCGCGGTGAAGTGGGCGCCGGTGGAGGCGGTCGGCGCGCTGATGGACGATCCCGACGAGGTGGTGCGCCTGACCGTCGCCACCCGGGTCGGGCCGGAGCTCCTCGCACGCCTCACCCGCGACCCGGACCGCGAGGTGCGCATCGCCGTGGCGAGCCGCCTGCCGCCTCCCGCGCTCGAGCGCATGGCCCGCGACCCGGATTACGCGGTGCGCCTGCAGGTGGCGCGCCGGCTTCCCCACGGCCGCCTGCCGCGCATGGCCGACGACCCCGACCGGGAGGTGCGCAAGGAGGTCGCGCGGCGCCTGCCCGCCTTTGCGCTCGGCCGCATGGCGCGCGACGAGGACGCCGAGGTGCGCGGCATCGCCGCCGCCCGCATGCTCCCGGAGGATGCGGCGCGCCTGCTCGCCGATCCCGAGTGGACGGTGCGGCTCGCCGCCGCCGGGCAAGCCCCGCCCGAAGCCCTCGCCGTCCTGCTCGACGACCCCGAGCCCGACGTGCGCGAGCTCGTACGCGAGCGTCTGGCGCAGGTCACCTCCCCCACTCACCCGCCCGAGAACAGCCGATGAACACCACCCTCGCCGACCTGCCCGCCGAACACCAGGCCCTCTCCGAGCGTCTCTTCCGCCTGTGCGCGACGCAGCCGCCGGTACCGGGCCATGCGGCGCTGCTCGACGCCCTGCGCCGCGAAGGCGGCCCCGAGTTCGTGCCGCGGCTCTCCCGCGGCGGCTGGTATCGCCCGAGCCGCATCCTGGACGCGGACGGGAAACCCGTCGCCGAAGACGCGCTCGCCTGGCTGGAAGAGGCGTGGCGCGAGGCGGGCGAGGACGGCGAGGCCTTCGCCGAGCGCCACGCCGACAGCGGCTGGGTGCTCACCCGCGATCAGGGCGTCACCCACTACCTCGTCGCCCTCAGCGGGACCGGACCGGCCGACTACCTGCAGCTCGAGATCGAGGAACTGCAGGAGATGCGCTGCCGGCCCCTGGTGACCGGCGGCGAGCCGGCCGACTCGGTGGAGGGACTCCTCGAGCGCCCCCAGGACGCGCCGCCGCTCACGCCCGTGGGTGCGCCGCGCTATCGCCTGCGCCGCCTCGTCGACGTGGCGGGCTTCGTCACGCGCATTGCGGCCCAGCCCGGCAAGCCGGCGTCGGTGCTGCGCTTCCTGGACGAGTGGCGCGCCGGCACGCCCGGCCGCCAGGGACGCTTCTGCGACCACTGGGTGCTGGCGCTCACCGGGCACCTGGACCGCTACCGCCAGTTGCGCTGGAGTGCGGTGCCGGTAGCCGCGCGCGCGCCGCAATGGACCAATCCCGAGGCACGCGGCATCGCATTGGCCCAGCAGCTCTACGACTTCGACCGCGCCGCCGGCTACGGCTTCGCCTGGTACTTCCACATGGTGAGCGGCCACCGGGTGCCCCGCGACGTGCTGCCGCGAGTGTTCGCCGACCTGCAGGACGGCATGGCCTACCTCGCGGAGCGCGACGCAGCCCTCGTCGCGGGGTGGATGCGCGAGCCCTACAGTCTCTAGGGGCTGTCATGTCGCGGCGCCGACATTGTCGGGTTCGCGACACCCGGCCCGCACGCAAGAACCGCCATTTTTCAACGCGTTGCGCCATACGTCGCGCGTGGCACGGGCCTTGCGGCAGGACTGCCGAACCCCGCGATGGAGCAACCGCCGTGAAACCCGCCGACATCTCCGCCCTGCTCGACGAACCGGCCTGTGCGCACAACAAGAAGGAGAAATCGGGCTGCGCGCGTCCCAAGCCCGGCGCCTCCGCAGGGGGCTGCGCCTTCGACGGCGCACAGATCGCCCTGCTCCCGATCGCCGACGTGGCCCACGTGGTGCACGGTCCCATCGCCTGCGCCGGCAACTCCTGGGACAACCGTGGCACCCGCTCCTCCGGCCCCACGCTCTACCGGATCGGCATGACCACCGACCTCTCGGAGCAGGACGTGATCATGGGCCGCGGGGAGAAGCGCCTCTTCCACGGCATCAAGCAGGCGATCGACCGCTACCGCCCCGCCGCCGTCTTCGTCTACAACACCTGCGTGCCGGCGCTCATCGGCGACGACATCGAGGCGGTAAGCAAGGCCGCCGCGGAGCGCTGGGGCGTGCCGGTCGTGCCGGTGGACTCGGCCGGCTTCTACGGCACCAAGAACCTCGGCAACCGAATCGCCGGCGAGGCAATGGTGAAGTACGTGATCGGCACCCGCGAGCCCGAGCCGCTGCCCGCGGACGTCGCCCCCGAGGGCATCACGGTGCACAGCATCAACCTCATCGGCGAGTACAACATCGCCGGCGAGCTGTGGCACATCACCCCGCTCTTCGACGAGCTCGGCATCCGCGTGCTCTGTACACTCTCGGGCGACGCCCGCTTCCACGAGGTGCAGACCATGCACCGCGCCGAGGTGAACATGCTGGTGTGCGCCAAGGCCATGATCAACGTGGCGCGCAAGATGGAGGAGCGCTGGGGCGTCCCCTGGTTCGAGGGCAGCTTCTACGGCATCACCGACACCTCGGCGGCCCTGCGCGAGATCGCCCGCATCGTCGGAGACGCCGACCTCGTCGCCCGCACCGAGGCGCTCATCGCCCGGGAGGAGGCCAAGGTGCGCGCTGCCCTCGACGCGTGGCGCCCGCGCCTCGAAGGGAAGCGCGTGCTGCTCTTCACCGGCGGCGTGAAGTCGTGGTCGGTGGTATCGGCGCTCCAGGATCTCGGCATGGTCGTGGTGGCGAGCGGCACCAAGAAATCCACCGAGGAGGACAAGGCGCGCATCCTGGAGCTGATGGGCGACAAGGCCATCATGCTGCAGAGCGAGGGCGCGCGCGACCTCCTCAACGCGGTCTACGAGCTTGAGGCCGACATACTCATCGCGGGCGGGCGCAACCTCTACACCGCCTTGAAAGCGCGGCTGCCCTTCCTCGACATCAACCAGGAACGCGAATTCGGCTACGCCGGCTACGAGGGCATGAAGGAGCTGGTGCGCCAACTCGCCCTCACCCTCGAATCGCCGGTGTGGAAGGCGGTGAGGAAGCCCGCCCCGTGGACGCACAAGGCGATGGTGGTGGCCGGCCCCGAGCTCGGCGACAGCCCTGACGCCGAGGACGGACCCGAGGCCCACGATCACGCGCCGCTCGCCGGCGCGGCGGCCTGAGGAGACGACCATGGCCGAGATCGTCCGCCACCCCAAGGCCCTGTCGGTCAATCCGCTGAAGTCGTCGGCCCCGGCCGGCGCGGCGCTCGCCTTCCTCGGGGTGAACCGCGCCATGCCCATCTTCCACGGCTCCCAGGGCTGCACCGCCTTCGCCAAGGTCTTCTTCGTACGCCACTTCCGCGAGCCCGTCCCGCTGCAGACCACCGCCATGGACCAGGTCGCCACCGTGATGAACGCCGACGGCAACGTGGTGCAGGCGCTCGCCACCGTATGCGGCAAGGCCAGGCCCGCCCTGGTGGGGCTCGCCACCACGGCGCTCGCCGAGACCCAGGGCACCGACATCGCGCGCCTGGTGCGGACGTTCCGCGCCGAATACCCGCAGTTCGACCACATCCCGGTGGCGGCGGTGAACACGCCCGACTTCTCCGGCTGCCTCGAGACCGGCTACGCCGCCGCGGTGAAGGGCATCATCGATGCCGCCGTGCCCGAGACGCGCTGCGCGGGGCGTCGCAAGAAGCAGGTGAACCTGCTCCTCGGCAGCCACCTCACCCCCGGCGACGTGGAGGCGATCAAGGAGTGGGTGGAGGCCTTCGGCCTGCGTCCGGTGGCGGTGCCCGACCTCGCCGACTCCCTGGACGGCCACCTCATCGCCGAGGACACCATCCCGGTCACCCTGGGCGGCACGCCGGTCTCCGAGCTCGCCACCCTGGGCGAGGCGGTCGCCACCTTCGTGGTGGGTCGCTCCCTGGGCGCCGCGGCGGACCTGCTCGCCGTGCGCACCGGCGTGCCCGACCAGCGCTTCGACGGCCTGATGGGGCTGGACGCCTGCGACCGCTTCACCCAGGCGCTGGCCGAGCTCTCCGGGCTGCCGGTGCCCGAGCGCCTGGAGCGCCACCGGGCCCAGCTCCAGGACGCGATGGTGGACACCCACTTCATGACCGGCCTGCGCCGGGTGGCGATCGCCGCGGATCCGGACCTGCTGCACCAGCTCGCCACCCTCGCGGCCGGCATGGGCAGCGAGATCGTGGCCGCCGTCTCGCCCGTCAAGGCGGCCCTGCTCGCCGACGTGCCCGCCCCGTCGGTGCACGTGGGCGACCTGGAGGATCTCGAGGATCTCGCCCGGGCGGCCGGCGCCGAGCTCGTCATCGCCAACTCCCACGCGGCGGCCACCGCCGACCGGCTGGGCGTGCCGCTCCTGCGCGCCGGCATGCCCCAGTACGACCTGGTCGGCGGGTACTGCAAGACCTGGGTGGGCTACCGCGGGACCCGCCAGGCGCTCTTCGATCTCGCCAACCTGGTCCTCGCCCATCATGAATCCATCGCCCCGCACCGTTCCCGCTATGCCCTGCGACATGACGCTCCGACGACGGCATCTGCGGCTCGTGGCCACTGAGCGCAAGGACGTCGCCATGGAGAGCGTGCGCATCGCCTTCGCCAGCACCGACCGCGTCCAGGTGAACCAGCACTTCGGCGCCGCCGAGGCCTTCGCCATCTACGAGGTCGAGGCTGGTGCGGCGAGCCTGGTGGAAGTGGCCGAGTTCATCGACAACGCCCAGGACGGCAACGAGAACAAGCTGCCGGGCAAGATCGCGACGCTGGCCGGCTGCGCCGCGGTGTACTGCCTCGCGGTGGGCGCCTCGGCGGTGAAGCAGCTCCTCGCGGCCGGCGTGCAGCCGATCCGCGTGGAGGAAGGTTCCTCCATCGAGCGGCTCATCGGCGACATCCAGTGCGAGATCGCCTCCGGCCCCTGCGGCTGGCTCGCCAAGGCCCTCAAGGCGCGCGCGCCGGTGGATACCGGGCGCTTCGACGCCATGGAAGCGGAGGGCTGGCAGGAATGAGCGAACCGATGCTGGAGCGGGAGGGGCGCGTGATCGCGGTGGACGGCGACCGGGCGACCGTGCGCTTCGAGCGTGCCTCCGCCTGCGGCGCCTGCCGCGCCGCCAAGGTGTGCGCCGGCGGCGCCCCCACCCGCGACCTGGTGATGACGCTTCCCGCCGGCACCACGCGCCCTGGCGACACCCTGTGTGTGGGGGTGAGCGGGTCGGCCGCGCTGCGCGCGACCGTCGTCGCCTACTTCACACCGCTCGCCGGCCTCGCCGCCGCCATGGGCGCGGCCGCGCTGGCGGGGTTGCCCGACAGCTGGATCGCCGCGGCGAGCTTCGCCGGCCTCGGCGCCGGTTACACCTGGTTGCGCCGTCTGGCGCACCGCGCGCGCCTCACACCCGTCGTGCTCGACGCCCGACGCCCCTTTTCCTGACCCCTCCCCGGAGTACCGACATGATCTCCATCTCCACCGACACCGCCCCCACCCCCGAGCTCGACGCCGACCTAGCCCAGACCGACTTCATCAAGGAGATGTCGCGCCAGGTGCGCGCCATCGACAACTACGGCACGTATGACGGCTGGCCGCTCGCCCGCGTGCTCGCGCCCTTCATCCTGACCAAGGAGCAGCGTCGCGAGATTCCGGTGATCGGCGACCCGGACGACGTCGTGCTGGCGCGCGTGAAGGCCTTCCACAACGCGATCGCCGCGCTGATCGAGAAGGAATGCGGGCTGATGGCGGTGCCGCTGATCAACATCACCCACGAGGGCTTCGGCCGCGCACTCATCACCGTGGGCAAGCTGGTGGTGATGGACCGCACCCTGCGCGATGTGCACCGCTTCGGCTTCGACAGCTACTCGAAGATGAAGACCGAGGCCGACAAGCACCTGGCGGTCGCGCTCGAAGTGGTCGGCAAGTACCCCGAAGTGGCCGGCCTGTGAGGAGGGCGTCATGAGCGACGACGAACTCCGCGACCTCGAAAAGGAGGTGCGCAAGCTGAAGCGCATCTCCCAGGAATGGGCCTCGAAGCTGCACGACCTCGTGGAGGATCGCCTGCCCGGCGGCTACGAGGAATTGCCCGCCGTCACCCAATCCACCTACGACGCCTGCAAGGCCTGGGCGGACGCCAACCGGCGGCTGGCACAGGCGACCGCGCACTAGAAAGGACGCATCATGAGCCACATTACCGGCCTCACCCGCGGCGGCACCAACTGGACGCCCGAATTCGTGCTCTCCCTCGACGCCAGGAAGTGCATCGGCTGCGGCCGCTGCTTCAAGGTCTGTCCGCGCAATGTGTTCGATCTCGTGGAGCGCGACGAGGACGAGCTGGACGAGGACCTCGACGACGACGACATGATGGTCATGACCCTGGCCGACGCCATGGACTGCATCGGCTGCGGGGCCTGTTCGCGGGTGTGCCCGAAGAACTGCCACACCCACGGGCCGGCGGCGCTCGCGTCCTGACCCGGCGATGCACGGCCAGGCGCTGATCCTCTACCACAAGCAGGCGACCAGCGCCCGGGTGCGCTTCGCCCGCTTCGGCGACACCCTGCTCGCCGCCCGGGGCGAGGCGGCGGACGCCGAGAGCGTCGAAACCCACCCCGGGCCCCTCGCCGCCCAGGCGGCGGCCCGGCTCGGCCTTGCGCCGGGCGAGCTGCGCATCGACCCGGAGTTCCGCGCCCGGCTCCTCGTGTCCGGCGGCAGCCTCACCGTATGGCTCGGCGAGTTCGCCGCCATCGACCCTCCCTTCGAGTCCCTGTCCGCCGCCGGCGGTCGCTTCGCGAGCCTCACCGAGCTCGCCGGCATCCCCGACACCGAGCGCGACGTGATGCGGCTGGTCTACGAGCACGTGCTCGGCTGAATGCCCCCGCCCCTGCAGCGGGGGATGACTTGCGCGACGGCACGAACGCCCCCACCATGCTCCGATCAAACGAGGATCGTACGCGCGCCGGCGACCCGGCCGTCCCTTCGAAATGCCCCCCGAAGACTCCGCCCTGAGCAAGCTGGAACCCCTCGCAAGATCCGTCGACGGGCACCCCTACGTGGTCGACGAGCACGGCCGGCGCATCCTGCAGTTCGACGGCGTCACCATCCAGAGCCAGATGGCACTGGCCGAGCCCGACGCCCTCGAGCTCGACTACACGCGCGCCATGATGGGCTTCCTGCTGTTCCATCCCGAGCCGCGCCACATCCTCATGGTCGGCCTGGGGGGCGGCTCGCTGGCCAAGTACTGCCTGCGCCGGCTGCCCGAAACGCGCTTCACCGCGGTGGAGATCGACCCGGAGGTGATCGCGCTGCGCGAGCATTTCGGGATTCCGCCGGACGGCGGGCGCTTTTCGGTGGTGTGCGCGGACGGCGCCGAGTTCGTGCGCGACTGCGACGACGCACCCGACGTGCTGCTGGTGGACGGCTTCGACCCCGGCGGCCAGCCGCGCCAGCTCTGCTCTGCCGGGTTCTACGACGACTGCCACGACCTGCTGGCCGACGGCGGCGTGCTGGTGGTCAATCTCATGGCCGCCGACCCGCGCTTCGGCCTCTACGCGGCGCGCATCCGCGAGAGCTTCGAGCAGCGCGTGGTGATCGCCCGCGCCGACGACGGCCTGAACCGCATCGCCTACGCCGTGAAGGGCGGGCGCTTTCCGCCAAGCCGCGCGCAGTTGCTCGCGCGTGCCCGCGAGCTCGCGTCCAACCATCCGATCGGCATGATGCCGCTCGCTCAGCGCATCCAGCACCGCCTCGCCCAGCGCACCGAGCGGAGCGCCGATCCCTGGGACACGAACCGCGCCGGCCGTCGCCGCAGCTGACCCAGGAGGCCGAGCGGGCACACCGGACGCACTCGCTCAGACCTCCTCGGCGGCCAGGAACCGGCGCGCGAAGTCCTCCTCGGCCATCGGCCGACCGCTCAGGAAGCCTTGATAGAGGTTGCATTCCAGGTCGCGCAGCGTCACCAGCTGGGCCGAGGTCTCGACGCCCTCGGCGACCACCTCCAGCCCCAGGCTATGGGCCATGGCGATGATCGCCCGCACGAGCGCGGCGCCTTCGGAGTAGTTGCCCTCGCTGTCGAAGAGCGCCCCGACGAAGCTGCGGTCGATCTTGAGACCGGTGAAGGGCAGCCGGTGCAGGTAGGAGAGCGAGGAATAGCCGGTGCCGAAATCGTCGAGGGCGAGCCGCACGCCCCGGGCCCGCAGCGCGCGCAGGACGGAGACGTGCTCGCCCTCGGCCTGCAGCAGCATGGACTCGGTGACCTCGAGCTCGAGCTGGCCGGGATCGATACCGTGCCGCTCGATCGCCGCCAGCACCCAGGCGAGCAGGTCGCCGCTCCAGAACTGGCGCGGCGACAGGTTGATGGCCATGCGCAAGGGCCGCACGGCATGCCAGCGGCCGAGGCAGGCGATGGCGTTCTCCAGCACCCAGTCGCCGATCGGAACGATGAGCCCGGTTTCCTCCGCCACCGGAATGAATCGGTCGGGGGCAATCCACTCGTCGCCGTCCTGCCAGCGCAGCAGCGCTTCCGCGCCGACGAGCTCGCCGGTCGCGGTCTCGAACTGGGGCTGGTAGTGCAGAAGAAACTGCTCCTGCTCGATCGCGCGGCGCAGCCGGGCCTCCATGGAGGCCCGGTGCAGCACGCGCTCCTTCATCTCCGGGGTATGCCGGCACACGGTGCCTCCGCCCTGGCGCTTGGCCGCGTACATCGCCGTGTCGGCGTTTCGCAGCAGCTGCTCGGCGTCGGCCGCGTCGTCGGGAAAAAGGCTCAACCCCAGGCTGGCACCGACGTGCAGATGATTGCCGTCGGTGAAGAACGGGGTTTCGAGGAGTTCCAGCAGTGCCCGCGCCCGCGTCTCGGCAGCCTCGGCTCCGTCGATGCCGGGCAGCAGCACGATGAATTCGTCGCCTCCCTGGCGGACCAGGGTCTCGTCCTCGCCCACGCCGGCCTGCAGCCGCTCGGCGACCGCGCGCAGGAGGTGGTCGCCGAGACGATGGCCCAGGGAGTCGTTGATGTCCTTGAAGCGGTCGAGGTCGACGAAGACGAGCCCCACCTTGCGGCCGGCCAGGCGCGCCGCCGGCAGCACTTCGGTCAGGCGCTCGGCCAGCAGGAAGCGGTTGGGCAACCCGGTCAGCTGGTCGTGGCGGGCGAGAAAGGCGATCTCGTCCTCGTGCCGTTTGCGCTCCGTGATGTCGGTGACCGACCCGGCCATCTGGTAGGCGATGCCGCGTGCGTCGCGCACCGCGATGCCCCGCGAGGCGATCCAGCGATATTCGCCGCTGTGGGCGCGCACGCGGTACTCGCAGTAGAAGAACGGCGTCTTCCCCTTCAGGTGCTCGCTCACCGTGCGGTTGTAATAGGCGCGGTCGTCGGGATGCACCAGTTCCAGCCAGGCGTGGGTGTCGGGCAGGAAGTTCTGCCGGTAGCCGAGGATCTCCAGCAAGCGCGCACCGACCTGGAGGCGCTTTCCCACCGGATCCCACTCCCAGAAACCGTCGTGGGCCGCCTGCATGGCGAGCTCGTAAGCGCGCTGGGTCGCGCGCAGTCGCCGCGACAGGCCGAAGGTGGTGATGCCGCCATAGACGATCAGGGCTGCCAGCGCGGCGAGCAGCGGCCATGGGGAGCCGTGCCACCACAGCAGGACGAGCAGCGGCGCGAGCAGCACCAGCCCCGCGATGCGCAGCGCAATACCGCGTCCGCCCGCGGATGGCCAGGCGGCGCCGGCCTCGGGCAAGCTCACCGGGCGATCCTGCCGCAACGAGCGCGGCGCCGGCCCTGTCCACGCATCCCGCGCGGCACGTCGCCGCAGTCGGAGGCATGGAAGACGGGCAACAGGCTCATCGATCGATTCCGGACATCATCTTCGCAGGGGAGCGGGCAGTATTTCCGCCATCGGCGGCACCGGTCAAGGGCAATACGTCACGGTCACGACGCGGGCCGTCCCGGGTGTTTCTCGCCGGCCTAGGGCAATCCCCAATCCACCCCGCCCGCATTTGCATCCTACATTGCGCCCCTAACGCCGACAGCATAGCCGGCGATACAAGAGGAGACAGACCGATGGAAAGATTCCGCCGCGCGCATTGCGCGCTGCGCTGGCCCCTGGCCTGCGCGCTGGCCCTCATCCTGTTCATTGCCGGGCGAACCGCCGTCGCCGACGAGCCGCTGCGAATCGGCCTGTCCGGCCCCTTCTCCGGCGGCAGCGCCCCCATGGGCAAGAGCATGCGCGACGGCGTGCGCCTGGCGGTGGAAGAGATCAATACCTACGTCGGCGGAGTGCTGGGCCGGCGCATCGAGCTCGTCGAGCTGGACGACGCGGCGAACCCCGAGAAGGGCAAGGAGATCGCCGAGGCGCTGATCGAGAAACACAAGGTGGTCGCGACGGTGGGCATCGTCAACACCGGCGTCGGGCTGGCTTCGATCGACACCTACCAGGCGGCCCGCGTGCCGCTCCTGGTAGCCGTGTCGACCGGTTCCGAGCTCAGCCGGCGCTACGCACCTCCCGCGAGCCCGGCGAACTTCGTCTTCCGCGTGTCGCCGCGCACCGAGGTCTCGAATGCCTTCCTCGCCGAGCATCTGGTGAAGCGGAGCGGAGTGCGCCGCGTGGGCATCATCGCCGACGATACCGCCTATGGAGCGGCGGAAAAGGCCGACCTGGAGAAGGCGCTCGCCGCCCACGGCGTCGCCCCTGTGGCGGTGGAACGCTTTTCCATCGGCGACCGCGACATGAGCGCGCAACTCGCCCGGCTGAGGGAGGCCGGGGCCGAGGCGGTCACCATGTTCGGCATCGGCCCCGAGCTCGCCGCGATCGCCCGCAACAAGGCCGCCATGGGCTGGAGCGTGCCGCTCTACGGCAGCTGGACCATCTCGATGCGCAACTTCCTGGACAACGCCGGCAGCAGCGGCGAAGGGGTGATGGCGGTGCAGTCCTTCATTCCCACCAGCCGCAGTCCGCGCCACAGCCAGTTCGTGCGCGAGTTCACCCAGCGCTTCGGCGCCGGGTCCATGGAATCGGCGATGTCCGCCGCCCAGGGCTACGACGCGATGCGCCTGCTCTACAGCGCGATCGCCCACGCCAACACGACCGACGGCGACGCAATCCGGCGCGAGCTCGAGAACCTGAAGAGCGCGGTGGAGGGGGTGGTCACCACCTACATCCGCCCCTTCACCCCGGACGATCACGACGCGATCACCGGCAACATGCTGGTGATCGGCAAGGTGAAGAACGGCCGGGTGGACTACGCCTTCGCCGAGGACGCCCGCAGAAGCCTGGCCGTGCGCAGCAAGCAGGCGGGCGCCGCCAGGTAAGCCGCCCGCGCCGGCGCGGGCGGCGCCCGCCCGGGCGAGGGCGGCGGGTCTGTGTCGGCTTTCCGACAAAGCCCGTGCGTCGTGCCCCTCGCGACAACGGACGG
>DYFV01000115.1 GCA_020725025.1 Azoarcus sp.
TGGTCGGGGAAAGAGGATTCGAACCTCCGGCCCCTGCGTCCCGAACGCAGTGCTCTACCAGGCTGAGCTATTCCCCGATTTCGTTGCAGTTGTCAGTGATCCCTGGCAACTGCAAAGTCCGATAATTCTAGCAGCGCATTTTTGAAAATGGAAGCGGGCAATACGTCGAGGGCATCGATCGCGAGCTGCGCCTCGGCGCGAGCGAAGCGCCGGGCCTCGTCCAGCGCGCCGGTGGCATGGATCGCCGCGAGGATGGCGGCGAACTCGTCGCGTCCGCCGTTCTCGATGGCGCCGCGCACCAGCGCGGCCTGCTCCGGCGTGCCGTGCTGCATGGTGTGGATGAGCGGCAGCGTGGGCTTGCCCTCCGCGAGATCGTCGCCCAGGTGCTTGCCGGTGGCGGCCTCGTCGGAGGAGTAGTCCAGCACGTCGTCGATGAGCTGGAAGGCGGTCCCGAGGTGCATGCCGAAGTCCGCCAGTCGCTGCTCCTGCTCCGGCGTCGCGCCGCCGAGGATGCCGCCCAGGCGGGTGGCGGCCTCGAAGAGCTTGGCGGTCTTGTAGCGGATCACCCGCAGGTAGTCGTCGATGGCGACGTCGGCGTTGTGGCAGTTGAGCAGCTGCAGCACCTCGCCTTCCGCGATGGTGTTGGTGGCGTCGGCGAGCACGCGCATCACGCGCATGTCGTTCACCCCGACCATCATCTGGAAGGCGCGCGAGTACAGGAAGTCGCCCACCAGCACCGAGGCGGCGTTGCCGAAGAGGGCGTTGGCGGTCTTGTTGCCGCGGCGCAGCTCCGACTCGTCCACCACGTCGTCGTGAAGCAGCGTGGCGGTGTGGATGAACTCGACCACGGCCGCGAGCTCGTGGTGGTCGGTGCCCTGGTAGCCCATCGCGTTCGCCGTCGTCAGAAGCAGCGCCGGGCGAAGGCGCTTGCCGCCGCTGTGGATGATGTACTCCGCGACTTGGCGGATGAGTACGACGTCCGAATGAAGGCTGCGGCGGATGACGGCGTCGACAGCCTGCATGTCGGCGGCGATCGGTGCGAAGAGCTGCTGGTGCGACACGGCGGACGCGCTCACGGGAAAAACGGGGATGGTAGGGGGGCGCCCGCCGCCCCGTCAACTTCGCCCGGCGAGCGGCGACGAGGGCGCCCGCACGCGATCGGGACGATCGGTTATGACACAATCAACGCCCCACTCGAACAGCATTTCAGCATATTCGATTGCATTGACGGTGTAGCTCGCCATCCACAATCCCGTCGCGCGCACCGCTTCGACGACGCCGCGATCGAGCGACGTCGCCTCGGCGTGCAGCGCCACCGCCCCGACCCTCGCGCAGCGCTCGCGCCAATCGTGAGGCACGCGTTCGACGAGGAGCGCGCGCGGCAGCTCCGGCGCGGCCTCCGCCGCGGCCGCCAGCGCCTCCTCGGAGAAGGAGGACAGGAGCGGCGGAAGGGCTCCGGCCCAGAGCCGCCGCGCATGGCCGGCCGCGACCCGCCCGGTTTCCGCCTCATACCCTGTCGAAGGCTTGATCTCGAGGTTCACCGAGAGATTCAGCGCCCGGCAGCGCGCGGCGCAGGCATCGAGGAAGGGGATCTGCTCGCCCGCGAAGCGCGGGGCGAACCAGGCGCCGGCGTCGAGCCCGCGGAGCACCTCGTCGCCGGCATCCGCCACCCTGCCCCGCCCGCTGGTGGTTCGCTCGAGGGTCTCGTCGTGGATCAGCACGGGTGAGCCGTCGCCGGAGAGCATCACGTCGAACTCGACGCCGCGGCAGCCGCAGGCCGCCGCCGCGTCGAGCCCCGCCAGGGTGTTCTCCGGCGCGAGCGCCCCGCCGCAACGGTGCGCCAGCACCCGCGCGAGCGGCCAGGCGGTCGGAGGGGGCATTGCCGGGCTCAGTTCGGTGCGATCAACGCCTGGGCGCGCGCCACGGCGGTGTCGAGCACCTCCTTGGCGGGTTTGCGGTCGTCCCACAGCGCCTTCAGCTCCTCGTCCACGATGTGCCGCACCTTGCTGCGCGCGATCATGGAGGACGCGGCCGACTGTGCGGTGACAGGCTTGTTGTGGAGCTGGGTGACCGCCACGCGCACGTTGTCGAGATCGGCGCCGGGCACCTCGCCGCCGTTGGCGAGCACACCGGCGCGGTTGAGCGGCAGGTAGCCGGAGGCGCGCTGCCAGGCCACCTGGCTGTCCGGCTGAAGCCAGAATCGGACGAAGCGCGCCATGGCCTTGTACTCCGCCGGCTTCTTGCCGGCCGCGGCCCACAGGGCGGGACCTTCGGCGAGGGTGTTCTGCGGCGCACCGGGGAAGTCGTCGTGGAAGGGCAGCGGCAGCACGCCGACCTCGAGGTTGCCGCTGCGCCGGAAGTCGGCCCAGCGCGCCGACGGTGCGGCGATGACGGCGCAGGTGCCGGCCGCGAACTGCTGCTCGGCCTCATGCTCGCCCTCGTAGATGCGGAGATAGCGCGCCCGGTGCCAGCTCTTCATCATCGCCAGGTGCTTCACCTGAAGCATGCCGTTGAAGGAGAGCGCCTCGCTGCGGCCGCGGCGTGCCGAGACCGGCTCGTTGTGCCAGGCGCTGGTGTTCTCGATCATCACGCGGCCCGGCTGGGACACCGTGTAGGGGCATTCGGAGCCGCTCTGGGCGAGGCGCCCGAGCACCTGCTGCAGGTCGAACCAGGACTTGAGCGGCGCGTCCGGGTCGAGCCCGACGCGCTGGAAGGCGATGCGGTTCACGTAGAGCACGGGCGTCGACAGGCCCACCGGCAGCGCGAGGAGCCGCCCCTTGGCGTCCACCGCCCTGCGGGACATCATGCCCGGGGTGCGAGGCGTCGGAAGCGGCATTCCCGCCTCCTTCATCATGGCGAAGAGCGGCTTGTAGCGCGGCTTGCCGGCGACGAAGCGCTCGGCATCCTCGTCGCCGAGGAGCAGCAGATGGGCTTCATCCCCCTCCCCGCCTTCCGCCACGACGATGTGATAGTCCTTGCTGCCCTCGTTGAAGCGCGCCGCGAGCTCCTGCAGTGCGACGCCGCGCTCGGCGCCGAGCCGATGCACGAGCCGTATCTCCTTCGGCACCGCGGGCGCAGGCGCTGCCTTCTTCGCCGCCGATGCGGCACTCACCAGCCCCAAACCGCACAAGAGCGCGACTCCCAGCGTCTTCTTCCATTCCGCCCGCACTGCCGTCCCCTTCCATGTCGCATACGGATCCGTCGTCCGCGTGACCGAAGTATAGAACCGGCGTAGCGCAGCTGCCCCGACCGTTGGTCGGCGACGAAGAGATCAAGTTTTGCCCGAACGTGACGATAAACACTGCAAGCCCACGACCGCGCCGCTATTCTCACCGCCATGCGTGCGAAAACGATTCTCCTCCTGTTCCTCGTGCCCCTGCTTACCGCCTGCGAGCAGTTGGGCGAGCTCCTGGAGCTGCCCAATCCGGCGAAGGAAGCCGCCAAGGCCGAAGCCGAGGGCAAGGCCATCGGCGGCGCCTGCCGGCAGGGAGGACGCTCCCTGGAGGACTGCTACATCCTGAACGCGAACGCGCAGAAGGCCGCCGTGTACGCCGGCTGGCGGGAGATGAACGACTACATGCTCCAGAACAACATGGAAGTCGTGCCCTCCCAGTTGGCTCCCGCCGGCCAGCCGGCCGGTCAGCCCACCGCCCCGGCCGCGGAGACGCCGCCGGTCGCCAACGCGCCCGAGCCGGCAGCGGAAGAGGAGAAGCGTCCGTCGCGCCGGCCGCGCCTTCCGCCGTCGACCTGAGCAGGCGCTCGCGCGTCCTCTCATCTCCAGCGTAAGTAATACACCGCACTGAAACCGTTTCAGGGCACCCCGCCCCGCCATACCGCCCATCCGAAGGCAAGCAGGACCACGCCCGGCGCCAGCAGGGCGAAGCCCACGGTATCCCGTGCGGGCCCGCCGAGCGCGTGCTCGAGGCCGATCGCCGCGCCGATCAGTCCGATCCCGGCACCGGCGGCGATGAACATGCGCGAGGGAGGACCGATCCGCGCGAGCGCCGCCCGTCCCCCGCGCAGATACCTTAGTGCCGCGCGCCAGGCGGCGACGAGACCGGCGATCGTGATCCACAGCAGGACGTCGAAGAGGAGGTTGAGGGGGCTCGGCGACGGCAGCGGGTAGGCGGGATAGGACAGCGCGGCAATCAGCGCCATGGCGAGCGTCGCGGGCAGGAGCAGGAAGAGGAGCGCGGCGGCGACGAAGCCTCTCGCGAGACGTTCGGACATGCGCCGGGCGCTGCAAGGGCCGTGCCCCGCCTCGCGCGCCCCACGCCCGGGTATCCCGTTTGCCCGTGTCCACCCGGACTTCCCCGTTGACGGTTTCCCGCTGGCTCCCATGGAAAAACCACCAGGCATCGCGAAATTCGATTCCGCGACGGCCATGCTGCTGGCCGTGGCCCGCTTTCTCGAAGGCAAGGACTTCGCCGGCTTCGGACAATCGGCCCTGCTTCAGCTGCTGGTGCGGGGGGCCGACTGGGTGCCGCGGCGTTTGCGGGAGGAGGTCTTCGCCAGGCTGGGCGCGAGCGAGGCGGTCGCGCCCGAGGACATCGACCAGGTGAACACCGAGGCGGTGGCCGAATGGATGGCAGGGAAATATCGCCGGCGGCGCTACCCCGCGGTGATGCTCGGCTCCTCGAACGGCGCCCTGGTCCACCTCGCTGCCGCGCTCGGCATCCCGTGGCTGCCGCAGACCTTCCTCACCCTGGTCAGGCAGGCCCACGTGCATCCGGACGACGCACGCCGGTCCATGGAGTCCGAACGGGAAGCCGGCCGGCGCTTTCTCGCCGCCAACCCCGATTCGCAGCTCCACCACCTGCACGACCCGAGCCAGGACCGGCTGATGCTGCGCCTGATCAGCTACTACCGCTCCAAGTACCGCCGCCTGCCCCCGGCCTACCGCGACTTCCTTCGCCATTCGCTCCCGCCGGGCGGAACGCTCTACCTGGTGGAATGCGGCCAGCGCTGGCCCACCACGCGGCTGGGCGACCGCCAGTTCTACCAGTTCGGTGCCGTCGGGGGACCGACCATCGAGGAGTACTTCGAGGGCGGCGCGCGCGTGGCCGACTATCTCGCACGCCACGACTCGCCCGTGCGCCGCTGGCATCCGCCGCCCCCCGACGGCGAGGCCCCCGAGGCCGAATGGGGCTTCGAGCCGGCCTTGCGGGAGGACGTCCTGGCGTTCGCCCGCGAGAACCGCTACCGCGTCGTTCGCATCGTCTTCGCCGCACCCGAGGATACGAGCGGGCTCATGGCCGATTTCCACCGGCAATGGCTGGCCGAGCGCGGCATCGACACGGGCCAGCTCGTGGTCGAGTCCTTCATCATGGTCGAGCCCTACTGGACACTGCGTACCGGGTCGGTGCCCTACTGGATGGTGTTCAACATGCAGCCCTCCCTGGATCGGCTGCACCGCTACCTGTCGGAAACCGAGCCCTACGATCGCATCTACCTCACCCTGTTCGCGCATGGCGTCGATTCGGTGGGACTGCCGCCGGTGGAGGCCTGGCGCGAGCTGCTAGGCCGGGCGCGCCGGGAGGGCGCCTTCCTGGGGCTCGACCCGCGTACCTACCCCGCCCATTTCGCGGCCTTCGGCCGCTACTCGCGGGACATCCGCAAGCTGCCGGGACACCATCCCCTGCCCGATCCCCTGCCGCTCGCGCACGCGGAGACCTTCTTCGCGCGGCACGGCCCGCAGCATGGAGTGCAGCTGGAGGAGACCGAATGAACCGCCGCCGCTTCCTCGCCGCGGCGGGGCTGCTCGCCGTGGCGGGAATCGCCGGTGGCCCCGTCAGGAGCACCGACATGGAGCGCTTCCCCTCCCGCGAGCAATGGATGGACCGGGGGCCGCTGCGGTCGATGCACACCGAGGTGAACGGCGTCCGGATCCACGCCCTGGTGTCGCGCGAGGCGGCCCCCGCCGGGGCCGAGCCGATCGTGCTGGTGCACGGCTCCGGGCTGTCGGGGCAGTACATGATTCCGACCGCACGGGAGCTCGCGCGCGATTTCCCCGTCTGGGTGCCCGACCTGCCCGGCTACGGCGACAGCGGGGATCCGGGCGAGGTGCTGAACGTGCCAGGGCTGGCCGACTGGCTGGCCGACTGGATGGAGGCGGTGGGCCTGGCGCGCGCGTCCCTGCTCGGCAACTCCTTCGGCTGCCAGGTCATCGCCGACCTGGCGGCACGCCACCCCGAGCGGGTGGCGCGGGCAATCCTGCAGGGGCCAACCACGCCGCCCGACGAGCGCTCCGCCTTCTGGCAGTTCGTGCGCTGGCGCCAGAACCAGGCCTACAACCCGGACTGGCTCGGCGACGTCACCAACGACGACTACCACAAGGCCGGCGCCTGGCGCCTGCTGCGCTCCTTCGTGTTCCAGATCACCGACCGCATCGAGGCGAAAATGCCGGCGATCCGCGCCCCGGTGCTGATCATCCGCGGCGAGTTCGACCCCATCGCCAACCAGGCCTTCTGCGAAATGCTGGCGCGCCTCGCGCCGGCCGGCGATCGCGTCACGGTGGTGCCGGGCGTCGCCCACACCCTGGTGTTCACCGCCCCGGTGCAGGTAGCCGAAGCCACCAGCCGCTTCATGCGCAAGACGCCCGCCGGCCCTCTTGAAACGTCCGGGCGCGGCGCTCAGGGCGCGGGATTGGTGTAGCGCAGGTGCACCGCGTCGATCTCCTCGAGGACCTCCGGCGACAGCGTGACGTGCCAGGCGGCCAGGTTCTCCTCGAGCTGCGCGAGGGTGGTCGCGCCGATGATGGTGCTCGCGGCGAACCAGCGCCGATACGCGAAGGCGAGCGCGAGCGCAGTCGGTGCGAGGCCGTGCCGGTTCGCGATTTCGGCATAGGCGGCAACCGCCGGCAGCAGGTTGGGTTTCGTGTAGCGCACGCCGAAGTTTTCGAAGAGCGTGAGCCGCCCCGGCGGGGCGGAGCCGCCCAGGTATTTGCCGGTGAGATGTCCGAAGGCGAGGGGCGAATAGGCGAGCAATCCCACCTCCTCCCGGTGGCAGAGCTCGGCCAGGCCGTACTCGAAGACGCGGTTCACGAGGCTGTAGGCGTTCTGGATCGAAACGACCCGCGGCAGGCCCTGCTCCTCGGCGAGGCGCAGGAACTGCATCACGCCCCACGGATGCTCGTTGGAAAGGCCCACGTAGCGGATCTTGCCCTCCCGCACCAGCTCGGCGAGGGTCTCGAGCTGCTCGCGGATCGGGGTCGCATCGCGTTCTTTGGACGGGTCGTAGCGCCATTCGCCGAACATGGGCTGGTTGCGCTCGGGCCAGTGCAGCTGGTAGAGGTCGATGTAGTCGGTGCGCAGGCGCCCGAGACTCCCCTCCACCGCGGCGCGGATGTTGGCGCGATCCAGCCGCGGGCCGCCGCGGATCCATTCCAGGCCGCGGGACGGCCCCGCCACCTTGGTCGCGAGCACGACCCGGTCGCGCGGCTGGCGCACGAGCCACTCGCCGACGATGGTCTCGGTCGCGCCGCAGGTCTCGGCGCGCGCCGGCACCGGGTACATCTCGGCCGCGTCGATGAAGTTCACGCCCTGCGCCAACGCGCAGTCGAGCTGGGCATGCGCCTCCTCGCGCGTGTTCTGCTGCCCGAAGGTCATGGTGCCGAGGCACACCGCCGAGACCCGCAGGTCGCTCCGGCCGAGGGTACGGTATTCCATCGAGGTCCTCTCCTTTTCGTATTCTCCCGCCGGCCGCGCTTGGTGGGCCGGCGTGCCGGGCTTATCATCCGCGGCGCTTCCCGACGATGATACGACAGCCCATGACCCCTCCCGCCCCGCAATCCCTCCGGCTCGCCGCCAGCGGCCTCATCGCCCTGTGCCGCGCCGGCTTCGAGAAGGAGGTCGCCGCCGAGCTCGACGAGCTCGCCCTGGACCTCGGGCTGATGGGCTTCGTGCGCGCCCGCGAGGGCGCGGCCTTCGTCACCTTCGAGAACCACGAGCCCTTCCCCTTCGCCGACATCGCCGAGCGCTGCGACTGGCGCAGCCTCGTCTTCGCGCGCCAGCTGCTGCCCTGGTTCGCCCGGGTGGACGGATTGCCGGAGCGCGACCGCGCCACGCCACTGGTGTCGGCGGTGCGCGAGGCCGGCCAGCGCTTCGCGGCAGTGATGCTGGAGACGCCCGACACCGACACGGCCAAGCAGCAGTCCGGCTTCTGCCGCCGCTTCGCGGAGCCCTTCGCCCGCGAGCTCGACAAGGCGGGGATGCTGCGCGAGCGGCAGAAGGGCCTGCCGGAGCTGCACGTGCTCTTCGCCGACGCGTCCACCGCCTGGCTCGCCGCGGCGCTCCCCGGCAAGGCCGCCCTGTGGCCGATGGGCATCCCGCGCCTGCGCATGCCCCGCGAGGCCGGCAGCCGCTCCACTCTCAAGCTCGCCGAGGCCATCTTCACCCTGCTCTCCGAGGAGGAGCGCGCGGCGTCGCTGCGGCCGGGCCTGCGCGCGGTGGACCTCGGCGCAGCGCCCGGCGGCTGGACCTGGCAGCTCGCCCACCGGGGCCTGCGGGTGACCGCCATCGACAACGGCCCCATGGCCCCGTCGGTGATGGCCACCGAGATGGTCGAGCACCTGCGCGCCGACGGCTTCACCTGGCGCCCGCCCCGCCCGGTCGAATGGATGGTGTGCGACATGGTGGAGCAGCCCTCCCGCGTGGCCGCCCTGGTGGCGGAATGGGTCGCCACCGGGCGCTGCCGGCGCAGCATCTTCAACCTCAAGCTGCCGATGAAGCGGCGCCTGGAAGCGGTGGCCCAGTGCCGCGCCATCATCACCAAGCGGCTGGCCCCGCTCGGCCCCTTCGACCTGCGCCTGAAGCACCTCTATCACGATCGGGACGAAATCACCGGCTATCTCGCCCGCCGCGGCGGGGCTTGAACAGATCGGGCGTGAAACGGCGCGCAACCGGCATGTATAATGCCGGCTTTCACGTTTCCGGCCTGCCGGTTGGCGCGAGCCCTTCCGGAACCCCGTCGTTCCGGTCAATGTTCATCCAATCGCCTCTCCAGGCGTCGCGCGCTCCGCGGCGGGCCCCCTTGGAAGAAAGGCGCTTATGAGCTTCGCCGACCTCGGGCTGCATCCCGAGTTGCAACGTGCCGTAGCCGAAGCCGGCTACACCACCCCTACGCCCATCCAGGCGCAGGCGATTCCCGTCGTGCTCTCGGGCGCGGACGTCATGGGCGGCGCGCAGACCGGTACCGGCAAGACCGCAGGTTTCACCCTGCCGCTGTTGCAGCGGCTCGCCCGTCACGCAAGCACCTCCACCAGTCCGGCACGCCACCCGGTGCGCGCGCTCATCCTGGCGCCCACCCGCGAGTTGGCGATGCAGGTGTTCGAGTCGGTGCGCACCTACAGCAAGTACATCCCGCTGCGCTCGACCTGCATCTACGGTGGCGTGGACATGAAGCCGCAGATGCAGGAGCTGCGTACCGGCGTCGAGATCGTGGTCGCCACGCCCGGGCGACTGCTGGACCACGTCCAGCAGAAGACCATCTCGCTCAACCAGGTCGAGATCCTTGTGCTGGACGAGGCCGACCGCATGCTCGACATGGGCTTCATCCCGGACATCCGGCGCATCCTGGAGCTCCTGCCCGCGGCGCGCCAGAGCCTGCTGTTCTCGGCCACCTTCTCGGACGAGATCAAGAAGCTCGCCGACCAGATGCTGAAGAACCCGCAGCTGATCGAGGTCGCGCGGCGCAACATGGTCTCCGAGACCATCACCCACCGCGTGCATCCGGTCTCGGCGGGCATGAAGCGCAATCTCCTGGTGCACATCCTGCGCCACCAGCCCGACGCCCAGTCGCTGGTGTTCGTGGACACCAAGCTCGCCTGCGGGCGGCTGGCCCACTTCCTGGAGCGCCACGGCGTCGCGGCCGACGCCATCCACGGCGACAAGGGCCAGGCGCAGCGCACCGAGACCCTTGAAGCCTTCAAGTCCGGCAAGCTGCGGGTGCTGGTGGCCACCGACGTCGCGGCGCGCGGGCTGGACATCGACGACCTGCCCTACGTCATCAACTTCGAGCTGCCCCACACCGCCGAGGACTACGTGCACCGCATCGGCCGCACCGGCCGCGCGGGGCGCCAGGGCAACGCGGTGTCGCTCGTCTGCGCCGAGGAGAAGCATCGCCTCGCGGAGATCGAGAAGCTCATCAAGCGCGAGATCCCGCAGGAAGTGGTGCCGGGCTTCGACCCCGAGCCGGAGTTCTTCGAGGCCGGCTCGCGCGGCAAGCACGGGCGGCGCGCACCGGCGGCCAAGGCCGCGGAGCCCGCCCACGAGCCCGGCGGCCGCAATGCCCGTCCGCCCGCGGCGAAGCCGGAGCCCCGGCGCGGCGGCCGTCCCTCGGTGGCGCCCGACGGCTTCGACTACAGTAAACCTTACGAACCTGCACAGCCGGCGGCCACGGAGTCGAGCGCTCCGCCGACCGCCGAAACCGAGTTCCGCGCCGGCGCCCCGCGGCGACAGGCGCGGCCCATCGCGGTCCTGCTGGGCGGGCTGGGGCGGAAATAGGGCAGGCAAACCCGTCTTTTCCGCGGACCCCGCCGTGAGGCGAAGCGTATTCTGGCAGCACACGACAAAGCCGCCCGAATACCTGGATGTCCGCTCAGATGAATGCAGGCCGTGGCCCTCAGGGCGACGATGACTCCGACGACCCCTTCATCCCCGACTACTCGGAGGGGGTGGAGACGGGGATGTACCTCGCCCTCTTCGAGTTGCTCGACGAAGGGTTGATCATCACCGGCGACGAGATCGTCCTCGAGGCCAACAGCGCCGCGTGCCGGCTGCTCGAGCGCGACTACCGCCAGATCGCCGGCAAACCGCTCGCCGACCTCTTCCCTTCCGAGCAGGCCTTCCTCGAAGCGCGCGGACGCCTCTTCATCCAGGGCGAGATGCGCGGCAGCCTTCAGGTGTCGCTGCCCGGCGCGCGCCATCGCAACCTGCGCTTCGTGGCCGCCGCACGCATCCGGCCCGGCGTCCACGCGCTGATCCTGAGCCCGGACGTCTTCGCGGAGCCGTACGAAGAGGCCGAGGCGCCCTCCGGCGATACCCTGTGGCCGCGCCTTGCCGCGGCCCTGGAGCAGCCGGTGATCGTGGTGGACGCCGAGAACCGGGTGGCCGCGGCCAACGCCGCCGCACTGAAGACCCTGAACGTGTCCCGCGACAGGCTCGTCGGGCATCCGATCGACGCCTGCGTGGGCGTCGAGTGGCCCGAGGCGGAGACCGTGCCCATCGCGCGTCTGCGCCCGCGTGGCCGCAAGGCGGCGCTCACCGCCCGTGTGCTGCCCGGCCCCAAGCCGGACTGGCGCCTGCTCATCCTTCCGCCGACCACGCGTCAGGCGGCACCGGCCGCGCGCGGCGGCACCCCGGGCGACTTCTTCGAGCGGATGTGCGCCGAGAGCCCGCTGCCGACCCTGCTCTGCGAGGGCCCCGACCAGCGGATCTTCGCCGCTAACACCGCCGCCACGCTGGTCTACGGCTACCCGCGCCAAGTGCTGTGCTCGATGAGACTCGCGGACCTGCGCGCCACGGGCAACACGGCCGGCGAGCTCACCGACTGCCGCGTGTGGCGCCATCGCCGTCAGGACGGGCGCGAGTTCGAGGTCGAGATCCTCGCCTACCCCATCGAGCCGAGCGATCGCCCCGGCGCCATGGTGCTGATGCACGATCTGCCCGACGCCCCCTTGCTCGCCACCCAGTTGCGCCTGCCGCCCAGCGTGTTCGAGCCGGCCAACCGGGCCATCATGGTGACCGACTCGAAGGCGCGCATCGTGGCGGTCAATCGCGCCTTCACCGCGATCAGCGGCTACTCGCTCGCCGAGGTGAAGGGAAAGAACCCGTCCATCCTGAGCTCCGGGCGTCACGACGAGCTCTTCTATGCGGAGCTGTGGCGCGCGCTGAGCGAAACCGGGCACTGGCAGGGCGAGATCTGGAATCGCCGCAAGGGCGGCGCAGTCTTCCCCGAGTGGCTCAGCATCACCGCGGTGCGCAGCCGCGAGGGCGAGACCTTCCATTACATCGGGATGTTCTCGGACCTCTCGACGAAACGCCAGGCCGAGTCGCGCGCCGACTACATCGCGCATCACGACACGCTCACCGGGCTTCCCAACCGGCGCCTGTTCGAGACCCGCTTCCTCGAGGCGATGCGGCGGGCCGAGCAGCCCCGGCGCGGCGTGGGGCTGATGCGGATAGACCTCGACAACTTCAAGACGGTCAACCGCGAGTACGACCACGACACCGGCGACGTCCTGCTGCAGCAGATCGCACGCCGCCTGCTCGCGACCCTTCCGCCGGGCGGAACCGCGGCACGGGAGCGCAGCGATACCTTCCTCGCCATGATCCCCGACGTGGACATCACCGGCGACGTGGGCCACGCCGCCGAGACCCTGCTCTCCGCCCTGGCCGCGCCCTACCATGTCAAGGGATCCGAGATCCGGCTCTCGGCGAGCATCGGCATCGCCCTCTATCCGGAAGACGGCGTGAGCTTCGACGTGCTGATGCGCCACGCCGTCGCGGCGCTGCTCCATGCGCGGCAGCTGGGCGGCAACAACGCCCAGTACTTCACCGACGAGATGGATGCGGTGGGTATCGAGCGGCTCGCCTTCGAGACCAACCTGCGCCAGGCGGTGGATCGCAACCAGCTGGAAGCCCATTTCCAGCCCCTGGTGGACGTGCGCGACCGCCGCGTGTGCGGCGGCGAGGCGCTCCTGCGCTGGAGCCATCCCGATCTCGGACTGATTCCTTTCCGCCGCTTCATGGGCGCGGCACGCGACGTGGGCCTGCTCACCCGCATGGGCGACTGGGTGCTGCACGCCGCCTGCGCGGAGGCGGCCAACTGGCCGGCCTGCGGAGGCAGCGCACCGCGGGTGACGGTGAACATCGCCATCGAGCAGATCATGCATGGCGACCTCGCCGAACGGGTCCACAGCGCCCTGGAGCAGTCGGGCCTGCCGCCGTCGCGGCTCGAGCTCGATCTGGACGAGCTCGTGCTGAAGGAGGAGAACGCCCGCATCCTGTCCGCGCTCACTGCGCTCGCCGAGATGGGCGTGCAGCTCGCCATCGACGACTTCGGCCGCGGCGTCGCCTCCATCCCCAAGCTCAAGCGCTATCCGCTGCGGGCGCTCAAGCTCGACCCGGCGCTGGTGCGGGAGGTGGGCGTGCGCGAGGACAGCGAGGCGATCGTGGAGGCCATCACCGCCATGGCGGGCGTCCTGAACCTCGAGGTGCTCGCCCGCGGCGTCGAGAGCGAGGCACAGCAGGCCTTCCTCGCCGCCCTGGGCTGCCGGCTTCAGCAGGGACCGCTCTTCGGACGGCCGATGGCCGCGGAGGAGTTCACAGCCTTCCTCGGCAAGCGGTCGGGCGGCGGCTGAGAGCTTGTGAAGAAATCGCAGCGAGCAGGGCCGAGCGAGCGACTGAGGCGATACCGGCGTAAAAGAAACGGGGCGCTTTCGCGCCCCGTTTCGCTGCCGCAGGCCCGTAGCCCGGATGGAGTGCAACGGAATCCGGGCTACGGCACTCCGCCGCTCCCTTACGCCTCCAGCGCCTTCACGTGCCCGATCACCTCGGCGATGGCCGCCTGCGCGCTGC
>DYFV01000116.1 GCA_020725025.1 Azoarcus sp.
CTGGTGATGCGCGTCTATTTCGAGAAGCCGCGCACCTCGACCGGCTGGAAGGGCTTCATCAACGATCCGCGCATGGACGACTCCTTCCGCATCGACGAGGGCATGGAAAAGGCGCGCCGCTTCCTCCTCGACGTGAACGAGATCGGCCTGCCCGCGGCCACCGAGGCGCTCGACCCGATCGCGCCCCAGTACTACGGCGACCTGATCGCGTGGACCGCGATCGGCGCGCGTACCTCGGAGTCGCAGACCCACCGCGAGATGGCCTCCGGGCTGTCCACGCCGGTGGGCTTCAAGAACGCCACCGACGGCGACCTGGAAGTCGCCATCAACGCAATTGTCTCCGCCTCGCATCCGCATAGCTTCCTGGGCATCAACGGCAAGGGCCAGTCGGCCGTCCTGCGCACCCGCGGCAACCGCTACGGCCACGTGGTCCTGCGTGGCGGCGGTGGCCGGCCCAATTACGACACGGTGTCCATCTCGCTGGCCGAGCAGGCGCTCGCCAAGGCGAAGCTGCCGGCGAACATCGTGGTGGACTGCTCCCACGCCAACTCCTGGAAGAAGCCGGAGCTGCAGCCGCTGGTGATGAAGGACGTCATCCACCAGATCCGCGAGGGCAACCAGTCGGTGGTCGGCATGATGGTCGAGAGCTTCCTCGAGCCCGGCAACCAGTCCATCCCGGCCGACCTCTCGCAGCTGCGCTACGGCTGCTCGGTGACCGACGCCTGCGTGGGCTGGGACACCACTGTCGACATGATCCGCGGCGCGCACACCATCCTGCGCGAGGCCCTGTACCGCCGGAGACTCGCTGAATGAATCTGGTGGTTCAGGGCGAGGACGTCGATTCGGTCGCCCTCAAGGAGATCGCCAAGGCGACTCGCGCGAGCGCGATCGAGCAGATCACGCCGGAGGCCTTCCGCCTCGTGGACGCGCAAGACTCGCACGCGATCGCCCCGCTCTGCGCACAGGCGCAGCTCGACTGGGCGTGGATCCCGGCCGGCCGCAAGCTTGCCGACTTCGGCCTCTTCGTCACCGACATGGACTCGACGCTGATCAACATCGAGTGCATCGACGAGATCGCCGACATGCAGGGCCTCAAGCCCGAGGTGGCGGCGATCACCGAGGCCGCCATGCGCGGCGAGATCGACTTCCGCGAATCGCTCACCCGCCGGGTGAGCCTGCTGGCCGGCCTGCCCGAGCGGGCCCTGGGCGAGGTCTACGAGCAGCGCCTGGCCCTCAACCCCGGAGCCGAGCGCCTGCTGCGCGGACTCAAGGCGGCCGGCCTCCACACCGTGCTGGTGTCCGGCGGCTTCACCTACTTCACCGAGCGCCTGAAGGCGCGGCTGGGCTTCGACGAGACCCACGCCAACGTGCTCGAGGTGCTCGACGGCCATCTGACGGGCCGCGTCACCGGCCCCATCGTCGACGGCGAGGCCAAGGCCGCCCACCTGCGCGACGCCTGCCGGCGGCTGGGGCTGCGCCCCGACCAGGCGATGGCGGCCGGCGACGGCGCCAACGACATCCCGATGCTCACCGCGGCCGGATTCGGCATCGCCTACCGGGCGAAGCCGGTGCTCCGTGAGGTCGCGGACTGCCGGCTCGATCACGTGGGGCTGGACGGGGTGCTCAACCTCTTCGCCTGAGCGGCGACAGCCTCGATCGGGCCGCGTAGCCCGGATGAAGCGAAGCGGAATCCGGGGTGCCGCGCGTGAGCTCGGGCTCACGCCCGCCCGGATTCCGGCCTGCATCCGGGCTACGTGACCGCCGCCGTTCCCACCGGGCAAAAAAATGGGGAGGCTCCCGCCTCCCCTGCGTCATCGGCGCGGCGCGGATGTCAGCGCGACTGGGCCACCATGAAGTCCACCGCCGCCTTCACCTCCTCGTCCGTGAGCGACGAGCCGCCGCCGCGCGGGGGCATCATGCCCTTGGAGCCGGTGAAGCCCTCGATGGCATGCTTGTAGAGGACCTCGTCGCCCTGCGCGATGCGCGGCCCCCACTCGCCCTTGTCGCCAGGCTTGGGCGCCCCTGCCACGCCCGCCGAGTGGCACAGCGCGCAGGTCTTGTTGTACACCGACTTGCCGAGCGCGTTGTCCGGCGCGGGAGCGGCCGCAACGGGCGCCGCAGCGGGGGCGGCGGCCGGGGCCGCGCCTTCCTGGCCACCGCAGGCTGCGAGCAAGGCCGTCGCCGACGCGAGCAGAACGAGTGAGGCTTTCTTCATCTAGGTCTCCTGTCATGCCGGGGCGAAGAAGCGCCCCGATCCGTGAAGCCGATGCTATCGGGGCGTCGTGCGAATGTGATTGACCGCAGTCAATTTGGCTCAGCGGCATCGGACATGCCTATTGCATGACAGGCTCCCTGTTCCCACCCATTCCCCCTTCACGCCGCGTCGAGCGCGGGCTCCCCGCAATGCCGAAGAATCGCCTCCCGGGTTCCGTCGCGCAGGGCCAGCACGCCGTGCCATCCCTCGCCTTCCGGCGCGACCGGAGGACACACCGTGACCGCGATATGGCCCGGGCGGGGAAGCCAGGTATCGGCCGGCAGCACCTCCCGGGTGCCCGCGAGGGCCACCGGCACCACCGGCAGATGCTTGCGTGCGGCCACCTGGAAGGCGCCGAGCCGGAACGGCCGCAGCCCTGGCTCGCGGGCGAAGGTGCCCTCGGCGAAGAAGACGAGCGGTGGCCCCTCGCCCGCGGCCGCCGCGAGCGCCTCGGCGTCGGCGACGCTTCGGCGCGTATCGAAGCGCTCCACGAAATGCGCGCCCATGCGCTGGAAGAGCACCCGCAGGAGCGGATTGCGACCCAGCTCCGCCTTGCCTACGAAGGCCACGGGCTCGGGAAAGGCCGCCATCAGCACGAAGCCGTCGATGTAGCTGGCGTGATTGGCGACGAGTACGCAGCGCCCCCCGCGGATGTGCTCGAGCCCCTCGACCGCCAGGGGCAGACCGGACAGCCGCCCCAGGAGGCGCGCAAGTCCATGACAGCTTCGCCAGCGCCATTCGAGCCGCGGCAGGAGCAATATCGCACCTACTGCCACCGTCGTCAGGATGCCGATCCAGCTCCACATCCAGGTTCCGTAAAGGAGACCCGGCACCGTCCCGGCGGCGCGCCTGAGGTGGCCGCCGGCGCTCGCCGCAGTGAGCCGCACGAGCTGCAGCCACGGGGCGCGCTGGTCGGCCCCCAGCGTTCCGACCAGGTAGCGCTCGCGGATCGCCGCCCGCCGGATCTTGCCGCTGGACGTCTTGAGAACGGCGTGGGGCGCGACGAGCAGGACCTCGTCGGGCGGGAGCCCGAGCAGATCCGAGGAGACCGCGACGATGCTCCGCTCCAGGGCTCGCCGCGGCGCTTCGTCCTTCAGCGCCGTCTCGGCGACCACCACCAGCCGCTCGGTCCCGCGGCCCGGCTCGGCCACGCCGAAGGCCGCCACGCATCCCTTGCGGATGCCCGACAGGTCGCCCACCGCCTGCTCCAGCTCGTAGGGGTAGAAGTTGCGCCCGCCGCGGATGATCACGTCCTTGACGCGACCGGTCACGAAGAGCTCGCCGTCGGCGACGAAGGCAAGGTCGCCGCTGTCCAGCCACCCGTCGCGGACCAGGCGCTTCGTCTCGACGGGATTGCGGTAGTAGCCTTCGGTGGCGGACGGCCCCTGGAACTCGAGCCGGCCGACGCGGCGCTCGGGCAGCGGACGTCTCTCCTCGTCCACCACCCGCAAGTGATGGCCCGCGAGCGGCCTGCCGCAGGAGACGAAGCGCAGCGCCGGACGGGCCGGATCGGTTTCCGGCTCGGCCTGCCCGCGGGTCATGAACGGGTCGCGCGCGATGCGTTCGATGCGCGGTCCGCGCGCCGGCGGCGGCAGGGTGAGCGCCAGAGAGCACTCCGCCAGGCCGTATACGGGTGCGAGAGCTTCCCGGCGCAGACCGTGGCGCGCGAAAGTCTCGGCGAAGCGCTCCAGGGTGTCGGGACTCACCGGCTCCGCGCCGTTCATCGCCAGGCGCCAGGACGAGAGGTCGAGCCCGGTCAAGGGCTCGTCGCCGAGACGCTTCAGGCACAGCTCGAAAGCGAAGTTCGGCGCGGCGGTGACCGTCCCGCGATGCCGGTGGATGGCCCACAGCCAGCGCTCCGGGCGCGCCAGGAAATCCAGCGGGGACATCAGCACCAGCGGACAGGCGTGGTAGAGGCTGCCCAGCCAGGCGCCGATCAGGCCCATGTCGTGGTAGAGGGGCAGCCAGCTCACGCACACGTCGGTCGTGGAAACCTCCAGCGCCTGGCCGTAGCCGCGGATGTTGGCGAGGAGATTGGCATGGCGCAATGCCACGCCCTTCGGGTCGCCGGTGGAGCCGGAGGTGTATTGCAGCAGCGCGAGCTCCGAGGCGGTGGCCCGTCCGCTGGTTCCGGACGCCGCGCCCTCGAGCTCGGACGGCAGCACCACCCGTCCCAGGGAGGGGGCAAGTCCGCGCAGCATCCGCGCGAGCGGCGCGATGGCCTCGAAGGCGATGAGCACCGAGGCCTCGCAGTTGCGCAGAATGCCCGCCTGGCGGCGCAGGTGGTCTTCGACCTGGGTGGCGCGCGCCGGCGGATACATCGGCACCGGCACCGCCCCCGCACGAAGGATGCCGAAGAAGCAGCGGAAGAAGTCGAGGCCCGAGGGCAGCATCAGGGCAACACGCTCGCCCGCGGCCAGTCCGCCCTCGCGCAGGGCCGAGGCGATTTCCTCCGATGCCGCCGCGAGGGCTCCGTAGGTGAGCGCCTCGGTCTCGTCGGGCGCGCGATAGAAGGTCACATGGCTGCGCTCGGGATGGCGCGCGGCGTGCCAGTCGAGCACGTCCAGGAGGTCGTCGGCATGGTCCGGAAATCCGCGCGCCTCCTCGGGCCCGGCGATCCGCTCGGATGCGCCCTCGCGCGCCCGCGGCCGGGCGTCGGACCGGAGGAGCGCAGCAAGCAGCGCCCGCGGCGTCCCTGCGTTCTCGAGCGCATCCTCGGGCAGTTCCACGCCGAAGGCGCGCTCCACCCGCGACAGCAGCTCCACCCGCATCAGGCTGTCGAGACCGAGGTCGCGGTCGAAGGTGCTGTCGAGCGCCGCGCGCGCCCGCCCGCCGGGGCGCACCTCCTCGAGCAGCGCATCCACCAGGGCGATCAGGCGATCACCTGCCTCGTTCGCTTTGCCGTTATGGGGAGTATTCATCGGCCGACGACCGACGCCGCCTCAGTACAGCACGCGGCAGCGGATGGTCCCTTCGATGGAGGACAGCTCGTCGCAGGTCGGGATCGAGGCGGGCGCGTCGACGTCGGTCACCACGTAACCGACCTGCGGCGTGGTCTGCAGGTACTGGGCGGCGATGTTGATGCCGGCGCGCGAGAAGCAGTCGTTGATGCGCGCCAGCACGCCCGGCACGTTGTGGTGGATGTGGAGGAGCCGGCACTTGCCGGCATGCTCCGGAAGCGACACCTCCGGGAAGTTCACCGCCGAGATGGTCGAGCCGTTGTTGCTGTAGCGGATCAGTTTGTTCGCCACCTCGCGCCCGATGTTGGCCTGCGCCTCGGCGGTGGAGCCGCCCACGTGGGGAGTGAGGATCACGTTGTCGAAGCGGGTGAGCGGCGACACGAAAGGCTCGTCGTTGCCCTTGGGCTCCACCGGGAAGACGTCGATCGCCGCGCCGAGCAGATGCCGCGATTCGAGCGCGCCGGCGAGGGCGTCGATGTCGACCACCGTGCCCCGCGAGGCGTTGATGAGGAAGCTGCCGCGCTTCATCGTCGCCAGCCGCTCCGCGTCGATCATGTGCCGCGTGGCGGGCGTCTCGGGCACGTGCAGGCTCACCACGTCGGACACCGCCAGCAGGTGCTCGAGCGTGTCGAGCTGGCGGGCGTTGCCGAGGGAGAGCTTGTGCTCGATGTCGTAGTAGGCCACCGCCATCCCGAGATGCTCGGCGAGCACGCCGATCTGCGTGCCGATGTGGCCGTATCCCACGATGCCCAGCGTCTTGCCGCGCACCTCCCAGGAGTTGGCGGCGCTCTTCATCCAGCCGCCGCGGTGCTGCAGCGCGTTCTTCTCCGGGATGCCGCGCATCAGCATGATGATCTCGGCGAGCACGAGCTCGGCCACGCTGCGCGTGTTGGAGAACGGCGCGTTGAACACCGGGATGCCGCGCAGCGCCGCGTCCTCGAGGTCGACCTGGTTGGTGCCGATGCAGAAGCAGCCGATGGCGGCGAGCTTCTCGGCCTGGGCCAGGACCTCGGCGGTCAGGTGGGTGCGCGAGCGGATGCCCACGAAGTGCGCGTCGCCGATCGCCTCCAGGAGCGCGTCCCCGGCGAGCGACGCCGGAAAGGACTCCACGTGGGTATAGCCGTCCCCCCGCAGCGCCTCGACTGCAGAGGCGTGGATGCCCTCCAGCAGCACGAACTTGAGCTTGTCCTTCGCCATGGAAAGCCTCTGCGTCATCAGTGCGTCCCCTCCTCGGCGGTGAACCGGCCGCTATCGGCCCTGTTGCCCGTCGACGGTGATTATGCCCGGATGTTCCGGGTGGCACCTACGGCCGCCCGCAGCGCCTCTCGGCGCGGCGTCCGCGCACGACGCTGCCGAGCATGGTGAGGATGAACAGGAGCAGTGTCGCCCCGTTGGCGATGGCGCCGAGTTGCTGCAGCGGGAACTGCCCGCCCGTCGCTCCCACGGCCCGGAGCGCGAGCGAAACATGCAGCAGCGCGAGCGGCAGGTAGAAGAACGGATGGTAGGGAATCTTCACCCGCGCCACCGCGGGGAAGATGATCGGCGCGTGGCCGAACACCATGGCGAAGACGAAGCCGAGCGCGACCGCGTGCAGCGCCGCGTCGCGCCAGGGATGTCCGGGATCGAAGCCGCCGGCGAGTCCGAACGCCGCCCCGATCGCGAGCCATACATAGCCCGAGAGCAGGCAGATCGCGATGAATCGGGTGAGCCCCTGCTGGCGCGCGTTGCGCCGTGCGATGTCGTGGCGCAGCAGCCAGGCCGAGAGCGCGAGGAGGCCCGCCGCAAAGACCCGCGTCCCCGCCTCCTGCCACAGGGCGAGGGTCGCGCCGAGGAGGATCGTCCCCGCCACGGCCACGAACAGGGGGGCCGCCTCCCGGCGGGCGGGCAGGAGGCGCGTCAGCTCGAGCCGTTCGCCGGCGATCGTGAGCACGAGGAAGGCAAGCCACCACGGCACCGCGGCGTGGACCGCGCCGCTCGCGATCCAGGCGAGGTTGCCCACGAGCCAGCATGCGGCGGCCACGGCCAGCGCAATGGTGAAGAGCGCCGCATGGCGCCGCATCACAACGACGCTCGCCGCCACCAGCACGGCCGAGGCGCCGACCGCCAGCGCCTGCGCCAGGCCGAGCGGCGCGCCCGCGAGCAGGAGCGCTCCGCCCGCCCCGGCCGCTGCCGGCCCCAGGTAGGCCCAGCGCCGGCTGATCGCCACCGCGCGTTCCAGCGAGATCACCGTACCGAAGAAGGCCGAGATCATGAGGGCGCCGTGCCAGCCGGCCTGGGCCGCCGCGAGCGAAGGCACTTCGACCGCGAGCCGCGCCAATCCCCCGAGAACGCCCCCGACGAGGGACAGCAGGCCGAGCACCAGCAACGGCATGCGCGCGAGCGGGCGCAGGTCGCCGGATGCGGAGGCCGCACTTGCCGGTGCGGCGGCAGCGGAGGTCCCCGCGGAGCGGGTGGAACCGGGGCGGTTCACCAGCCCATCGTCTTGCGGGCCTCGGGCGTCATCATCTCCGGGCTCCAGGGCGGCTCCCACACCAGGTCGACGTAGACCTTGTCCCCCGGCGGCAGGGCCGCGTCGAGCACGGCGTCGATGTCGTCCATGATCATGTCCCCCATCGGGCAGGCGGGCGAGGTCATGGTCATGGTGATCCGAACTTCCCCGGGCTTGACGTCGATGCCGTAGACGAGGCCGAGATCGACGATGTTGATGCCGACCTCCGGGTCGCTCACCTTGCGCAGGATCTCGCGCAATCCGTCGGCATCGAGAGGCGTATCGGGAGTGGTCATGGCTCGTGGTGGCGCACCGCGGGCGCCCGGTCCTGGATGGGGCGAGGCTACCAACGGCACCCCCCGAAAGCAAGCTGCAGCGGAAACAGTCGCTTGCAATCGGGGGCGAACCGGCGTCGGGCGCGGCGCTCTACCCCGTTTATTCGATCTCCGGAGACTGCGACATGACCCTTGCGATAGAAGTCCTCCGCCGCTTCCTTCGCGATTCGGCCCGCTATCTCGGTCTCACGCTGTCGCGCCAGCGCTGGCAGGGCCTCCTGGGACAACCTGCCGTTCCGGTGCAGAGACGCCTCGAGGCACGGCAGCGGGACGCAGTGGGCTGCCGCTAGCGCATCTGCATACCCCGGATGAAGTGCGCCGGAACCCGGGGCAGGCGCTGATCGTTTCGCCGCCGTTCATTCTTTCGCGGCTCCTCCCGGATTGCGCCGGGGCTCCATCCGGGCTACGAAGCCGGCAAGCCCGCGCCGGAACGGGATGCGGGCCCGCTCAGGCGACCTCGCTGCGCCAATGAAGGCGAAGCGCGCCGGACGCGCCCCCCGGCACCCGCTCCGCTCGCGTCCCCAGCACCTCGCCCTCCCGGTTCAGCAGGGCCTGTAGCCAGGACGCCTCTTCGTCGTTCGCTCGGATAACCCGCATCCGGGCGATCCGCACCGGCACGAGCTCGAGCCGGAGCAGCCGCCCGGAGCCGACCTCTATGGTCGGGAAGTACATCATGGCGAGATCCGGGCGGAAGGCCTCGTACCCGGAAATGCCCTCGTAATCGTTCAGGAAGTCGCCGCAGCCGTAGAGGATGAGTCGCTCGCGGTGAACCTCGATACCGCGCGGATGATGGGACGAGTGGCCGTGCACCAGGTCCACGCCGCCTTCGATCAATCGCCGCGCGAAGGCGCGCTCTTCGGGCAGGATGCGGAGGCGCCAGTTCCCGCCCCAGTGGATCGAGACGACCGCGGCGTCCCCGGGACGCCGCTGGGCACCCACCGCGTCGAGGACCTCCGCCGCCCGCGCGGGTGCGAGGTCGGGCAGCCAGGCGACGCCGGCGCGAGCGTCGGTGGCCGCCCAGTCGTCGGGCACGCCGCTGCTCTCGACCGCGAAGGCGAACACCAGCACCTCGCCCCCTCCCCGTCCGCCCCGGTCCAGCGCGAGCCGCGCCGCGGCGGCAGCCTCGGACCGGTCGCGGCCGGCACCGGCGGTGCGGATACCCGCAGCATGAAGGACGTCGAGCGTCTCGTGCAGGCCGGCGCGTCCCCAGTCCAGCACATGGTTGTTGGCCAGCACGCAGCAGTCCGGCGCCAGCGCCCGCAGTGCGGTGACGTTCGCCGGATGCATACGGTAGTGGATACATTTGCCGGGCCAGGCGTCCTCGCTCGCCGTCACCGCCGTCTCGAGGTTGATCACCCGCAGGTCCGGGCGCAGCGCTTCGAGAACGGCCAGCGCGTCGCCCCAGATGCCGTCGGGCCCCACCGGCCGCGAGATCGGACCGCAGCGGCGCTCCGCCAGAGCGACGTACTCCAGGGCAGACGCGGCGTGCGGCTCGTGCAGCTGCGGGCTGCCCGGACGGGGCAGGAGCTGGTCGATGCCCCGCCCCGTCATCACGTCTCCGCAAAGGAAGAGCGTGATCTCCTGCGCTGCGTTCATCGCACACCTCGAAGGACGAGGGCCCTGCCACCGGCCGGCCTTCACGCCGTCAGGCAAGCCTGTCCTCACCCCGACGGGGCATGGGTTCTCAACGGTTGGGCAAGCCGTGGAGCAACTCCTTGAAGCGGCTCCAGTCGGTCGCCGGCCAGATCTCGGAGTGCACGCGGCCGAAGGTGCGGAAGACGGCGGAGACCTGCATCGCCGTGTCGATGTCGGGGGCTTCGAACACGTCCACGTAGTCGCAGGGGCCGAGCACGGCCCAGCTGTGCAGCCAGTGGACCGACGGGAGGTCGTCGCGAATATGGGTCATGGCCCGCTTCTCGAAATCCTCCATGGCACTCGGCGCGCGCAGCGCTTCGGGTGAAAGACGGGTAATCATCACGAAAGTGGTCACGGGACCTCCTCGGGAAGCGGACAGGCGCGTCCGCTTCCCCTGTTCAGCGCCGGCCGACGCCGGCAAAGCGGCTTGCGGCACCGCGAGGACATCCGGCCCCCGCAGGCCCCGGCTCCCGGGCCTCGCCCGGGCGGGTGTCGGAACCGCATCCCTCACCCGAAGTCTAGTTTTTTTGAGGCGGGGGCCAAGGAGCACGCGAGGTGTTTCGCGGTGCGGTGCAGCGCGGGCCTGGCCGCCCCCACGACCAACGCGTGGAATCCGCCCCACCTCTTGGAAAAGAACGGCTCGCGAAGGAGGTCATCATGACATCTAGACTCGCCAACAGCGCCCATCGGATCGAGAAGAACCTTCAGGGCGCCGTGACCGAAACCGAGCAGCTGCTGGAGGCGATCGGCAAGGAAGGCTCGAAGCAGCTCACGGGCACCCGCGCGCGACTCGGTCACCGGCTGGAAGTGGCCCGGCACGAGCTGGAGCGCCTGAGCGGCACCGCCGCGAAGCGCGCCCGGGCGGCGACGGGCGCCACGAGTGAGCTGGCCCACCAGCACCCCTGGGCAGTCGCCGGGACGGCGGCGGTGGCAGGCGCCCTGCTCGCCTGGTTCCTCAGCCGGCGCTGAGGCGCTGGATGGCACCCCGGCCGCGGCGAGCGGCGACGGCCGGGGCGCAGCAAGCCTTCCGTCCGCGTCGAGGAATACCTTCCTCCTCGTGAAAGGCAGAAGCGCTTTCGTCTGAGCGCTGCCTTCGAGCGCCTGCACGGGCAACACCGGCTCCGGGGGGGCTGCACGCCCGTACTCGACATCCGCGGTCTTCATCAGTAAATTGCCATATGGTGATTGGAGCAGGATCGCGGCCCGGACGCCGCGCCCGCCTCCCGAACCGAACCCGACACCCGGACCCTCGCCTGGAGCTATGCATGTTCGGCAACAGCAAGACTCGAGAAATCGCCCGACTGAACAACGAAATCGGGCTTCTACGACAACAGCTGTCCGACTGTCGGGGGGACGCCGGTCGCCTGACGAGCGAGCACGAACGCCTGCAGACGGAGAATCGCGAGCTCGCCCGACGAGCCCTGATTTTCGACGGCTTGAGCGAGCCGCTCGGACAGTTCGCCCAGTCGGCCAAGCTGCTGCAGTCCAGTCTGGCGGCGATGGCCGCCGCAATGAAATCGGAAACCCACGAGGCCGTCCGTACGACGAGCGAAACCGCGGAGAGCAAGCAGGTCGTCGCGGCCGTGGTGCAGCGGGTGAAGGAGCTCGTCGACCGCGCAAACGGCAGTGCCGAGGCCGTCGCGAGGCTCAATGAGCAGACCGGCCGGATCGACAGCATCGTGCATCTGATTCAGGACATCGCCGATCAGACCAACCTCCTCGCGCTCAATGCCGCGATCGAGGCTGCGCGCGCCGGCGAGCAGGGGCGAGGCTTCGCCGTGGTTGCCGACGAGGTGCGCAAGCTCGCCGAACGGACCCGGGCGTCCACCGCCGAGATCTCGGCGCTCGTCACCCGCATCGGGCAGGAGACGATGAAGCTGAGGGCGGTCTCGGAGATCGATCCGAAAGAGCTCGCCAACATCCAGCATGAGGGCGAAAACGCCTTCGCCAACATCGACGGATTGCTGCAGATCAGCTCGCGGCTCACCAGCAAGCTCGGCGCCACCGCGCTGCGCAGCTTCGTCGAGACCGCCAAGACCGACCATCTCGTCTACAAGCAGGAGATCTACCAGGTTTTCCTGGGCCTGTCCGACAAGCTGCCCGGCGACTTCTCCAGCCATACCTCCTGCCGCCTCGGAAAGTGGTACTACGAAGGCGACGGCAAGGACTGCTTCTCGAAGCTCCCGGGCTACCGAGAGCTCGAGCCTCCGCACCAGCGGGTGCATGAACACGGCCACGCGGCCACTGCGGCCTACCGCGCCGGCGACGTCGAAGCCGGCCTTCGCCAGCTTGCCCTGATGGAGCGCGCCAGCATGGAAGTGCTGGCACAGCTCGATCGCATGGCCGGTGCGGGCGAAGACGACCCCAGCGTGCTGTGCATGGCGGAGCAGTGAGCGGCGCGCTCGCCCAGGCGGCGAGCAGATCCCCAAGCCGCGGCCCTCTCCGGGCCTCGGTACGCCGATTGCAAGGAGCCGTGGAGCAGCGGAAGAGCCGTTGCGTTCTTGGAGGAGAAGCTCATGCAAACGAAGCCAAGGCGAACTACAGCTGCCCTCTGCGTCGCCGCCACGCTCGCCATACCGGTGGTTGCCGTGTCGGCGCAGCAACAGCAGCAAACGCAGCAACCGCAGCAAACGCAGCAGCAAACGCAACAGCAAACGCAACAGCAACAGCCCCGCGATCTGGCCGGTTGGGACGTTGCGGTGCTCTACACGAATACCTGGAGCGCCGACGAGATGATCGGCGCCGACGTGCGCGGCCAGAAGAACGAGGAGATCGGCGAGGTGAAGGACATCATCGTCGGTCCCGACGACAAGATCAGCCGCGTGGTGGTGGAGGTCGGCGGATTCCTCGAGATCGCCGACCAGCACATCGGCGTGCCCTGGAAGGACGTGACCATCGGTCCCAACATGGAATGGATACAGGTGCCGCTGAAGGAGGTCGAGGGCGGCACATATTCCCTCTATGGCAAGGTGCCGCAAGGTGAGAACGTGCCTGCCGGTCAAGGTGCGTGGCGCGTGAACGAGCTGATCGGAGACTACGCGAGCCTGTTGGACGTGCCGCGCTACGGCCTGGTGACCGACGTGATCTTCGACTCCCAGGGCGAGGTCCAGAGCCTGATCGTCGACCGAACCGCCGGCACCTGGGGTGCGCCCGGCTGGTACGCCTATCCGTGGCACGGCTATTACCCGTCGGCCTACGCCTATCCGCTGCCCTACACGACTGCGGCGGTGGGCGACTACGGACGCTTCGACTACGTGGCCTTCGCCGAACAGAGCAAGTACGCGGGCGACGAGAGCGCGAGCCGCGCACAGGCGCGCACGCGCACCGGCGACCAGCCGGGCGGCGCCGCGGGGGCGGCAGGTCCCGAGGGGACGCCGCAGAAGTAAACAGCCGTCAGAACGCCAGGAGGAGGAGTCCCCGTCGGCGCGGCTCGAGCCGGCCCGGTAGTGTTCTGAACAGTGTGCAAAAGCCCGGAGGGGCTTGCAGAGAGGGG
>DYFV01000014.1 GCA_020725025.1 Azoarcus sp.
AGCTCGCCGACGACGCACGGGTGATCGAGACCTATCTGGGGCTGGGCGGCAAGCATCAGGACATGCTCGCCGCCTGAGGCGGCGGGCAGGTGTGAGGACGAGAGTCGCGAAGCGACAGCCAACGCGACCGGAACATGGATCAACAACCGGCCGGAGCGAGACCCGGCGAGACGACGTCACCAGGAGGAGTACAGAGATGAGATTCACCAAGCTTGTCATGGCCGCTTCGGTCGCAGCGATGTTCGCCGCCGCCCCGGCCTTCGCCCAGGTCAAGGTCGGGGTGTCCCTGTCGGCCACCGGGCCGGCCGCCGCCCTCGGGATTCCGGAAAAGAACGTCTTCGCGCTGCTCCCGGGCGAGGTGGCGGGCCAGAAGATCGAGTACATCGTCCTCGACGACGCCACCGACCCCTCCCTCGGCACCAAGAACGCGCGCAAGCTGGTGTCCGAGGACAAGGTGGACGTGCTGATCGGCTCCTCGGCCACGCCGGCCTCGGCGGCGATCGCCGAAGTGGCCAACGAGTCGCAGACGCCGCAGCTCGCCCTCGCGCCGGTCACCGTGCCGGCCGACAAGGAGACGTGGGTGTTCCGCCTGCCCCAGCCCAATCGGGTGATGGCGAGCGCGCTGATCGAGCACATGAAGAAGACCGGCGTGAAGTCGCTCGGCTTCATCGGCTACTCCGATGCCTACGGCGAGGACTGGATCAACGCGATCAAACCGATGCTGGAGAAGGAAGGGATCAAGTTCGGCCCGGTCGAGCGCTTCAACCGCACCGACACCTCGGTGAGCGGCCAGGTGCTGAAGCTCGTCTCTGCGCGGCCCGACGCGGTGCTGGTGGTGGGCTCGGGCAGCCCGGCGGCGCTGCCCCAGTCCAGCCTGGTCGAGCGCGGCTACAAGGGCCAGATCTACCAGACCCACGCCGCCGCCAACCCGGCCTTCCTGCGGGTGGCGGGCAAGGCTGCCGAAGGCGCGATCATGCCCATCGGCCCCGTCGTGGTCGCCGACCAGGTCGCCGCCAGCCATCCGTCCAAGAGGATCGGCCAGGATTTCGTGAAGACCTACGAGGCGAAATACGGCGAGAACTCCTTCTCCTCCTTCGCCGGCCACGCCTACGACGCCTTCCTCCTGCTGCAGCAGGCCATTCCGGTCGCGCTCAAGGGCGGCAAGCCGGGTACACCCGAGTTCCGCAAGGCGCTGCGCGACGCGATCGAGGCCAGCAAGGAGGTGGTGGCCACCCACGGGGTCTACAACATGAGCACCGGCGATCACTTCGGTACGGACGAGCGCGCCCGGGTGCTGATCAAGGTCGAGAACGGCGGCTACAAGCTGCTCGGCAACTGAGGACGACTCCGCAGGGGCGGCCGACGCCGCTCCTGCGGGAAGTACAGAGAGACTGGAAGGGGGGAGGAACCCATGACAGATGTGATTCGTGACACCGACCGGATGTTCGCCAAGCCGGTCGTGAATGTCGATATGCGTGCGGACGGCGCGCGCATCCTGCGGTCCGGGATACCCCTTCCGCAAACCTATGCCCGCTGTGTGGGCGAGTGGCTGGAACAGTGGGCGGCGGCCACGCCCGACACGCTTTTCCTTGCCGAGCGAAACGCCGCCGGCGAGTGGGACAAGATCACCTGGGGCGAGACCCGCCGCCGCGTGATCCGCATCGCCACCTGGCTGCTGCGCCAGAACCTGTCGGCCGAGCGCCCGGTGGTGATCCTTTCGGACAATTCCATCGAGCATGCGCTGCTGATGCTCGCGGCCATGCACATCGGCGTGCCCTCCTGCTCCATCTCGCCGGGCAACTCGCTGATGTCGAAGGACCATGCCAAGCTCAAGGGCAACATCGAGCTCCTGAAGCCCGGCGTGATCTACGCCGATCCGGTGGAGCGCTTCGGCCCGGCGCTCGCCGCCATCCGCGACCTGCACGACGGCGTGGTGCTCGCCGGCGGGCGCAGCCAAGCGACCGAAGGCAGCGTGCCTTTCAAGGAAATCGAGGTCGCGCCCGACGAGGCGGCGGTGATGGCCGCGTTCGCCGGGATCACCCCCGACACCATCGCCAAGTTCCTGTTCACCTCCGGCTCGGTGGGCGTGCCCAAGGCGGTAATCAACACTCACCGCATGCTGTGCTCCAACCAGCTCGCCAAGGAGCTGGTGTGGCCCTTCCTCGCCGAGAACCGGCCGGTGCTCGTCGAGTGGCTGCCGTGGAGCCACACCTTCGGCAGCAACCACAACCTCAACATGGTCCTGCGCTGGGGCGGCACCATCTGGATCGACGACGGCAAGCCCACCCCGCAGGGCCTCGCCCAGACCGTGCGCAACCTCAAGGAGATCGCGCCCACGGTGTACTTCAACGTGCCGCGCGCCTACGACATGCTGGTGCCGCTCCTGCGCGAGGACGCGCAGTTGCGCGAGACCTTCTTCAGCCGCCTGAACCTCATCTTCTACGCCGGCGCGGCGCTGCCCCACCACCTGTGGGAGGCGCTCGAGGACCTCGCCGAGCAGACCACCGGGCACAAGGTCGTCATGACCTCCTCCTGGGGCTCGACCGAGACCGCCCCGATGTGCACCGACTGCCACTTCGAGGCCGAGCGCCCGGGGGTTATCGGCGTGCCCGTCCCCGGCACCACCCTCAAGCTCGTGCCCTCCGGCGACAAGCTGGAGGTGCGGGTGAAGGGGCCCAACGTCTTCCCCGGCTACTGGAAGCAGCCCGACATCACCGCCAAGTCCTTCGACGAGGAAGGCTTCTATCTCATCGGCGACGCGGTCGAGTTCGTCGACCCGGCCCATCCCGAGAAGGGGCTGGTGTTCGACGGGCGGGTGGGCGAGGACTTCAAACTGCTCACCGGCACCTGGGTGCACGTCGGCTCGCTTCGCGTGGCGGGCATCGACTCGATGCGCCCGGTAGCCCAGGACATCGTGGTGACCGGCCACGACCGGGACGAGATCGGCTTCCTGATCTTCCCCAACATCCCCGAGTGCCGGCGGCTGTGCCCCGGTCTGCCGCCCGACGCGCCCCTGGACCAGGTGCTAGGCAACCCCGCCGTGGTGCAGCAGGTGCGCCGCGGGATGGCGCTGCTGAAGCAGCAGGGGGGCGGCTCCTCCACTTACCCGTCGCGTGCGCTGCTGATGGCCGAGCCGCCGTCGGTGGAGGCGGGCGAGATCACCGACAAGGGCTACATCAACCAGCGCGCGGTGCTCACGCGCCGTGCCGACCTGGTGCAGTTCCTTTATGCCGACGTGCTCGACAAGACCGTCATCACGGTCCACTCCGCCGTCTGATTCACCAAGGGAAAACGAGAATGAGCGAACAACTGGTCAAGACCGCGTCCGAGGACGGTATCTACACCGTGACCCTGGCGCGTCCCGAAAAGCGCAACGCGGTGAGCGACCGCCTGCTGGCAGCGCTGGATGCGGCACTGGCGGCGGCGCCCGAGGGCACGCGGGTCGTCATCCTCGCGGGGGAGGGCGAGCACTTCTGCGCCGGACTGGATCTCGCGGAGCACCAGCACCGTGAGCCCTTCGGCGTGATGCAGCATTCGCGCGGTTGGCACCGCATCTTCGACCGCATCCAGAACGGTGGCATCCCGGTGGTCGCCGCCATGCAGGGCGCGGTGATCGGCGGCGGGCTGGAGCTTGCATCCGCCACCCACGTGCGGGTGGCCGAGCCCAGCACCATCTACCAGCTCCCGGAAGGGCGCCACGGCATCTTCGTGGGCGGCGGTGCCTCGGTGCGGGTGGCGAAGATCGTCGGCCCGGGGCGCATGTGCGAAATGATGCTCACCGGCCGTATCCTCGACGCCGAGGAAGGCCAGCGCCTGGGCCTTTCGCACTACCTCGTGGGCCCCGGCGAAGCCCTGGCCAAGGCGCGTCAGCTCGCCGCCCGCATCGCCGAGAACGCGCCCATGGCCAACTGGGCGATGGTCTCGGCCATCTCCCGCATCGACAACATGGCGAGCGACGACGGGCTCTTCGTCGAGTCGCTCACCGCGGCGCTCACCCAGACGAGCCCGGAAGTCGCCGAACGCATCGGCCACTTCCTCACCCGCAAAGGCAAGGGACCCCAGACGTGAACCATTTCGAATCCTCCGAGGCGGCCGCGCTCGTCGGCCGCTACGACGACATCTGGCTGGTGGCGGGGCAGCGTACGCCCTTCGCCGACTACAACGGCGTGCTGCGCGAGGTCTCGCCCACCGACCTCGCGATCTACGCCGCGCGGGCGCTGTTCGAGAAGAGCGGCGTCCCCGCTTCGGCGGTGCAGGCCATCGTCGCCGGCAACATGGCCCAGGCGAGCTTCGACGCCTACTTCATGCCGCGCCAGATCGGCCTCTATTCCGGCGTGAATCCCAACGTGCCGGCGGTGCTGGTGCAACGCCTGTGCGGCACCGGCTTCGAGGCCATCCTGACCGCCGCCGACCAGATCAAGCTCGGCAAGGCCCAGGTGGCCCTCGCGGTCGGCACGGAATCGATGTCGCGCAATCCGGTGGCGGCCTATACCCACCGGGCCGGTTTTCGCATGGGCCAGGTCGACTTCCGCGACTTCCTGTGGGAGGCGACCAAGGACACCACCTTCGGCGGCAGCATGGGCGACACCGCCGAGAACCTCGCCAGGCGTTACGGCATCTCCCGGGAGGAGACCGACCGCTTCGCGGCGCAGAGTTTCGAGCGCGCGCTGGCGGCATGGGAGGCGGGCTGGTTCGCCGACGAGGTGGCGCCCGTCGTCAATGCGAAGTGGGAGCTCGAAGGCTACAACCCTCGCGGCCTCAAGCTCGCCGACCGCGCCGAGCGCTTCGAGCGCGACGGCCACGTGCGTCCGACGAGCTTCGAAACGCTGCAGAAGCTCAAGCCCGCCTTCGGCGGCGTGCAGACCGGCGGCAACAGCTCGGCCATCGTCGATGGCGCGGCGGCGGTGCTCGTCGCCCACGGCGACTGGGTGCGGGCCAACGGCGTGAAGCCGCTGGCCCGCATCGTGGCCGGCGCGGCGGTGGCGGTGCCGCCCGAGATCATGGGCATCGGCCCCGCCCCGGCGATCCGCGCCGCGGCGAAGGCGGCCGGGCTCACCGTGGGCGACCTCGGCCGGATCGAGATCAACGAGGCCTTCGGCGCCCAGTACCTGGCCTGCGAGCGTGAACTGGGGCTCGACCGTGAAAAGGCGAACGTGCACGGCGGCGCGATCGCCATCGGCCACCCTCTGGGTGCCTCGGGCGTGCGGCTCACCACCACGGTGGCGCGCGGGCTGAAGGAGGCGGGGCTGCAGTTCGGTGTCTCTTCGGCCTGCGCCGGGGGCGGGCAGGGCGTGGCCATCATCGTGGAGAACGCGGGGTGACAGCCGGCGAAACCGGATATCGCGCGTGACCGAATCGCAAAACGCTATAGCTGATAGTGCCCGGCGCGGCTATTGCCTCGCCGGGAGCGGGATCACACTCATCGTCACAAGGGGCGGAGCGGCTCGAGCAGGCGCTCGCGAGGACCAGCAATGAAATTCGAGAACAACACCTTCATCGTCACCGGCGGGGCCTCGGGCCTGGGCGAGGCCACTGTGCGCGCCTTCCATGGGGCGGGTGCCAACGTGGTGATCGCCGACCTCAACGTGGATGCCGGCTCGCGGCTCGCCGACGAGCTGGGGCCGCGGGCGGCCTTCCACCGCACCAACGTCGCCGACGAGGCCGACGCCCGCGGCGCGGTCGAGCTCGCGCTGTCGCGCTTCGGCGGCCTGCAGGGCCTGGTGAACTGCGCGGGCATCGGCACCGCCGCCAAGGTGCTGGGCAAGGAGGGGGTGCAGCCGCTCTCGAGCTTCGCCCGCACCATCGAGGTGAACCTCGTCGGCACCTTCAACATGATCCGGCTCGCCGCCGAGGCCATGGCCAAAGGCGAGCCCCAAGCCGACGGCGAGCGCGGCGTCATCATCAACACCGCCTCGGTGGCGGCCTACGACGGCCAGGTCGGGCAGGCGGCCTACGCCGCGTCCAAGGGCGGCATCGTGTCGATGACGCTGCCGATCGCCCGCGAGCTCGCGCGCTCCGGGATCCGCGTCGTGACCATCGCCCCCGGTCTCTTCCTCACGCCGATGATGCACACCCTGCCGCCCGAGGTGCAGCAGTCGCTGGCCGAGGCCGTGCCTTTTCCGCAGCGCCTCGGCCAGCCGGCCGAGTTCGCGCAGCTCGCCCGAAGCATCGTCGAGAACGTGATGCTGAACGGCGAAACCATCCGGCTCGACGGTGCCATCCGTCTGGCCCCGCGATGACGGCGACGCCCGCCCCATGGACGACACCGCCATGAGCACATAAGCCTTCGGCGTGACCCGCCCGGGCACGCCGCATCACCCGACACAAGCACGCCCCCGAGGGGACCGAATCGCCGTCTTTGCGCCGGCGAGGGGAGCGTGCGCACCGAATGAACGCGAGACCCGCCCTCGGGCGGGGCCTCTCGAGTTCGGAGCGGCCCTGCGGGGCCAAAGAGTCCGGCGCTGGGCCGGGAAAAAGGAGGAGGTTGAAAATGACAAAGATGAAATTCGCCGGAAAGACGCGCACCCTGAGCCTGGCCATCGCTGCGGCCATCGGCATGGGTGCCGCCTATCCGGCCATGGCCGAAACCGAAATCGAGGCGCTCAAGCGCGAGCTGGCCGAACAGCGCGCGCTGCTGCAGCAACTGCTCGCCGAGCGCCAGGCGGAGAAGACCGCCGCGGCGAAGGCTCCGGCCGCGGCGCCCGCGGCCGCCGCGGCAGCCCCGGCCGCCCCCGCGGTCACGATCTACGGCATTCTCGACGCGGGCGTCGAGCACATCACCAACATCGGTGCCAATGGCAAGAGCCTCACCCGCGTGCCCGGCATCACGGCCACGCTGCCCTCGCGGATCGGCTTCAGGCTCAACAAGGAGTTCAAACCCGGCTACGCCGCCATCGGTACGCTCGAAGCGGGCTTCAACCTCGACGACGGCACCCAGGGCCAGAGCGGCTCGCCCGCCACTGCCGACCGCATCTTCGGTCGCCAGATCTTCGTCGGCCTGCAGACCCCGGCGGGCAGCTTCACCTTCGGCCGCCAGTGGTCGATGCTGACCCAGGGCATGATGGGCGTCGACCAGCTCGGGCCGAACATCTACGCCCTCGGTTCGCTCGACGCCTACCTGCCCAATTCGCGCTACGACAACTCGCTGGCATGGAAGCACAAATTCGGCAGCGTGTCGGCGGGTCTCGCCTATTCCTTCGGCCGCGATACCAGCGGCGGCGCACCGGCCTCGGGCACGTGTGCCGGCGAACAGAACAATATCGGCGACACCCAGGAATGCAGGGCCTGGTCGGCCCTGCTCCGCTACGACAGCGCCCGCTTCGGCGTGGCCGGCGCGATCGACCAGGTCAAGGGCGGCACCGGTGCGACGGCCTTCTTCTTCAACGGGGCGGCCCCGTTCGCCTTCGGCGACTCCGGCGACACCGATACCCGCACGACCCTGGGCGGCTACGCCAATTTCGGCGATGCCAGGCTCGGCGTCGGTTGGCTCGGGCGCAAGGTGGACACCAGCGCCATGGACGTGGAGTCCGACATCTACTACGTGACCGCCAGCTACAAGATCAGCCCGGTGGTCAAGATCGACGGCGGCATCCACCGCATCGTCAACGACGACCAGGATCGCGATGCGACCCTGTCCGTGGTGCGCGCGTTCTACACCCTCGACCGGGGCCTGGACGTCTACGGCCAGGTGGGCCACATCACCAACAGCTCGAAGGCGACCTATGGGCTGTCCGGGGCCGGCGCCGGCACTGCGCCGGCGGCGGGCGAGAGCCAGAACGGCTTCATGGCGGGGATGCGCTACATCTTCTGATGAAGGGGCTCGTCCCGCGGGTGAGGGCCTGCGGGACGAGCATTGCAACGAAGAAACCACCCGGGCCGCCGCGAGGCGGTCCGCTCGAACAACCGCCGTACAGGGACGGAAGCACCATGCCCCGCAGCAACACCTACCGGATGCGTATCGCGTTCTCCGACTGCGATCCCGCGCAGATCGTGTTCTTCGCCAACTACTTCAAGTGGTTCGACACCTCGAGCCGCGAGTTCTTCACCGCCTGCGGCGTGCCGAGCTGGCGCGAGACCGCCGCCACGCGCGGCATCATCGGCACGCCGCTGGTGGATGCGCAGGCGCGTTTCATGAGCTCGGCGACCTACGGCGAGGACATCGAGATCGAGTCGTCGGTGGAGGAGTGGCGCGGCAAGAGCTTCGTCATGCGCCACGTGGCGCGCCGTGGCGACACCGTGCTGTGCGAGGGCCGCGAGGTGCGCGTCTTCGCCATCCAGGATCCGGAGAACCCGCTGCGCATCAAGGCCGTGCCGATTCCCGAAGACATCCGCGCCGCCTGCGAATGAGGAGGCCCGCATCATGATCGACTACACCGCCCCGCTGCGCGACATGCAGTTCATCCTGTCCGAGCTCGCCGGGCTCGACGAGATCGCGGCGCTTCCCGGCTGCGAGGAGGCCACGCCGGATCTCGTCGCCGCCATCCTGGAGGAGGCGGGCAAGTTCGCCGCCGGCGTGCTTGCGCCGATCAACCGCCAGGGCGATCTGCAGGGCTGCCGGCTCACCGCGGACGGTCGGGTGGTCACCCCCGACGGCTGGCAGGAGGCCTACGACCTGTTCAGGGAGTCGGGCTGGATCGGGCTCTCCGCACCGACCGAACACGGCGGCCAGGGCCTGCCCAAGCTGGTGTCCACCCCGGTGTGGGAGATGTGGTTCTCCACCAACATGGCCTTCACCATGCTGCCGCAACTGAACGTGAGCCAGGCCGAGGCGCTGCAGATCGCGGCGAGCGAGGACCAGAAGGCCACCTGGCTCGGGAAGGTGGTGAGCGGCGAGTGGGGCAGCACCATGAACCTCACCGAGCCCCAGGCCGGCTCCGATCTCGCCGCCACCCGCTGTCGCGCGGAGCCCGCGGGCGACGGCACCTACAAGCTCTTCGGCCAGAAGATCTTCATCTCCTACGGCGAGCACGAGCTCACCCCCAACATCGTGCACCTCGTGCTGGCGCGCCTGCCCGACGCGCCGGCGGGAGTGAAGGGCCTCTCGCTGTTCATCGTGCCCAAGTACCTGCTCGACGCGGACGGGAACCCCGGCGCGAAGAACGACGTGCGCTGCATCGCCATCGAGCACAAGATGGGCATCCACGGCAGCCCCACCTGCACCATGAGCTACGGCGACGAGGGCGGGGCGACGGGCTGGCTGGTGGGCGAGCCCAACCGTGGGCTGGAGACCATGTTCATCATGATGAACGAGGCGCGCTTCGGCGTCGGTGTGCAGGGCGCGGGCCTTGCCGAGCGCGCCTACCAGGCGGCGCTCGCCTACGCCCGCGAGCGGGTGCAGGGCCGCAATGCGCTCACCGGCGAGGCGGGGCTCCCCATCATCCATCACCCGGACGTGAAGCGGAACCTGCTCTCCATGCGCGCCCGCGTCATGGCGATGCGCGCCCTGCTCTATACCGCCGCGGGCTGGTTCGACGTCGCTCACCACCATCCGGACGCGGCCCAGGCCGACAAATGCCGCCGCTACGTCGATCTGCTGATGCCGGTCGCCAAGGGCTGGTGCACCGAGATCGGCAACGAGGTGTGCGACGACGCCATCCAGGTCTTCGGCGGGATGGGCTTCGTGGAGGAGACCGGCATCGCCCAGTATTTCCGCGACGCCCGCATCATCACCATCTACGAGGGCACCACCGGCATCCAGGCGAACGACCTCGTCGGGCGCAAGATCCTGCGCGAGGAGGGCGCGACCCTGCGCGAGCTCCTCGCCGACATCCGCGGCACCACCGCGCAGCTCGCCGAGGACCCGGTGCTGGTGTCGATCGGCGTGGATCTCTCCACGCACGCGGAAAACCTCGAGAGCGCGCTGGACTGGGTGCTCGCCAACGGCAAGGACAACCTCGCCGACGTGCTCGCCGGCGCCGTGCCCTTCCTGCATCTGCTGGGCACCGTGGTCGGAGGCTGGCAGCTCGCCCGCGCCGCGCAGGCGGCCCAGCGGCGGTTGGCGGCCGGGGAGGGCGATGGGGCCTATCTCGCGAGCCTCGTCGAGCTCGCCCGCTTCTACATGGCCGGCATCGCCCCACGCGCGCTGGCCCATGCCGAAACGGTGCGCGAGGCGGGCGGTCCGGTGTCGCGCTTTTCCGAGGCGGCCTTCTAGACGATCGGGTTCTCCCTGCGGCGGGCGCCGGCGTCTCCTCTCATTCAGTGCCCGTCGCTTCCCCCCTGCCCAGCCCCGCTGTCCGCGGTGGGGCTGGGTTCTTTTTTTCGGGGGTAGAATCCGTGCCTTTCGGCCCATCGGTGCCGTAATCGCTTCCAGACAAGATCCTCCATGCGCATCGAACACATCCGCCAGCGGCTCCGCGCGCTGGGCGCCAAACCCGGCCACGAGCAGCGCGTGCTGCAGAACTGGGTGATGGCCCTGCCGCAGGACGCCGAGCGCCGCTGGCACGAGGACTTCCTGCCGCTGGCGGTCCGAGAGGACCTGCCCGGGCTCGCCGGCGAGCTCGCGTCGCTCGCGCGGCTGCGCTCCGAGCATCCGGGCGAGGACGGCTCGGCGCGGCTCCTCGTGGGGCTCGCCGACGGGCAGACGGTGGAGAGCGTGCTGCTGCCGCGGGACGGCCTGTGCGTGTCGACCCAGGTCGGCTGCGCGGTCGGCTGCAGCTTCTGCATGACCGGCAAGGGCGGGCTGCTGCGCCAGCTGGGCAGCGCCGAGATCGTCGCCCAGGTGGCGCTCGCGCGCAGCCGCCGCGCGGTGCGCAAGGTGGTGTTCATGGGCATGGGCGAGCCGTCCCACAACATGGACAACGTGCTCGAGGCGATCGACCTGCTCGGCACCGTGGGCGGCATCGCCCACAAGAATCTCGTCTTCTCCACCGTCGGGGACCACCGGGTGTTCGAGCGCCTGCCCCAGGGCGAGGTGAAGCCGGCGCTCGCCCTGTCGCTGCACTCGACCCGCGCCGACCTGCGCGCCGAGCTGATGCCCAACGCACCGCGCATCGATCCGGAGGAGCTGGTCGCCCTGGCGGATGCGTACTCCCGTGCCACCAGCTACCCGATCCAGTACCAGTGGACCCTGATCGAGGGCGTGAACGACACCGAGGAGGAGCTGGACGCCATCGTGCGCCTGCTGCGCGGCAAGTACGCGGTGATGAACATGATTCCCTACAACACGGTGGAGGGGCTGGCCTACCGTCGTCCGTCCCGGGAGCGCGCCGCGGAGATCGCCCGCTCGCTGCACCGGCGCGGGGTGCTCACCAAGCTGCGCCAGTCGGCGGGCCAGGACGTTGACGCCGGCTGCGGCCAGCTCAGGGCGCGGGAGACTGCGGCGAGGCTGCGACGCCCGCCCGGGCACCGTCCGGTCGTGCTGCTCGCGAGCCGGGACGGCGCTCCGCAGGGCTAGCACCGACGGTCTCGGTCGGCGCGGTCCGCCACAGGTCCAGGGCCGCTTCGATCGCCTCCTCCGGCCGGATATCCGCCACGAAGGAGGCGTCGTGCCCGCAGCGCCGCTCGATGGTATTCACCCCGCACTCCGGACACACGAGGCGCCAGGAGATCAGCGGCCGGTGGCGGGCGCGGCCGGTGGGGCCGGCGTTGATGAGGTTGCCGCACCAGTAGATGCCGACCGTGGCGGCGCCCACCGCGCGCCCGAGGTGCAGCGGGCCCGAGTCGTTGGCGACGATCAGCCGGGCGCGCGCGAGCACGCCGGTGAGCCGGGAGAGGGTGCAGTCGGCGCCGAGGTCTACGACGGGATGGCGCATGCGTCCGGTCAATTCGACGAGCTGCTCGCGCTCGTCGGCCATGGCGTTGACCGCAACGGCCGCGCCCGCCTCCGCCAGCGCGTCGCCCACCGCCGCGAAGCCCTCGACCGGCCAGCGCCGGCGTGGGTCGGTGGCGCCGAGGTGCAGCACCGCGACCGGCTTGTCCCCGGGCAGGACGGCGCGGGCGGCCGCGCGGTCCGCGCCGGTCACCACCATCTGGGGCTCCCAATTCACCGGCCGGACCCCGGCGAGCGCCACCACCTCGAGGTAGCGGAAGACCTCGGGCTGGTAGTAGACGTAGGGGATCCAATAGTCGAGGGGCTCGGCCTCGGCCGAGCGCAGGCCGAAGGTGAGCCGTGCGCCCAGCCGCTTGGCGAAGGGGTTGGACCAGCGCCCGCCGCCGTGCAACTGGAAGGCGAGGTCGAAGCGCTCCGCGCGCATCGCGCGGAAGAAGACCTCCAGCTCGGCAGCGTCTTCCCGGGCGTTTTCCGGTGCACCCAGGCCCCGGGCGACGGGGAGCGCGACGACCCGGTCGACCGGACCCGGCCGGCCGGTGAGATAGTCCCGATGCCACTGCTTGCCCAGCAGCACGATCTCGGCGGCGGGGAAGCTCGCGCGCAGCGCGTCCAGAGCGGGCAGGGAAAAGACGTAGTCCCCGATGCCGTTGGCGCGGACCACCGCGATCTTGCGAACCGTTCCGATCTTCTCCATGGCGTCACTCCCGTCTGCGTGTCCTGCCGAAGCGGCAGTCACCGGTCGGCGGGAGCAAGATCCGAACCGCGGGGCCGCTGCGGGTCCGTCGCGCGGGAGCCGCACTTGCTTCATCGCAGCCGCTTGCCGTGGGAAGGAGCCACATGAAACAACGGAACGATGTGCCCCCCGAACCGCCGCAAATCCCGCGCCGTTTGTCTTTCGGCGCGACCCAGCTGGTCGGGATCCCGCTGCTGCTGGCGCTGCCCCTTCTGGCGCTCTTCGGCGCGTTCGGAATCACCGGTGGAGAAGTGATGCTGAGCGGGCCGGGCCTGGAGGTGCGCGTGAGCTACCCCGAGCGCTTCCGCTACAAGACGATCCATCCGCTCGACATTCACGTGCGCAACACCGGCGCCGCGCTGCTGCCGCGCGTGCTCGTGTCCGTCGATCGCGCCTATCTGTCCGCCTTCTCGGAGGCGCGGTTCACGCCCGAGGCAAAGGCGGTCACCGAGCGGGGTTTCCTGATCGAGCTTGGCGACATCCCGCCGGGCGGCGAAAGTCATGTGACCGGGTCGGTGCAGGCGGAGGCATATGGGCGCCACCGTGGCACCGTGAGCATCGCCACCGATGCCGGAGCCAGGCTCGAAGCGAAACTCTCGACGATCGTCTTTCCCTGAGGGGGAGGTCCGGCCGCATGGAAACCGTCCTCCGCGTGTTCGTCATCTATCTGTTCGTGATGGTCGGCCTGCGCGTGCTCGGCAAGCGCGAATTCGGACAGCTCTCTCCTCTCGAGCTCGTGAGCCTGCTGATGATCCCCGAGATCGTCTCTCAGGCGCTGGTGGGCGAGGACTTCTCGGTCGTCAATGCGCTCGTCGGGGTCGCTACGCTGCTGATCCTGGTGTTCGCCACATCGGTCGTCACGCAGCGCTTCTCGAGCCTCGAATCCTTCGTGCTGGGCTCGCCTACGGTGGTGGTGCACCACGGGCAGTTCGTGGAGCAGGCCATGAACCGCATGCGCATCACGCCCGACGAGGTGTTCTCGGAGATGCGCAAGTCGGGGCTGGAGACCCTGGCTCAGGTCAAATGGGCCGTGCTCGAGCCGGACGGAAAGATCTCCATCGTGCCGGAGGAGCCGCTGCGCCGTAACGTGAATGCGCGCGGCACGGAGAAGGATCTTCAGACCTGAGGCGATGCGCGCCGCGGCATGCTGCAAGTTCTACAGCGTCGGGTAAGAAACGGCACGGGGATGTCGCGCAAATACCCATTCTTCCGGAATGCGTATCCCGATCCACGGTGCGAGGATGGCGGCCGGAACTACCGCCCCCGAACCCGACAGAGCCCGAAAAATGACCATCCAGCTCATCGCCCTCGTACCCACGGATGGCGCCGCCCGAACCTTCACCCTGGGTTTCGACAACCCCGGTCCGGTCTGTCGCTTCCTCGACGAGCTGGTTCGCCAGGTTCCCACGCCCTCGGTGCTCGCCCTGGCCGTCGACGGACAACCCGTCGCCTGGCGGCGCGGCGTCGACGGGGTCGTCATCGAGGGGCCGCTCGGGTACGAGGCGCAGCGCGATCGGGGGCCGGGCTAGCGCGGCGATGTCGACCGCAGACCGTTCAGGCCGCCATGCGGTGGCGACACCAGTCCTCGAAGGCGTCGGCGGCCACCGGCGGACACAGATAGTAGCCCTGCACGCGGGGGCAGTGCCGCTCGCGCAGGTGCGCCAGTACCTCGGCCGACTCGATGCCTTCCGCTACCACCGGCAGGCCGAGTGCACCGCCGATGGCGACGATGGCGTCCACCACCGCCATGCTGGCCGGCTCGGTGACGAGCGTCCGCGCGAACGCGTGGTCGATCTTGATGCCGTCCAGGGGCAGCCTTCCCAGGTGGCTCAGGCTCGAGTGGCCCTTGCCGAAGTTGTCCAGTACGATCTGCAGGCCCATCCGCTTCATCGCCCGCATGGTGGCGATGACTTCGTCGGTGTTCTTGAGCAGCGCCGTCTCGCTGAGCTCGATCTGGATGGAATGCGGGTCGACGGCGCATTCGCGGAGCGCTTGGGCGATCGCCTGCGGCATTCGCTCGCGCCGCAACTGGTGGGGCGAGACGTTGATCGACAGCGTCAGGCCGGGCAGGCCGAGATCCAGCCACTGGCGCGCTTGTTCGAACGCCTTGCGGAACAGCCAGGCGCCGAGCTCGTCGATCATGCCGCTCGCCTCTGCAACGGGGATGAAGTCGTCCGGACCGATACCGGTCGCCGGCCAGCGGGCCAACGCCTCGGCACCGACCAGCGCGCCGCTCGAAGCGTCCACGATCGGCTGGTAATGGAGCGCGAATTCGCCGTGCTTCAAGCCATCGCGCAGGCGTCCCTCGATGTGCTGCGCGAGCGCCGCGCGCCCGTTCAGCTGCGGCAGGTAGAACTGGAAGCCGCCCCGACCGCTTTCGCTTTCCTTGGCGTGATACATCGCCATGTCGGCATTCGTCACCAGGGTGTCGATGTCCGCGCCGTCGTCGGGAAAGAGGGCGATACCGATGCTGGGCGTGCTGCGCAACTCGAGTCCGTCGACGAGGTAGGGCCGGCCGAGGCTGTCCGTCAGATGGCGCGCGGCGCGCGCCGCGTCGGCTGCGTCCTGGATGTGGGAGAGGACCACGAGGAACTCGTCGCCGCCGATGCGTCCGACCGCATCCTCGGCGCGCACGCCGGACTTCAGGCGTTGCGCGATCTCCTTCAGCACCTCGTCGCCGATCTCGTGCCCGTAGGTGTCGTTGATGGGCTTGAAACGGTCCATGTCGATGAAGAGCACCGCTACCTGGCACCCGCTGCGCCGGGCGGCGGCGAGCAGGCGCTCGGCGAGCTCGTAGCTCAGCCCGCGGTTGGGCAGGCCGGTCAGGATGTCGTGTTGCGCGAGCTCTACCGCCTGTTTCCGCAGACGGGCGATCTCGAGATGGGTCTGCACGCGTGCGCGCAGCTCGCGTGCACCGAACGGTTTCACCAGGTAATCGTCGGCACCCGCCTCGAGGCCCTCGACCCGGGCCTCCTCGCCAGCGCGGGCCGACAGCATGATCACCGGCAGTGAGCGCGTGCGCTCGTCGGCCCGCAAGGCGGCGAGCAGGCCGAAGCCGTCGAGCCCGGGCATCATCACGTCGGTGAGCACGAGGTCGGGCAGCTCGCGTCGGATCGCCTCGAGGGCCTGGGCGCCGTCGGCCACCGCCTCCACCCGCCACCGCGGCGTGAGCAGCGCCTGTACGTAGCGGCGCATGTCGGCGTTGTCGTCGGCGAGCAGGACGCGGGCACCGCTTTCCGCTTCCCCACGAGGGGATGACTCCGGCACGTCGGTAAGCGGCACGATGGCCGCGGGGGACGGCTCGGGCAGCCAGTGCAGCGCTTCCTCGACGAAGGCGCGCGCATCGATTGCCGTGGACGCCAGCGTCGGCTGCACGCCGATCCGCTCGGCCGGCAGATGGGCCGTGCCGCAGGGCACGGTCACGGTAAACGTCGTCCCCTCGCCGGGCGTGCTGTCGACGCGGATCGTGCCGCCATGCAGCTTCACCAGCTCGTTCACCAGTGCGAGGCCGATGCCGCTGCCTTCGTAGGTTCGGCTGCGCGCGTTCGGCACCCGGTGAAAGCGCTCGAAGAGCCGCGGCAGGTGCTCGGCGGGCACGCCGATGCCCGTGTCCGAGACGGTGAGCACGGCCGCACCGTTCTCCCCGTGCAGGCGCACCGCGATCCGGCCTGAGAAGGTGAACTTGAAGGCGTTCGAGGCGAGGTTCAGGACGATCTTCTCCCACATGTCCGGGGCGACGTACACCGGCTCGGGCTGGGGCGGACAGTCGACCACGAGCTCGAGCCCCGCGCGCTCCACGGCGGACCGGAACATGCTCGCGAGCTCCGCGGTGTAGGTGGCGAGGTCGGTCGGCAGGTAGGTGGCCTGCGCCCGGCCGGCCTCGATGCGCGCGAAGTCGAGCAGCGAGTTGACCAGCTTGATCAGCCGCAGCCCATTGCGGTGTGCGGCGTCCAGCCGCTCCCGGTCGTAGTCCGCCAGGACCCGGCTGGTGTCGTAGAGCACTTCCTCGAGCGGACCCAGCATCAGCGTGAGCGGCGTGCGGAATTCGTGGCTGACGTTGGAGAAGAAGACCGTCTTGGCCCGGTCGATCTCCGCCAGTGCCTCGGCGCGTTCGCGCTCGAGCTCGATGGTGCGTGCGCTGGAGAGCGCCGCGCCGATCGCGTCCGACAGCATGCGGTAGAAGTCGCGGTAGGCGTCGTCCAGGGCCCGGCGCGTGCTGATGCCGGCGATGAGCACCGCCACCGGGTCCTCCATCCCGGAAAGCGTGATCGGCACCAGAATCGCGCTTCGCAACGTTTCGGGGTAAGGGCCGCAAGTGAGCGGACCGAAGCGCTGCGAGAGGCGCTCGTCCACCTTGACCCGGCCGGATGCGAGGACACGCGCGAGCGGCCAGGATCGCTCGTCGCCGGAGTCGATATCGATCGATGCCGGCGCTGCCGGCGTTCCGGGCTCGAGTCCGATCGAGCCGGCCAGCCGCGCCCGCTTGCGCTCGGCGTCCGGCAGGTAGACGAGCGCGAAGGGCAGATCCACCTCATGCCCGCCCAGTGCCGCCACGGCCTGCGCGATCGTTTCGTCCGTCGATTCGGCATGTGCGGTCGCGTCGCCGACCGCCCTCAGCACCTCCAGCCGGCGTTCGGCCAGGGTTTGCTGGGTGAGCTCGGTGACCGGGTGGAAGAGGCCGCCCACCTCGCCGCGCTCGTCGCGGATCGGGCTGAACGAGAAGGTGAAGAAGGTTTCCTCGAGGTAGCCGAAGCGGTCCAGGAAGATGCGCTGGTTCACCACGAAGGCCGCCTCCCCGGCGCTGGCCTGGTCGAAGGCCGTGCCGATTGCGGGCCTGGATGTCGGCCAGCACTCCCAGAAGTCCTGGCCCATGGACTGGGGGTGCTTGGCCCCGCAGATCGGCCAGTAGCCGTCGTTGTAGAGCTGTGTCCTGTGCGGGCCCCACACGATGGCGATGGGGAAGTTCGAGTTGAGGCACAGGTTCACCGTGGTGCGCAGGCTCTGCGGCCAGCGCTCGCGCGGCCCCAGCGGGGTCTTGGACCAATCCATGGTCCGGATCAGCGCGCCCGTCTCGCCGCCGCCGACGAGCCAGTCGTCGGAAGCGGGGGACGGAGACAGGCGAGGGGATTCGTTCATGACCGCGCTCCTCGCGGGCGATCGCTTCCGCAGCGCCGATACGGCAGCCCGCTCCGTCGTTGCGCTCCGTCGGGGCGAAGACCCGAGCGCCGCTCTCCGCCCCGATTTTCGGCAAGCTCGAGAGACGCCCGGCGCTGCATTCGCCTCCATCAAGACCACGATTACCGGGAAAGGATCCTGTCGCCGCGGGAAATCTCTCCCGGCGGCCGGCGCTTGCGTCCGGCCGAGGAGCCCTTCGCTGCGAGGAAGGGCAGGCACCGGCGCATCCGCTCGCTATGCTTGGAGTGGCGGCAGGGTCGCGCGCAGGCCGGCGCAGCCCGTGCCCGTGACCCGCGCTCGCTCGAATCCGGCCCATCGAAGGAGGGAGACAAGCATGAATGACGCAAGAATCGTCACCACCCCTTCCGCCTACACCTACCCGCTGCTGGTGAAGCAGCTGCTGGTCAATTCCGTCGCCGTGCACGGCGGGCAGGAGATCAGCTATCGCGGCGAGCGCCGCTACCGCTACCGCGACTTCCGGGAGCGCATCGGCCGGCTCGCCTCCATGCTCGCCGCCTTGGGCGTGCGCCGCGGGACGACCGTCGCGGTCATGGACTGGGACAGCCACCGCTACCTGGAGGCCTACTTCGCCATACCGATGATGGAGGCGACCCTGTTCACGGTGAACGTGCGGCTTTCGCCGCGGCAGATCGCCTACACCATGGACGATGCCGCGACCGAAGTGGTGCTCGTCAACGCGGATTTCCTGCCGCTCCTCGGCGAGATCCGCGACGGTCTGAAGTCGCTGCGCACGGTGGTGGTCATGGCGGACGGCAAGGCCGTGCCGGAGACCGCTTTCCCGGTCGCCGGCGAGTACGAGGCGCTGGTCGGCGAGGCCTCGCCCGACTTCCCTTTCGAGGACTTCGACGAGAACACCCGGGCGGCCATGTTCTACACCACCGGGACCACCGGCGACCCGAAGGGCGTGTGCTACAGCCATCGGCAGATCGTGCTGCACACGCTGACCACCGCGACGAGCCTGTGCTCGGCCAGGGACGGGCAGCGCCTGCACCGCGAGGACGTGTACATGCCGATCACGCCGATGTTCCACGTGCTCGCCTGGGGGCTCCCTTACGTCGCGGTGATGCTCGGGCTGAGGACGGTGCTGCCGGGCCGCTACCTGCCCGACGTGCTGCTGCGGCTCAAGCAGGAGGAGAAGGTCAGCTTCTCCCACTGCGTGCCGGCCATCCTGCAGATGCTGCTGCAGGCCGCGGCGGCGGGCGGGCAGGACCTGTCCGGCTGGAAGATCGTCATCGGGGGCTCGGCGCTGCCGCCCACGTTGTGCAAGGCCGCCCTCGAGCGAGGCATCGACGTGTTCGCCGGCTATGGCATGTCGGAGACCGGGCCGGTCGTCGCCCTCGCGCAGCTCGGCGGCGATGGGCCGAGCGAGGGCGAGGACGCGCTGCGGCTGCGCTGCACCACCGGCAGGCCGGTGCCCATGGTCGACTTCCGGGTGGTGGACCGGGACCTGCGGGAGGTGCCGCGCGACGGCAGGACCCAGGGCGAGATCGTCCTGCGCGCACCCTTCCTGACGCTGGCCTACGCCAACAAACCGGAGGCCTCCGAGGCGCTGTGGGCCGGCGGCTGGCTCCATACCCAGGACGTCGCGGTGGTACGGCCGGACGGCTACGTGCAGATCGTCGACCGCCTCAAGGACGTCATCAAGACCGGCGGCGAGTGGGTCTCGTCCCTCGAGCTGGAGGGCCTCATCGGAGAGGTGCCGGGCGTGCAGGAATGCGCCGTGGTGGCGGTGCGCGACGAGAAGTGGGGCGAGCGGCCCATGGCCTGGGTGGTCGGCAAGCCCGGTGCCGAGCCGGACGCCGCGGCCATCCGCGAGCACCTGCTGGGCTACGTCGCGTCGCAACGCATCGGCAAGTACGCGGTGCCCGAGCTCGAACGCATCGTGTTCGTCGACGAGATTCCCAAGACGAGCGTGGGCAAGGTGGACAAGAAGCTGCTGCGCCAGCGCTCGGGCTGAAGCGCCGGACCCGGGCGCCGCCCGCGGACGGGGAGCGGCGGCGGGCTTCGCCGAAAGCTGAGCTTGCGCTACATTAGCTTCGACGAAACGGAACTGCCATGCCGCCCTTCAACTACCGTCACCTCTACTACTTCTGGGTTGCCGCCAAGGAAGGCGGCATCGCGCGCGCCGCCGAGCGCCTGGACATGGCGGTTCAGACGGTCAGCACCCAGGTGCGCGAGCTGGAGCGCTCCCTCGGCTTCGCGCTCTTCCGGCCAGCCGGCCGCGGCATGGCGCTGACCCCGGCCGGTGCCGCGGCCCTGCGCCTGGCCGAGCAGATCTTCCTGCTGGGCGAGCAGCTGCCCGCCGCGGTGCGGGAGGCCGCGGTGGGGCAGGGGGTGCGGCTCAACGTGGGGATCTCCGACAGCCTGGACAAGCTGGTGGTGCGCCATCTCCTGCAACCCGCCTCGCAGACGCCCGACCTGCGCCTGATGTGCCACGAGGGCGAGTTCGACGACCTGCTCGGGGAACTGGCGCTGCACCGGCTGGACGTGGTGCTCGCGGACCGCCCGGCACCCGCGAATCCCAACCTGAAGGTCTACAGCCATCCGCTGGGGAGGACCTCCCTCGCCTGGTATGCGCCGGCCGTCCTCCTGGGCGGAGTCGAGCCGGAGTTCCCCGCCTGTCTGGGGCAGTTGCCGCTGCTCCTGCCCACCATCCACTCCGCGGTGCGTCCGCACCTGGACGACTGGCTGGTGCGCCAGGGCATACAGGCCCGGGTGGCCGGGGAATTCGAGGACAGCGCGCTGCTCGCCACCTTCGGCGAGAGCGGCTTCGGCGCGTTTCCGGCGCCGGAGTGGTCCTCCGACGAGCTCACGCGGGTGCGCGGCCTCGTCCTGCTCGGGCGCTGTCCCGAGGTCGAGGAGCACTTCTACGCGATCTCCACGCACCGCAAGGTGGAGCACCCGGTGGTGCAGCTCCTGCTCGCCGCGTCCCTTTCCCGCGACGACGGGGCCGCTGGTGCCCGCGGTACCGAGCCGGGCCGCCTGCCGTCCGCATAGCCACGGCAGGCGGACGATCTCCGGTATTCAGGGCGCGGCCGGAGGCGCGGATCCCTCGCCCTCGGGCTCCGGCTCGAACGCTTCCGGCAGCGGGCTCGCCAGCACCTTGTCGATCCGCTTGCCGTCGAGGTCCACCACTTCCAGGCGCCAGCCGCCCCAGGTGGCGACGTCGCCCGTCTTGGGCAGGCGTCCGAGAAGCCACATCACCATGCCCGACAGGGTGTGGTAGCGCCCCCTTTCCTCCTCGGGCACGGCCTTGAGTCCCAGCCGATCCTTGAGCTCGGGGACGGGGATCAGGCCGTCCAGCAGCCACGAGCCGTCCTCCCGCGCCACCGCCCAGGCCTCTTCCTTGTTCTCCGGCACGAACTCGCCGGTGACCGATTCGATCACGTCCTGGAGGGTCACCATGCCCTGGATCTCGCCGTACTCGTCGATCACGAACACCATGTGGGTGCCAGAGGCGCGGAACTGGTCGAGCAGCTCCATGCCGGTGAGCGATTCGGGGACGTAGGCGGGCTCCTGCAGGTCCTTGGTCAGGTCCACCGGATCGCCCCGCAGGGTCTGGTTGAAGAGCTGCTTGGAGCTGATGGTGCCGAGGATGTCGTCCAGCCCGCCCCGGCACACCGGGAAGCGCGAGTGGAAGGACTGCGCCATGAGCGTCAGGTTCTCCTCGAGCGGGCGCGAGACGTCCAGCCACACCATCTCCGAGCGGGGCACCATCAGGGAGCCGATCTGCCGCTCGTCCAGCCGGAACACGTTGCGCACCATCGCGTGCTCGTTCTTCTCGATCACGCCGGCCACCGAGCCCTCGTCCAGCATGGCGTGGATCTCCTCCTCGGTCACGACGGGGGCGGCGGTCTCGCGTTGGCCCAGCAGCTTCAGCAGGAGGGCCGTGGAGCTCGCCAGGAGGTGCACGAAGGGGCGCGAGGCGGCCGACAGCATGTTCATCGGCCGGGCGACGAGGCGGGCGATGGCTTCCGGATTGATCTGGCCGATGCGTTTGGGCACCAGTTCGCCCACCACGATGGAGACGTAGGTGATCACGACCACGACCAGCACGGTGGAGCCGATCTCGGCCGGCCGCTGGGCCATGCCGAGCGATTGCAGCCAGTCGGAGAGGGGGACGGCGAGCGCGGACTCGCCGACGATGCCGTTTAGGATGCCGATCGAGGTGATGCCGATCTGGATGGTCGACAGGAAGCGGGTCGGCTCCTCCCCGAGTTTCATGGCGACCGCGGCCGAGCCGTCCCCCTCCTCGGCGAGCCGCGCGAGCCGTGCGCGTCGCGCGGTGACGAGCGCGATCTCGGACATGGCGAAGACGCCGTTGAGCAGGATGAGCGCGAAAAGAACGAGGATTTCCATGGCGGTTCAGCGGGAGCGAGGGTATGCGCGGACCTGACCGCGGTCAGGCCCGGAAGGACGAAAAGGCAAGGGAGTGCTGGCGTGGCACGCCGCGGAGCGGGGTGGGGCCGGCCCAGGCCGCTGCGGCAACCGCGGGGCGGCGGCGCGAAACGGTATCGCGATACGGGATGCCGGCCGGCGACATCGGCCGGGTTCATCGGCCGGCGGGGCGACGGATCCGTCGTCGTCCGTGCACTCCGCGGCAGGGCCCTGAAAAAGGGAAGGACTACTCATAGGGCGGGGTGCTGGGACCCCGCGCGATCCTTGATCTGTCGAGACGAATGCGATCATGCCGGAGGCCGGGGCACTTGTCACCCCGCCCCGGCGCTCAGCGCTGGGCCAGCACCATCAGGTTGCGCGGCGTGAGGACGCGGTCGCAGAAGCTCCCCGCCTGCACGGCGAAACCGGCCTCTTCCAGCCCCACGGCGAGATCCATGACCAGCCACAGCTCCAGGGCGCGGCGGAAGGCATGGCGGACGAGCTCGAGGCGGCGCACCTCGTCGCGGCGGCGTTGGCCCACCGCGAGCCAGTGCGCCCAGTCGACCGCGTCGGGCAGGCGCACGCCCTCGCGCCCGGCCAGCGCCCGGCAGAACCCGGCGAAGTCGCCCGACAGCCAGCGAGAGGGCACCGGACGAAAGGACCGCGCCGCCTCGCCCTCCAGCTCGTTTCGCAGGGCGATGAAGCCGAGCTTCCAGGCCTGGTCGCGGGCGAGGCGCCGGCGCACGTGGCGCGGCGCGGTGACGGTCTCGGTGACCGCCAGGCGCAGGTCGTCGGCGTCGAGTGCGAGCGAAGCGTCCCGGCTGAGCGGCCGGTAGGCGTCGGCCACGCCGAGGTGGTAGCAGCAGGGGGCGATGCGGTAGCCGTGGGCGCCGGCCTGGGCCGCGCGGCGCACCAGCGAGCGGTGCAGCTCGCCGCAGGCGTGCAGGGCGACCACCGCGTGGTCCTGCACGCAGTCATGGGAGCGCTCGTCCAGCGCGTCGGCACACACCACCGTCTGCGCGACGCCCGCACGCGCGGCGAGCTGCGCTGCGTCACCGCACAGGACCGGATCGATCTCCAGCGACCGAACCGGCACCCCGTCGGCGAGCGCCAGGCGCCGCCCGAGATGTCCCTTGCCCGCGCACCATTCCAGGAGCGGCGCCGGCGCGGCCGGCGTGTGCGCGGCGAAGGCCTCGATCTGCTCGCGCTTGCGCCCGGGGATGGTCCAGTCGAAGCGGCGGTCGGTCGGGGGCAGCGCGCGGGCGGGCAGCGGCGGGAGGTCGGTGAGACGGCCCAGCGCTCCGGCGATCGGCAGCCGGGGGGCGAGCCAGGCGTGGCAGGCCGCCGCATCGGCGATGAAGGTCTCGAGCGTCGCCTCGTCGAGGCCGAGCACCGCTTCGGCGAGCGCCGGGTGCTGCTCGCACCATTGCGGCCGGCGGATGCGGAAGGGCGACGCCCGCCACAGCGCCTGATGCGCTTCCAGCACCGCCTGCAGTTCCATCAGGCGTTCGCGGTTCGTACCGCGAACGCCGGTTTCGCGCTTCACCCTGAGTCGTCTCCCCGGCCGCTTCGTCGTCCGCTCGATCTCCTTCGAGCGCCGGGCGATCGCGGGGAGGCGGGGACCGGCGCGATTCTAGAGCGAAATCGCCCGGCCCGGCGGGAATCGGGTCCTACGCGTCGGCGACGCGGGACAGGCTCCCCGGTGCCGCATCCGATGCCGTCTGCAGGCGCCGCGCGGCGGCTACCTTGGCCAGCGCGTCGCCGTAGGCGGCGATGCCTTCGCCGTAATGGACCATGAGCACGCCGCGGTGGTAGAGCCGGGGCCGGAACGTGAGATAGGCGAGGATGCAACAGGCGCGTCCGATGAGGCGATGGATCCGGCCCGTCAGCTGACTGGCATGCATGGGAGGCTCCTCGAGAGCGTGGAGGAGGTCGCGCCAGCCGGTAGGCTTGCTACCGGCATCGCCCGACCGCGTGCCTCTACCCTATTCGCCCGAGGGGGCGGATGCTGTGACAGTCGGTCTCCTCTTGTGTCAGTCGGTATCGGTACGCGCTTGTCGACATCGCCGGATACACATCGGGTGCCCGACTCAGGCGGCCGCCGGCACCAGGCGCAGCCGTTCCTCCCGGATGGGCAGGTTCACGATGGCCGCGAGGGCGGCCAGCACCATGTCGGCGTACCACATCCAGGTGAAGTCCCCGAGGTGGGTGATGGCGAGGCCGCCCAGCCAGGCCCCCAGGAAGCCGCCGACCTGGTGCGAGAGCAGCGTCAGCCCGAAGAGCGTCGCGAGGTAGCGCACCCCGAAGAGCTTGCCCACCAGCGCAGCGGTGGGCGGCACGGTTGCGAGCCAGGTGAAGCCCAGCCCGGCGGCGAAGAGGTAGAAGGTGAGGTCGGTCTTGGGCGCCATCAGGTAGAGCGCGACCAGCAGCGCGCGCGAGCCGTACATCGCGGCCAGCACGTACTTGCTGCGATAGCGCGAGACGCAGGCCCCCGCGTAGAGGCTGCCCGCGATGTTGGCCAGGCCGATGATGGCGAGCGACCAGCTCGCCACCGACGGCGGCAGGCCGCACAGGTCTACCTCGCCGGGCAGGTGGGTGACCAGGAAGGCGATGTGGAAGCCGCAGGTGAAGAAGCCGGCGTGCAGCAAGAGGTAGCTGCGGTCGCCGAGGGCGCCGCGGACCGCGTTCCACAGCCCGCCGTCCTCGTGGGTTTGCACGACCTGCGCCTTGCCCGGCTTGGCCAGCACGCGCACCAGAGGCAGCGCGGCCAGCGTCATCAGGGCGAGCGACCACATCGCGCCCATCCAGCCCAGCGCCTGGATGAGCTTCTGCAGCACGGGGGCGAACACGAACTGGCCGAAGGAGCCGCCCGCGTTGATCACGCCGGAGGCGGTGCCGCGCGCCTCCAGCGGCAGGCGCTGCGCGGCGGCGCCGATCAGCACCGAGAAGCTGCCGATGCCCGAGCCGATGGCCGAGAGCAGGCCGAGGGAGACGACGAGCCCGAAGCCCGAGCTCATGAAGGGGGTGAGCGCGCTGCCGGCCGCCAGGATCACGAGACCCCACACGAGCACCTTGCCCGGGCCGTAGCGGTCGGCGACGGCGCCGGCCACCGGCTGGATCGCGCCCCAGGTGAACTGGCCGATGGCGAGTGCGAAGCTGATCGTCGCTACCCCCAGGCCGGTGGTGGTGTTGAGCGGCGAGACGAAGAGGCCGAGGGACTGGCGGGCGCCCATCGTGACCATCAGGATCCCGGCGGCCGCCAGGGTGATGATCCAGGCTTCGTTCTTGAAGAGGGTGCGCAGCATGGGGATGGGCTCGTTGTTGTTTGTGGGGCGTCGTCCCGCTCGAGCGGTTTCCGTCGCCGTACCGGGGCGACGTTGGCGTCAACTATAGTTTCCGAAACGGGAACAAAATAGCGGCGATCTGCGCACACGACGTCAACGGAGTATTGACAATGGTCTGGCTGGATTCCTGGGACGCCTTCGTCAAGACGGTCGAGTCCGGCAGCATGGCGGCCGCGGCACGGCGCCTGGACTGCTCGCGGGCGCAAGTGAGCAAGCTGGTCGCCGATCTGGAGCGGGCGCTGGGAGTGCGGCTCCTGGAGCGCACCACCCGCAGGCTGAGTCTCACGCCCGGCGGCGAAGTGTTCTACCAGCACGCGCAGCGGGTGCTCGAGGAATTGCGCGAGGCGGAGCTCGCCTTGCAGAACATGCGCGATACGCCCAGCGGCGTGGTGCGCATCACCTGCTCGGTGTCCCTCGGGCGGCTGCATGTGGCGCCGCTTCTGCCGCAGCTCGCGCAGGCCTATCCGCAGCTCCACTGCGAGCTCGATCTCAACGACCGGATCGCCGACCTAGTGGACGAGGGCTTCGATCTTGCGCTGCGCATGACAGACGCGCCCTCCGAGAACGTGGTGGCGCGGCGGCTCGCGCCGATCCGCAGGGTGGTCTGCGCGAGTCCCGCCTACCTCGCAGCGATGGGGATTCCCCAGACGCCCCAGGATCTCGCGCATCACCACTGCTTCGTCTACGCCCACCCCCGAGGCGGCATGGTGTGGCGCTTTGCCGGATCCTCGGGCGAGGTAGCGGTTGCCGTGCGAGGCAAGTTCCAGGTGAACAACGCGGACGCGATCCTGGAGGCAGTGCTCCAGGGCCACGGGATCGCGATCCTGCCGACCTACCTGTGCGGGGCGGCCCTCGCCCGCGGCGCCCTGTTGCCGGTGCTCCCCGGCCACGAGCCGATCACTCCCTTCGGCCGCCACGTCTACGCCTGCTATCCGGCGAGCCGGGTGCAGCTCTCGCGGCTGCGGGTGGTGCTGCAGGCCCTCGAGCGCCATTTCGGGCCGGTGCCGCCGTGGGAGCGCTCGCCGGATTCGACCTCGGCCGGCTGACTAGAGCGCAAAAACCGCTTTGTCAATATGGTCATTGGAGTAGCGCGGTAGCGCATCGAGCCGATGGTCCGGGTCGCCCCCGTCCAATACATTGGAATCACGGGGCGACGGTGCTCCACGCGCATGCGGAACGCCCTGGATTTCCGCCATCCAGTCTGGGAGAACATCATGAAAGCACTCGGCACCCTGAGCATGGCGCTGCTCGCCACCGGATTCGTCCTCGCCCCCCACCCGGTCCATGCCGCCCAGACGGCGGAATGGGCGGTGCCCGACGTGGATGCGCTGCCGAACGACAAGTTCGGCAAGCTGGTGCGGCGCGGGCGCGACATCGTGAATCGCACCTTCGCTCACGTCGGTCCCGAGGTGGCCGATCCGGCCAAGCGCTACACCGGCAACAACCTGTCGTGCAGCACCTGTCACCTCGACGCCGGCACCAGGAAGTTCGGCAACGGCTTCGTCGGCACCTTCGCCAACTATCCGCAGTACCGTGGCCGGGAGGACGACATCCAGAGCATCGAGGACCGCATCAACGGCTGCATGGAGCGCTCCATGGCGGGCAAGCCGATGCCGGTGGACGGGCCGGAGATGCGGGCCATGGTGGCCTACTTCAAGTTCATGTCGTCCGGGGTGCCCGTGGGCACGCAGGTCGCCGGCACGGGCCTGCCCAAGATCGCCATCATCGACCGCCCCGCGGACCCGGTCCGCGGGAAGGAGGTGTACACCCAGTACTGCGCCTCGTGTCACGGCGCGGAAGGGCAGGGGGTGCGCGTGGGCAAGGCCGGCGACGCGCAGGGCTACGTCTTCCCGCCGCTGTGGGGGCCGGACAGCTACAACAACGGCGCGGGCATGGCGCGGGTGATCATGGCCGCACGTTTCATCAAATACAACATGCCCAAGGGCGTGACCCACGAGACCCCCATCCTCGACGACGAGCAGGCCTTCGACGTGGCGGCCTACATCAACAGCCACACCCGGCCGGTGAAGGCCAACCTGGAAGCGGATTTCCCCAACCGCAAGAACAAGGTAGTGGATGCCTTCTTCCCGCCGTATCGCGAGGGGTTCACGGTGGAGCAGCACACCTACGGACCGTTCAAACCCATCATCGCGGCGCGCGAGCGCGAGCTGAACGGGAAGTAGGCATCGCGTCGAGCACCGGCATCGCTCCCTCGCGCGCCTGTCCAGTGCGCGCTGCGGGAGCGCGCGGAAGCCGCGATTCGGGGCACGTACGCCGCCGTTCGCGGCTTCCGCCGCTCCTGCACGGGCTTCGGTGCGGTGACGTCCGCGCCCTAGCCCGTCAGGTCGGGGTCGGCGCGAATCAGCACCTGGGCGAGCTCCGCCGCCGAGTGCACGCCCATCTTCTCCAGGACGTGAGCGCGGTGCACCTGCACCGTCTTGTCGCTGATCGCCAGCTCGCGGGCGATGAGCTTGTTGCTGAGCCCGCGCGCCACGAGCGCGGCCACCTCGCGCTCGCGCTGGGTGAGCGCCTCGAGCACGCGCCGGTGCTCGGCCTGACGCGAGGCCGCGGCACGGCTCCTGGCGCATTCGCGCATCGCGTGGGCGATGGCGTCCAGGAGCTGCTGGTCGCGGAAGGGTTTCTCGATGAAGTCGGTGGCGCCGTCCTTCATCGCCTGGACCGCCATGGACACGTCCCCGTGGCCGGTGATGAAGATGATGGGCAGGGCCGGCAGACGGCGGCGCAGCACCTGCTGCAGCTCCAGGCCGCTCATGGTGGGCATGCGGATGTCGAGGATCAGGCAGCCGCAGGGGTCGTCGCGCAGCGAGGCGAGGAAATCCTCCGCGCTCGCGCAGGCCTCGGTCCGCCAGCCCACCGATTCGGCCAGGAACACGATCGAGCGGCGCGTCGCCGCGTCGTCGTCGACCACGTATACCGTCATCTCCGTCATCGCGTCTCCTCGGATTTGATCAACGTTCCAGCGGCACGGCGGGCGCGTCGCGCTCGGGTGCGGGTGCCGCGGCGTCCGGCGCGGGCAGGGTGAAGCACATGGTCAGGCCGCGGCCTGCCGGGTTGGGCTCGGCCCACAGGTGGCCGCCGTGAGCTTCGACGATGCGCTTGCAGATGGTGAGGCCCAGACCCATGCCGTCCGGCTTGGTGGTGAAGAAGGGCTGGAAGAGACGCTCGCGTTGCCGGGCGTCGAGCCCGCAGCCGTTGTCGGTAACGCAGACGCGGTAGACCGCGCCCTCGCGCCCGCAAGTGACGAGGATGTTGCGTTCGCGCTGCGGCAGCTCCTGCAGCGCATCGAGGGCGTTCTTGAGCAGGTTGAGCAGCACCTGCTCGATCTGGAGCCGGTCGCCCACTACGGCGGCGTCAGCGTCGAGCCGCGTCTCCACCCGCGGCGCGCGCGCTCCGACGCCCTCGAAAAGGCGCAGCGCATTCCGGACCGCATCGGGCAGGCGGAACGCCTCGCGGGTGCCTTCGCGCTTCTGCGAGAAGGCGCGGATGTGCTGCATGATGGCGCGCGCCCGCTCGGCCTGCTCGGCGATCTCCCGGCTCGCGTCGAGCAGAGGCTCGGACTCCAGCCGTCCGGCCTCGATGCGCCGCTCCATGCCGCGGGCGAAGTTGCCGATCGCGGACAGGGGCTGGTTGAGCTCGTGGGCGAGCATGCTGGAGAGTTCGCCGAGGATGCCCAGGCGCGCGAGATGGTCGAGCTTCTCCTGGCCCTCCCGGGCCGCGCGCTCGGCGGCTTCGCGCGCGGCGAGCGCATCGCGCAGCGCACCGGTGCGCACGTGGACCAGGTGCTCCACGCGCACCGTGTGGACCACCCAGCCCAGCGCGAGCAGGCCCCCGATCGCCAGCCACCAGCGGTAGCGCAGCAGGAAGGCCTGCAGCGTCTGCTCCCGCAGGTAGGCGTAGGGACCGACCTGGAGCTCGCGGAAGAGCTCGTGCACGGACTGGTAATCGGTGGGCACCGTCCAGCTGATGCCGCCGGGCGTGGCCGGCATCGCCAGCAGGGCGGTCGCGACCCGCTTGGAGAGCGCGTGGGGCGTGTCCCTGAGGGCCGCGATCGGCCAGTCCGGATAGAGCGCGGTGGATCGGAGGCAGGGGAAGCTGTCGTCGGCCGGGACGTTCAGCACGGCGAAGTCGGCGAGCCGGATCTCGCCGCGGCGCGCCATGTTCTCCAGCAGGCAGGCGCGCACCACGCCCGCGTCGGCCTCGCCACGCTCCACCGCGCGCACGATCTCCTGCAGCGGAAACCCGACGAAGGCGAGCGGCCGGAAATCGCGTGAAGGCTCCACGCCCGCGCCGCGCATCGCGTGCCAGGCGATGCGGAAGCCGCCGAAGGCGTCCTCGCGCACCGCATGCACCCGCTTGCCGACGAGGTCCTCGAAGCTGCGCAGGTCGGCGCGATCGGCGCGCACGACCACCGCCGAGGCGATCGCCTCGGTGGGCGATATCGCCCGGGTGTCTTCCAGGGTGGCGATGCGGTGAGCGCCGTAGCTCGCCTCCAGCTCCACGTAATGGCCGCTGTTGGTGATGACGAAGTCGACTTCCGCGCGCGCGACGGCCTCGCGCAGGCCGGCGAGGTCGAAATAATGCAGCTGGAAGCGGGTGTCGGGGACGGCCGCATCCAGGTAGGTGATGACGCGGTCCCAGTCCCGGGAGGCCTCCTCGGCGCCTTCCGGAGCCAGGATCCCGATGGTGGCGCTCGCCTGGGCGAGGCAGGAGACGGGGGCGAGAAGCAGGGCGGCTGCGCATGCGAGCCGGCGCAGGCTGCTCAGCATGGTGGCCGCGCCCCCCGTGGCCTCATGGACTGCTCCCCTGGACGATCCGTTCGCACGCGGCTGTCGTGCGGCGTGCGGTCCGTCATGCCCCCTTGCATGACGAGAGGGATGATACGCCGCTTCCTTCGTGCGCGCTGCGCGACGATGCGGAGGGCCGCATCGGCCGCTTCTCGACGGCTCATGTGGGACTGGTGAGGAAGCCCGCCGGTCGGCGGCGCCGGGAGCCGTGGCTGCGGGCGTAGACCTGGGTGAACTCTGCGCCGAGCAGGAACACCAGGCTGGAGTAGTAGACCCACACGATCACCACCACGAAGGTGCCGGCCGCGCCGTAGGACGAGGCGAGCGCCGTCTTGCCGATGTAGAGGCCGATCAGCGTCTTGCCGATGGTGAACAGCAGCGATGTGACCAGGGCACCGATCCAGACGTCGTTCCAGGCGATGTTCACGCTCGGCAGGATCTTGAAGATCATGGCGAAGAGCAGGGTGATCACGGCGAAGGAGACCAGCACGTTCACGGCGTGCAGGAGCCACGCCGCGTCGCCGAAGCTCCCGGCCCACCATTTGCCCAGGGCGGCGATCGCCGCGCTGGCGAGCAGCGAGACCATGAGCAGGAAGCCGATGGCGAGCACCATCCCGAAGGAGAGCAGCCGCGCGCGCAGGAAGCCCCCGATCCCGCTGTTCTGCTCGGCGGGCGGCACCTTCCATACCACGTCCAGGTCGCTCTGCAGCTCGGCGAACACCGTCGTCGCGCCGATCACCAGGGTGACGACGCCTACGAGGGTGCCCACGATCCCGCCTCCCGGGTCGCGGGCCGCCTCCAGCACGGTCTGGATGCCCTGGGCGCCGGTGTCGCCCACCATGCCGCCGAACTGCTCGACGACGGCCCCCCGTGCCGCTTCCTCCCCGAAGATGAGCCCCGCCAGCGCGATCACGATGAGAAGCAGGGGGGCGAGGGAGAACACCGTGTAGAAGGCGATCGCCGCACCCATGCTGGTCGCCCGGTCCGCCACCCATTCATCGGCCGCCTGTCTGGCCAGCCGCCACAGCTCTCTCGCTGAAGCTCGCACCTCTCACCTCGAGTGGGCAATCGTCGCGCTGCCGCGGGCAAAACGCGTGCCCTGACGGGCCGCGGCGCGATCGCTCAGGCCGGCAGCCGCGCCTGGTCCCAGCGCTCGAGCAGCACCTCGAACTCCTGCCCGGGCAGCGGCCGGGCGTAGAGGTAGCCCTGGCCGAGGTCACAGCCGAGCTGGGCCAGAAACTCTGCCTGGCTGCGGGTCTCCACGCCCTCGGCCACGGTGTGCAAGCCCATGGTCTTCGCCACCGTGACGATGGCCGAGACGATGCTCTCGTCCTCGGGGGAGGCGCCGATGTCGGCTACGAAGGAGCGATCGATCTTGAGGAGATGGATGGGCAGGCGCTTGAGGTAGCCGAAGCTCGAGTAGCCGGTGCCGAAATCGTCGATGGCGATGGTGATGCCGAGCCGTACCAGCGCGCCGAGAATCTCGATCGCCTGCTCCGGCTCGGTCATCACCATGGATTCGGTGACCTCCAGCTGCAGCCAGTGCGGTTCGAGGCCGTGGCGCTCCAGGGTGTCCCGCACCCGGGTGGCGAAATCGGGATCGGCCAGCTGGCGCGCCGACACGTTCACCGCCACGGGGCCGTCGACGATGCCCCGATCGACCCACTGCCGCATCTGGCGGCACGACTTCTCCAGGACGAGGTCGCCGATCTCCCGGATGAGGCCGGTCTCCTCGGCCACGGGGATGAACTCCGCCGGGGAGACCAGCCCGTGCTCCGGGTCCCGCCAGCGCACGAGCGCCTCCATGCCGTGGATGGCGCCGTCCCGCAGGTCCACCTTTGGCTGGTAGAACACCTCGAACCGGTCCTCGTCGAGGGCGCGCCACATGCGGGCTTCCAGCTGAAGCCGATCGACGGCGCGCGAGTTCATGTGGCGGTCGAAGAAGCGGAAGGTGCCGCGCCCGGCCGCCTTGGCCTCGTACATCGCCGTATCGGCGTTGCGCAGCAGGGTATCGGCGTCTTCCCCGTCCTGCGGATACACGCTGATGCCGATGCTCGCACCCACATAGACGTGCTGCCCGCCGATCTCGAAGCCTTCGCCGACGGCGGCCACGATCTTCTCGGCCACGTGCGCGATGTCGGTGACGGCGGGGAAGCCCGGGAGGACCATCACGAACTCGTCGCCGCCCTGGCGGGCCACCGTGTCGGTGGTCCGGAGGCAATTGCCGACCCGGGCTGCGGCGAGCTTGAGGAGGTCGTCGCCGGCGCGGTGACCGAGGCTGTCGTTCACGAGCTTGAAGCGGTCCAGGTCGAGGAACATGACCGCGACTCCGTTGCCGGTGCGGTGCGCGGTCCCGATGGCCTGGTGCAGGCGGTCCTCGAGCAGCAGCCGGTTGGGCAGGCCGGTCAGCGCGTCGTGATAGGCCTGATAGCGGATCCACTCGTCCTTGCGATGCATCTCGGTCAGGTCTCCGATCACCGCGACCCGTCGCTTCGGCCTTCCGCTGGAGTCGGCGATGGTGCTGATGCTCGTCCACTGCGGATAGAGCTCACCGTTCTTGCGCCGATTCCAGATCTCGCCCTGCCAGTGGCCGGTCCTCGTCAGGGTCTGCCACAGCCTGTCGTAGAAGGCCTCGTCGTGCCGCTCCGAATGCAGGAGGCTCGGCCTGCGGCCGATCGCCTCGTCGGCCGGGTAGCCGGTGATGGCGGTGAAGGCGGGGTTGACCATGAGGATCGTTCCGCCGGGATCGGTCACCATGATCCCTTCCGCCGTGTTGGCGAAGACGCTCGCCGCGAGCTCCAGGGCATCCTCGATCCGCTTCTGCTCCGTGATGTCCTGCAGGATGCCGATCAGGCGGGGCGATTCGCCGTCGTCCTCGGACAGGCGTTCGACCTCCTGGCGCAACAGGCGCACGCTCCCGTCGTCGCGCGGGACGCGGAACTGGGCCGCGCGCACCGCGCCGCCCTGGCGGGCCTCGGCGAGCTGGTTCTCGAGCAGCGGCCGGTCTTCCGGATGCAGCGCCGCGCGCAGGTCGGCGAGCGATGCGCGGGGCCACTTCCCCGCAGGGCGGGCCACGCCCAGCAGGTGATAGACCTCGTCGGACCAGCCCATCTCGTCTTCGCCCCAGGTCCATTCCCAGCTTCCCAGGTCTGCGACCTGCTGGGCGCGGCCGAGATGGGCGCGGCTCTCCTGAAGCGCCTGCTCGCTCGCCCTGCTTTGCAGGAGCGCGATCTCCTTTTCGGTGAGTGCCCGGCTGATCTCCTCGTGCGAGGCGAGAAGCGCCTCGCGGCGATCGCGCAGGTTGCGGCGCATGCGCTCCACGTCGGCGGCCAGGCAATCGATCTCGTCGCCGCGCGGAGAGGGGAAGACCCTGGCCAGCTCGAGGGGGCGCTCCAGATCGTCGTCGGCCAGGCGCCGCGCCTGGCTGGCGATTCTCTGCACCGGGTCGGTGATCATGCGCCGCACCAACAGCACGATGAGCGCTGCGACGAGGGCGGTCTTCAACCCGTTGAGGAGCAGCACGAACCACAGGCGCTCCCAGGTGCGCTGCAGGGGGCCGTCGAGGCTGGCGCTCACCTCCAGCACCCCGATGTCCACCTGTTGGCCGCGGAAGTCCTGTACCAGCGGGAAGCGGCGCGCCATTTCCTGGGAGGCGCCCGGCTGGCCGCTCTCCGCGAAGACCTCGCCCTCGACCAGTACCCGCGCGGAGGCGAAATCCGGCAGGCTGTGTATGCCGTCGAGGAGAACCTGCACCCGGGCGCGGTCGGTGAGCCAGACGTTCTGCACCACGCTCGGCAGATAGGCGTTCTCGATCTCGGCGAAGCGGGCGTGGATGTCGTCCACGTCCCGCTCGAACTCCAGGTACAGCTGGGCGGCGGTGATGAAGAGGGCGATCAGGGCGCTGGTCAGGACGATGAGCTGGACCAGCCGGGTCGCGAGGCGGCGGCGAGGGGCTGGCGGCTCGGCGGCATCCGGCCTCATCGCGGCTCCAGGCTCTGCTCGAAGATCCGCCGGTAGGTGCCGTCGGCCTTCATCGCTCGCAAGGCCTCGGCGATCGGCTCCACCAGCGCGGCATGTTTCACGTGCAGGTACATGAACATCTCGGTGGAGACGAGCGGCGGCAGCAGCAGCCAGGCGTCGAGACCGCGTTCGCGGATCAGCCGGTTGCCCTGCCAGCGCTCGAACAGCACCACGTCGGCGCGGTCGTTGGCGAGGAGGTTGAAAAGCTGCTCGGCGTCCTGCACGCGGGTGAGGGCGTAGCCCCCGTCGAAGCGCGATTCGAAGACCTTCCAGCCCGCGATGATGCCGATCTGGTAGGGCTTCAGCGCCTCCAGGCTGTCGGTGTCGAAGCGGTGGCGTCTGGAATAGGCGACGAACTCGTTGTCGATTACCTTCTCCGGCACCCGCAGCAGATTGGGATAGACCGCTTCCAGCCCCTTGACGCGCATCGCGACGCCGTCGTCGATGCCCCTGTTGGCGTTGATCATGGCGCGCTCGGACGCCGGGTAGCCCACCGCTTCCGCCTCGAGGCCGATGCGGCGGAAGATCTCCGGCACCAGCAGGTCGAGGAAGCCTCGCTTGTCGGCCTGGATATAGGGCGCGCCCACGCCGGTGTTGAGCCGCAGGGGCTCGTCGGCGGAGGCGGGCACCTGCGCGAAGACCCAAAGCAGCGCCAGCATGCCGGCGAGGCGGCATGCCTGGACGCGGGAATCGGAGCTGAGGGAAAACATGGAAGAATTCTATACCTGATCCGACATATTCTCCGTGCATCGGAACACAACCGCCCCCGGGGTTGCGATGCGGTCGAAGTGCCGTGCTCCGCCGATCGTTTCGAGGGCGGAATGCCTGGCCTTCCTCCCGGTGCGGCGCGACGCTCCGGGCGCCGTCGGGCAGGTCGGTGTTCCGCCCATCGGCTACCCGGCGTCGGCCGATTCGGCGCGGCCGTCGGATAGTCCTGCCAGCGTATCCGGGCCCGTCGCGATTGCCGTTACAATCGGCAACAACCGGTTTTCGACCAGGCTCCCGAAACTGCGGCGCGACGCGCGGCGTTTCCTTTCTCGTATGCGCTCAGCGAATCACGGCGTGGCGGCGACGCAAGGGCCGCGGCCAACGGCTTCAGCCCGAATCCCCCTCCATCGCTCGGTGGCGGGGCAGTGATCGCATCCCGGCTTCCGGTTCCTCCGTCCCGGCGTCCGTGGGTGGCGGGCGGCGTAATCTTCGTCCTCGCGGCGGCGCTGGCGGCGGCCCTCGTATGGCGCGCGGAGGAGCGGCGGCTGGAGCAGGTGCGCGCAAGGGCGGTGGTGCACCTTGCGGACAAGGCGCACGAGATCGGCAGCAGCGTCGATCGCGCCCTGACCGCCACGTATGCACTGGCGGCGCTGGTGCGCCAGGGCAGGGGGGATTTCCCCGACTTCGAGGCGGTCGCCCGGGAAATGCTTCCCTTCTACCCGGGCGCGGCGGCACTGCAGCTCGCGCCCGGCGGCGTGGTGCAGCGCACTTATCCGCTGGCGGGCAACGAGCGGGCGCTGGGCCACGATCTGCTCGCCGATCCGGCGCGGACCAAGGAGGCCTTTCTCGCACGCGATACCGGAAGGCTCACGCTGGCGGGCCCCTTCTTCCTCATCCAGGGCGGGGTCGGGGCAATCGGGCGCTTGCCGGTGTTCCTGACCGATCCCGTGTCGGGAGCGTCGAAGTTCTGGGGCTTCACCAACGTCCTGATCCGGTTTCCCGATGTGCTTGCCGACGCCCACCTGGATCAGCTCCTGGAGCACGGCCTGCAGTACGAGCTGTGGCGCGTTCATCCCGACGAGGGCGAGCGTCAGACCATTTATGCCTCGGGGACGGACCCGCTGGTCGATCCGATCGATCACGCGCTCCAGATGCCCAACGGGACCTGGACGCTCAGCGTCGCGCCCGTCGGTGGCTGGTACGACCCGGTGGCCGTAGGCGTCAACGGCTCGCTCGGGCTGCTCTTCAGCCTCCTGCTCGCCTGGCTGGTGAAGCAGACGACCGAGCTTCGCGACCATCGCCGCGGCCTGCGGCAGCTGGTGGCGGAGCGCACCGCGGAGCTCGCCGCGCGGGAGGCCGACCTCAGCCGTGCGCAGGCGGTGGCGCGCATCGGCAGTTGGGTGCTCGAGCGCAACGGCGGGACGCTGCGCTGCTCGGCCGAGGCGCGTCGCATCCTGGAGCTCGGCGACGGTGAGTCGTTCGCCGCGTCCGCGCTGCTCGCGCGCGTCCCGGCCGAGGAACGGGAGACGGTCGAAGGCTGCTGGCGGGCCGCGCTGTCCGGCACGCCGAGCGAGATCGAGCATCGGGTGGCGGTGGGCGAGACGGTGCGCTGGGTGCGGCAGCGGGCCGAGCCGGTGCTCGACGGACAGGGCACGCCCACCGGCGCGCTCGGGACCGTGCAGGACATCACCGAGCGCAAGCGCAGCGAGGACGTCATCTGGCGCCAGGCCAACTTCGACGCGCTCACCGGGTTGGCCAACCGCAACCTGCTGCAGGATCGGCTGGAACAGGCTTTCGCCCATGCGCGACGTGGCGGAAGCCGGGTCGGCCTCATCCTGCTGGACCTGGACGGCTTCAAGTGGATCAACGAGACGCTCGGCCATGGGGTCGGCGACGAGCTTCTTGCCGAGGTGGCGCACCGGCTGCTCGATTGCGTGCGTCGGCAGGACACGGTCGCCCGGCTGGGCGGGGACGAGTTCACCCTGGTGGTCGCCGACCTGCAGGAGGCGGAAGCGCTGAGGGCGGTGGCCGACAAGGTCCTGGAGGCCCTGCACCGGCCGGTCGAGCTGGGTGGGGTCGCACACCGCGTTTCGGCCAGCCTGGGCGTCACGCTCTTCCCGGACGACGGAGAGGACGCGCAGAGCCTTTTGCGCAACGCCGACATCGCCATGTACCGCTCCAAGGAGCTCGGCCGGAACCGCTACCAGTTCTACTCCCAGGACATGCAGGAGAAGGCCAGCGCGCGCGTGCAGCTCGAATCCGAGCTGCGCGATGCGGTCGAGCACCAGGCCTTCGAGGTGTATTACCAGCCGGTGGTGGCGGCATCCGACGGGCGCCTCATCGGGGCGGAAGCGCTGGTGCGCTGGCATCATCCGGAGCGCGGGCTCGTGTCTCCGGCGGCGTTCATCCCCGTGGCCGAGGAGACCGGCCTCATCGTCCCGCTGGGCGAATGGGTGTTGCGCGAGGCCGCACGCCGGCTGCGGTACTGGAACGCGCACCGCCTCGTGCCCCTGCGGGTGGCGGTCAACGTCTCCGGCGTGCAGTTCCGCGAGCCCGGCCTGCCCGAGCTGATCGCGCGTGTCTGTGCGGAGGAGGGCATCGACAGCAGCTGGCTGCTGCTCGAGATCACAGAGTCGGTGCTGATGGACAGCAGCGACCAGGCGGAGCGGCGCATGCACGAGATCAAGGCGCTGGGAGTGGGCTACGCGCTCGACGACTTCGGCACCGGGTTCTCTTCCCTGTCCTACCTCAAGCGCTTCCCGGTCGACATCGTGAAGATCGACCGCAGCTTCGTCGGCGATCTGCCGGACGACCGCAACGACGCCCACCTGGTCGAGGCCATCATCCACATGGCGCGCAGCCTCGGCCTGCGGGTGACCGCCGAGGGGGTCGAGACCGACGCGCAGCGCGAGTTCCTGCGCTCCCTCGGCTGCGACCACCTGCAGGGCTACCTCCTCGGAAAGCCGCTGCCGGCGAATGGCTTCGAGCAGCTCCTGCCCGATCTGGCGAAGGCGTCGGGAGCGTCGCCCCAAGGGCCGGACGCGGTGTAGGAGCGGCGGATTACGACGCGATCAGGGTGCGAGCGCCTGTGGCGTGCGGCCGGTACACAGCCAGTCCTCGAAGGCGCTCGGCGGCATCGGCCGGGCGAACAGGAAGCCCTGGCCCTCGTCGCAGCCCGCCTCGAGCAGGAAGCGGTGCTGGGCCTCCGTCTCGATCCCTTCGGCGATCACCTTGAAGCCCAGGTTGTGTCCGAGCGCGATCACCGCCCGGCTGATGGCCACGTCGGAGCGGTCGTCGGGCAGGTCTCCCACGAAGGCCCGGTCGAGCTTGATGGTGTCGATCGGCAGCTTCTTGAGATAGGCGAGCGAGGAGTAGCCGGTGCCGAAGTCGTCGATGGCGGTGGTCACGCCCAGGGCCTGGATGCCGTCGAGGATGGTACGGGCATGGACCGGATTCTCCATGATCAGAGTCTCGGTGATCTCGATCTCCAGGCTGGAGGAGGGCAGGGCGTAGGTGTGGATGACTCGCTCGAGGGTGGCCACGAAGTCGCCCCGGTCGAGCTGCGTGCCGGCCACGTTGATCGCCAGGCGGCCGGCGTCCAGGCCGCGGTCGAGCCAGCGCCGCGCGGCCGCGCCGACCATCTCGAGCACCTGTTCTCCCAGGGGGACGATGAGCCCGCTGCGCTCGGCGACCGGGATGAACTCGTTGGGCGGGATGAGCCCGCGCTCCGGGTCGCGCCAGCGCAGCAGCGCCTCGGCACCGAGGTAGGCGCCGTCGGCCAGCCGGAACTGCGGCTGGAACCACACTTCGAACTCTCTGCCGCCGAGCGCGCGGCGCAGCGCGTTCTCGGTGTTGAGCCGCTGCTGCGCGTCGTCGGTCATCTTGCGCCGGTAGAAGCGGTAGGTGTTGCGGCCGGCGGCCTTGGCCTCGTACATGGCGGCGTCGGCATTGCGCACGAGCTCGGTGACGCTCGAGCCGTCGCCGGGGAAGGTCGCGATGCCGATGCTGGTGCTCACGATGCCGTTGCCGCCCGGCATCTCGAAGGGCTCGCGGATGGCGTCGAGGATGCGTCCGACCGCTTCCACGGCGTCGGACGCGTCGTCCAGCTCGCTGAGGATGATCGCGAACTCGTCGCCGCCCAGGCGTGCCACCGTGTCCTCGACCCGCACGGCCTCGGTCAGGCGCCGTGCCGCCAGCTGCAGCAGCTGGTCGCCGACGGGGTGGCCGAGGCTGTCGTTGATGAACTTGAAGCCGTCGAGATCGAGGAGCAGCACCGCGACTTTGTGCCCGTAGCGCTCGGCCCTGTCGATGGCGTACTGCATGCGGTCCTGGAACAGCACCCGGTTGGGCAGGTCGGTGAGCGGGTCGAAGTGGGCGAGGCGCTCGAGATCGGCCTGGGTACGCTTGATGGTCGAGATGTCGGAGAAGACCGCCACGAAGTTGCGGATGCTCCCGACGCTGTCGCGCACCGTGCTGATGGTGAGCCACTCGGGGTAGATTTCGCCGTTCTTGCGGCGATTCCAGATCTCGCCCTGCCAGACGCCGGCGGTGGTGATGGAAGCCCACAGCTGCTGGTAGAACTCCTCCCCGTGCCGGTCGGACTTCAGCATGCGGGGCGTCTTTCCGACCGTGTCCTGGGCGGTATAGCCGGTGATCTCGGTGAACGCGGGATTCGTCGCGATGATCACCCCATGCGCGTCGGTGACGATCACGCCGTCCATGGTGCTCTCCACCACCGTGGAGGCGAGCCGCAGCGCCTCCTCGGAGCGCTTGCCCTGGCCGTGGCGGCCGACGAGCAGGCCGCCCAGCAGGGCGAACAGCATGGCGTTGAGCACGGCTATGCGGAAATACGGCGAAGTGGTGGGCGCCACGGACGGCCAGCCGTTGCGGGGCAGTGCGGCGACCACCCAGGTGCCGCCGGGGACCGTGAGGCTGGCCTTGACGGGGTCCTGCTCGAACACGGCCGGATCGCCGGCGATCATGTCGCCCCGCTCGCCGAGGCCGTCCTTGCCCCGCAGGGCGATGCGCAGGGTACGCGCCTCGTGGACGCCGCCGTCCTCGAGAATGCGGTCCACGTCGCCCACGATGGAGACGGTGCCCCAGTAGACGCCGCTGTCCTTTCGTACGACGGGTGCGCGTACGATCACGCCCCGTCCGCCCTGGACGAGATTCACCGGGCCGCTGAGCACCGGCTCGCCCTGGATGCGGGCCTGCTCGACGGTGCGCCACTGCTCGGGGATCGTGCGGTAGTCGAGTCCGAGGGCGGGCTCGTTGCCTGCCAGCGGGTGAATCTTGGTGATGACGTTGCCGGGCGCGTAGGCGATGTTGCGGATCTGACTGTGATTGCGGATCGCCTGCTCGGCCATGGACTCGAACAGGGCCTGGGGCAGATCGCCCTGGTGCTGGATGAGATGGATGATGCCCTCGCTGCCGCGCAGGGCCTCCTTCAGCACCCGGTCGAGCTGGGCCTGAAGCGCGGCCAGCTCGAGAATCACCCGCCCGCGGGCCTCGCTGCGGTTACGCTCGACGTCGAGCTTGCCCAGTGCGAAGCCGATCGCGATCCCCACCGCGAGGACCACGGCTGCAACGAGCCAGGGCAGGGCGCGCGGGAGCGGACCGGACGAAGACGCGGCGGCGGGAGCAGGGGGCATCGCGGCGGGCGGACGACGGGGTTCGAAACCGCCCGATCCTATCGGCATCCGGCCGCGCTGGCGAGGAATTCCGTCACTCCATCGGCCGTAGACTCCATCGGCCGTAGCCAGCGCACCGGACCCCCTGGTGAAACGTCCGGGTTAGTGCCCTCCCGCGACGGCGGGCAGCCAGGTGGACAGCGCCGGCACCGCCGCGATCAGCACCAGGCAGGCCAGCACCGCGGCGAGGAAGGGCAGCGTCGCGCGGAAGAGCGGCCCCATCGGCACGTTCGCCTGCACCATGGCGATGTAGAGGCCAGGACCGACCGGCGGCGTCACCAGCCCCAGTACCGTGGCCATGGTGCACACCACGCCGAAGTGGATCGGGTCGATGCCGAGCGCGGTGACCACCGGCATGAGGATGGGCACGACGACGATCAGCACGCTGATGCTCTCCAGGAACATCCCGAGCGCCAGCATCAGGACCATGACGAGCAGCAGGAAGGCGAGGGGCGAGTCGGTGAGGCCTGCGATGAGCTCCACCAGGCGGTCGGGCACGCCCTCGAAGGCGAGCACCCAGCTCAGCACGGAGGCGGCGGCGATGAGGCCGGTGATCGTGGCCGTATTCACCGCCACCGCCTGCAGGATTCCCGGCAACTCCTTCCAGTCGAACTCCCGGTAGGCGCGCGCGAGCACCAGCGCGATCATCGCGGCGACCGCGCCCGACTCGGTGGGCGTCATCGCCCCGGCCATGATGCCCACGATCACCACCACCGGGATGAGCCCCGGCGCGATGCCGGCCACCAGCACCTTCCAGCCGTCCTGCGGGCGCGCCGGAACGCCACCGGGCAGGCTGTCGCCGACGAGGCCGTGGGCGAAGATCACCGCGCCGAGCGCGGCGACGACGAGGAGCCCCGGCACGATCCCGGCGATGAAGAGCGGCGCGATCGGCTGCACCGCCACCACCCCGAAGATGATCATCAGCATGGAGGGCGGGATGATGGGGCCGAGAAGTCCCGCCGAGACGGTGACCGCGCCGGAGAAGGCGCGGCCGTAGCCCTTCTTCTCCATCTCCGGGATCATCACCTTGCTCATCACGCCGATCTGCGCCACGGCGGAGCCGAGGATGGAGGCGGCCATGGCGTTGGTGGCGAGGTTGGCGTAGGCGAGGCCGCCCTTGAAGCCGCCGACCAGCACCTCGGCCACGGCGACGAGGCGCTGGGTCAGGCCGCCCCGGTTCATGATCTCTCCCACCAGCAGGAAGAGCGGGATGGCCAGCAGCCCGTTGATCTCGAGCGCACCATAGAACTGGATGGGGATGGAATCGTAGAGCACCGTCAGGTCGTTGCTCGCCATGAAGACGACCGCGCCCGCGAGGATGGCGCCGAAGATCGGGAAGCCGGCGAGGAGCAGCCCGAAGAAGACGAGGAGGGTGATCATGCCGGCGCTCCAGAAAGCTCGCGCAGGTGTCGCAACAGCGCGGCGAACTGGTGGAAGGCCATCGCCAGCACGGCGCCGGGCAGCAGCGAGTAGTTGTACCAGCGCGGCAAACCGGTGGTGGCGCCCAGCTCGAGCTGCACCTCGGGGCGCGTGATCCAGCCCCAGCCGAGCCAGGCGACGAAGGCGAGCAGCAGCAGGAAGACGAGCCCGAGCGCCACCGCCAGCAGGTGGCGAGCACGCGCGCGCAGTGCCGTGGGCAGGAAGTCGATGGCGACGAGCTGGCCGGTGTGCACCAGCAGCGACAGGCCGATCAGCGTGGCGAACACGAGGAGCTGCACCGCGATCTCCTCGGCCCAGAAGAGCGGGGCGGCGAAGAAATAGCGCAGGACCACCTGCAGCATCATGATGCAGGCCAGGAGCGCGGTGAGGGCCGTGGCGGCGACCCGCTCGGCGCGCGCGAGGCAGCGGTCGGCGGTCTGGATGGCGGGGTAGAGGGGCATGTCGGGGGTCTCGAGGTTGTGCGTCCGCTTTCTCCGGGGGCGGACGTCGGGAGTCGAAAGCGGTGATTGCGTAGCCCGGATTCCGCCTTCGGCTCCATCCGGGCGACGTGCCAGGCGGTGCTCTCAGAGCCCCTTCACCTGCGCATAGAAATCCGCGATCAACGCGTTCCTGGCGGTGTACTTGTCGCGGATCTGCGTGCCCACCGCCTGGAAGGCCGCCAGGTCCGCCTCCACCACCTTCGCCCCGTCGGCCTTGGCCTTGTCGAGGTTGCTGCGGTCGGCCGCGATCGCCTGCCGGAAACCCCAGGCCTCGGCCTCGGCCACGACCTTGCGGATCATCTCGCGCTCGGCGTCCGTGCGGGCGTCCCAGTACTTCTTCGACACGACGATGGCGGCGGGAAAGGCCATGTGGTTGGTGAGCGTCAGGTTGGGGGCCTGCTGGTGGAATTTCAGGCCGACAAGGGCGTCGAGGTCGACGTCCACCGCGTCCAGCAGGCGCGTGGTGAGGGACGGCGCGACTTCCGACAGGGGCAGGGCGGTGGGCGCGGCGCCGTTGGCCGACCACCAGTCGTTGTAGATCGGGCTCGGGAAGGCGCGCACCTTCTTGTTGGCCAGATCCTTGGGCCCGCGCACGGGCTCCAGTGCCAGCACATGGCGCATGCCGGCGAAGGCGTAGCCCAGTCCCACCAGGCCGTGGGCCTCGAGGCGCTGCAGCATCTCGCGTGCGGCGGGCAGGGCGGCGGCGCGCGAGGCGTGCTCGACGTCGCGGAAGGTATAGGGCAGCGACCAGGCGAGGAAGGACTCCTCCCGGTTGGAGAGCCCGCCCACGGTGAACACGCCCAGCTGCATCGCGCCCGACTGCATCAGGTTGATCATCTGCGCCTCGTTGCCGAGCTTCTGCAGCGGGCTCACCGTGGTCTTCATCTTGCCGCGGGAGGCCGTGGCGAGGTCGGCGGCGATCTTCTCGGACACCTGGTGCCAGACGTGGGTGGGCGGGGTGATGTGGCCGAGCTTGAGGCTCTGGGCGGAGGCGGTGGCTGCGGCGAGGCTTGTCAGGCCGGCGACGGCGAGCGCCTTCACGGACTTCATCAGCAGGTCATGCATCTCTGGTCTCCTCGAGGGGGCGGACGGCCGTGTCCGGCGCGTCCATGTCGTTGAATTCGGATCGGTTGCGCTCGACCGCCCGTAGCGAAGGCGCGAAACCGCACAGGGGCGACCGCGGGTCTCTCACGCGGCCTTGCCCGGGGCGTCCGGCTGCATCGCCGGCGCCGCGCGGCGGAAGGCGTCGAGTTCCGCGCAGGCCGCGTCGATCGCGACGATGGTGGGCCAGGGCGTCAGGTCCACCTCGAAGCGGCGGGCGCTCTCCACCTGGGGCACCAGATACACGTCGGCCAGCGTCGGCGCGTCGCCGAAGCAGAAGCGGCCGCGCCGCGGATCGGATGCGAGGAGCGCCTCCAGCGCATCGAAGCCCGCCGAGATCCAGGTGGCGCACCAGACCTCCACCGCCGCCTCGTCGCAGCCGAGCTGCTTCCTCAGGTATTCGAGGATGCGGCGGTTGTTCACCGGGTGGATGTCGCAGCCGACGATCGCCGCCAGGGCGCGCACCCGCGCCCGGTCGTCCGGGTCGGTGGGCAGGAGGGGCGGGGTGGGGTGGCGCTCCTCCAGCCACTCGATGATGGCCGGCGACTGGATCAGGGTGAGGTCGCCGTCGGCGAGCGCCGGCACCAGCGCCTGGGGATTCAACGTCCGGAAGGCGGCACCGAGATGCTCCTCGGTGCGCAGGTTCACCGCCACGTATTCGTAGGCGATGCCCTTCAGGTTGAGCGCGATGCGCAGGCGGTGCGAGGTGCCGCTGCGGAAGAAGTTGTAGAGCTTCATGGTCGCCGCGCTCATCACGGCCTCGCCAGGCAGTTGTCGGCGTTCCAGCCGTAGAGCCATTCCATCGCGTCGTAGAAGCGCTCGGGGCTGCGGCCCTTCCACAGGTCGTTGCGCACCAGGCGCTCGACGCCCTTGGCGTGGTAGATGCGGCCCATCTCGCGGCTGGAGAGCACGATGCGCGCGGTGCGCGCGATGCGCGAGCGCTGGTAGAGGTCGAAGGCCTTGGCGAAGTCGTTGCCGTGCACCCGCAGGGCTTCGCCCAGGGTCACTGCGTCCTCCAGTGCCATGCAGGCGCCCTGGGCCATGTACTGGGTGGTGGGGTGGGCGGCGTCGCCCAAAAGCGTGGCGCGGCCGAAGGTCCAGTCGGCGATCGGTTCACGGTCGGCGGTGGCCCAGCGCTTCCAGCTCTTGGGCAGGTCGATGAGCTGCCGCGCCTTGGGGCAGATGCCCTGGAAGTAGCTCTGCACCTCCTCGGGGCTGCCCTCGGTGACGCCCCATTCCTCCTTCTCTCGGCTGTGGAAGGTCACCACCACGTTGTATTGCTCGCCGCCGCGCAGGGGGTAGTGCACCAGATGGCAGTTGGGCCCGACCCAGATGCTGGCCGCGTTCCACTGCAGGTTCTGCGGGAAATCCTGCTTGTCGATCACGGCGCGATAGACCACGTGGCCGGTGACCCGCGGAGGGTCGTTCACATACTGGGCGCGCACCACCGAGCGCACGCCGTCGGCGCCGATCAGCGCCTGGCCGCGGAAGGCCCTGCCGTTCTGATCGAAGACCGTGACGCTCGCGTCGTCCTGCTCGATGCGCTCGACCCGCGTCGAGGTGAAGAACGCCACCCGGCCGGTCTCCTGGGCGCCCTCCAGCAGCGACAGGTGCACGTCCACCCGGTGGATCACCGCGTAGGGATTGCGGAATCGCTTGCGGAAGGCCTCGCCGGTGGGGATGCGGCCGACCAGCGTCTCGTCGAGCGCGTCGTGCATCACCATCTCGTCGGTGTAGACCGCGCGGCCGCGCGCCTTCTCGCCCACGCCCAGGGCGTCGAAGGCGTGGAAGGCGTTGGGGCCGAGCTGGATGCCGGCGCCGATCTCGCCGATCTCGGCGGCCTGCTCCAGCACCTGCACCTCGAAGCCCTGGCGCACCAGGGCGAGCGCCGCGGCGAGGCCGCCGATGCCGCCGCCGGCCACCAGCACGGGAAGCTGTTCGTTCATGTCCCTCTCCTCCAATGGAATGGTCTTATTCGGGCTTGCCGATGGTGAGCGCGACTTCGCCCACCCCGTCGATGCGCCCGGTGATGCGGTCGCCCGGCGTGACCGCCCCCACGCCTTCGGGGGTGCCGGTGTAGATCAGGTCGCCCGGCTGCAGGTGATAGAACTGGGACAGGTCGGCGATGATCTCGGGGATGTTCCAGATCAGCATGGAGAGGTCGGAGGACTGCTTCGTCTCGCCGTTCACCGCCAGGCTGATGGCCCCCTCGGCGAGCACCGCGTTAGACGGGACGATCTCGCTGCACACCGCCGACTGCTCGAAGTCCTTGCCGAGATCCCACGGCCGGCCCTTGTCCCGGGCGACGAGCTGCAGGTCGCGGCGGGTCATGTCCAGGCCCGCGGCGTAGCCGTAGATGAGGCTGGGCGCGTCCCCTTCGCTCACCCGGAAGCCCGGCTTGCCGATGGCGACCACCAGCTCCATCTCGTAGTGGTAGTTCTCCGTGCCTGGGGGGTAGGCCACGGTGGCGCCCGATTCGACCAGGGTCGAGACCGACTTGGTGAAGTAGAAGGGGCGGGCGGCGGCCTTGTCGACGGGGGCGCCCATTTCCACCGCGTGGGCGTGGTAGTTGCGGCCGACGCAGAAGATGCGGGCGACCGGCAGGCGGGCATCGCTGCCGCGCACCGGCAGGGAGTACACCGGCGGCGGGGTCCAGAGGTAGTTGGCTTGCGTCATTTGGGCTTCTCTCATTGGCTGGGTGATCAGGCGCGGACTTCGTGGAGTCCGAGCTTCTTGTGCAGCGGCGCCTCGTCGGCGACGAAGACGAAGGCCGGTGTGTCGGCGGAGCGGTTCGCGAGGCTCACGGGGGTGTAGCCCGGGGCGCAGCAGGTGTCGGCCTCGGCGAGGCTGAAGGGGGTCTCGCCGATACGGGCGTCGACCCCGCCCTCGATCAGGTGGAAGACCGCCGCCGGCGAGCGGGCGGGGAGCGTCAGCGTCTCGCCCGGGCGCAGCATCAGCGCGGAGAAGCCGAGGATGTTCTGGCACTCGGCGCCGGTTTCGGGATTCACGTAGGCGACCTGCACCGCCTCGCCGGTCGGCGTGACCTCCGACAGCGCGAGGAGCGCCGCACGCACCTCGACCCAGGGGTAGCGCAGCATCGGGTAGCGGGGGCTTGCCCGGGTGAAGACGGGGGAGGGCACCACGCCGCCGCGCAGGTAGGCGCGCTCGCTCGCCTCGCGGGCGGTGAAATCGGGCGTGCCCTCGATGACGTAGGACGCCTCCATGTAGTACACCAGCGGCAGGTCCAGCACGTCGAGCCACACCACCGGGTCCGTGCCGTCGTGGCCGTGCTCGTGCCACAGGCCGGTCGGGGTGAGGATGAGGTCGCCGCGGCGCATCGGGCACTTCTCGCCGTCCACCGTGGTGTAGGCGCCTTCGCCTTCCACGATCATGCGTACCGCGTTGGGCGTGTGGCGGTGGGCGGGCGCGATCTCGCCCGGCAGCAGGAGCTGCATGCCCAGGTAGATGGCGCTGGAGGCCTGCATCTTCTCCAGGCCGTGGCCGGGGTTGGCGAGCACCAGCACGCGTCGCTCCGCCTTCTCGATCGGGGTGAGCTCGCCCGCTTTCATCAGCAGCGGACGCAGCGCCTCGTAGGACCAGGCGGCGGGGCGGGTGCGGGGGCCGGGCTTGCCCGGCGGGAGCACCGCGCGCAGGCTGGGCCACAGGGGCACCAGGTTCTGGGCGGTGAGCGCCGAGACGTAGTCGGCGGGGAGATCCTCGAGGCGACCGAGTTCCAACATCTGCTATGCTCCTCCAGCGTCATACCGCCTGCATAACATCTTTCTAATGAAAGATTGATCCAGATCAGGGCGGGCGGTCGTTTGTTGTGGTGGAGAAACTGTATCGACCGGTCGACATTCGGTCCATGCAATGGTATCAATCCGCTCTATTCGATAATCGAATAAAGCTCCGGATGAACGCCCTCGACCCGCGCCTGCTCGCCGTCTTCGACGCGATCCACACGACCGGCAGCGTGACCCGTGCCGCCGAGAGCCTTGGCCTCGGCCAGCCCGCGGTGAGCATCGCGCTCGCGAAGCTGCGCGAGCACTTCGACGACCCGCTCTTCGTGCGCACCGCCGGTGGCATGGTGCCGACCCCCTTCGGGCAGGAGCTGGTGCGCGCGGTGCGCGAGGCGCTCGATGCCCTCGAGCGCGTCACCTGCCATCGCACGGGCTTCGACCCTGTCAGCTCCGACCGCAGCTTCCGCGTGTGCATGACCGATATCAGCCAACTGGTGCTGCTGCCGGGCTTGTGGAGCCATCTGCGGGTGGCGGCGCCGGGCATCCGCATCGAAGTCGAGCCGCTCTCGCCGGACACGCCGAAGATGCTGGAGTCGGGCGAGGCGGACCTCGCGCTCGGGTTCATGCCGCAGCTCGAAGCCGGCTTCTACCAGCAGGCGCTCTTCCGCCAGGACTACGTGTGCATGGTGAGCGCGGGTCACCCTCGGATCGGCGACACGATCACACTCGCCCAGTTCGAAGCCGAGGACCACGCGGTGGTGACGAGCTCGGGCACCGGCCACCTCATCGTCGACCGCGAGCTGGCCCGCCTGGGCATCACCCGGCGGGTGACGGTGCGCATCCCCAACTTCGTGGGCGTAGCCTTCGTCGTGGAGCAGACCGACCTCGTCGTCACCATCCCGCGCCGGCTGGGCGAGGTGCTGGAAGGGCGCGGCCGCTTCCGCATCCTGCCCATGCCCTTCGAGCTGCCCGACTACGCGGTGAAGCAGCACTGGCACGAGCGCTATCACCACGACCCGGGCAATCGCTGGCTGCGCGGGGTGATCTCGGAGCTGCTGTCGGAGTCGGGCCGCTGACGCGCGGCGCTTGCATCGCGCGGCCGTCGTGCGCATAATGCGCGCCTCGCATCGATTCCCGGCCGCTAGCGACAGGCTGCAGACGGGGAAGCACGGTGCGAGGTAGTTGACGCAAGATCGGTTTCTGCTAGAATGCCGCTTCTTTGCAACGCGCCCGTAGCTCAGTTGGATAGAGTACCTGGCTACGAACCAGGGGGTCGTGGGTTCGAATCCTGCCGGGCGCGCCATAGATTCAAGCATTTAGGCCAGTCGAAAGACTGGCCTTTTTGCTTTTGGGGTCCCAGGTGGCGTTTTGGCAGTCCCTCGCCGACCTCTTGGGCGAGGCCACCTCCGCGGCCGGCAGCGCCCCGTCCGATCGTCAGGCCGGTTTACGGACTTCGGTCCGGATCGACGTGAGACGAAAACACGACGCTACGCGCGGCATCGAGAACGGCGCGAACTCCGGAATGCCGGATGCGCCGCTCGGTGCTGATCAGCCAGAAGGCCTGGCGCACCTCTTCGACTCGCCCGACCTCGCGCACGCCATAGCGCCCGGCGATCTCAGCCGAGAGGATGGCGGGGGCCGGGAAGTAGCCTTCGCCGGTTTGGGCGAAAGCCTTCATCAGGGCGCTGTCGTCGAATTCCCCCACGACCTGCGGAGACAGGCGCGCTTCCCCCAGCCAGCGCTCGATCTCGCCGCGTACCGCTGCACTCGGGCCGGGAAGCAGTAGCGGCGCGCCGTTCAGACACCCGGGAAAGTCTCCCCCTCCCTCCGCCAGGGCCGGCGCGGCGAGGAAGGCGATCGCGCTCTCGCCCAGCTTGTGGCTGTGACCGCGCACGGACAACCCCGCAGGCATGGGTCGGTCCGCCAGCACCATGTCCAGCCGGTGCAGGGCCAGCTCCCCGAGCAGCCAGTCGATCGGAGCCTCGCGGCAGACGAGACGCACCCGCTCGGGTAGCCGCTTCAGGGACGCGAGCAGCCGCAGCGTCAGCGACTTGGGCACGACCTCCGAAATGCCGACGCGCACGGCAGGCAGCGCGGGGCCCGCGTGCGTACGCAACGAGGAGAGCATCTCGTCGCCGAGGGCGAACATCTCGTCGGCATAAGAAAGCGCGACCCGTCCGGCTTCCGTCAGCTCTAGACCACGCCCCGCCGGACGAAGCAGCGGAGTGCCCACCTCGTCTTCGAACAGCTTGATCTGGGCGCTGACGGTCTGCGGCGTGAGATGCAACTGCTTGGCCGCACCGGCCACGCTGCCTGCATGGGCCACGGCCCAGAAATAGCGCAAGTGTTTGAGGTTCAAGACTGAGGATTCGTAAAAAATTGCGAGTACGTCAATATTAATCGACTTTATGTGATTCATGCGGGCCGTCAGAATGCGGCCGGGCTCGCCCCGGGAGCAGAAAAGCGTCCGGCGGTCGCGCATCCGTGTCCATGAACTCGAGCTGGAGGAGGTGCCGGCGCATGAAAACCCGTATCCGAGAGGAGGCCTGCAAGTGTTGATGGAGGACAGGAGCATCGTTGCGCTCGTGCGCAGCCCCGCCGATCTGGAGCGCGCCTGCCAGGAGCTTGCCGGCCTCCTGTCGGCCTTTCGCCGGCGAGGTGGATCGGCCGCCATGACTGGATGCCTGCTCGGCATATGGATGGATGAACGAGGGGGGGTCGAGCTGCCCCCGGTGCTGGAGTTGGGCGAGTCGGCAGAGGCGACCCGGCCCGCCCGCATCGTGGAGGCAACCGGCGTGAGCGGCATCTGGATGATGTATTTCCTGGAGGCGCCGCCGCGCACGGTGTCGCGCACCGACCTGCTCGGAGCGCTGGTGCGCGCCTCGGTGCGCGGAGGGGGCGATCCGGCGCTTTGTCACTTCATTCCGGTGTTCGCCCGCGACAGGCAGTCGGGTAGCGTGCAGGACGAAATGCAACGCCTCGAGCGCTGCCATCCCGGTCTGCTGCTGGCGCCGCTCCATCAGGATCCCCACACCGGGGTGCTGGACTGGCCGCCCGAATCGCGCTTGCTGTCCGTGTCCTCTCCTCAGCGAGCATCACTGCACTGACCGCCGTGGATCCGATCATTCTCTTCTTTCTGCTCGGCCTGACGGCTGGGCTGCTGCGTTCGGAGCTGCGTCTTCCCGCGGCGGTGTACGACCTGGTGAGCATGCTGCTGCTGCTGGCGATCGGCATGAAGGGCGGCGTCGAGCTCGCCAAGCAGTCCTTCGGCGAACTGTTGCCGCAGATGCTCGCAGTCATGGCCATGGGCCTGCTGCTGCCCCTCATCGCCTTTCCGGTGTTGCGCTACGCGGGCCGCTTCAAGCGGGCCGATGCCGCTTCCATCGCCGCGCACTACGGGTCGGTGAGCGTCGCCACCTACGCCGTGGCGGCGGCCTGGTTTGCCAGCCGGCAGATCGAGTTCGAGGCGCACATGCCCTTGCTGCTGGCGGTTCTGGAGATCCCGGCGATTCTGGTCGGCATCGTGCTCGCCCGCGGCCTCTCGCGCGAGATCCGACTCGACACGGTGGCCCACGAGGTCTTTCTCGGCAAGGGCATCGTGCTGCTGATCGGGGGGCTGCTGATCGGCTGGGCCTCGGGACCGGAGGGCATCGTGCCGCTCGAGCCCCTGTTCTTCGACCTGTTCAAGGGAATACTCGCCTTGTTCCTGCTGGAGATGGGGCTGATCACGGCGACCCACTTCGGCAGCCTGAGACGCTACGGCGTGTTCCTGGTGCTTTTCGGCATCGGCATGCCCCTGTTCTCGTCGCTGGTGGGTACGGCGCTCGGCTGCATCCTGGGGCTCTCGGTCGGCGGAACGGCGATGCTTGCCACGCTGGCGGCGAGTGCCTCCTACATCGCGGTGCCCGCCGCCATGCGCATCTCGGTCCCCGAGGCCAACCCGGCGCTGTCCCTGGCGGCATCCCTCGGCGTAACCTTTCCGTTCAACGTCCTGGCAGGCATCCCGCTCTATCACGCGCTTGCGGCGAGGGCCCATGTGCTAATCGGAGGTTGACGCGATGAACAGTCACAACCGGAAGCTGCTTACCATCGTCACCGAATCCGTTCTCGAGAACGTGCTCGTCAAGGACGTCGAGCGCCTGGGCGTTCACGGCTACACGGTGAGCGATGCGCGGGGCAAGGGTAGTCGAGGGGTGCGCAGTTCCGCCTGGGATGCCACCAGCAATATCCGGGTCGAGATCCTGTGCGACGAAAGGACCGCCAGCGCGGTTGCGGCGCACCTGCAGGCGCACTACTACGCCGACTACGCGATGATTCTGTTCATGACCGACGTCACGGTGCTGCGGCCGGAGAAGTTCTGATCCCTGCGCGGCCGGTCAGCCGACGACGAACTGTGCTTCCATACAGCTTGTCCAACCGCGGACAGGCCACAGGAGGCGACGATGGACAAGCACATCCAGGACGAGGCCCGGAACAGCAACATGGTCAAGAGTCCGGACGACTGGACCACGGGCGACGAGCCGATGACCGGGGCCCAGAAGTCCTACCTCAAGACCCTCTCCGAGGAAGCCGGAGAGCCCATGGACGAAAAACTCACCAAGGCCGAGGCGTCGAAGAAGATCGACGAGCTGCAGCAGAAGACCGGCAGAGGCGTCAAGGAAGGGGGCGGGCACTAGGTCCGCCAGCCAGGTTCGCCTGGCTCGACGAACATCGTCGAGATCCTCGCCGAGCGACGCAGCGCCGAAGCCCGGAAGCGGGGCGGGCTCGCCCACCTCCAGATGCGGCACCGGATCGCGCTGCTCCTCATCCGGTCGAGCGCGCTGCGGCGGCCGTGATCTGCATCATGGAGAGCGGGTACAGACGCCTCCATGCGCCGTGGCTATAGTTCAATTGGGTACCGCGCCGAATGCGTGCGCGGCGTCATCGCGTCCGGCGAGGTCCGGCCGCCGCAGGCCGGGTGCCGGAACCGGATGCGGAGGAGGGGCATCATGCTTAGCATCCAGGACTGCATCGAGCTGTCCGACCTGAGCGAGGAAGAGATCCTCGCCATCGCCGAACACGAGCACATTCCCGAGATGGTGGCGATCGAGCTGGGCAGTTATCTCGTTCATACCGCCGAGGGCGAGAAGCGAATCAAGGCCATGATCGTCGACGACATCGACGCGGCCCGCGCCCGCGGCGACCTGAAGCGGGTGGCCTCGCTCAAGCTGGTACTGCGCCACTACCTCGAGCACCACGTCTGCAAGTGAGGGGTCAGGGGCGAGGCGCCGCCAGAGCCTCGAGGAGCGGGCCGTCGCGCCCGTAGATGTCGCGCTTGAAGGCGATGCGGCCATCCGGGAGCGCGTCGGCCGTCCAGTACAGGATGAGGATGGGCACGGGGCGCTCGAGGCCGACATCGACGGTGCGCCCGGAATCGATCCGCGCCTCGATGGCTGCCCGGTTCCAGCGCCCCGGGTCGTCGAAGAGCAGCTCGACGAGCTCGAGCGGATTCTCGACCCGGATGCAGCCGGAGCTCACCGCGCGCCGATCGCGCTCGAAGAGCCGCTTGTTGGGCGTGTCGTGGAGGTAGACCGCGTACCGGTTCGGGAAGCGGATGGCGACCCGGCCGAGCGGGTTGGCGGGGCCGGCGTCCTGGCGCAGCAGCACGTCGCCGGGCGGCTCTTCCCAGTCGATCCAGTAGGGATCGAGCTCTTCGCCGCCGGACTGGACGACACGGATCTGGTTGCGCTCGAGGTAGCCGAGATCCTCGCGGACCTTGGGCAGCACGTCCTCGCGCAGGATGGTGGGCGGAATGGTCCAGGTGGGGTTGAAGGTGAAATAGGTGATCTGCGAGCGCAGCATGGGCGTGGAGCGGTAGGGCAGGCCGACCTGCACGCGCGAGTTCCACACGGGCTTCGACTCTCGGAAGTAGGTGATGCGGTAGCCGGCGATGTCGACCAGGACGAAGTCGGCTGGAAGGTCGCGAAGCAGCCAGCGTGCGCGCTCGAGGTTCGCACGCAGCTGTTCGATGCGCGCCTCGACCGGCTCGTTCAGGGCGGCCAGGGTGGCGGGACCGACGACGCCGTCGGCCGCCAGGTGCTGCTCGCGCTGGAACTGCCGCACGGCGTGCGCGAGGGTGTCGTCGTAGCGCTCGCCCGCGCCCGCCGGGACGGCGGGAATACCGGCTTGCGCCAGGCGGGTGCGCAGGGCGAGCACCCGCGTGTCGCTCGTGCCCGGCTGGAGCGCCGGGCCGGGCGGAACCTTGGTCCAGCCGCCGGCCGCGGCGATGGCGCGAAGCTCCCGCAGGCCGTTACGCAGGCTGCGGTAGGCCCGATGGTTCGGACGGGCGCGCTCGATGAGCGCCGCGACCTCCCCGTCGAGCGCCGCGGCGTGAATCGCCGCGAGCCACTCGTCGGAGGCGGTCGGGCGGTTCGCGATGCGCCAGTCGGGCCGCTCCCGCTCGGAGTCCAGCTTGCCGCTGTGCACATGCGCGATCGCCTCCATCAGCATTCGGGTGGCGAGGATGTCGAGCTGCACCCGCGCCTCGGAGTCCTTGGCGGCCGCCCGTAGCCGCGGCAGGGTGTCGGCGAGATAGTCCGCCGGCCGCAGGCCGTCCCCGCTCACGCTCGCCAGGGCGGCGACGAGCGCGTCGAAGCGGGCCGGGCGATCCCACGCCGGCGCATAGCCGCGCTGGGCATAGAACCGCGCCACGACTTCTCCGGGCAGGAAACGGCTGCCGTCCGGCAGCGTCAGCGCGCCGTCCGTCGCCTGCTCGAGCTGCGCGCGCACCAGGGGTGCGAGCGGGTGGGACGCCGAAACGCCCGTCGCACCGATTTCTGGCGCCGGCAGCACCAGCACGAACAGCATCACCAGCAGGATTCGCAGTCTCGCCAAGGCGGTTCTCTCCAGCCGCCACGCTGCTACCATAAGACCTCCGTCGGGTCACCCGCGCAGCGTGCAAGCAGGGTGCCCGGCGTTTCCGCGGTGGCTCCAGGGTCGCCAATAATCAAGAACGACTCCGCCGCCGCGCGAGCGCGCGTCCGGGTCGTCACGACATGCCCGGACGATGATTGCATTCATGCGACGGTGGTTCCTCGCAGGGGGGCTCCTTGCGGCGTGCGCGACCGCCGCTTCGGCCGCAGCCGCCCTCCCGACGCCCCTGTTCCACGCGCTGGCCTCAGAGGCGCCGGCGCTCGACCCGAAAGTGCTGCGACTCGCGGTGTCCGCCGTAGAGTGTGCCGCCGCCTCCGGCGAGGCACCAGCCCGCCGCCTCGCCGTCATCGACTATTCGTTGCCGTCCTCCCGGCCAAGGCTGTGGGTGTTCGACCTGGAGCAGCGCCGCCTGGTCTTCGAGGAGCTCGTTGCCCACGGACGGAAATCCGGCGGGCTCATCGCCACTCGCTTCTCCAACATCCCCGACAGCCACCAGTCGAGCATCGGCCTGTTTCGCACCGACGAGGCCTATGTCGGCCGCAACGGCTACTCCTTGCGTCTCGACGGTCTCGAGCCGGGCATCAACGACCGCGCCCGGGAAAGGGCGATCGTCATGCACGGCGCCCCCTACGTCGACTCGGACTGGATTTCCCGCCACGGCTACCTCGGGCGCAGCCACGGCTGCCCGGCAGTACGTTCGGACGTCGCTCGCGAAATCATAGACATCCTGAAGGGTGGGCAGTTCGTTTTCTCCTACTATCCGGACCGCGACTGGCTGGCCGGATCGGCCTATCTCAACTGCTCGGCGCCCGTCGTGGCGCTCGCCGGCCGGGACTGAGACGCCCCCGGTGCCGTCCGGTTTTCCGGACGCATCCTGTCCTGGGGCATGGCTGTTTCAGATCTGAAACAGCCCGGTCCGTATCCGCCGATCGGCCGGGATCGCCCTCGCCATGGGAGTTCCCGCGGGATGAAGCGGCGTCCGCCGGCGGCAGGACGCACGCGGCGCTGTAAAGGATCTGAACAAGCTCCGACCCTGGGCCGGGCCCGCCTGGCCCAGGGCGCCGTCCGAATCCTTTCCCCTTCAAAGGTTTGCCGCGAGCGCCTCGTCGTGGCACAGGTCTTGCCGTCCTGCACCGCACCGGGCGCGGCAGCGGGCCGCGCTACGGCTCTTGAAGGGGAAATGCGATGAGAAAAACCTTGATTTCCAGCGCCATTGCCCTGGCCTTCGGTCTTGCCGGCCAGGTTTGGGCGAACCCGACCAACAACGTGAACGACGTGGGCGGCGACAACAGCCAGAGCGCGACCGCTAACTCGACCATGGGCGGTGACGGCAGCCCGCAGGCCAACGAGTTCTCGAGCGCAACGCTGGACGCCTCCGACAACTCGTTTACCGACAACTCGGCCACCGACAACTCCAACAACTCGGACAACTCGTTCACCGACAATTCGGCGACCGACAACTCCAACAACTCGGACAACTCGTTCACGGACAATTCGGCGACCGACAACTCCGACCACTCGGACAACTCGTTTACCGACAACTCCGATAACTCCGACAACTCCGACAACTCCTTCACCGACAACTCCGACAACTCGGATCAGGCCAACGACAAGAGTGTCGGCGACAACCGCGAAAACGCCGGTGCAGTCGCCGCCGACGGCACGGGCACTGCGGCCGCCAACAACGGCTCTACCGCCACCACCAGCTTCTCCGATGCGTTCAACAGCACCACGGTCGTCAACTCGACCGAGCTGAACGGCAGCGTGAGCGGCGTCTCCGTGCAGAACCTCGGCAACCTCGTGACCAACAACGGCAACGCCAACGGTGGTAACGGCGGTGACGGGATCGGCGGCGTAGGCGGTGACGCCTTCGGCGGAAATGCCGACGGCACCGGCGGAATGGGCGGCAACGCGAACGGCGCCGACGGTGGCAACGGCGGCAACGGCGGCACGAACGCCACCGGAGCCGTTGCGTCGGGTAACGCGAACGGCGCCAACGGCGGCCAAGGCGGCGACGCGGCCGGCGCGAACGGCGGCAACGGCGGCGACGCCTTCGGCAGCGTGGCCACATCCGGTAACGCGTCCGGTGCGGATGGCAGCTTTGGCGGCGATGCCGACACCGCGACCTCCGATGGCGGAGCGGCCCAGGCCCAGGGCGGCGACACCGTCGCGACCAACAACGCGAACGGCGGCGATTCCGCCGCGACGCCGGACACCCAGCCGAACAGCGCTACGTCCAGCAGCGACGCCACCGCCGGCGATGCCAACGCCACCGGGGTGGCGAGCACCGCGGCGGGCGGCAATGGTGGTACCTCCACCAACACCGCCGGCGACGGCGGCGCGGGCGGCACCGCGACCAGCGGCACCGCCACCAGCGGTGACGCGACCGGTGCCGACGGCGGTATGGCGAGCAACACCGCCGGGAATGCCGGTGATGGCGGCCCGGCCACGAGCGGTGCGGCCACCAGCGGCGATGCGACCGGCGCCGACGGCGGCATGGGCGGTGCCGGCGGCACCAACACCGCGGGCAACGGTGGCGACGGTGGCGGCAACACCGGCGGCACGGCCGCGGCGGGCAACGGCGAAGCCGGCAACGGCGGTGCCGGCGGGGCTGGCGGGACGGTCACCGTCAGCGGCGGCGAGTTCAACATGTCGAACACCATCAGCGGCAGCTTCACGAATGGTGCCGGCATCATCATCAACGCCCAGAACACCGGTATCGGTGCCCTGGTCCAGCAAAGCGCCAACGTGCAGTCGAACCTGACCGTCAGGTAAGCGTCTGCGCGGCATGCCGGCGGAGTCGCAGCCGCCGGCATGCCGTCTTTGTGCGAGGAGTCGGACCATGAAACAACAACTGTCCTTGCTGACCCTGGGGGTGGCGCTCGGCGTGCTTTGCGGGGCGTCGGGCACGGTACAGGCGGAAGAAGGCATTCTGCTGCGGGGCGAGTCGGACGCGTTCGAAGCGCAGCCGGCCGACACGTGGTGGCGCGACGGAGTCGTCGACGAGCAGGCGCTCGCCGACCATCGCGGCGGATCGGATCTGGAGCTCAACGAGATCCGGGCGGTCGGCACCGTCAGCGAAGTGGCCGCCTCCGATCTGGTGACGGGGCACAACGTCATTACGGAAGGTGCGCTGTCCGGCGCCACGGGCGTTCCGATGATCATCCAGAACAGCGGAAACGGCGTCCTCATACAGAACGCCGTGATCCTCAACGTGGACGTCCACTGATGCCCGGGCTGCGCGGCGTCCTTACCGGCATCGCCCTCGGCCACGCGCTGCTCGCAGGAGCGGCCTTGGCCGAGGCTCCCCGGGTGATGGGACCGGGCGGCGCGAGCTACGCCGTCCCGGTCACCACCCTCAAGGGCATGCGCTATTCGGGGACCCTGCGACAGCAGTACGACTTCTCCTGCGGATCGGCCGCATTGGCCACGCTGCTCACGCATCACTACGGACGCCGGGTCGACGAGGCGCAGGTGTTCCAGCACATGTTCGAGCGCGGCGACCAGGCGCGGATCCGGCGGGAGGGCTTCTCCATGCTCGACATGAAGCGCTATCTCGATGCTGCCGGCTTCCGCGCGGAGGGCGTTCGCGCCTCGCTCGAACAGCTCGCCAAGGCGGACGTGCCGGCGATCGCGCTCATCAAGGAGAACGGCTACGCGCACTTCGTCGTGGTCAAGGGGCTGCGCGGCGAGCAGGTGCTCATCGGCGATCCGGCCCAGGGCACGCGCGTGCTCGCGCGCGCCGATTTCGAGCGGTTCTGGACCAACCGTATTCTGCTGGTGGTGAGGGAGAAGATGGAGATCGCACAATTCAATCGCGAGGAGGACTGGCGCGTGCGGCCGCGCGCGCCGATCGCCGATGGACTGCACCGCGGCATGATGGACGTGCTCCTGCTGCGCCGCGGGCCGATGGACTTCTGAGCGAGCGCCATGAACAAGATGCGTGGTTTCCGGCGGGCCCCGCTGGCCGTGGCCGTGGTGGCGCTGGCCATTTCCCCCTTCGCAGCGCCGACGACCGGCGACGGCCCGCTTTCCGATACGCGGCGTGCCTGGCGCGGCGAGATCGAGCGGGTGCCGGCAGCCGGCTTCGCGCCGGCGCTGTGCACAAGGACGCTGGCGGCGCCCGAGCTCCTGGCGCTCGCCGACTGGCCGCTCGATGCCCATGGGCGCACCTGCCGCAGGGATGTGGCGGCGGCAAACGGGGACCCCGGCCGTGATGCGGTCGAGGACGTCGTGGGCTACCCGCCCGTCGTGCCGGTGGTGGTCGGCAATCTCGCACGCGCGACGCCGGCGCCACCCCTGGAGGCGCTGACACTTGCCGCGGCAGTCGACGAGGGCGAGCTCGCCGGCATGCGGGGCGGCTTCGAGCTGCCGGGCGGCCTGATGATGTCCTTCGGTCTCGAGCGTCTCGTCTACATCAACGGAGAGCTGACGAGCACTATCCGCCTGAACGTGGTCGAACTGGGCGAACTCGTCGCTACCGGCGCCGTGTCGCCGCAGACGGCGGAAACCGCGCAGGCGATCCAGGCCGCTCAGGCCGGCCAGGTGGTACCCGGCGGACAGGCTGCTCTGCCATCGCAGGAAGCGGGAAGCGTGCAGGTGGCACCCTCTGCGCCAGCCGCCGGACCGTCCGTACAGACCGCCCGGTCCTCGCAAACCGCGCAGGCGTCGCAGGCAAGCCCGGCCGCGCCGGCAGTCCCCGCCGCCTCCCGGCCGGTCGAACTGGGCTCCACCCTGGCGGTGATTCAGAGCGGCGCCGGCAACTCGGTCGCCACCGAGGTTCGGGCCGCCGGAGCGTTGGGCACGGTGATCCAGAACTCGCTCAACGATCAGCGCCTGCAGATCGTCACCACGGTGCACGCGAAGGTGAACAGCCTGGAGCTGCTGCGCGCCGACCGGCTCAACCAATCGATCCGCGATTCCCTGAACCTGCGCTGATCCTGGGAGCACCGGCCGCCGGGCGGCGGCCGGTGGCTTCCCTTACAGGCTGAACGGCATCCGCAGGGTGAGTTGCAGGTCGGGCGTGTCCTCCGTGAGTCCGGCGCCCACGGTGAGGTTCACCGTGCGGGTGGCGTCGAGGCGGTAGGAGTATCCGAGCAGCAGGGTGCCGAGCTGTACCCGCACCGAGGTGGGCGCGGTGCGGCCGTTCTGCTTGAGCTTGCCCACCGACAGGTGGTCGTAGCCCAGGCTGAAGGAGGAGCGCTCGTTCAGCGCCAGTCCCATGCCGAAGTTGAATCCGAACACGCCGCCGGGCTGCACGTCGCCGAAGGGCTCGCGTCCCGCGTTGGTCTTCTGTTTCACGTCCTCGCGCTCGAAGCTGTACTGGTAGCTCACGCCGCCGAAGAACACCACCGGGTCGGACGGCAGCAGCACCGTGAGCCCCGGCTGGAGCGAGTAGAAACCGGAGCCGGTGGGCATCTCGGTCTGCAGGCCCGTGCCGGTGGTGCCCGACAGCGTGCGGTCGATCCTGACCTCGAACGGATCGCGCCCCGTGCGGGTCTTGAAGCGCAGCGAGCCGATGAAGTAGGGGCGGTCGGGGCCGCCGTCGTTGAGCTGGTAGCGTCCGGTGAACTCGATGTCGCCGAGGCCGTGGCCGTCCACGTCGAAGACCTCGTCCGCGGCGCTCGATACCGCCACCCGGCGTGCGACGCTGGTGTCGGAACGGTACACGTAGGGAATCTTGGCTTCCAGCTCGAAGCGGTTGGTGATGCCGCGCCGCACCGTGAGCGCGCCGACGAAGGTGTCGCTCTTCACCTCGCGCACGTCGATGAGCCCGATGTGGATGGCCGGGATGATGGTGAAGCCGACCAGCGCGACGCGGTTGCTCGACGAGTAGGAGTACTGCAGCGACGGCTCGACCACCCATCGTCCGCGCGGCGTGAGCACGCCCGGCTGTTCGAAGATGGGAGCGACTTCGGGCGGTCGGCTCTGCCGAGCCCGCGCCGGGGCCTGCCCGACCGGCCGCTCGGCCTGGGCGACCGGTCCCGGCGCGGATGCGGTAGGCCGACTCGCCGCGGGCGCGGTCGGCGCGGAAGCCGGTGCGGCGGCCGTCGCCGGCGCCGTTCCGCGCGCGCGAGCGTCCTCGAGCGCGCCGCGCAGGGCCTCGAGCGAGCCCTGCTGGCGCTCGAGCTCGCGCTTGAGGTACTCGATGTGCCGAGCCTGTTCATCGACCTGCCGCTGCAGTGCGTCGAACGCCGACAGGGCGGGCCCTTCCTGGGCTGCCGTGCCGCCGGCGGCGCCGGCGAGCGCCAGCCCGGTCAGGCCGAAGCCGAGCAGCCTGGCGCCTGCGATCTTCGTCTTCATGGTCTCTCCTGTTGTTCTTGGGGGCGCGGTGAAGCGACGACCGCCGTCGGGCTACAGGACGATCTTCAGGCGGTCGATCATGCGGTACAGCGTGACCCGGGAGACGCCGAGCTGGCGCGCCACTTCCGAGACGTTGTTCTGATACTTGTGCAGGCTATTGACGATGATCTCCTTCTCCACCGAGGAGCGGACCTCGTCGAGGGTGGGCGAGGCGCCGGACAGATCCGGCCGCGGCAGGCCCAGGTCGGAGGCCGAGATGAGCTTCTCCTCCGTCATGATCATGGCGTGCTGGACGCGGTTGACGAGCTCGCGGACGTTCCCCGGCCAGTGGTAGGCGTGCATGGCGTGCAGCGCCTCGGAGCTGAAACCGCGCACCTGGGGGCTCTTCTGGTGACGGTTCTCGTGGAAGATCGAGTTGGCGAGCAGCGGGATATCCCCGGCGCGCTCGCGCAGCGGGGGCACCTTGAGGTGCAGCACGTTGAGGCGGTAGTAGAGATCCTCGCGGAAGCGGCCTTCGGCGACCGCGCGGGCGAGGTCCACGTGGGTGGCGGCGATCACGCGCACGTTGACCCGCAGGCGATGGGTCGAGCCGAGGCGCACGATGGTCTTCTCCTGCAGGAAGCGGAGCAGGCTCGCCTGCAGGTCGAGGGGCAGATCGCCGATCTCGTCGAGGAACAGCACGCCGCCGTCTGCCGCCTCGATGTTGCCGATCTTGCGCTGATGGGCGCCGGTGAAGGCGCCGCGCTCGTGGCCGAAGAGTTCCGAGTGGATGAGGTTCGGCGGGATGGCGCCGCAGTTCATGGCGATGAAGGGGCCGCTCGCACGATCGGAGTGGAGATGGATGGCATGGGCGACCAGCTCCTTGCCGGTTCCGGACTCGCCCCCGATCAGCACCGGGGCGTCCACGGTGACGATCTTGTCGATCTGCCGGTACAGCTGGAGCATCTTGGGACTGCGGCCGGTCATGCCGTAACGGCCGTTGTCGTGCTTGTGCTCCGTCACGCTCTGGCAGATCAGCGCCTTGCCGTGGGCGTGCCCGAGCGTCACGATGAGCCGCTGGCGATCCAGGGGCAGGGTGTGGAAATCGTGGAAACTGCGCAGCACCATCGGGCCCAGGCCGTTGTTGCGCAGCAGTTCCCGGTCGAGCAGCGCGATCCACTCCACGTCGTGGCCGGCGACGAGCGATTCGAGCTCGCGCTCGGGCCAGGCGTCGGGTGAATCGAAGGCGACCAGCCCGACAAGCGGTGCTCGGGCGGTCAGCGCCTTGCCCGCCTCCTCGAGGCTGGGGACGACGTGGAATTCCCAATCGGGTAGTCCGAGCCGCTCGACCGCGGCGCCGACCTCACCGAATCGGTCGAGCAGTACTCCCTTGCGTCTTGGCATAAACCGGTCTCACCTCCGTGGGCCCGCGTGGGGCCCGCCACGATTCTTCGCTGTTCTTGTTCCGGGGATCCCGGGGGACGGGGGCGCGACGTCGGCCCACATCCTGCGTCGCGCGAGGGACGCCGGGTAGCGGTGCGGGGCGGCGCCAGCCGCCGTGGCCTCCGGAATGCGGAAGCCCTTCGAGAGGAACTCGCCAGCCGGACCGGCGGCTGCCTGGTCCGCAGGCGCGGCTGCGTTGCCCGCGTGCCGCACCGATGCCGGAATCATGGCTTCGATGGGGAGGATATTACGTTGAGTTCAAAGACTTGGAGATACGGATTGGGCCGTATTTTCTCTACCGCATGGCGTGTAGGTATCGCCGAGAATATGTCTTTGGAATCTACGGCGGGGCGGGCCGGCGCACGGTAGCTTGCGCCGGCCCGCGAAGGGTACGGAAGTTCAGAGCTTTCCGGCGGTGATGTCGGCCTTGGCGCCGATGCCCAGGCTGTAGCCCAGGGATACGTGGTGGAAGCGCCCCGCGGCGTGGTCGTCGTGGATGGCGAAACCGAAGTTGTAGGTCTTGCCGGCCTGCAGCGCGATGTCCCCCTCGCCGCCGGCGAACTTGCGGGCGAACACCACCGACCATGTGTCGCCGTCGAGCTTGCCTTCGGCGCTCGCGAGCGCCTTGCCGCCCTCCATCACCCGCGCGTCGGCGACATGGCCGTCGTAGGCCTTCTTCTCGCCGCTGCGCCACTGCACGAGGTCGTAGAACACGCCCTTGGCGAGCGAGCCGTCCTTCACGTACTTCTTCTTGCTGTCCGCCGCCCCGGGCATGGTGCGCGAGTCGCTGTGGCAGCTCGACCAGCAGCCGCTCTGGTCGGCGAGCTCGACCTTGCCGGCGTCGAGCATGAAGGCGATCTTCATCGGGTTCTTGTCGTCCATCTTGGCGGCGCCCGACGCTTTCGGCTGCTTCCAGGTGAAGCGCAGGTAGAGCGTATCGCCGTCATGGGCGGCCTGCACCTTCACCGGCACCGCCGCGGGCTTGCCCTTGATCGGTGTCGGTTCGATCTTCTCGCCGGAGACGATCTTGGCGCCCATCGCCGGTGTCTCCGAGCTGTGGCAATCGCCGCAGGTATCTCCCTTCTTGAAGGAGCGTGCGCCGCCGTGCACGGTGCCCTTGAGGATCCACTCCATGGGCGACACGCCCGGGTAGAACAGGGTGATATCGGTCGCGGGGACCTTGCTCCAGTCGGCCGGCGGCGCGGCCAGCGCCGTGCCGGCGGTCATCGCGACAAGACTGCCGACGGCGCCGGCGAACATCGTCTTCTTCATGCTTGCTTCCCCTTCCGTGGAGGACCCGCGGGCGGCGGCCCGCCCGCGTGCCCGGTTACTCTTCGTCTTCCTCGGTCATGCCTTCGGGCTTGCGGTGCGCGATGCCCTTGTGGCAGTCGATGCAGGTGTCGCCGTCATCGCTCGCCCGCTGGTGCTGGCGGCGTGCGCGCTGCTGCTGCGCTTCGGCGTTCATGCTCTCGAGGCTGTGGCAGTTGCGGCACTCGCGCGAGTCGGAGGCCTTCATTCGCGCCCACTCGCTGCGCGCGAGCTGAAGGCGCTTGGCCTCGAACTTCTCCGGGGTGTCGATGGTGCCGGTGAGCTTGCCCCACACCTCCCGCGAGGCCTGCACCTTGCGGATCATCTTGTGCGTCCAGTCCTTCGGCACGTGGCAGTCGGGGCAGGTGGCGCGCACGCCGGTGCGGTTGCTGTAGTGGATCGTCTGCTTGTATTCCTGGTACACGTTGTCGTACATCTCGTGACAGGAGATGCAGAACCGCTCGGTGTTGGTCGCTTCCATGACGGTGTTGAACCCGCCCCAGAAGACGATGCCGACGATGAAGCCGGCTGCCAGAATGCCGATCAGCGAGTATTTCGTGCTGGGGCGCTTCAGGCGTGCCCACAGGCCGTCCGAGTTTCGCGCTCCCCCGCTCACAAGTGTTTCGCTCATTGCTGTCCTCTGCCGCTGTGCCGGTCATGGCGGGCGGCACCCCGAGGGGCGCCGCCCGGGAGGCCGATCAATAGATGTCGAACTGGGTGTTGAAGACGTTGAACTTGCCCGTCGGCGTCACGATCGTCGGGTCCGTGATCACCTTCTTGAGCTTGAGCGTCTTGTCGTCGTACACCACGATGGCCGACTGGTCGGTCTTGCCGCCCCACAGGGAGATCCACACTTCGTCACCCGCCTCGTTGTACTCGGGGTGGGTCGCGCGGCGGACCGCCTTGCTCTCGGGCAGGCCCGAGTCCTTGGCCACGTCGATGCGGCGCGGCGGCTTGGAGAGGTCCTTCAGGTCATAGACGTACACCGATTCGGCGATCTCGCGCTCCGGGTTCATCGGCGCATCGGCCCAGAGGTTGGTCGACTTCGGGTGGGTCTTGACGAAGAGGTTGCCGGCGCCCGGCATCTTGAGTTCCTGCACCACCTTCCAGTTGTTGGCCTTGAACTTGGCGTGCTGCTTTTCCTCCGACGGCGTCGAGATGAGCGAGACCACGTCGGCGCCGAGGTGGCCGGTCGCCCACACCGGGCCGTACTGGGTGTGCATGAAGTTCGCGCCGCGGCCCGGGTGCGGGATCTTGGCGGTGTCGACCAGCGCCGCGAGCTTGCCGGTCTTGGTGTCGACCGCCGCGACCTTGTTGGAGGCGTTGGCAGCCACCATGAAGTAGCGCTTGGAGGCGTCCCAGCCGCCGTCGTGCAGGAACTTGGCCGAGTCGATGGAGGTGGTCTTCAGGTTCTCGATGTCCGAGTAGTCGACGAGCAGGATCTGGCCCGTCTCCTTGACGTTGATGACCCACTCGGGCTTGATGTGGGAGGCCACGATGGAGGCCACGCGCGGCTCGGGATGGTACTCGCCGTCGACCGTCATGCCGCGGGTGGACACGACCTTGAGCGGCTTGAGGGTGTCGCCCTCCATGATCGAGTACTGGGGCGGCCAGTAGGAGCCTCCGACCAGGTACTTGTCCTCGAAGCCCTTGAACTTGGAGGTGTCGACCGAGCGGGCGTCCGAGCCCAGGCGGATCGTGGCGACCGTCTTCGGCTCCTCGAACCACATGTCGATGAGCGTCACCAGGCCGTCGCGGCCCACGGTGTAGAGGTAGCGGCCCGAGGCCGACAGGCGCGAGATGTGCACCGCGTAGCCGGTGTCGAGGATCTTCCAGATCGCCTTCGTGTCGCCGTCGATCAGCGCGAGCTTGCCGGCGTCGCGCAGGGTGACCGCGAAGACGTTCTTCAGGTTGACCTTGTTCATCTGCTTCGTCGGACGCTCGGACACCGGTACGAGCAGCTTCCACGACGCTTCCATGTCCTTCAGCGAGAACTCGGGCGGCACATCCGGCGGATTCTGGATGTAGCGCGCCATCAGCTCGATCTCTTCCTTGGTCAGGATGTCGTCGTAGTTCACCATCCCGCCTTCGGTGCCGTTGGAGATGATGCTTGCCAGGCGCTTGGTGCCGAGCTTGAGCGTGCCGCCCTCGACCTTCGTGCCGTCGGCCGCGGTCTTGGTCCAGTGCGGCTCGAGGTTCTTGCCGGTCGCCCCCTTGCGCAACACGCCGTGGCAGCCGGCACAGCGCTGGAAATAGATTTCCTTCGCCTTCGCCTTCTCCTCGTCCGTGAGCGGCGGAGACTCCTGGGCAAAGGCGGTGCTGATCGCGAGCGGCAGTGCCGCGGCGGCGAGGATGCTGCCAAGCCGCTTGATACGGGTCGTCATGCTCGATCTCCCTTCGTTGAAAGTCAGTGAGGTGCTGCTGAAATCGCTGAGCCCGAAGGCTGATCCTCCGGGCATGCGAAATCTTTAACCTCGATCAAACCGGGGTTTTCGTTGCAATTCGAAAGGCCTATGCGGACGTCAGGATTCGCGCGGCGATCCCGGTCGCCGCGCGGAAGGGAGGGGGAGGGGGAAGGGGAAGGGGGAAGGGAGAAGGGAGGGGGCGCGTCAGTTCGGCGCGGGTCGGGCGGCGCGCAACTGCTCGAGCAGGCGGCCTCCGGCGCGTCCGTCGGCGGGTAGCCCGAGCCGCTCCTGCTCGAGCAGGATGGCGGCGCGCGTCTGAGCGCCGATGACGCCGTCGATCTCGCCCACCTCGTGTCCGCGCGCGGCGAGCAGCCGCTGCAGCTCGCGCCGCTCGGCCCGACCGAGCCCCGGGTCGTCGGTGGGCCAGGGGGTGGCGAAGGGGCCGCCGCCGCGCAGCCGGTCCGACAGGTGCGCGATGGCGAGAGCATAGCTCTCGGCAGCGTTGTAGGAGAAGATGGCGTCGAAGTTGCGGAAGACCAGGAAGGCCGGTCCTTGCGGGCCGGCCGGGAGCAGGAGGCCGGCGCGGCGGCCGTCGGCGGCTAGCGGTGTACCGTCGATCGCTGTGACGCCCCGCGCGGCCCATTCCGAAACCGGCCGCTTGTTGCGCCGGCCGGTGTCCGCAGGATCGAAGCCGGACGGCAGCTTCACCTCCATGCCCCACGGCTCGCCGCTGCGCCAGCCGGCCTTGGCGAGGTAGTTGGCGGTCGAGGCGAGCGCGTCCGGGACGCTTCCCACCAGATCGCGGCGTCCGTCTCCGTCGAAGTCCACCGCCGTACGCATGAAGGTGGACGGCATGAACTGGGTGTGCCCGAAGGCGCCGGCCCACGAGCCCGTGAGCTGCGCGGGGTCGACGTGGCCTTCCTCCAGGATCTTCAGTGTGGTGAAGAACTCGCCGCGGAAATAGGTCTGGCGCCGGCCGAAGCACGACAGGGTGGCGAGCGAGCGCAGCAGCGGGCGCTTGCCGAAATTGCGACCGAAATTGCTTTCCACGCCCCACACCGCCACCACCGTGGCGGGATCGACGCCGAAGCGCGCGTCGACCGCGCGCAGGGTGGAGTCCCATTTCTCGAGCATGGCCAGTCCGTCGGCGATGCGCTCCTCGTCGACGAGTCCGGCCAGGTAATCCCAGATCGGAGTACGGAACTCGGGCTGGTAGTCGAGCAGCGCGACAACCTCCAGGTCGGGGGCGAGGTTCGCCGTGTGCCGGTCGAAGGTCTCGGCCGAGACGGCCTTCTGCGGGGCCGTGTTGCGCAGTTGTGCAAGACAGGCTTGAAACGCCTCGTCGGCGAGTGCCGGGGCGGGTGCGAGGGCGGCGAGGAGCGCGAGGCGAAGGGCGAGGGCGCGCGGGCAGAGCATGGATTGAGGCGGCACCCGGTGCGGCGCCGCGGCGGCGATGAAGAGGGCACCCAGACTGACACGATTGTGCAGGCGCTTCAACCGTCGCCGCCGTGGGGGCTTGGCGCCCGCCCGCCCCAGCTGTCGGGGAAAGGCGACGGCGGATCCCCCCGGCACTTGCACCCGGGCGCGGCTCCCGCGGTCTTGTACGCCCCCGAGCGCATTCCTCGTCGCCATTTGGCGACGCTTTGCCGTCCGGTCCGTGCCATCCGTTTCCAGGGAAGCCCGCAATGACCGGGGCTGGGTGGTCGGGGCACGAGACTTGCACCGTGAGAGCACGTCTTGATCGCCCGGCGGCCCCGGCCGGGCAGGGAGCCGATGCATGATTGTGAGATCCGTCCTATGGTTGCTGGCTGGTTTATGGCTGTTTTCGGCGGTGCCGGCCTCGGCGAACACGGCCGAAGCGGAAGCCCTGGTGAAGCGTGTCACCGAGGAGGTACTGTCCATCCTGCGCGAGGACAAGCAGATCCGGGACGGCGACCGCAAGCGTGCGGCCGAACTGATCGAAAACCGCATCGCGCCGCACTTCGACTTCGAGCGCATGACGGCGCTGGCCGTCGGGCGGGCCTGGCGTCAGGCCGAGCCGGCGCAGCGCGAGGCGCTCATCCGCGAATTCCGCGAGCTCCTGGTGCGCACCTATTCCAACGCGCTCACCAACTATCGCGACCAGACCGTGGCGTTCAGGCCTGCCCGTCCCGGCAACGATGCGGACGAGGCGATCGTGCGCAGCGTCGTCGAGCAGCCGGGCGTGGCGCCCGTGCCGATCGAATACCGCCTGGCGCGCCAGGACGGCGAGTGGAAGGTCTATGACGTCGCGGTGAACAACGTGAGTCTGGTGACGAGCTATCGCGGCAGTTTCGCGACCGAGCTCAGCAGCGGAGGCATCGAGGGCCTGCTCGAGGCGCTGCAGGAGAAGAACCGCAGCGTCGCCCGCAAGGGCGCCTCGTGAGCGAGGCGGGCCGAGACCGCTCGCCTCATGATTTCCCAACGGCTTCTTGCATGCGCGCAGGCGCCCGGCGCCGGTTCGCAGCGAGTGGTCACTCCAACCGAGAGGAGGCAAGTCGATGAGCAAGAATTCCCTGGTCTTGTGGGCCGCCGTGGTTCTGCTCGCCGGGTGCGGGCGCGAAGAGGAACCACCGCCTCAGCCGGTACCTCCGCCCGCTGCGCCGCCGGTGGGTGTGCCGGTCGAACCACCGCCGCAGCCGCTGCCGGGTGAGACGGCGCCTCCGCCCGCGGACACCGCGCCCACGCCGCCCGCGGACACCACCACACCGCAGGAGACCACCCCGCCTGCGCAGGGCACCACGCCGCCGCAGGGCCAAGCCCCCGTACCCCCCGCGGGTGACACGGCCGCCGGTACGGCGGCCGCGGCCGGACAGGGGGAATCGGTGTACAAGAGCACGTGCGCGGTATGTCATGCGCCGGGTGTGGCGGGCGCTCCGCTCCTGACCGACAAGGCCGACTGGGATCCCCGCCTCGCGCAGGGCATGGAAACGCTTTATACCCATGCCATCCAGGGTTTCCAGGGGAGCAAGGGCGTGATGCCGCCGAAGGGAGGCAACACCGCGCTGACCGACGAGCAGGTGCGGGCTGCCGTCGACTACATGGTGGCGCAGGTGAAGTAGCGCGCCGCCTTGCTCAGGGAAGCTCGACGAGGGCGATGAGCTCGCCCTCGTCGAGCGGGTCGCCCTGTTCCACCCGCACCTCGAGCACGGTGCCGGCGTAGGGGCTGGGAATGTCGAGGGCGACCTTGCCCGTCTCGAGCACGATCATCGTGTCGTCGTGGGAGATGGTCTCGCCGGCGCGGATCAGCACGCTGTCCACGAACACCTCGCCGGTGCGGCAGGACCCGCAGCTGTCCCAGCACTCGGGGAACCTGGGCATCCGTACCTCGACCTGCCGGCCCACGTCACTTTTCCACGAAGGCGCGCTCGATCACATAGTCGCCCGGCTCGCCGATGTGGGGCGAGATCTGGAAGCCGCGCGCGTCGAGCAGCGCGCAGCAGTCGGCGAGCATGGCCGGGCTGCCGCAGATCATCACCCGGTCGTGAGCCGGATCGATCTGGGGCAGGCCGATCTCTGCCGCGAGCGTGCCGTTCTCGATGAGATCGGTGAGCCGCCCGCGATTGCGGAAGGGCTCGCGGGTGACCGTCGGATAGTAGATCAGCTTCTCCCGCACCTCGTCGCCGAAGTATTCGCTCCGGGGCAGGTCCCTGGTGATGAAGTCGTGATAGGCGAGCTCCGAAACGGTGCGCACCCCGTGCACCAGCACGATGCGCTCGAAGCGCTCATACGCCTCCGGGTCGCGGATCACGCTGAGGAAGGGGGCGAGGCCGGTGCCGGTGGCGAGCAGGTACAGGTGCTTGCCGGGCTTGAGATCGTGCAGCACCAGCGTCCCGGTGGGCTTGCGGCTCACCACGATCGGGTCGCCTTCCTTGAGGTGCTGCAGGCGCGAGGTGAGCGGACCGTTCGGCACCTTGATGCTGAAGAACTCCAGGTGCTCCTCGTAGTTGGGGCTGGCGATGCTGTAGGCGCGTGTGAGCGGACGCCCTTCGACCTCCAGGCCGATCATCACGAACTGCCCGTTGGTGAAGCGCAGGCCGCGGTCGCGCGTGGTGCGGAAGCTGAAGAGCGACTCGTTCCAGTGATGGACGCTCAGGACGCGTTCGGTGGCCAAGGTGGTCATGCGTGTGCCTCATGCTGCGAAAACCTCGATGTACGCAATTTTAGGGCCTGTCTTTATCTGTTGGATGGATAATAACGATATTGCTCAGCTATCGAATCGATATGAAATTCACCCTCCGGCAGCTCGCGATCTTCGTCGCCACGACCCGTCACGGGAGCGTCTCCCAGGCGGCGGAGGCGCTGTCGATGTCCCAGTCCGCGGCCAGCAGCGCGCTCGCCGAGCTGGAGCGCCATTTCGATGTGCGGCTGTTCGACCGGGTGGGCAAGTCGGTGAAGGTGAACGAGCTGGGCAAGCGCCTGCTGCCCCACGCCGTGGAGCTGCTCGACCGGGCCGAGGAGATCGAGGATCTGCTGCATGGCAAGTGCGGCTTCGGGTCGCTCGACATCGGGGCCACGCTCACCATCGGCAACTACCTCGCCACGCTCATCGTCGCCGAGTTCCTGCAGCGTCACCCGGAGAGCAGCATCAGCCTGGAGGTGCGCAACACCGCCACGATCATTCAGCTCGTGGCGGGTTTCGAGCTCGACCTGGGAATGATAGAGGGCAGCTGCAGCCATCCCGAGCTCGAAGCGATACCTTGGCTCGACGACGAGCTGACGGTATTCTGTGCTCCGTCGCATCCGCTTGCGCGCGCCGCCCGTGCCGATGCCGAAGCGCTTCTCGCGCAACCCTGGATTCTGCGCGAGATCGGCTCGGGTACGCGGCAGACCTTCGACCGAGCCGTCCAGGCCTTGGGCGCGCCCGTCAAGGTCCGGCTGGAGCTCGAGCACACCGAGGCGATCAAGCGCGCAGTGGAATCGGGCCTGGGGCTGGGCTGCATCTCGCGCCTGGCGCTGCGCGAGGCCACGCGGCGCGGAAGCCTGGTCGCGCTCGCCACCCCCGAGCTCGACTTGCGGCGCCGGTTCCACTTCCTGTGGCATCGTCAGAAGTTCCACAGCGCCGGGATGCATGCGTTCCTCGACCTGTGCCGCGAGATGACCGCGGGTGCCCGGCGCAGCGACGAAGTGGCTCTGGCGGACATCCGCTGAGGGTGCCCGGGCGGGGTGGTATCATCGCGGTCGCTGCCGCCTGCCGTTCCGGGTGCATCCGCTTGCGGCAGCCGGGGCCGAACGATGGGATAATGTCGCCATGAACGAACCTCAACCAGTTTCTCCTCGTCGTCGACTGCAGGCGCTACTCGCGATTCCGGACAGTCAGCGAACCGATGCCGAATGGGATGAGCTCAACGAGCTCGAGATTTCGCTTGCGCCGGGCAACCGCATCGGCGGTCCGGAGCCGGGTGGCGGGCGGCGCAATGCCGGAGACGGTCAGCCGCGCAACGCCGGCCAGCCGAGGCAGGCCCGGCAGCCCAAGGCCGCGGATCAGCAGGCCAAGCCCGGCGGCAACGCGCAACAGCAGCCGAAGAAGCCCGGCCGGAAGTTCCACAAGCGCTCGTCCAAGCCCAAGGCCCCGCCGGCGGCGGAGTGAGCGGCGCCTCGGCGCCCCGGTGAAGCGAAGCCCGTGCGGCGCGGCCGCGCCGGCCATTCCCCCGCTGTTCAATCCGGGAGCGGCTCGACGAGCTCCGGACCCTCGTTGGCGGGGTTGCCCACTGCGCGGCCCACGCGGTGCATGGCGAGCGGCGTGAGCTGCGTCAGGCTCATCATCGCCCGCAAACGCGCGACGTCGTCGAAGCGCGGGTCCAGCCAGTGTCCCCAGTCGTGTTCGGCCACGATCACCGGCATGCGCTCGTGAATCGCGCGCATGTCGGCGCTCGCGTCCGTGGTGAGGATGGCGAAGCTCGTGAGCTCGCCCTCGGAGCCGTTCCAGTGCTCGAGCAGGCCGCCCAGCGCGAAATAGGCGTCGTTGGCCGGGCGGATCAGCCAGGGCTGTTTTCCCGAAGGCGTCTGCGCCCATTCGTAGAAGGCCGAGGCAGGCACCAGTATCCTCCGGCGCCTGAAGGCGTGGCGGAACATGGGCCGCTCCGCCGCGGTTTCGGCCTTGGCATTGATCGGCCGCGACAGCTGGCTGTCGGGTTTCGCCCAGGCGGGTACCAGTCCCCAGTGGGCCATCACCAGCTCGCGGGTACCGTCCGCCCCGGTGCGAATCACCGGACAGTCGGTCCCCGGCGCGACGTTGAAGCGCGGCTGCCACTCGATGGAGCCGGAAAGGCCGAAGCGCTCGCGCAGGCGCGAGACGGGACCGTACAGGGCATAGCGACCGCACATGGTGTTCGTTCCCTTGTCGCCGGGCCGATGCGGCGCCGGTTCGTGCTCATATGGTCGCCGCCTGGTGGAAATATGCAATACGCTGCGTACGTTACGCCCTTTCGGCGGCGGCTTCCTATCCGGACGGCTCCCGCGGCAGCCCCGCGAGGACCGCCTCGTCCGTGAGGTCCAGGCGCAGCGGGGTCATCGACACGTAGCCGTGTTCCACGGCCCAGCGGTCGCTGCCTTCCTCGGTGGCCTCGATGGGAATCACGGTGAACCAGAAGTGCTCGCGCCCCATCGGGTCCTTCCCCGGGACCACCTTCCCGTCGTAATGGCGCACGGACTGGCGTGTCCAGCGCAGGCCGATGGGGGCGGCCTCCGGGAAGTTCACGTTCACCAGTTGCAGCGCGTCGAGGGGCAGGAGCAGCTCGAGCACGCGGGCCACCCAGGGTTTGAACTGGTCGAAGCGCGGGTCGTCTCCCACCGGCGCCGAGAGCGCGATCCCCCGCAGGCCCAGGAGCGCCGCCTGCTTGGCTGCGGCGAGCGTGCCCGAGTGCCACAGGGCGTTGCCGAGGTTGCTGCCAAGGTTGATCCCGGAAAGCACGATGTCGACCGAGTCCCAGTGGTAAGCCCCGAGCGCGACGCAGTCGGCCGGGGTGCCGTTCACCCGGTACGCTTCCACGCCCCCGAGCCGGGTGCGCTTGTAGGAGAGGGGGCGCGAGGCCGTGATGGCATGGCTCGCGGAGGACATCTCCACGTCCGGAGCCACCACGCGAACCTCGCCGTAGGCCGAGGCCACCTCGGCCAGGGCGGCGATGCCGGGGCTGTATACCCCGTCGTCGTTCGCAATCAGGATGCGCATGGAACCTCCTGGCTGACACCGATGGGAAATTTGTTCGGTGCGCCTTGCGGAGGTTCCCGCTGCGGAGGAAAGGCCATGCACGTGACGCTCATCCACAACCCGGGCGCGGGCTCAGGTGGGCAGCCGGATGCCGCGCGGCTGGAGGCTCTGCTGCGGGCCCACGGACATGTCACGCGCTACCAGTCGGCCCACGCACCCGACTGGCAGGCGGCGCTCGACGAGCCTGCGGATCTGGTGGCGATCGCCGGCGGCGACGGCACGGTTGGGCGCGTGGCGCGGGCGATGGTGGGGTGCCCGATTCCCTTCACCGTCCTGCCTCTGGGCACCGCCAACAACATCTCTAAGACCCTGGGCCTGACCGACCAGCCGTTCGACGCCCTCGTGGGAGGATGGGTGAGCGGCCGGCTCGTGGCGGTCGACGTCGGAGTCGCCAGCGGTCCGTGGGGATGCCGGCATTTCCTGGAGGCGTTCGGGGCTGGCCTCTTCGCCTGTACGCTGCCCGAGGCCGACCAGAGCAAGACCCTGGAGAACCTCGGGAGCGGCGAGGCGCGCGTCGCCTATGCCCTGCAGCTGCTGCGCGAGCGGCTCGACGCCTGCCCCCCGCGCAGCCTGGCGGTCACGCTCGACGGGCGGGACCGGTCGGGCGAGTACCTGCTCTTCGAGGCGATGAACATCCACTACGTGGGCCCGAATCTCTACCTGGCCCCGGCCGGCGATCTCGCCGACGGCATGCTCGACGTGCTGCTGGTGTCGGAGAGCGAGCGCGACGTCCTCGCCCATTATCTGGCGACATGGCAGAACGGGATGTTGTGGCCGGCCGAGCTGCCCACCTGTCGGGCCGCGAAGATCGAGCTGGCGTGGCAGGGCGACCCGCTGCACGCGGACGACCATGTCTGGAGCGAATCCGCTTTCGCGCCACCCGCCGCTCCCGCGCGCGTCACGCTCGGCGTGAGCGGACAGGCCCTGCGCTTCCTGCTGCCCGCGCCGGCGGCCTGACGGGGCCGCCGGCGCGGAATGAGGACCCCGTCGGGGGTCAGTTCACCGTCAGCGGCTGGGCTTTCGGCAGCACGCGCGCCGCCAGGGCGGCGTCGGACTGCAGGAGCATCGCCATGTCGCCCACGATGTGCGCGGCTTCGTCGAGGAGGACGTCACGGGCGTCCTTGCGCGCCTTCTCGGCTTCGAGCTCGGCGCTCAGGCTGCGTTCGCCCGCGAGGAGGCCGTCGTCGCGCAGCGCGGCCAGCGGACCGCTCGCCGCGGAGGGATCCTCGGTCGCGGCGCCGCCGGCTGCCGCCTGGGTGTCGCTCCGGCCGCTCGCGCGCGCCTTCAGCCGCGCTTCCTGGGCAGCCCGTTCGCGGCGCCGCTCGGCTTCGTTGAGCGAAATCTCGCCTCGCTTGCGCAGCGCGTTCAGTTCCGCGATGTCCTCGACCAGGTAGCCGTAGTCGACATCGCGTGCCACCCTTTGCTTGTGGCGCGCGAGGAGGACGGGCAGCACCTCCGTCACGTTACCGGCCGACGCGATGGGTGCCGCGCCGATCTTCGTCCAGGGCAGGGCGTTGTCGTAGCTCGACTCCCCGAACTTCTCCGCGTCGGTCATGGACGGCAGCGCGATGTCGGGCGCGACCCCGCGCAGCTGCGTCGTCCCGCCGTTCACCCGGAAGAACTGGGCGACCGTCACCTTGAGCTCGCCGTAGCGGGTCTTGTCGCTCTGCACCATCTCGTCGAGGCTCATGAGCGTCTGCACAGTGCCCTTGCCATAGCTCTGCTCGCCGATGATCACCCCGCGGCCGTAGTCCTGGACCGCGGCGGCGAAGATCTCGGACGCCGAGGCCGAGGCGCGGTTGATCAGCACGCCGAGCGGACCGTCCCATGCGACGCCGGCATCCGTGTCGCGCTCGACCCGGATCTGTCCCTGGGCGTTGCGCTGCTGCACCACCGGGCCGGTGTCGATGAACAGGCCGGTGAGCCGGATCGCCTCGTCGAGCGAGCCGCCGCCGTTGTTGCGCAGGTCGAACAGCACGGCGTCGACCTTTTCGGCCTTGAGCTCGCCGAGCAGCCGCGCCACGTCGCGCGTCGCGCTGCGGTAGTTCGTATCCCCGCGGCGGGCGCGGGCATCCTGATAGAAGGTGGGCAGCGTGATCACCCCGATGCGCTGCGGGCCCGTCTCGCCCGCGAACTCGATGACCGATTTGCTCGCGGCCTGCTTCTCCAGGTTGATCGTGTCGCGCACCATCGCGACGCGCTTGGGGGCGGCGTCCGGGCCGGCCTCGGCGGGCAGCACGTCGAGCACCACCGTCGTGCCCTTGGTGCCGCGGATGAGCGCCACCACCTCGTCGACACGCCAGCCGATGACGTCGGTCGGCGCCCCGTTCTCGCCCTGGGCGACGCCCACGATGCGGTCGCCGACGGCCAGCTGTTCGGACTTCGAGGCCGGACCGCCCGGCACCAGCTCGCGGATCGTGATGTACTCGTCGCGCTCCTGGAGCACGGCCCCGATGCCGACCAGGGACAGCTTCATGGCGATCGCGAAGTCTTCCGCGGCCCGCGGACCGAGGTAGCTCGTGTGCGGCTCGATCGCGGTCGCGTAGGCGTTCATGAACAGCTGGAAGACGTCGTCGCTCTTCTGGCGGGTGGCGCGGGTGATGGCGCCTTCGTAGCGCTTGTCGAGCGTGTCGCGGATCGCGGCGTCGTCCTTGCCCGCCAGCCGCAGGCGCAGCCAGTCGTTCTTCACCCGCTTGCGCCACAGGTCGCGGATCTCCGCTTTCGACCTGGCCCAGGGCGCGTCGGTCCGCACGAGCTGATAGGTCTCGTCGCGCCCGAAGTCGAAGCCCTTGGCAAGCAGGGCGCGCGCCGCGCCGTAGTGCTCATGCACCCGTTCCAAATAGCGGCGGTAAATGATGTAGGGAATCTCCAGATCCTGCGAGAGCAGCGCATCGTCGAGCGCGGTCTGCGCACCCGCGAACTCGTCGATGTCGGCCTGCACGAAAAAGACCCGTTCGGGATCGAGTATCTTGAGGTAACGATCGAAGATCCGCTGGGACATGGCGTCGTCCAGCGCGATCGACTGGTAGTGGAAACGCGAGAGCACGCTCGCGCTCAGGCCGGCCGCCTCGGCATGGGTCTGCGTGGGCGCGAGCTCGGGCGTGGGCTGCGGGGCGCCATAGGCCAGGCTCGCCGCCAGGAGCAGGATCCAGGGGAGTTTTCGGTTCATGCAAGTCTTCCAGGACGTCGTTCACCGGCCGCGCGCGAGCGCGCGGGTGGAGCGCCCAGTAAACCACAGGTGTGTGCCCGTGGTCTTGCGCCCGGCTCACTGGACAAACATTCCTCCGATGAGTTCAGCCGGTGGATGCCGGGATGCCCCGCTGCGAGGCGGCTGGAATGCGGCTTGAGCGGTTGGTGCCCGCGGCAGTATCGTTCTTTCCGAACGGGGCATCACCCCGACATGGAGCTTCTCCCGAAATGGAACTGAAGTGGCTCGAGGACTTCCTGAGTCTCGCCGAAACCCGCAGCTTCTCGCGCTCGGCCGAGGAGCGCCACGTCACCCAGCCGGCCTTCTCGCGGCGCATCCGCGCGCTCGAGGCCTGGCTCGGCGCGACCCTGGTCGACCGCAGCACCTACCCGCTGCGCCTGACCAAGGCGGGCGAGTCCCTGCGCGAGCCGGCCGCCGACCTGGTGCGGCGCCTGTATGCGGCGCGTGCCAAGATGCGCGGCTTCTCCGCCCCGGCGGGCGAGGCGCTGACCTTCGCCGTGCCCCACACGCTGGCCTTCGCCTTCTTCCCGGCCTGGCTGGCGCAACTGCGGGACAGCTTCGGCGAGGTGCCGGCGCGGCTGACGGCGGGCAATGTGCACGACGTGGTGGCGACCCTGGTCGAGGGCGGCTGCGACCTGCTCCTGTGCTACCACCATCCCGCCCATCCGATCTGGCTCGACCCGGCCCGCTTCGAGGGGCTGTGCCTGGGGGTGGAGCAGGTCAGGCCCTTCGTGCCCAGGCAGGGGGGCTGGGGGCCGGACTGGTCCCTGCCCGGGACGGCGCGCGCGCCGATTCCCTTCCTGCGCTATGGGCCCAACACCTACCTGCGGCGCATGGTGGACGCCATCCTCGATCGCGCGGGGACCCCCGCCCACCTGGAGCTTCGCTACGAGTCCGACATGGCCGAGAGCCTGAAGGCGATGCTGCTCGCGGGCCACGGGCTCGCCTTTCTCCCCATGAGCGCGGTCGCGCGGGAGCTCGAGCGCGGCGAGGTGGTGAGCGGCGGCGGGCCGGACTGGTGGCTCGAGATGGAGGTGCGGCTTTATCGCGACCGGGCCAACACGCGCCCCGAACTGGCGCGGCTGTGGCAGCACCTGGTCGGCCGCACGGAGCCGGTTCGCGCCCCGGGCTGAGCCTGCCGCGCCTGCGTCATGCGCCGAACGCATGACGTGATGATCCATCGGCATCCCATGCGCCGAACGCATGACCCGATGAACCATCGGCATCCGCTCGCGAAACGGGCCCTCCCAGAATGCCGTGGCAGTCCGCTGAAACGGACCCACAGCCCAAGGAGAGCCCATGACCGCGAATACCGCCCTCGAGACCGCCAGCGCAAGACTCGGCGGCCTGTCCTATCTCAACCCCGCTGCGCCCGAGCCCTGGGCGAGCTTCGTCGAGCAGATCGAGCGCGTCCGTCCCTACCTCGGCTCGCTCGAGCGCTGGATCGAGACGCTCAAGCGGCCCAAGCGCACCCTGATCGTGGACGTGCCCATCGAGCGCGACGACGGCACCGTCGCCCACTTCGAGGGCTACCGGGTGCAGCACAGCCTCTCGCGGGGACCGGGCAAGGGCGGCATCCGCTTCCATCCGGACGTGACCCTGAACGAAGTGATGGCGCTCGCCGGCTGGATGACGATCAAGAACGCCGCCGTGGGCCTGCCCTTCGGCGGCGCCAAGGGCGGCATCCGGGTCGACCCCTCCAGCGTGAGCAAGGGCGAGCTGCAGCGGATCACCCGCCGCTTCACCTCGGAGATCGGCGTCATCATCGGCCCCGATCGCGACATCCCGGCGCCCGACGTGGGCACCAACGCCATGACCATGGCGGTGATGATGGACACCTTCTCCATGAACCGCGGCAGCACCGCCACCGGCGTGGTCACCGGCAAGCCGATCGCGCTGGGCGGCAGCCTGGGCCGGCACGAGGCCACCGGACGCGGCGTCTACATCACCGCCCGCGAAGCCGGCCGCCACATCGGGCTGCCCATCGAGGGGGCGCGGGTGGTGGTGCAGGGCTTCGGCAACGTGGGCGGGATCGGCGCGCGCCTGTTCCATGAAGCCGGCGCGCGCGTGATCGCGATCGCCGACCATAGCGCCACCCTTGTGAACGAAGCCGGCATCGACATCCCCGCCGCGCTGGAACACGTGGCGGCGAACGGCGGTCTGGCCGGCTTCGCCGGCGCCGCGCAGCTCGATATCGAAGAGTTCTGGCAGCTCGAGTGCGAATTCCTGGTGCCCGCCGCCCTCGAGGGGCAGATCAGCGCCGAGCGCGCGGCCGGCATCCGCGCCAAGGTGGTGGTGGAAGGCGCGAACGGCCCGACCACGCCCGCCGCGGACGACATCCTGCGCGAGCGCGGCGTGCTGGTGGTGCCCGACGTGCTGGCCAACGCCGGCGGCGTGACCGTCTCCTACTTCGAATGGGTGCAGGACTTCTCCAGCTTCTTCTGGACCGAGGACGAGATCAACACCCGCCTCGAGCGCATCATGACCGGTGCCTTCAACGCGATCTGGAAGGTGGCGGAAGAGAAGGGCGTGCCGCTGCGCACCGCGGCCTTCATCATCGCCTGCCTGCGGGTGCTCGAGGCGCGCGCGGAGCGGGGTCTCTATCCGTGAGCGGCGTCCGGCGACGCAGGCGATCGACGGGCACGCTGGCGCAGGGCCAGTCGGTCGCTCCCCGCGCAAGGCGGCTTTCGGCTAGCATCGGGAGATCCCGAGTGCCCTCGGGCCGGAGAGAAACGAATGCGAGTGCGACGACCGCTAGTGATCGGCTGCTGCCTGGCGGCCGCGATTTCCACCCTCGGATCGGCCGTCGCGGCGCCGACGCTCGGCGAGCTTTCGGCGGCCGCAGTGGCGCGGGAGGTGGGGCGGGACGGTCCCGCCATCGTGGTGCTGTGGTCGCCCGACTGCCTCGCGTGCCGGAAATCCCTGGCCGAGATCGAGCGCTTCGGTACTAAGGTCGCGGGCGAAGGGCCCGCCGTCAGGACCGTTGTTCCCCAGGACGAGCACGACGAGGCGCGGGAACTCCTCTCCAAGCGCGGGCTTACCATCCCGGTGGCGCCGGACGCCGACCGCCTGGATGCGGCGAGCCGGCGCATCCTGCTCGACCAGCCGATCGCGTACGCGGTCGACCGGAAGGGCGAGATCGTCGGCGCCCGGGCGGGCCTGCTCGGCGCCTGGGTGCTCGACGAGTTGGCGGCCAAGGCGGTCCGTCCGGCCGAGTGAGCGGCCGGGCACGACCGGGTCAGAGCTCCCTTTCGGGAAGGCGCGCAATGAGGGCGTCCCACGCGATGGCGACGCCATCGAGCACGCCGATGGGCGTCTCGCCTTCCAGCCCGGCCACGTCCAGGCGGCCACAGCGTCCGTTTTTCCAGCGTGTAGATGGTGACGGTGCGGTCGGACGGATGCACGAGCCAGTACTCGCGCACGCCCGCGCGCTCGCGTAGACGGCGCCGCTTGGCGCCGTGGTCATGGACCGCGGTGGCCGGGGAGAGCACCTCGGCGACTCAGTCCGGTGCGCCGCGCACCCCGCGGCAGTCGAGTCGGGCCGGGTCAGATACTCACCGCAGGCGTGGTGCCGGCGGTCGCGAAGCGGCGGTCCCATCGCGTGTCCTCCGTATGCGGAGCGCATGCTCCGCGGCCGTCCCCGGGAGATTCGCTTGCGCCCCGATTGTCGTCCGGGCCTCCGTTAGAGGCAGCGGAACATCCGCCAATGCGGGCTCGCGGCCGATCGCGGGCGCGTCGCGGCGCGCGGTCCGGGATCGATCCGCGGGTTCTGGGTCGAACGGAAAGCGGCTACAGTCGCTCCCATCGCAAGAGCAAGCTCGGGCCTCGAGGTCTCTCCATGGCACATCAGCAGATCTTTCACGTTCGAACCCGGGGTCGCGGCACGACCGACATCACCGGCCAGGTGGCGGATGTCGTTCGTCGCAGCGAGGTCGCGACCGGGATCGCCCACGTCTTCGTGCGCCACACCAGCTGCGCCATCCTGATCACCGAGAACGCCGATCCCGACGTGCGGCGTGACCTCGAGACCCTGGCGCAGCGCTGGGCGCCCGACGGGGATGCGGCCTACCTGCACGACATGGAAGGCGACGACGACATGGCCGCGCACGCGCGCAGCGTGCTCACCGGCACCTCGGTGACGGTGCCCGTGGGCGGCGGCAAGTTGCTGCTCGGCACCTGGCAGGGCATCTACCTGTGGGAGCACCGCACCCAGGGGTACGCGCGCGACGTCGTCGTCACGGTCATCGGGTGACGGCGATGGCCCAGGTGCTGCGGTCAGGCGAGGGTCACGGCGGTGCCGCTCACCGAGACCATCAGCATCCCGTTCTTCTCGCCGAGCACCTCGTAGTCGATGTCGATCCCGATGACCGCGTTGGCGCCGAGCCGGCCCGCCGCCTCGGCCAGATCCTCGAAGGCCGTCTCGCGTGCCGAGCGCAGCGTCTTCTCGTAGGCGCCGGCCCGGCCGCCCACGATGTCCCGGACCGCGGCGAACATGTCCTTGAAGACGTTGGCGCCGATGATGGCCTCGCCGGTGACGACGCCGTGATAGCTGCGGATGGTCCTGCCTTCGATGCTCGGGGTGGTCGTCATCAACATGGGGTCGGCTCCTTGGTCGCGCGAATGGATGGTGGGCTGCAGTCTATCGCAGTCGCATATGGACCCGGGCGACGGGGGAGGAGTTCGTGCCTCATGGCGACCGAGGCGAGGGGAGGCGTCCGGTGAACCCCGAGCTGCTGGAACTGCTGGTCACCCGCACCATGCCCTACGGCAAGTACAAGGGGCGCTGCATCGCCGACCTGCCGGGGCACTACCTCGCCTGGTTCGCACGCGAGGGCTTTCCGCCGGGCGAGCTCGGGCGAAGTTGTGTGCGTCAAGTTGTGCAAAAGGGTTGATCAGGTATTCGGTTGATT
>DYFV01000015.1 GCA_020725025.1 Azoarcus sp.
AAGGTGATGAGCCGCGAGATCGTGCGCGACCACGGCGTGATGATGCTGCTCGGCTCGATGCGCGCCGAGGAGCGCCTGGCGGCCTTCCTCCTCAACATGTCGCAGCGCTTCACCGCGCGCGGCTTTTCGGCGGCCGAGTTCCACCTGCGCATGACCCGCGAGGAGATCGGCTCCTACCTGGGCCTGAAGCTCGAGACCGTGTCCCGTGCCTTCTCCCGGTTCCAGGACGAGGGCCTCATCTCGGTTCAACAGAAGCATATCCGCATCATCGACATCGCGGGCCTGAAGAAGCTCATTCACCACCCGGCAGTGGCCGGCGGCTGAAGGTTCGCCCTCAAGCCTGGCGGCGCCGGGCCGTCATGGTGCCGGACAGCGCCGCGACGTCCTGCTCGGTCAGCAGCGTACGCGCCCGTGGCAGCAGCTCCCCCTCCTCCCGCTCGATGTGGCGCCGATACCGCTCCGCGAACGCCTGCACCTCGCCCGCGCCGAGCTCGGCCGACTCGCCGCGCGATATGGGCTCCAGCCGGGCGCGCATCGCCGCCCATCCGGCGAACATCTCCTGGTGATCGGCGAGGAGTCCGTCGATCAGATGCTCGAGCGCGTCCCGGTCGGCCTCGCCGACCCGCTCTCGCAGCACGGGAAAGAGATCCTCCTCCTCGTCGAGGTGATGGTTGACCGCAGCCAGGTCGAAGTAACGCATCACGGCCGCCGCGGCCTGCTGCGCGGAGCGGTCGGAGCCGTGCTCGGGCAGCCAGGCCGCCAGGCGCGCCAGCGTTTCGAGCTGCCCCTGCAGCCGCTCGTGACAGGCCTCGAGCATCTCGAGAGGCGTCTCCAGGCCCGGAGAGACGGGAATCAGGGAATCGGTCATCATAAATATCCGGTGAAAGAGAGAAAGCCGGCGGGGTTGCGGGTGAGCGCCACCGACACGATCCAGGCGTAGGTGACCACCGCCGCGAAGAAGGCCCCCACGCGCAGCCGCATGTCCCGGCCACGCAGGGCGAGCGCTCCGAGCAGGATGTAGACCACGAGCGCACTCACCTTGGCGGTCACCCAGGGGACCACGAAGGGGTACTGCCCGCTCATGGCTGCCAGGGCGATGGCGCTGCCGAGGAACACGGTGTCGACCACGTGCGGGACCGTGCGCGTGGCGCGGTGATTCAGCAGGGGGCTGCGCCCCATCATCCACATCCCCTGCAGCAGGAAACCGGCCCCGGAGAGCGCGGCGCAGATCATGTGCAGGTGCTTGATCGCAAGATAGGTCGACAACATGGCTCACCCCGGTTTCCCGTCCGCGCGGGCGCGCCAGTAGGACGGCAGGTAACGCCAGCTCCAGGCGGCAAAGAGCCCGAGCCAGCCGAGCACGGCGGCGAGCATCGTGGCCGCCGACCACACCCACGGCACGAGGTCGGCGGCCACCCGCAGCAGCACCACCGCCTGCAGGCCGAGAAAGAGTCCCCAGGTCAGGCGATCGGCCACCAGCGGCAGACCCGAATGACCGAGGGTGACGCGGGACACCATGGCGAGCAGGACGGAGCCGAAGAAGCCCACCCCCAGCACATGCAGCGGCGCGAGTCCGAGCACGTGGTGGCCGAGACCGGCCGCCGCGCCCTGGACTGCGAAGAGGGCGAGCCCGATGCCGAACCAGGCGAAGCCCAGGTGCAGCATGCCCAGTAGCGGCACGCGCAGGGCGGGAAGCGGTCGCCACCGGACGGACAGCCACAGGGCGACCGCGGACGCGGGTGCATCCGCGAGCCAGGCAAGGTGGCCGGCTCCGGCCGCCGTGAGCGCCCCGTGCGCCGCGCTCGCGGCCACCAGCAGGCGCAGCGCCCAGCGCGGACGTACCATCACGTAGTCGGGAATCACGTTGCTCGAGAAGAAAGGCACCATGCGATGACTGACCGTCGCGAACACCGGCACCAGGAAGCCCCACAGTGCAGCGGCTATGGCCGTGCGGGCCCACAGACCGTCACCGGTGAGGACGAAGCCGAGCCAGGCCGCGACCGCCGCCCCGCCGGCCGCCGCGGCCCACCATACGGTCCGGGCATGGAAGGGGTCGGGATGCCGGTTGTAGGCGATGCGCCAAAGGATGCGCAGGCAGGCACCCCACCCCGCAAGCACGAAGAGGAGGCCCACCGCCAAGAGCCACGGCAGCCACAATCCCGGCAGTGCGAGCGCCCAGCCGGCGGCGAGGAGACGCCACGGCCACAGCCAGTCCCGGGTACCGAGATCGGGCGCGCCCTGCCAGCGCGGCATCGCGGTGAACAGGAAACCGAAGATGAAGAAGGGGAAAACGCCGCCGAGCACGATCAGCGCATGCATCCAGCCGGCCGGCAGGGGCCAGCCCGGCGATGGAGCGAAACCTGCGCGCGCGGCGAGCTCGATCGCCCACAGCGCGAAAGTTGCGAGCAGCATGGCCATGCCCGCCAGAAACATCGCCCGATGGGGCGCGGCGAACAGCATCCGCCCGCTCGCTGCGGGAGCCGCGGCCGGTGCCGCCGGCGCTCCGGCTGGCCCAGGGGCGGCGGAGACCGGGGAGAGGCCCCGGCGCGGCTGGGACGATGCGGTCTGCGATGAAACGTGAAGCGGCATGGTCGACAATTCCTGTGCGGGTTGAGCGCCCCTACGTCGACGGGGAACACCAACCTTTCGCTGAGTTAGAATGGTTCCGTTTTCTGCTGGAGCCAGAGATGCCCAATTCCCCGATCGACATCCCCGCCCTGCTTCGCCAGATGCCCTTCTTCGGCGAGCTCTCCGACGAGGATATCGAGCGCGTCGCGCGTTTTACCCGTGAGCGCCACCTGGAAAAGGGCGAGGTCCTGTTCCAGCGAGGCGATCAGGCGCACGGCTTCTACTTCGTCGTCTCCGGCCAGATCAAGCTCGCGATCTCTTCTGCCCAGGGCAACGAGAAGGTCATCGAGATCATCGGCCCCATGCAGAGCTTCGGCGAAGCGGTGATGCTCATGAACCGCCCCTATCCCGTGTTCGCCGAAGCGCTCGCGCCAACCCGGCTCCTGCACGTCGGTCAGAACGTGGTCTCCGACCTGATCGACCAGGAACCGGCCTTCGCCCGCAAGCTGCTCGCGGGGATGGCGATCCGCCTGCACACCATGGTGCAGGACGTGGAAACCTACTCCCTGCGCTCGAGCACCCAGCGCGTCATCGGCTACCTGCTGCAGCAGGCCGACCAGGAAGGCTCGGGCGCCTGCGACATCGAGCTGCCGACCAGCAAGCAGGTGATCGCTTCGCGCCTGAATCTCACTCCCGAAACCCTGTCACGGATTTTCCACGATCTCGCGCAGGCCCGTCTTATCACGGTGCAAGGCAAGCGCATCACGCTGCACGATCCGGCACGGCTGGCCCGGCACCAGGGCTGATCGTCGCTCGCCGTCGCCCCTCGTCAACACCTGTGGTGCATTTTCGGCAGACGGCCGGCCGGGCACCTTGACTCGGGTCAAGCGGTCCCGGGCCGGTTTTCGTGCTCCGCCGGCACAGAAGGTGTAAAGAAATCGTCGCGAGCGGACCGAAGGCAAGGCGCCCGGCGCACAGCGACCGGGACATATCAAGGAGATAGGCGAGGGAGCGAGCACCGCGCAACGCAGCCATCGGCCCGCGCAGCAGATCGATTCACACCTTCTCAGCGCTCCATCACGTAGGTTCCCGGCGCATCCGCCAGCTTCGGGTAGGCCTTGGTCGCCGCCGGGCGCGCCTCGACGAGCTCGCCGCAGCGCGGCTTGAGCCACGCCATCCAGTCCTCCCACCAGCTGCCGGCGTGCTCCTCGGCGCGAGCGCGCCATGCGTCGGCATTTTCCGAGCGGTGCGCGTCGGCCACCCAGTAGCGACGCTTGGGCGGGTCGACGGGCGGGTTGATGATGCCGAGGATATGACCGGAGCTCGACAGCACGAAACGCTTGGGGCTGGTGACGTGGTTGTTGATGCGGAAGGTCTGCTCCCACGGCGCGATATGGTCGTCCTGGGCAGACACTGCGTAGAGCGGCTGGGTGATGCGCGACAGATCGAGCGGCTCGCCCGCCACCGTGAGCGTGTCCTTCTCGATCAGCGAATTGCGCAGGTAGAGCTCGCGCAGGTACCACGCATGCATCGCGTAGGGCATGCGCGTGGTGTCCATGTTCCAGTACAGCACGTCGAACGGGGGCGGCTTCTCTCCGTACAGCCAGCCGTGCACCACGTAGTGCCAGATCAGGCTGTTCGAACGCAGCAGGCGGAACGCGGACGCCATCTCCTTGCCGTCCAGATAGCCCTTGCGCGCCATGTTGTCCTCGAGGAAGCGAATGCTCGCTTCGTCGATGAACACTTCGATGTCGCCCGGCTTGTGGAAGTCGACGAGGGTGGTGAGCAGGGTCCAGTCCCGCACCGGCACATCGTCGGGGCCGAAGCGGCGGTTGGCCCAGGCCATGTACATCGCGAGGGCCGTGCCACCGATGCAGTAGCCGGCGGCGTGCACCTTGTCCGCGCCCGTCAGGCCGCGCGCCGCCTCCACCGCGGCGTGGACACCCTGCTCCAGGTAGTCGTCGAAGCGCACGTTGCGCATCGAGGCATCGGGGTTTTTCCAGCTGGTGATGAAGACGTCGAGCCCCTGATCCAGCAGGAAACGGACCATGCTCTTCTTCGGCACCAGGTCCAGCACGTAGAACTTGTTGATCCAGGGGGTGACGATCACAACCGGCTCGGCATGCACCTGCGGGCGCATCGGGGCGTAATGGATCACCTCGATGAGCCGGTTCCGGAAGACGACCGCGCCCGGGGTGGTGGCCAGATTCTCGCCGACCTTGAAGTCGTCGGGGTTGGTCATGCGCACCTCGCCCGCCTGGAGGTCGCCCAGCATGTTCTGGAAACCACGCAGCAGGCTGTCGCCGTTGGTCTCGAGGGCCTTGCGCATGGCCACCGGGTTGCTCAGCAGAAAGTTGGTGGGCGCCATCAGGTTGAGCCATTTCCGCCACCAGAAGGCGGCCCGGCGGCGCTCCTTGCCGGACAGCCCCGGGGTGTCGTAGAGCATGTCCTGGATGTGGTGGGTGAACGCCAGGTACCACTCCTTGATCATGTCCCAGGTCGCCACATCGGTCCACACCGGATCGACGAAGCGCTCGTCGTCGGCGTTGGGCTTGATCGGGTCCTTGAACGGCGCGCCCATCGCCCGGTGCCACGAATGCCACTGCAGACGCCACAAGTCGGTCGACAGCTTGGCGAAGCGCTCGGCAAGCTCTTGCGGGTGCGCGAGCCAGGCGAGCTGTGCATGCAGGATCGGCGCCGCCATGCCCAGCGGGTCGACAGTACCCTCCACCGTGTCGTGGATCTGGCGCATCACGCGCTTGACCGCCACGGGCGGGGCCACAGGTTCGGTCTTTTTCATTGCCGTGCGTACGTCCATAGAATTCGTTTCGAATTAATACGACATAGCGGGTCCGTGACGGTTCGGCGATGCCCCGGACGCATTCACGGGAGCCGATATGTCTGGCCCGCTACGGGGATCTCGACTTCCGGCCAGTTTAGTTGCGAGTCGATTGCGGACACAAATGCCTGTGCCGCCGTCGGTTCTCCATGCACGACGAAGGTCCGCCGGGGCGGCGCGCCGAACTGCCGCAGCCACTGCAGAAGGGCCGGCTGGTCGGCATGCGCAGAAAGGCCGCCGATGGTGTGGATCGAGGCGTGCACCGGAATCCTCTCTCCGAAAAGGGTCACCGCCCGCGCGCCGTCGACCAGCCGCCGTCCCAGGGTACCCGCGGCCTGGAAACCGCAGATCACGATGCTCGACTCCTTGCGCGGGAGGTTGTAACGCAGGTGGTACCTGATGCGGCCCGCCTCGCACATGCCGCTCGCGGAGATGATGACCAGCCCCTCCCGGCAATCGTTGAGCGCCATCGATTCCGCCACATCCTGTACGAAGCGCACCCGGATGCGCTCCGGGTGCTTGCGAATCCACGCGAGCAAGGACCGTGTCTCGTCGTCCCAGAGATCGTCGTGGCGCAGGCTGAGTTCCGTCACCGCCGAGGCCATGGGCGAATCGATCACCACCTCCAGAGGGCCCACCCGGCCTTGGCGCACCAGGTTGCCCAGCACGAACAGGACCTCCTGCGTGCGGCCCACCGCGAAGGCCGGTATCACGACGTTGCCTCGTCGCACCTGCAACGTGTTGCGCAGCACGTCGACGAGTTCTTCCTCCGTCTCGTCCATGGGGCGATGGGCGCGGTTGCCGTAGGTCGACTCCACGCACAGGTAGTCGGCGTGCCCCACGCGCGCCGGGTCGCGTAGCAGCGGACGCATCGGCTGACCGAGGTCGCCGCTGAACACCAGGCGCCGCTTGTGGCCACCGCTCGTGAGGTCGATCTCGAGTATGGCCGACCCCAGGATGTGGCCGGCATCCCGGAAGCGACACTGCACGCCGGGCGCGGGACTGATGTCCTCTTCGTACCGCACCTTGCGCAACTGCGACAGGCTCGCCCGGGCCTCTTCCACCGTATACAGCGGAGCGGGCGGCAGGCCGCGGCCAAGACTGCGCGCTCGACGGCTTGCCCACTCCATTTCCTTTTCCTGGATGTGGCCGGAATCGAGCAACACGATCTCGAGCAGATCGACGGTAGCGGCCGTGGCGAAGATCCTGCCGCGATAGCCGAGCGCCACGAGTCGCGGCACCAGCCCCGAATGGTCGAGGTGCGCATGGGTGAGCAGCACGCAATCGATGTTGCGCAGATCGAAATCGAGGGCGCGGCGATTGCGCAGTTCGGCGTCGCGCCCGCCCTGAAACAGGCCGCAGTCGACGAGAAAAGTCCCCGCGTCGTGACGCACTTTGGCACACGAGCCGGTCACCTCTCCGGCCGCTCCGTGAAATGTCACTTCCATGGCGCCCCCCTTGAGCGCAGCGTGTCGCAATCGCCATGCGGCATGGTTGACCTGAGTCAATCATCCTGCACGGTCCCGATCCCCCCATGTCAGTACGGCTGGCTATAATCTGGCGACCACTCGAAAACAAGGGAGCAACGCGATGTTCAAGCACCTTCTCGTTCCGACCGACGGCTCGCCGCTTTCCGAAGGCACCGTCGCGCGTGCCATCGCATTTGCCAAGGATGCAGGGGCACGCATCACCTTCTTCTACGCGCAGCCCGACTTTCCGATGCCGATCTACGGCGAGGGGGCGCTCATCGACCCGACCACGCCCGAGCAGTTCGCCCGATCGGCCGCCGAAGAGGCCAAGCGGATTCTTGACCGCGCCAAGTCGCAGGCGGATGCGGCGGGCGTGGCGGCCGACACCGACACGCTGGTGAATGAAGTGCCGTACGAGGCGATCATCGACGCCGCCGAACGCCACGGCTGCGACCTCATCTTCATGGCATCCCACGGGCGACGGGGCATCGCGGGACTACTGCTCGGGAGCGAGACGCAAAAGGTCCTGACGCACACTTCCATTCCGGTGCTCGTCTACCGCTGACCGAGCGTCCCGGCCCACGGACGGACGGCCGGCGCCCGAAGGTCGATCGGCACCCGCCGTCCGGCCGCGCCGCCCCGAAGGGCGCCGTGTCTCAGGCGGGCGGGGTGTTCACCTCGCCGCCACTGCGCAGCAGGAAAAGGGTAAGAAGGCTCGACGCCGCGCACACGATCCAGAATCCCAGGAAGCCGATGGAATAGGTCGAGATGGCGGAATAGTTGACCGGCTCGCCGAAGAGGTACAGCTGGCCGGGATTGACCACGGTGAAGAAGACGACCTCGGCAATGCCGGCCATCAGGAACGACGGCCACAGAACGAGTATTGCTTTCACGATCGAACGCCTCCCTGTGCGCGAGAATCTGCTATCCGCTTGTCATGGCACGGGACGCGATCACCACACCGGGTCCGGATGAGGGCGGCAGGCATGGTGGCCGTCACGGTCGCGACGGCCACGTACCCGCATCATCCGTCCTCGAGTACCGCATCGCACGAGATCCGCGCGAACGCCGCGACCCGGCACGCGAGGGAGGGATCACTCACTTCCCGGTCGGATGCTCCCGTTCTTCGTCCGCCATGTGACGCAGTGCGAAGCGAAGCAAGTACGCAGCCATGACGATGATGAACCCGATGGTGAATACACTGAGCAGACCGATATCGGTGGTGAACAGCTCTTTCCAGGCGACCACGGTACACCTCCTTGTTGCGACGACGAGTTAGGAATCGGCAGGAACAATCCTGATCTCCGTCTCTGCAGGGAGGTACGCGGTCCCGTTCATTCGCCACGTGCGGGACTCATCTTCTATCTGAATCAGCCACCGGCCGGCCGAGACCGGCTCGATCGGCCCGGTGAACACGCCATTGCTGCCTTTGAGCAGCAGGACCTGGTCGTGCCCGGCGCGCGTAGGGTGCGAGAGCGTCACGACGACGGTGGGAGGCGGACGCACCCCCTCTCCCGTCGTGAGCGCCACACGGATGCCCTCGGCGCGGATGCCGACACCGGCCGCAAGTCCGAGCTCGTGCGCCCGCTGCGAGCGCGCGAGAGTCATGTGGATCGCCTTGCCCTCCTTGTAATAGTCATCCACCACCAGGCCGTCCCAGCTTTCCACCGCGATCCACAGCGTTATGAAGCCGGCGACCACCGCCGTCGCCGGCAGGGCAAGCAGGAACCACGGCCACCCCTGCTTGTACCAGGGCTCTTCGGAACGGTGGGGCAAGGCACTACTCATTACGTCGATCTCCAACTCAGCGGGGCATCATGAAAGTCGAATGCTCGCGAACCAGCACCGACGGATCATCCACTCCACGCACTTCTATCATGATGTCATGGGTCCCCGGGGGCGCCGCCTCGGGGGGTACTCGAACCGACACGGTCACCGACTCGGTGGCTGCGGACGGCAGCGCCATGCGCTCGACGCCCTCGATACGAATTCCGTCGAGCCCGCTCACGCTAACATCGAAGCTGCGCGGATACTCGACCATGTTCATGATCTGCAGCCGGTAGACGTTCTCGATGAGGCCGCCCTCCACCTCGCGCGCGAGCACCGCGCGGTCGCGGATCACGTCGACGCGCAGGTCGGAGCGGTTCGCCAGCCCTACGACCGTGGCGAGGCAGATAAGTGCCAGGATGCCGCCGTAAACCAGCGTACGCGGCCGCATCACGTGCCGGAAAATCTCGCTCCGGCCCCAGTGCTTCTTGACCGCGTTCTCGGTCGAGTAGCGGATCAGGCCCCGCGGATACTGCATCTTGTCCATGACTTCGTCACAGGCGTCGATACAGGCGGCACAGCCGATGCATTCGTACTGAAGACCGTTGCGGATGTCGATGCCGGTGGGACAGACCTGGACGCAGATACCGCAATCGATACAGTCGCCCTTCCCGACGGTACGCGGATCGATACCCTTGCGCCGCGGACCGCGCGCCTCGCCCCGCTCGGTGTCATAGGTGATGACGAGCGTATCCGGATCGAACATGACCCCCTGGAATCGCGCGTACGGGCACATGTACTTGCACACCTGCTCGCGCAGCACGCCGGCGAAGAGGTAGGTAAAGGCCGAATAGAAGAGGATCCAGAAGACCTCCCAGGGACCGAAGCTCAGGGTCGCGGCCGAGTGCAGCAGCTCGTCGAGCGGAGAGAAATAGGCCACGAAGGTGAAACCGGTCCACAGTGCGAACAGGCCCCAGGCGGCGAACTTGGCCGAGCGCAGGGCAAGCTTTCGCCCGTCCCATGGAGCCATGTCGAGTTTGCGCCGCTTGTTGTGGTCCCCCTCGATCTTCTCCTCTATCCATATGAAGATCTCGGTATATACGGTCTGGGGACAGGCGTAGCCGCACCAGAGTCGCCCGGCCACGGCGGTGAAGAAGAACAGCGCGTAGGCCGAGACGATGAGAAGAATCGCGAGGTAGAACACATCCTGCGGCCAGAAAACCCAGCCGAAGATGTAGAACTTGCGCTCGGTGAGGTGGAACAGGACGGCCTGGCGATCGTTCCAGGTGAGCCAGGGCAGGCCGTAGAAAACCAGTTGAGTGAACCAGACCAGGAGCCAGCGCAACTTCGCGAAGTAACCGCTCACCGAACGCACGTGGATCTTCTTGCGCGATGCGTACAGATCCCCGCCTTCGTCGGAGGGTGCCGCCTGGCTGGGCGGATGGGGGAGTTCCCCGGACGGGGGAAGCTCTTCTTGCGGGCTGGGGCGCTCCCGCTCTTTGACCGGATCGCTCATGATCGCTATATCCGTATGTTCTAATTATCTGACTTGAAGTCTCCCCGGGGTTTCGGCCCCGGGGAGGCTTCACGCTGTACTCCCGGTACTACGTTACTGCGGTACTTCGGTACTGCGGTACTGTCGTGCTACGACTACTGTATTACTTTGCGGGTTGGTTCGACAACCCATAGACATATGCCGCGAGCAAGTGCACCTTGGCTTCGCCGAGGAAGTCACCGAAGCCGGGCATGCGGTTCATGCGGCCGTTGGTGATGGTTTCCGTGATGACCGCTTCGGACGAACCGTACAGCCAGACGTTGTCGGTCAGGTTCGGAGCACCGAGGGCGGCCATGCCCTTGGCGTCCGCACCGTGGCAGGCGACGCAGTTCTGCTGGAAAAGATCGGCGCCGCGCTGGGCACGCAGGGAGTCATGCGCCAGACCGCTCAGGGAGCGAACGTAGTTGGCGACGTCCTTCACGCCCTCGGCCCCGAGCGCCGCACCGAACGGGGTCATGACGCCCATGCGCCCGCCGGCGATGGTGGCCTTGATCGTTTCCGGATCGCCGCCCCACTGCCAGTCCTGGTTTGCCAGGTTGGGGAAGCCCTTGGCACCCCGCGCATCCGAACCGTGGCACTGGGCGCAGTAGGTCAGGAACAGCCGCTGGCCCATGCCCTGCGCTTCCGGATCCGCAGCCACCGCCGCCAGATCCATGCTCTGGAACTTGGCGAACTTCGGGCCGTACATGGCATCGGCCTTCTGCATCTCGGCCTCGTACTGGCCGACCGAGCTCCAGTTCAGCGCACCCTTCACGTTGCCGAAGCCCGGATAGATGGCCAGGTACACCAGCGAGAAGATCACGGTGATCCAGAACAGGTACAGCCACCAGCGCGGCAGCGGGTTGTTCCACTCCTGCAGCGTCTCGTCCCAGACGTGGCCGTGAAGCTCCACGGGGCCGGTCTCGCGCTTGTTGTTCGACATCAGAATAAACAGGCAGAACAGTAGGCTCAGGCCCACGAGGACCATCACATACATGTTCCAGAAGCCGCTAACAAAGTCAGCCATTTTTTCATCCTTCCTTGGCTTGCCGGCCACCCTGCGGCGCCGGCACATCATCGTCGGAGAAGGGCAGAAGCGCCGCCTCCTCGAAGCCGGACCTGGCATGGCGGCTGTACGCCCAGGCACAGATGCCCAGGAAACAGAGCAGGCCCATCACGGTAATGAGGGATCGGAGTTCGTTGAGAATTTCCACGGCGCTTCTCCAGCTCGTCACTTGAAGTTCGACAGGGCGGTACCGAGGCCCTGCAGGTAGGCGATGACCGCATCCATCTCGGTCTTGCCCTGGAGCGACGCGCGCGCCCCGGCGATTTCCTCATCCGTGTAGGGATGGCCCACCATGCGCAGCATCTGCATCTTCTTCTCGATGTCGTCCGCCTTGATCGGGCGCTCGAGCCACGGGAAGCCCGGCATATTCGACTCGGGCACCACGTCGCGCGGGTTGATCAGGTGCGCGCGATGCCATTCGTCGGAGTAGCGGCCTCCCACGCGATGCAGGTCGGGACCGGTACGCTTCGAACCCCACTGGAACGGACGGTCGTAGATGTACTCGCCCGCCACCGAGTAGTGGCCGTAACGCTCGGTTTCCGCGCGGAAGGGACGGATCATCTGCGAGTGGCAGTTGTAGCAGCCTTCGCGGATGTAGACGTCGCGGCCCGTGAGCTGCAGGGGGCTGTACGGCTTGACGTTCAGGCTGTTGCCGTCGCGGTCGATCGCCTGGGTGGTCGACTTCTGGAAGAAGAGCGGAACGATCTCGACGAGACCGCCGACGCTCACCGTCAGCAGCGTCAGGACGATCATCCAGCCGACGCTGCGCTCGATGAACTCGTGATTGTTTTGAGCCATGTTACTTCTCTCCGATTAGGCGTGAGCGGCGGCGGGGGCGAGCACGGGGGCGTCAACCGCCTTCTGCCCGGCCATGGTCTTCAGCATGTTGTAGAACATGATGAACATGCCGCTGAGGAAGAGGATGCCGCCGACCAGACGGATGGTCCAGAACGGATAGCTGGCCTTGACGCTCTCGACGAAGGAGTAGGTCAGGGTGCCGTCCGGGTTGGTCGCGCGCCACATCAGGCCCTGCATCACGCCGGCGATCCACATCGAGGCGATGTACAGCACGATGCCGATGGTGGCGATCCAGAAGTGCGCATTGATGAGCTTGGTCGAGTACATCTCGGTGCGACCGTACATGCGCGGCAGCAGGTAGTACATGGCGCCGATCGAGATCATCGCCACCCAGCCGAGCGCGCCGGAATGCACGTGGCCCACGGTCCAGTCGGTGTAGTGCGAAAGGGCGTTCACCGTCTTGATCGACATCATCGGACCTTCGAAGGTCGACATGCCGTAGAAGGACAGCGAGGTGATCAGGAACTTCAGGATGGGATCGGTGCGCAGCTTATGCCAGGCGCCCGACAGGGTCATGATGCCGTTGATCATGCCACCCCACGACGGCGCCAGCAGGATCAGCGAGAAGAGCATGCCGATCGACTGGGTCCAGTCGGGCAGCGCGGTGTAGTGCAGGTGGTGCGGACCCGCCCACATGTAGGTGAAGATCAGCGCCCAGAAGTGCACCACCGACAGGCGGTAGGAGTACACCGGACGCTCGGCCTGCTTCGGCACGAAGTAGTACATCATGCCCAGGAAGCCCGCGGTCAGGAAGAAGCCCACCGCGTTGTGGCCGTACCACCACTGGATCATGGCGTCCTGCGCGCCGGCGTAGGCGGAGTAGGACTTGGTGAGCGAGACCGGCAGGGCCGCGCTGTTGACGATGTGCAGCAGGGCGACGGCGAGGATGAAGGCGCCGTAGAACCAGTTCGCGACATAGATGTGCGAGGTCTTGCGCTTGCCGATGGTGCCGAAGAACACGATGGCGTAGGAGACCCACACCACGGCGATCAGGATGTCGATCGGCCACTCGAGCTCCGCGTACTCCTTGCCGGAGGTGAAACCCAGGGGCAGCGTCACCGCAGCGAGCACGATGATCAGTTGCCAGCCCCAGAACGTGAAGGACGCCAGGCCGGGCGCGAACAGGGTGGTGTGGCAGGTCCGCTGCACCACGAAGTACGACGTCGCGAACAGCGCGCAGCCGCCGAAGGCAAAGATCACCGCATTGGTATGAAGCGGGCGCAGCCTGCCGAAATGCAGCCATTCGGCGAGGTTCAGTTCGGGCCACACGAGCTGGGCAGCAGCGATCACGCCGACGAGCATGCCGACGATCCCCCATACCACTGTCATGATGGCAAACTGGCGCACGACTTTGTAGTTATAAGTCGCTTGCGATTGCATGTGAGTCACCTCTTTGATTGAAAACCCTTGTCGCGCCCTCCGGTCGACGGAAGGCCCCAGATTCGACGGTGGGAAGGATACGCCGCAGCGCGATCTGGAATTTGACACAGATCAACATTGTATTGGACCGGGCGGGCGTCCTCAAAGCGGGGCGAGCAGGACAGCGGCAAGCGGGGCAAAAAAAAAGGGTGCGCACGAGACGCACCCCCAACCCCAACAGAGAGACAAAGATTCCGAGATCGGCTGATGCTGCCTAAGACTCGCACCGAGCCGGAAACCATGGGCGCAGTATGCCCATTCGAATCCCGGGAGGTCTTGACGTATGTCAACAAAGGGCCAAAGAGCCCGCTACCGAGGTCATTTGCCCTGCCGTTCCGCACCTTCCGGCTGTCCGTTCTGCTTCGCGGAGGACTTGTCGCGCGCGGCCGGCGCCGGCTCGTCGCGGTCGTCCATGAGCATCCGGTAGGCCGGACCTTCCATGTCGTCGTACTGGCCGGAACGCACCGACCACCAGAAGATCGCGCCGATGATGAACACCAGCAGGACGGAGAGGGGAATGAGGATGTAGAGGCTTTCCATGCGAGGTCAATCCTGCCTGGGCTGGCGCTGCAGCCGCAACGCGTTCAGGACCACCAGCAGCGAGCTGCCGGCCATGCCGATGCCGGCCATCCAGGGCGTGACCAGGCCGATCATCGCGAGCGGCACCGAGGTGAAATTGTAGGCGAAGGACCACCACAGGTTCTGTCGGATGATGGCGAGCGTGCGCCGCGCGACGTCCATACCGCGCCCCAGACCGGCCAGATTCTCGCTGAGGAGCACGATGTCGGCCTGGTTGCGGGCGAGCTCGGTGCCGCCGCCCATGGCGACGGACACATGGGCTTGCGCCAGGACGGGTGCGTCGTTCACCCCGTCGCCGACCATCGCCACCACCGCCGCGGGCGAACGCTGCAGGCCCGCGATGAATTCCTGCTTGCCCTGGGGCGTCATCCCGCCATGCGCCTCCGGGATGGCCAGATCCTGCGCGAGCGCGCTCACGACCGCCGGAGTGTCGCCGCTCAGCACCGTCATGGCGGCACGCTCGCCGGCGAGCTTGGCCGTGAGCTGCGGCGCTTCCGCGCGCGCCACGTCGGCGAGCCGGAACAGGCCCAGCCAGCCGCTTTCGCCGCCCAGCGCGATCACCGAGCCGCCGCGCGCCTCGAACTCCGCGACCTCGGGCGGCAAGGCCTGTCCGATATGGGCGGCGACGTACTCAGGGCGTCCGATCCATAGGGCACGGCCTGCGATCCGCCCGGCCACGCCCTGCCCCGTCTCGGCGACGATCTCGTCGACCGCCGGCAGCGCAGCGCCGCCCGCCGCCTGGCGCAGGCCTTCGGCGATCGGGTGTTCCGAACCCTGCTCGAGGGCCGCCGCCAGCACGCGCAGCGCCTGCGCGTCGCGATCCCCCAGCGGACGCACCTCCTCCAGGGTCATGCGTCCGTAGGTGAGCGTGCCCGTCTTGTCGAACACGAAGTGATTGGCCCGCGCGAGGGCCTCGATCGCATGACCGCGAGTAACCAGCACCCCCATGCGCGCCAGGGTGTCGGTCGCCACGGTGAGCGCGGTGGGCGTGGCGAGAGAGAGCGCGCAGGGGCACGCCACCACCAGCACCGACACGAACACCCACAGCGCCCGGTCGGGATCGATGAAGTACCACGCCACGCCGGTGACCGAAGCGAGCGCCAGCAGGGTGACGATGAACACCACCGCCACCCGGTCCGACTGCTGCGCGATGCGCGGCTTCTCGCTCGAGGCGCGCTCCATCAGGCGCCGGATCGCGGCGAGCCGCGTGGTATCGCCGACGTGCTCCACGCGAATCACCAGCGGACTCGATACGTTGATGCTGCCGCCGGTGACCGGCTGACCGGGCGTCTTCGGCACCGGACGGCTCTCGCCGGTGAGCAGGGACTCGTTGGCGTCGCTGCGGCCGTCCACGACGACGCCGTCGGCCGGGATCACCTCGCCCGGGCGCACCCGCAGCACGTCGCCCGGCGCGAGCTGCGAGACGGGTACGCGCTCGCTCTCCTGCCCCGGCCAGGCGCACATGCGTTCGGCGAAGGCGGGAATCACCTTGCCCAGTTCCTCCACGCCGCGCACCGCCTTCTGCCGCGCGAGCATCTCCAGGTAGCGGCCACACAGCAGGAAGAAGACGAACATCGTCACGGAATCGAAGTACACCTCGCCGCCCGCGGTGAGCGTCGCCCACACGCTGGCGAGGAAGGCGCTGCCCACGCCCAGCGCCACCGGCACGTCCATGCCCAGGCGGCGCAGCTTCAGGTCGCGCAGCGCGCGCTGGAAGAAGGGGGCGGCCGAGTACAGCACCACCGGCAGGGTGAGCAGCAGGCTCGCCCAGCGCATCATGAGCTCGATGTCCGGCCCCATCTCGCCTTCGCCGGCGATGTAGGCGGGCACCGCGTACATCATGACCTGCATCATGCCGAAACCGGCCACGAAGACCCGCCACAGCATGGACCGGCGCTCCCGCTGCGCGATCTGCTCGGAGCGCTCCGCGTCGTAGGGATAGGCGCGATAGCCGATCGCCTGGATGGCGGCGAGGATGCCGGAGAGCTTGATCAGGCGCTCGTCCCAGCGCACCCGCGCGCGGCGCGTGGCGTAGTTGATCTCCACCAGGGACACGCCCGGCTGGCGCGAGACGTGCTGCTCGTTCAGCCACACGCAGGCCGCGCAGGTGATGCCCTCCAGGATCAGGGAAGCCTCCCGCTCGTGCTCGCCCAGCGGCTGCACGAAGGACTTCTGGAAATCGGGGTGATCGAAGAGCCCCAACTCCTGCAGCTCGGCGGGCAGGGCCTCCTTCTGCGGCTCGGGCATTGCATCGCGATGCCGGTAGTAGTCGGTGAGGCCGTTGTCCACGATGGACTGCGCCACCGCCTCGCAGCCGATGCAGCACATGCGTCGCGCACGCCCGTCGATCTTCACATAGTGCCGGGTCTCGGCGGGCACCGGGAGACCGCAGTGATAGCACTCCTGCCCCTCGTCGGCGGGGGTGTCGGGCAGGGCGAGATCGGGAGAATTCATGCTCGAAGGGCGTCGGGGACCGGGGCGTCGGCGGGCGCCGCTGCCGGCCGGGGAGAAACGGAACGCTCTTTTAGCACAAATCAAGTTCGCGACCAATGCGCTAGCGCAAGGGTCGGCGAGATCGCGAAAAAGGAGGCGCGCAGGACCGGCCGCGCCCCCTTCCGCGCCCCCGGAGCTTATTTCGCGGTCATGCGGATCGCGCCGTCGAGACGAATCACCTCGCCGTTGAGATAGGCGTTCTCGAGAATGTGCCGCACCAGGGCCGCGTACTCCGCGGGCCGGCCCATGCGCGAGGGGAACGGTACGGTCTTGCCGAGCGAGTCCTGCACCTCCTGCGGCATGCCCATCAGCATCGGCGTCTCCATGATGCCCGGCGCGATGGTCATCACCCGCACGCCGTAGCGGGAGAGCTCACGCGCCACGGGCAGGGTCAGCCCCACGATGCCGGCCTTCGATGCGGCATAGGCGGCCTGACCGATCTGTCCGTCGAAAGCGGCCACCGAGGCGGTGTTCACGATCACGCCCCGCTCGCCCTCCTCGTTCGGCGCAGCCTTGGACATCACGTCCGCGGCCAGCCGCAGCATGTTGAAGGTGCCGACCAGGTTTACGTTGATCGTGCGCGAGAACGACTCCAGCCGGTGCGGCGCTTCGCGTCCCACCACCTTCTCGGCGGGCGCGATGCCGGCGCAGTTCACCAGCCCGTGCAGCCCGCCGAAGCCCGCGACGGCGCGCTCGATCGCCGCCCGTGCGCTCGCCTCGTCGGTGACGTCGGTCGCCACGAAGGCGGCCGCCGCACCGAGCTCGGCCGCAAGGGCCTCGCCGGCCTCCCGATTGACGTCCGCCAGCACCACCATGCCGCCCGCGCCCACCAGCATCCGCGCCGTGGCGGCCCCCAGGCCCGACCCACCGCCGGTCACCACGAAAACGCTGTTCTCTATCCGCATTGCTCGGTCTCCATTTGTCCTTGTGCATGCACCATCGCATTGGGCGGACGTTAAGCTACGTTGACGTCAACGTCAACATGACCGCACCGCACCTTGCGCCAGTTGTGTAACCGATTACACGCATACCCATCATGAGCATGGGGTATTCTTGGCAATGCCGTGCGGTTGGACCGCCTGCCCGAGATCGCCATGCCAGCCATCCGCCTCTTCCTGTCGCTGTGCCTCGCCCTCGCTGCCCCGCTCTTCGCTACGGCAGGCGCACGTGCCGACGAAGTGCGGATCGGTGTCCTCGCCCTGCGCGGCGAAGAGCGCGTGGTGGCCGACTGGACCGCCACCGCGGCCTACCTCGGCCGCCATCTCCCCCATCATGACTTCACCATCGTGCCCCTCGGCTTCGAGGAGGTGCACCTCGCCGTGCGCCAGCAGCGGGTGGACTTCGTGCTCGCCAACTCGTCCTACTACGTCGAGCTCGAGACGCTCTACGGCGTGAGCCCGGTGCTGACCCTGCGCAACCGCATCGATGGCGGCGAGGCGACCAGCGCCTTCGGAGGCGTGGTGTTCACCCGCGCCGACCGGCACGACCTGCGCACCCTGGACGACCTGGCCGGCCGGAGCTTCGGCGCCGTCTCGCCCTCCTCCCTGGGCGGCTGGCAAGCGGCCTGGCACGAGTTGCGCAGCCACGGCATCGATCCCGAGCGCCGTTTCGCACGCCTGGAATTCTTCGGGACCCACGACGCGGTGGTGCTCGCCGTGCGCGACGGACGGGTGGCGGCGGGGACCGCCCGTACCGGTACGCTGGAGAGCATGGCCCGCGAGGGCAGCATCGACCTTGCCGACTTCTACGTCCTCGGCGAGAAGCGTGCCGAGCGCTTCCCCTTCCTCCTCAGCACCGACCTGTATCCCGAGTGGCCTCTGGCCAGGCTGCCGGGCGTCTCCGAGTCGCTCGCCGTCGAGCTCGCGGTGGCCCTGCTGCAGATGCCGGCCGACCACCCCGCGGCCCTGGCGAGCCACAGCGCGGGCTGGACACTGCCGCTCAACTACCAGCCGGTCCACGACATCCTGCGCGCGCTGCGCGTCGGCCCCTACGAGCACCTGCGGCACCTGTCCCCCGGCGAGGTCCTGCGGCAGTACTGGCAAGTGGCCCTGAGCGTGCTTCTGGCCGGACTCCTCGGGCTCGGCGCCGCGCTGTACTTCGTGCGGCTGAACCGGCGACTGCGCACCCAGCAGGCCGAGCTCGGACGGCTCAACGCCTCCCTGGAGGCACGCGTCCAGGAGCGTACCGCTCGGGTGGAGACGCTGCTCGGCCGCGAGCAGCACCTGCGCGCGATCGTGGAGACGGTGGCCGATGTGAATCAGATCATCATCACGTCTGACAACGCCGAGGACATGCTGAAAGCGAGCTGCGACCGGCTCATCGCACACCGCGACTATCGTTTCGCCTGGGTCGCGCTCGAGCGCGACGGTCGCCTGCAGCCGGCGGCCCGCTCCTACGGAAGCGCCGAGCACATCCGCCGGCTGGTGGCCCTGGGCCCCGACGATCCGGCCACCCGTGCGGTGCGGGACAACCGCAGCACGACCGGGAAGCTCGAGGAGGCCGGCCAAGACGGAGCGGATCCCCCCATCACCGCCGTGGCCGCCCTGCCCCTGCGGCCCGACGCCTTCGCCCCCCCGATCGGCGCGCTGTGCGTGGCCACCGCGCACGGTCCGGGCTTCGACGGCGAGGAGACCGAGATGCTCGAGCAGCTGGCCGGCGACCTGGGATTCGCGCTGCACGCTTTCGGCCAGCGCAGCCAGGCGGCCCGCCTGCAGCAGGAGCGCATCCACAACTATGAGGAGACCATCCTCTCGCTCGTCGACATGATCGAGAAGCGCGACACCTACACGGCCGGGCATACGCGCCGCGTCGCGGAGTACTGCGCGCTCATCGGCACACAGCTGGGCCTGGGCCGCGACGAGCTCGCCAACCTGACCCACGCCGCCACCCTTCACGACATCGGAAAGATCGTGATTCCCGATGCGGTGCTCCTCAAGCCCGGGCGGCTCACCGCCCTCGAGTACGAGCTCATCAAGCAGCACGTCACCGCCGGCTACGAAACCCTGAAGGGGGTCGCCATGTACCGCGACCTGGCCGAGATCATGCGCCATCACCACGAGTGGGTCGACGGCAGCGGCTATCCGGGCGGGCTGAAAGGCGACGAGATCCCCTTCCTGTCGCGCATCATGGCGGTTGCCGACGCCTTCGACGCGATGACCTCCCATCGCATCTACAAGCCGCGCAAGAGCGTGCACGCGGCGCTGGCCGAGCTGCGGAGCCTCGCGGGGCGCCATTACGACCCGCGGGTGGTGGAGGCGGCAGCGATCGCGCTCGCCGACGTCACGCCCCCTGCGAGCGAGGACCAGATTCCGCGTACCGCGCTCGAGCGCCAGCGCTTCGCCTATTTCTTCAACGACCAGCTCACCGGCGCATGGAACGCCGCCTACCTGGAGTTCGTCCTGCGCAACGGTCTGCCAGAGGGCCAGACCCGCGCCTGCATGGTGCTCCTGCACGACTTCTCCGCCTTCAACGCCCGCTCCGGCTGGAGCGAGGGCGACCGCCTGCTGCACGATTTCGCAGCATGGCTCATGCGCACCTGGCCACAGGCCTCGGTCTTCCGGGTCATGGGCGACGACTTCCTGCTGCTCGGCGAATTCGACGACGACTGCAGCGCGGATCGCATCAACAGCGAGTCGCCGCTCGCCGGCAGCCCCGTCGCGGTCGAGCTTCGCCCCCTCGACCTGACCGGCGGGCGCCTCGACGACCTTCGCCAGCTCCTGGGCACGGCGCAATCCGTTGCCGCCGCGTGAGCGGCGCCCACGACCGATGGAGAACGAGCGGCACGACTGCCGGTCTGAACCACAGCTCACCCTTCGGAGTCCGGCCATGCCCCGTGGTTTCCTCACCGCCCTGCTCCTTCTGACCGGTCTGGCGCCCGCCTTCGCGGCGGAGCCCATGCCGCCCGCGTCGCTGTACGACCACTCGGTGAGACGGCTCCAATCGGGCGAGGAAGTGAATCTTCGCGAGCACCTCGCGGGGCGACCGCTGCTCATCGTCAATACCGCCAGCCACTGCGGGTTCACGCCGCAGTTCGAGGGCCTGGAAGCGCTCCACCGGCGCTATCGCGAGGCCGGCCTGCGGGTGGTCGGCTTCCCCTCCGACGACTTCCGGCAGGAGGCGGCCGAGGAGGCCGAGACGGCCAAGGTGTGCTTCGTGAACTACGGCGTGACCTTCGACATGTTCGCGCCGATCCACGTGCGCGGCCCCGAGGCCCATCCGGTCTTCCGCGAGCTCGCGCGCCAGAGCGAAGCGCCGCGCTGGAACTTCCACAAGTACGTGGTGGACCGCAACGGCCGGGTGATCGCCGCCTTTCCGAGCCGGGTGGAACCCGATTCACCGGAACTGCGCGCCGCGATCGAGCGCGCGCTCAGGGACGCCGGACCCAAGGCACCGCTGTAGCCGCTCCTACCTCGAGGCCGCGTCGAGCGCGCGGCGCAGCGCCTCCTCGTCCTGCGGCCGATGCACCGCGGCAATTGGCGATCCGTCCGCGGCAAAGACGAGCACGGTGCCGTCCGCCGCCGCGTGCCGCCGCGCGAAGGCTTCCGCCGCCGGGTAGCCGAGGTGCGCGATCAGGAAGTCCATCCTCTCCGCGTAGTCGCCCCGCACCTTGTTCAGGATCTCCATCACCCGCCCGCCCCCGGCGTAGTTCGGGTCGTAGACCAGTACCGCGGCCGGGCGCCCCGCACCGATGCGCGACAGGTCGGAGGGATAGGCGCCGCCCGGCAGCCGGCTCCACACGAAGATCGCCGCCATCGCGAGCAGCAGCGCGATGAGAAGGAACTTTCCTCCCCGCGTGGTGAGTACCGCGGAAACCGGCCTGCGCTTCTCGCTCATCTCCCGTTCCGAATGGACATCGTGCCCGAATGGAGTACACCGCGTCCGCACGGTTCCCCCGGCCGAACGTCCCGACTGCCCGCCCCTTACTGGAAGGCGACCTCGGCGAAGCTCCTGAGCTTGCGGCTGTGCAGCCGGTCCACGCCCTGCTCGCGCAGGATCTCGATGGCGCGGATGCCGATGCGCAGGTGCTGATCCACCCGCTCCCGGTAGAACTGGGTCGCCATCCCGGCGAGCTTGATCTCGCCGTGCAGCGGCTTGTCGCTCACGCACAGCAGGGTGCCGTAGGGCACGCGGAAGCGGAAGCCGTTGGCGGCGATGGTGGCCGACTCCATATCGAGGGCGATCGCCCGGCTCTGGCTGAAGCGGCGCTCGGGCGTGCTCGCCGTGCCGTGGGAGGGCAGGAGCTCCCAATTGCGGTTGTCGGTGCTCGCAACCGTGCCGGTACGCATCACGCGCTTGAGCTCGTAACCCGAGAGCTGCGTGATCTCGGCCACCGCCGACTCCAGCGCGAGCTGGACCTCCGCGAGCGGCGGGATCGGCACCCACAGGGGCAGGTCCTCGTCGAGCACGTGATCTTCGCGCACATAGCCGTGGGCGAGCACGTAATCGCCCAGCTGCTGGCTGTTGCGCAGGCCGGCGCAGTGACCGAGCATGATCCAGGCGTGGGGGCGCAGCACCGCGATGTGATCGGTGATGGTCTTGGCATTGGCCGGCCCCACCCCGATGTTTACCATGGTGATGCCCGCCCGGTCGCCGCGCAGCAGGTGGTAGGCGGGCATCTGCGGCAGGCGCGCGGGCACGCCGCCGAGTGCGTCCGAAGCCTCGGCGGGCAGGCCGGCGCGCCGGGTCACGACGTTGCCGGGCTCGACGAAGGCGGCGTAGTCGTGGTCCGTCTCCGCCATCAGGGCCCGGCCCAGGCGCACGAACTCGTCGATGTAGAACTGGTAGTTCGTAAACAGCACGAAGTTCTGGAAGTGCTCGGGCACGGTGCCGGTGTAGTGGCGAAGCCGGTGCAGCGAGTAATCCACCCGCGGCGCGGTGAACAGCGCCAGCGGATGGCGCAGCCGGCCGTCGGGCCCGGGGGGCGGCTCATGGGTGCCGTTGGCGATGCCGTCGTCCATCGCCGCGAGATCGGGCGCGTCGAAGAAATCGCGCAGGCGCCGGCGCCGCTCCGCCCCGAGATGGCCCTCGATGTGCTCGTGCTCGGCCACGGAGAAGTGCACGGGAATGGGCTGGTTGCCGGTGGCGATCTCGAGCGCCACGCCGTGGTTGCGGAGCAGCAGGCGGAACTGCTCCAGGTAGTACTCGCCGAAGAGGTCCGGGCGGGTGAGCGTGGTCTCGTAGGTGCCGGGGCCGGCCACGAAGCCGTAGGAAAGCCGGGAGTCGGCCCGGGCGACGGTGTCGGTGCGCACCCGCGCCACCGGATAGCAGGCCCGCACCCGGCAGCCCGGATCCTCGCCGGCCAGGAAGCGCTGCAACGCCGTGCGCAGGTGCGCCAGGCCCGCATCGTAGATTTCGCGCACCCGCGCCAGCGCGGCCGCGGGATCGTCGAACTGGGCGGGGGCGATGAAGGGCGGTTCCGAATGCATGGCGCGAGGCCCCGATGCGACGAGGGGCCGACCGAAGTCAGCCCCCCATGCGAGTTTGGTGCTGGTGAGAGGAATCGAACCCCCGACCTACTGATTACGAATCAGTTGCTCTACCGACTGAGCTACACCAGCGAAGGCGCGAAATATACCGCACGCAGCCGCGGGCTTCAACCGGGGCAAGCGCCTCGCTACGCCGCCGGCCGCCAGTAGTCGGGCCGTCCGTAGTGGTTCTTGAGGTGGTCGATGAGCAGCCGCACCCGCAGCGCGAGGTGCTTGCGCTGTGGGAACACCGCATAGATGCCGGTGGGCGGCGCGGCGAAGGCGTCGAGCACGGACAACAGCCGCCCGGCGCGCAGGTCGCCCTCCACCTCCCACAGGGAGCGCCACGCCAGCCCCTGCCCGGCCAGCACCCAGTCGTGCAGCACGGCGCCGTCGTTGCATTCGAGGCGGCCGCTCACCTTCATCGTGACCACCTCGCCCTTGTCGCTGGTGAACAGCCAGCCGCGCTGCTGGCCGAGGGAGAGACAGTTGTGGGCCGACAGATCCTCCACCCGCGCCGGCACGCCGTGGCGCGCGAGATAGTCCGGGCTCGCCACCACCACGCGGCGGTTCTCGGCGAGCCGGATCGACACCAGGCTGGAATCGGCCAGCTCGCCGATGCGCACGGCGCAGTCGATCCCTTCGTTGACCAGATCCACCACCCGGTCGGTGAGGTCCAGGGTGCAGGTGACGTCGGGATTCGCATCGAGGAAGGCGCGCATGAGCGGCGCCACGTGGCGGCGCCCGAAGCCCGCCGGCGCCGAGACGCGGATGTGTCCGCTCGCCTTCACCCCGCCCAGGCTCACCGAAGCCTCGGCGTTGGCGAGGTCGTTGAGGATGCGCTGGCAGTCCTCGAGGAAGGCCGCGCCCTCGAAAGTGAGCCCGATGCTGCGCGTAGTGCGCACCAGGAGCTTCACGCCCAGCCGATGCTCGAGCTGATCGAGGCGCCGCCCGATCACCGCCGGCGTTACGCCCTCGGCCCGGGCCGCCGCCGAGAGACTGCCGCGCGTGGCCACGCTGACGAAGCTCTCCACCTGCTTGAAGGCGTCCATCTTTTAATAAAAGTAAAAACCAAATTGACGAAACGATGGATTCTATAGGAACAGTAAGGGCAATACACTTCTGTCTTATACATGGGTGGAGGAGACACCCGGCACGGGGCAAAGACCCCGCTTTTTTTTCAGGAGCACGATGAAGAACGACGAGCCCATCCGCGCGATTGCCTTCGACGCCTTCGGCACACTCTTCGACGTCTACTCCGTCGCCGCGCTGGCCGAGCAGCTCTTTCCCGGCAAAGGGGATGCGCTGGCCGCCCAGTGGCGCCTGAAGCAGATCGAGTACTCCTTCCTGCGCACCCTGTCGGGCCGCTACAAGCCCTTCCTGGAGGTGACCGAGGACGCGCTGGTGTTCTCGGCGAAGAAGCTCGGCCTGGAGCTCGGCGACGGCCAGCGCCGCCAGCTCATGAACCAGTACGCCTGCCTCTCGCCCTTCCCGGAGAACCTCGGCGCCCTGAAGGAGCTGCGCGCGCTCGGCCTGCCGATGGCGATCCTGTCCAACGGCACGCCCGCCATGCTGGACGTGGCGGTGAAGAGCGCGGGCATGAACGGCCTCTTCGACCACGTGCTGTCGGTGGATGCGGTGCGCCAGTACAAGACCGCCGACGCCGCCTACCAGCTCGGTCCGGACGCCTTCGGCTGCCCCGCGCGCCAGATCCTGTTCGTCTCGTCGAACGGCTGGGACGCGGCCGGCGCCACCTGGTTCGGCTACACCACCTTCTGGATCAACCGCGCCCAGCAGCCGCTCGAGGAGCTCGACGTCACGCCCACGGCCATCGGCCAACGGCTCACCGAGGTCGTCGAGTTCGTACGCCGCCGCGCGGGGCCGTGAAGATCGACTATTTTTCAAGCACCCGGGCGAGCGTTTTCGGCCCGAAACGACAACACGAGTAAGAGATCATGACCGAAAGAATCCAGTGCAAAGAGCTCCGCGTCGACGCCTCCCTGTTCCGTTTCGTCGAGGACGAGGTACTGCCCGGCTCGGGGATGGCGAGCGCCGCGTTCTGGAGCGGCCTGAGCGACCTCGTGCATGAGCTCGCTCCCAAGAACCGCGCGCTGCTCGCCGAGCGCGACCGCCTGCAGGCCGAGATCGACGCCTGGCACCGCGCCCACCCCGGCCCCATCCAGGACATGGCCGCCTACCGCGCCTTCCTCGAGTCCATCGGCTACCTGCTCCCGCCGCCGGCGCCCTTCTCGGTGACGACCGCCAACGTCGATACCGAGATCAGCAGCCAGGCCGGCCCGCAGCTCGTCGTGCCGGTGATGAACGCCCGCTATGCGCTCAACGCCGCCAACGCGCGCTGGGGCAGCCTCTACGACGCCCTCTACGGCACCGACGCCATCCCCGAGACCGACGGCGCCGAGAAGGGCAAGGGCTACAATCCGGTGCGCGGCGAGCGCGTCATCGCCTTCGCCCGCAACGTGCTGAACCAGGCGGCACCGCTCGCCCAGGGCGGGCACGAGCAGGCCACCGGCTACGCCGTGGCCGACGGCAGACTCGTCGTCACCCTCGAGAACGGCGCCACCACCGGGCTCGCCGATCCCGCCCGCTTCGCCGGCTTCCTGGGCGACGCGGCCAGCCCCTCCTCGGTGCTCCTGCGCAACAACGGCCTGCACCTGGAGATCCAGTTCGACCGCAACCACCCGATCGGCAAGACCGACGCGGCCGGCATCAAGGACGTCGTCGTCGAGGCGGCGCTCACCACCATCATGGACTGCGAGGACTCGGTCGCCGCAGTGGACGCCGCCGACAAGGTCGTCGTCTATCGCAACTGGCTCGGCCTCATCAACGGCGATCTCACCGAGAACGTCCAGAAGGGCGACAAGACCATCCTGCGCTCGCTCAATCCGGACCGCGAGTACACCGCGCCCGACGGCTCGACCCTGCGCCTGCACGGGCGCTCGCTGCTGTTCGTCCGCAACGTCGGCCACCTCATGACCAACCCGGCGATCCTGCTCGCCGACGGCAGCGAGATCCCCGAGGGCATCCTGGATGCGGCCTTCACCTGCCTCATCTCGATGCGCGACCTCAAGACCCGGCGCAACTCCCGCACCGGCAGCATCTACATCGTCAAGCCGAAGATGCACGGCCCGGCGGAAGTGGCCTTCGCCAACGAGCTCTTCGGCCGGGTCGAGCAGCTCCTGGGTCTGCCCGCCGACACCCTCAAGATGGGCATCATGGACGAGGAGCGGCGCACCTCGGTGAACCTGCAGGCCTGCATCGCCGCCGCCCGCTCGCGCGTGGTGTTCATCAACACCGGCTTCCTCGACCGCACCGGCGACGAGATGCACACCGCCATGGAAGCCGGCCCGATGATCCGCAAGGGCGACATGAAGACCTCCGCCTGGATCCAGGCCTACGAGCGCGCCAACGTGCTGGTGGGCCTGGCCTGCGGCCTGCGCGGCAAGGCCCAGATCGGCAAGGGCATGTGGGCCATGCCGGACCTGATGGCCGAGATGCTCAAGCAGAAGATCGGCCATCCCAAGGCGGGCGCCAACACCGCCTGGGTGCCCTCGCCCACCGCGGCGGTGCTCCACGCCCTTCACTACCACCAGGTGGACGTGCAGGCCCTGCAGCAGGAGATGGAGAAGATCAGCCTGGACGCCGAGCGCGAGGCGCTGCTCACCGGCCTCCTCACCATCCCGGTCGCACCCAAGGCGGACTGGACGCCCGAGCAGATCCAGCAGGAGCTCGACAACAACGCCCAGGGCATCCTCGGCTACGTGGTGCGCTGGGTCGAGCAGGGCGTGGGCTGCTCCAAGGTGCCCGACATCAACAACGTCGGCCTGATGGAAGACCGCGCCACCCTGCGCATCTCCAGCCAGCACATCGCCAACTGGCTGCGCCACGGCGTCACCAACGAGGCGCAGGTGATGGAGACCCTGAAGCGCATGGCCGCCGTGGTGGACAAGCAGAACGCGGGCGACCCGTTCTACCGCCCGATGGCGCCGGACTTCGACCGCTCGGTCGCCTTCCAGGCTGCCAAGGACCTGATCTTCAAGGGCTGCGCCCAGCCGAGCGGCTACACCGAGCCGCTGCTGCACCACTGGCGCCAGGTGGCGAAGGCCCAGGCCTGACGCTTTCCGGACGGGGCATCGAGCCTCGTCCGCCCCATCCCCAACGGCACCGCGGGCGACCCGGTGCCGTTTTCTCGTATCCGCCCACCGGAACCGCATGGAAATCCTCACCGACATCATCCTGCGCGCCGGCCGCTCCGCGGTCGAGCTCGCGTTCTTCGTGCTGCTGCCCGTGATGGTGGTGATGCTCTCGGTGATGCGGCTCCTGGAGGCCAAGGGCGTGCTCGACCGCCTGGTCCACCGCGTCACGCCGCTGGTACGCCCCGCGGGCCTCACCGGCCTGGGCGTGTTCGCCGCCTTGCAGGTGAATTTCGTGAGCTTCGCCGCGCCGGTGGCCACCCTGACCATGATGGAGGGCCGCGGCGCCTCCGATCGCCATCTCGCCGCGACGCTCGCCATGGTGATGGCGATGGCCCAGGCCAACGTCACCTTCCCGATGGCCGCGCTGGGCCTCGACTTCGGCCTCACCCTGACCCTCTCCCTCGCCGGCGGGCTCCTCGCCGCGGCGGCGACCTGGCACGGCTTCGGCCGCAGGCTCTCCGCGGTGGAGGGGCCGGTGGACGAGACCCTGCACCACCGCGTCGCCGAGGACGCCAAGGGCGTGCTCGACGTCATCAACCGCGCCGGCGCCGAAGCCTTCAAGATCGCCGTGGGCGCGATCCCGATGCTGGTGCTGGCGCTGGTGGCGGTGATGGCGCTGCGCGCGTCCGGGGCCATCGACGCGCTCACCACGCTGCTCGCCCCCCCGCTCGCCGCAGTCGCCATCGACCCGGCGCTGATCCTCCCCACGCTGACCAAGTACATCGCCGGCGGCACGGCGATGATGGGCGTGATGGACGAGATGCTGCGCGCGGGCAGCGCCACGGTCACGAGCCTCAACCAGAGCGCCGGCTTCCTCATCCACCCCCTCGACGTGGCCGGCGTGGCGATACTCATCTCCGCCGGCCCGCGGGTCGCGCGGGTGTGGAAGGCCGCCGCGCTCGGGGCCGTCGCGGGCATCGCGCTGCGTACCGCGGGGCACGCCCTGCTCGCCTGAGGCTGGCGCCGCCTGCAAAACGGCGGCATCATCGGCGCCGTTCCGTGGAGATCCCCATGATCGGTGCGCTCACCCTGCTCCTCGTGTTCCAGCTCGCCGGCGAAGTGCTGGCGCGAGCCTTCGACCTGCCGGTGCCCGGGCCGGTGATCGGGATGGCCCTGCTCTTCGCCGCGCTGCTGGCCCGCAAGGGTCCGGGCGATGAGCTGCGCACCACCGCCAACGGCCTGCTTCAGCACCTGTCGCTGCTCTTCGTGCCGGCGGGCACCGGCGTGATGCTGCACTTCCAGCGGCTGTCCGACGAGTGGCTGCCGCTCGTCGTCGCGCTGGTGGCGAGCACCTTCCTTTCGATCGGGCTGTCGGCGTTGCTGCTGAGCCTGCTCGCGCGTCGTGCCGGGCGCAAGGGAGAGCGCCCGTGACGCCGGCCCTGGGCGAGATCTGGGTCTACCTGTCGACCACGCCGCTGCTCGGCCTCACCCTCACGCTGCTCGCCTACCAGGCCGCCTATCGGCTCTACCGGCGTGCGGACCACCACCCGCTGCTGAACCCTGTGCTGCTGGCGGTCGTCATGCTGGTGGCGGTCCTGACCCTCACGGGGACGGACTACCAGACCTACTTCGACGGCGCCCAGTTCGTGCACTTCCTGCTGGGGCCCGCCACGGTGGCGCTGGCCATCCCGCTCCACGCCCAGTGGCACCGGCTGCGCAGCATGGCGCTGCCGCTCTTGGCCACCCTGCTCTTCGGCTCGCTCACCGCCGCACTCTCCGCGGTGGGCATCGCGGCGCTGCTGGGGGCGAGCCGCGAGTCGATGATGTCGCTCGCGCCCAAGAGCGTCACCACGCCGATCGCGATGGGCGTCGCGGAGCGGCTCGGCGGCCTGCCTTCGCTCACCGCGGTGCTGGTGATCGGCACCGGCATCCTCGGCGCGGTCGGCGCCCGCTACATCTACGGGCTGCTGCGCATCGAGGACCACGCGGTGCGCGGTTTCGCCATCGGGCTCGCCTCCCACGGCATCGGTACGGCGCGTGCCTTCCAGGTGAGCGAGCAGGCCGGGGCGTTCGCCGCGCTGGCGATGGGTTTGAACGCCCTGGTGACAGCCCTGTCCCTGCCATGGATACTGCCCTGGCTGGAACGGCTGTTCGCCTGACCCCCACTCCTTTCCCGATACCGGATAGCGAATCTTGAGCAAGGCCCTATACCACTGGTTCGACCGCAACATCCTGGAGCTCGGCCGCGAGATGCGGCTCTCCTACCTGCCGCCGCTCATGGTCTACGTGGCGGCGGGGGTGTCCGGCCTCACCGGCATCGTCGGCACCTTCTTCGTCAAGGAATACCTCGGCCTGTCCGCGGCCTTCCTCGCCGCGCTGGGCTTCTGGGCGGGCATCCCATGGGCGCTCAAGATGCCCGTCGGACACCTGGTCGATCTGCTGTGGCGGCACAAGGCGGGCCTCGTGTATCTGGGCGCGAGCCTGATCGCGGCGAGCCTGCTCATCATGGTGGGGCTGCTGTCGCGGCCTGAGGCGATGCGCGAGGTGATGAGCGCAGAAGCCTGGTTCGTGCTGTCCACCCTGCTCGCCCCTCTCGGCTACGTGATGCAGGACGCGGTGGCCGACGCGATGACCGTCGAGGCGGTGCCGCGCTACGGCGCCGGCGGCAAGCCGCTGCCGCCGGAGACGGTGCGCCTGATGCACACCACGGTGCAGACCCTCGGGCGGGTCGCGATCATCGGCGGCAGCGTGCTGGTGGCCTTGGCCAACGTGGTGCTCTTCAGCGGGGTGGAGACGCTCTCGGAGCCCGCCAAGGTGGCGGTCTACACGCAGATCTACGAGCTCGCCCTGATCATCCCGGCGGTATCCATCGGCGGGGTGCTGCTGGCCGGCTGGCTGCGCCGGCGCGAGCTGCGGCTCCTCACCGAACGGGGGCTGGACACGAGCCACCTGGAGCGGCCGGACGGGATCACCCGGCCGAACTGGTGGATCCTCGGCGGCAGCCTGGTTTTCGTGATCTTTACCGTCACCATCGGACTGTCCGGCATCGAGTACGGCCAAGAGATCATCTTCGCCGGCTCCTTCGGCATCATCGCCTTTCTCATGATGCGGCTGCTGCGCGAGCTCGACCCCGTCGCGAGCCGCACCCTGCTCGGCACCGCCATCGTCATCTTCGTGTTCCGGGCGGTGCCCGGTCCCGGCGCCGGCTCCACCTGGTGGATGATCGACGAATTGGGATTCGACCAGGCCTTCCTCGCCAAGCTCTCGCTAGTGGCGAGCGGGCTTACCCTGCTGGGGCTGTTCCTCTTCCGCCGCTTCATGGCCGAGCGCTCCATCGCCTACATCGTGGTCTTCCTCACGGTGGCCGCCACCATCCTGTCGCTGCCCATCGTCGGGATGTACTACGGCCTGCACGAGTGGACCGCGGCCATGACCGGCGGCGTGATCGACGCGCGCTTCATCGCCCTGGTCGACACGGCCCTGGAGTCGCCGCTGGGTCAGATCTCCATGGTGCCGATGCTCGCGTGGATCGCCAACTCCGCGCCGGCCCACCTCAAGGCGACCTTCTTCGCGGTGATGGCCTCGTTCACCAACCTCGCCCTCTCGGCCGCGCAGCTCGGCACCAAGTACCTCAACGAGATATTCACGGTGACCCGCGAGGTGCGCGACCCGGCCAGCGGCGCGGTGAGCGTACCCGCGGACTACTCGGAGCTGGGCATGCTCCTCATCACCGTCACGGTGATCGGCTTCGCCGCCCCGCTCGCCGCCATCGCCCTGACGCGCCTGCTGGGGCTGCGCAGCGCATAAGGCGCGCGAAACCCGTTGCGCCGGTGCCGGGAGAGGGGGAAACTGCCGGTAAACAACAGCGGGAGGACTGCACGATGACACCGACCTCGGTCCACGACATCCGCAACCTGGCGCTTCTCGGCCATGCCGGAAGCGGCAAGACGACGTTGCTCGAAGCGTTGCTGGCCGCCTCCGGGATGATCGGAGCAGCCGGCAGCGTCGATCGCGGCGATACCGTGAGCGACTTCGATCCCCAGGAAAAGGCCATGGGGCACACGCTGACCGCGTCGCTCGCCCACCTCGAGTGGGCCGGCCACTGGGTGAATCTTCTGGATACCCCGGGACTGCCCGACCTGGCCGGACGGGCGCTGCTCGCCCTGCCCGCGGTGGAGACCGCCGCCGTGGTGGTGAGCGCCGCGGCCGGCATCGAAAGCGGCACCCGCCGCATGATGGAGGCCGCCGCCGACGGCAAGTGCCGCCTGATCATCGTCTCCAAGATCGACGCCGTGCCGGCGGACGCCTTCGAGCCGCTGATGGAGTCGCTCACCACCGCCTTCGGCCGCGAATGCCTGCCGATCAACCTGCCGGCGGCCGACGGTACCCGGGTCATCGACTGCTTCTTCCAGCCGGACGACGGCACGACGCCCGCTTTCTCCTCGGTTTCCGCCGCCCACGACGCCATCGTCGACCAGGTGGTGGAGCTCGACGAGGATCTGATGGCGAGCTACCTCGAGCAGGGCGAGTCCCTCGATCCCGAGCAGCTTCACGCCCCCTTCGAGCAGGCGCTTCGTGAAGGCCATCTCACCCCGGTCTGCTTCGTGTCGGCGCGCACCGGCGCGGGCGTGAAGGAGCTCCTCGACATCCTGGGGCGCCTGATGCCCGACCCGACGGAGGGCAACCCGCCGCGCTTCCTCAAGGGCGAGGGATCCCAGGCCGAGCCCGTGGAGGTCGTGCCCGACCCGGACCGCCACGTCATCGCCCACGTCTTCCAGGTGGCGAACGACCCCTACCGCGGCAAGCTGGGCATCTTCCGCATCCACCAGGGCAGCATTACGCCGAACACCCAGCTCTACGTCGGCGACGGCCGCAAGGCCTTCAAGGTCGCCCATCTCCTGCGCCTGCAGGGCAAGAACCAGGCGGAGACGCCCCTCGGCGTGCCCGGCGACATCTGTGCGGTGGCGAGGGTCGACGAGCTCCATCCGGATGCGGTGCTGCACGACTCCCACGATGAAGACTACTACCACCTTCAGCCGCCCGCGTATCCGCAGCCGGTCTATGGCCTCGCGCTCATCACCCAGAAGCATGGCGACGAGCAGAAACTCGGCGAGGCGCTGGCGCGGCTCAAGGACGAAGACCCCTGCCTGGAAGTGGGCTTCGATCCCCAGACCCGGCACACCGTGGTACGCGGACTGGGCGAGCTGCATCTCAAGATCGTGCTGGAGCAACTGCGCGCCCGCTGGAATCTCAACCTCGACACCGCCACCCCGAGCGTGCCTTATCGCGAAACCATCGGCGGGAGTGCCGAAGCGCGCTACCGGCACAAGAAGCAGACGGGCGGCGCAGGCCAGTTCGGCGAGGTCGCGCTGCGCGTCGAATCGCTTCCGCGCGGCGCGGGCATCGAGCTCGGCAACGAGGTGAAGGGGGGCGCCATCCCCACCAACTTCCTGCCCGCCGTCGAAAAGGGCGTGCGCCAGGCGCTGGCGGACGGGGCGCTGGCCGGCTTCCCGGTGCAGGACGTGCGGGTGGTCCTGGTGGACGGCAAGAGCCACGCGGTGGACTCGAACGAGGTGTCCTTCGTCACCGCCGGACGCCACGCCACCATCGATGCGCTGCTCGCCGCCAGACCGATCCTGCTCGAGCCCCTGCTCACCGTGACGGTGAAGGTGGCCGACCGCTACTTCGGCGACATCAGCGCGGAGCTGTCGGGGCGGCGCGGCCGGCTCACGCTCACGGAGAGCCCGTCCTCGGGCTGGACGGTGCTGACCGCCCTGGTGCCGGCGGCCGAAATGGAGGGCTTCGAGGCCCGGCTCAAGGCGATCTGCGCCGGCGACAGCGAGCTCGCCATCGCCGCCGGGGGCTACGAACCGGCGCCGGGCGACGTGCAGAACCGGCTCGCGCGCCAGTTCTCGGAGCACCGCGGTGCCGCTCAGTAAGGGCCGGGGGCCGACCGACCCCAGCGGAGGCGCGCGATGAAGCTCACCGAGCGCCATCGCGCCTATTGGCGCCGCAACCTGCGCCTCACGCTGGCACTCATCACCGTGTGGTTCGTCGTCAGCTTCGGGGCGGGTTGGTACGCCGCGGAGCTCAACGAATACACCTTCCTGGACTTTCCGCTCGGCTTCTACATCTTCGCCCAGGGCGCTCTGATCGCCTTCCTGGTCATCATCGGCATCTACGTGCGGGTGATGAACCGGCTGGACCGGGAATACGGGGTGGCGGAGAAGCGCTGAGGACTGCTTCGACCCGCCGGCGGGATGTTCAGTCCTTCGCCGCCTGGGCGGGCTTGTCCTTCTTCTTGAGCACCATGGGGTGGGCCTGGCGGCTCAGCCCGAAATCGAGCATGAGCTTGGTCCAGATCGTCACGCCGGCCATCGCGCTCCAGGTGTCGTAATCGAACGTCCCCATCAGCACACCCACGATCACGAACACCACGATGACGCCGCCCACCAGGTTCAGAACGGCGGCGAAGGGCGCGTATTTGGCGGGGTTCGGCGGCGGCTCCCCGCGCTTCAGCGCCACCTCCGAGAAGTCGCGGCGCACGATGATGCGCCAGGCGCGGCGCAGCCAGAAGAAGGCGATCGGGAACAGGGCCAGGAACAGCACCCAGGTCAGAGCAAGGCTTACGTCGAAAACCATTCGGTACTCCAGCGAGGCTCGAGGGGAAGATCCGCCTCGGACGGCAAGGTGCCACAAAACAAAAAACCCCGCCAGCGATAAACCGGCGGGGTTCCGGTTTGTACCGCGTGCCCGGGCTGCGGGCACGCGGCGCAAGCCGCTACTTCAGGCGTACGACTCAGTGCACGTGGGCGCCATCCACCGCCTTGGCACCACGGGGAACGCGCACGCTCTCCACCAGAGCCTGGATGTGCTCGGGCGGCTCCTTGGTCACGCGATCGACGAGGAAGGCCACGCCGAAGTTGACCAGTGCACCGATCGCACCGAAGGCTTCCGGCGTGATGCCGAAGAAGGAGTTCGGTCCGCCGATCAGGTCCACGAACTCGGTGCCCTTGATGAAGAAGATGCCCTTGTGCGCGAACACGTAGAACAGGGTGATGAACAGGCCTGCCAGCATGCCGGCCACCGCACCTTCCTTGTTCATCTTCTTGGAGAAGATGCCCATCATGATGGCCGGGAACAGCGAGGAGGCCGCGATACCGAAGGCCAGCGCCACCGTACCGGCTGCGAAGCCCGGAGGATTCAGGCCCAGCCAGCCCGAGATCACGATGGCGACCGCCATGGAGATCTTGCCGGCCATCAGCTCGCCCTTCTCGCTGATGTTCGGTGCGAACACACCCTTCACCAGGTCGTGGGACACGGCCGCGGAGATCGCCATCAGCAGGCCCGCGGCGGTCGACAGTGCGGCGGCGAGACCACCGGCGGCCACCAGCGCGATCACCCAGTTGGGCAGCAGCGCGATCTCCGGGTTGGCCAGCACGATGATGTCGGCGTTAACCGTCAGCTCGTTGCCCTTCCAGCCGGCTTCGTTGGCCTTCGCGACGACAGTTTCGCTCTTGGTCTTGTCGTTGTAGTACTGGATGCGGCCGTCACCGTTCTTGTCCTCGAACTTGAGCAGGCCGGTCTTCTCCCAGCGCTTCATCCAGTCCGGACGCTCTTCGTAGCGGATCGCAGAGTCGGCAGCGAACGGATCGGTGTTGCTCATCACGACGCCCGGGGTGACGGTGCGGATGAGGTTGGTCTTGGCCATGGCCGCCACTGCAGGCGCGGTGGTGTAGAGGATGGCGATGAAGACCAGCGCCCAGCCGGCGGAGCTCCGCGCGTCCTTGACCTTCGGCACCGTGAAGAAGCGCATGATCACGTGCGGCAGACCGGCGGTACCGATCATCAGCGACATCGTGTACACGAACATGTTGAGCGTGCTGCCGGGCACCGAGGTGGTGTACTCGGAGAAGCCGAGGTCGGTCACGATCTGGTCGAGCTTCTGCAGCAGGGACACGTCCTGACCCACGAGGCTCGAGCCCAGGCCAAGCTGCGGGATCGGGTTGCCGGTCAGCTGCAGCGAGATGAAGATCGCCGGGATCGTGTAGGCCAGGATCAGCACGACGTACTGGGCGACCTGGGTGTAGGTGATGCCCTTCATGCCGCCGAACACGGCGTACATGAACACGATGCCCATACCGACGTAGATGCCCACCTCGTTCGAGACGCCCAGGAAGCGCGAGAACGCCACGCCCACACCGGTCATCTGGCCGATGATGTAGGTGATCGAGGCCACCAGCAGGCAGAGCACGGCCACGGTGCTGGCGGTCTTCGAGTAGAAGCGGTCGCCGATGAACTGCGGCACGGTGAACTTGCCGAATTTGCGGAGGTACGGGGCGAGCAGCATGGCGAGAAGCACATAGCCGCCGGTCCAGCCCATCAGGAACAGGCCGCCGCCGTAGCCCATGTTGGAGATGAGGCCGGCCATGGAGATGAAGGAGGCCGCCGACATCCAGTCGGCCGCGGTGGCCATGCCGTTCATGACGGGGTTCACGCCGCCGCCGGCGACGTAGAACTCGCTGGTGCTACCGGCACGAGCCCAGATCGCGATGCCGATGTACAGCGCGAAGGTCGCGCCGACGACCAGATAGGTGATGGTTTGCAGATCCATGTGTCGGGGTCCTCAATCTTCGTGAACGTCGAACTGCTCGTCGATCTGGCCCATCTTCTTCGCGTAGTAGAAGATGAGGGCGATGAACACGTAGATCGAACCCTGTTGCGCAAACCAGAATCCCAACGGGTAACCGCCAAGCGAGATGTTGTTGAGAACCGGAGCGAAAAGAATGCCGGCGCCGAACGAGACCACGAACCAGATGATCAGGATCTTGGTCAGGAGGCCCAGCGTCGCCTTCCAATAGGCTGCACTGTTGTTATCCATAACGTCTCCTCGTAATGATTTTGATGCTCGCTTTGCTGCGTGGCTCCGGCCGAGACGCGCCGGCGCACAAAACTGCAGGAGGATTATTGTTGCCGGATCTTACTCAACCCTTACAAACCTGAATCCGATCTGAATCCGTTCCGCGCATACCCACGCCGGCCTTACGGGAAAACGCCGATGCCGCGGCGCAGCGCCCGGTGCTAGTCTGCCGCGTCGCGTTTCCGCAGCCATCCAACTAGGAGCAAGCAAGATGTACAAGCACATTCTGGTCGCCATCGACGACAGCCAGACCTCCCGCAAGGCGCTCGACGAAGCCGTTGCGCTGGCCAAGCTGCACGGGGCCAGGCTGGAGATCGCCCACGCGGTCGACGAATCGGTGGTGCGCGCCTACGACTCCCATGGCGCGGTGCTCGCCAACGCCGAGCAGTTCGACAAGGCCCTGCTCGCCGCCGGCGCGGCTCTGCTGGACGAAGCGGTCGAGACGGCACGGGCCGCGGGACTCGAACCGGCGCGGCGCCTGCTCAGTGCCGACGATGAACACGCCGACGATCAGATCGCGGCGGCGGTCCAGAAATCGGGCGCCGACCTGCTGGTGGTGGGGTCCCACGGACGGCGCGGAGTGCGCCGACTTCTCCTGGGCAGCGTGGCGGAGAACCTCCTGCGCAAGGTCACCGTGTCGGTGCTCATCGTACGCGGCCACTGACCGGCCGGGCCCGTAAACGAGGAAGCCCCCTTGCGGGGGCTTTTTTTGCTTCCGGACTGCGTCGCTGCTTACATGCGGGCGATCATCGCGTCGCCGAAGGCCGAGCACGAGACCTCGTTGGCGCCTTCCATCAGCCGGGCGAAGTCGTAGGTGACCTGCTTGTCGGCGATCGCGGCTTCCATACCCTTGATCACCAGGTCGGCGGCCTCGCGCCAACCCATGTAGCGCAGCATCATCTCGGCCGACAGGATCAGCGAGCCCGGGTTCACCTTGTCCAGGCCGGCGTACTTCGGCGCGGTGCCGTGGGTGGCCTCGAAGCAGGCGTACTGGTCGGAGATATTGGCACCCGGGGCGATGCCGATGCCACCCACCTGGGCCGCCAGCGCATCCGAGATGTAGTCGCCGTTCAGGTTCAGGGTGGCGATCACGTCGTACTCGGCCGGACGCAGCAGGATCTGCTGCAGGAAGGCGTCGGCGATGGCGTCCTTGACGACGATCTCGCGGCCGGTCTTCGGGTTCTTGAACTTGCACCACGGACCGCCGTCGATCGGCTGGGCACCGAACTCCTCCTGGGCGACCTTGTAGCCGGTGTCACGGAACAGGCCTTCCGTGAACTTCATGATGTTGCCCTTGTGCACGATCGTCACCGACCTGCGGTCGTTGTCGATCGCGTACTTGATGGCGGCGCGCACGAGGCGGGTGGTGCCTTCGACCGAGACCGGCTTGATGCCGATGCCGGAGGTCTCCGGGAAGCGGATCTTCTTCACGCCCATCTCGTTCTGGAGGAAGGCGATGACCTTCTTCGCGCCTTCGGACTGGGCCGACCACTCGATGCCTGCGTAGATGTCCTCGGTGTTCTCGCGGAAGATCACCATGTCCACCAGCTCGGGCTGCTTGAGCGGCGAGGGAACACCCTTGAAGTAGCGCACCGGGCGCACGCACTGGTAGAGGTCCAGCTCCTGGCGCAGGGCCACGTTGAGCGAGCGGATACCGCCGCCCACCGGGGTGGTCATCGGCCCCTTGATGGAGACCGAGTACTCCTTGAGCGCATCGAAGGTCTCTTTCGGCAGCCACTCGTCCGGCCCGTAGATCTGGGTGGACTTCTCGCCGGCATAGACCTCCATCCAGTGGATCTTCTTCTTGCCGCCGTAGGCCTTGTCGACCGCGGCGTCGATCACCTTGATCATCACCGGCGTGATGTCGACGCCGATACCGTCACCTTCGATGAACGGGATGATGGGATTGTCCGGGATCGCCTGCCCCGGAACGATCTTCTGCCCGCCTGCCGGAACCTTGATGTGAGATGCACTCATACGTACTCCCTCCTGGTTGAATTGTTTCCGACCAACTGCGCTCCCGGTGCCTCCCCTTGACGGCGGCGCACGATGCTTCGATCCCCCTTGCGCCTCACCGGGACGGTCAACGGATTATCCCCGAAATCGGGGAGGCACCCGAAGCACCCCAATTCCAAATTTCGACGGGCGCGCATGCGCTTGGTGCCGCAGGACGCGCCCGCCGTAGATCAGGCCTGAGCCGCCCGCAGCGCGGCGTTGAAGGTCGGGCTCGGCCGCATGACGGCCTTGCACTTCTCGGGATCGACCTTGTAGTAGCCGCCGATGTCCACCGCCTTGCCCTGCACCGTCTTCAGCTCGGCCACGATCCGCTCCTCGTTTTCCGCGAGGCGCTGCGCGAGCGGCGCGAAGTGGGCGGCGAGTTCCTTGTCCTCGGTCTGTGCGGCGAGCTCCTGGGCCCAGTACATCGCCAGGTAGAACTGGCTGCCACGATTGTCGAGCTCCCCGGTCCGCGGCGAGGGCGACTTGTTGTTGTCGAGGAGCCGGCCGGTCGCGGCGTCGAGCGTCTTCGCGAGCAGCTTCGCGCGCGCATTGCTCTCCTTGATGCCCAGCTCCTCGAGCGATACGGCCAGCGCCAGGAACTCGCCCAGGGAATCCCAGCGCAGGTGGTTCTCCTGGGTGAGCTGCTGGACGTGCTTGGGCGCGGAGCCGCCCGCACCGGTCTCGTACATGCCGCCACCGTTCATCAGCGGGACGATGGAGAGCATCTTGGCGCTGGTCCCCAGCTCCATGATCGGGAAGAGATCGGTCAGGTAGTCGCGCAGGATGTTGCCCGTCACCGAGATGGTGTCCAGCCCGCGCGCGACGCGCTCCAGCGTGTAGCGCATGGCGCGCACCTGCGACATGATCTGGATGTCCAGGCCGTTCGTGTCGTGGTCCTTGAGGTACTTCTGGACCTTCTTGATGAGCTCGTTCTCGTGCGGCCGGTAGGGGTCCAGCCAGAAGATGGCCGGCATCCCGGAGTTCCGCGCGCGGGTCACGGCGAGCTTCACCCAGTCGCGGATCGGAGCGTCCTTCACCTGGCACATGCGCCAGATGTCGCCGGCCTCCACGGTCTGGGTGAGCAGCACCTCGCCGGTGTCGTTGTCGACGATGTTGGCGATGCCGTCTTCCGGGACCTCGAAGGTCTTGTCGTGGGAGCCGTACTCCTCGGCCTGCTGCGCCATCAGGCCCACGTTGGGCACGGTGCCCATGGTGCGCGGATCGAAGTTCCCGTGCCACTTGCAGAAGTTGATCATCTCCTGGTAGATGCGGGCGAAGGTCGATTCCGGCATCACCGCCTTGCAGTCGTACTGCTTGCCGTCGGCGCCCCACATCTTGCCGCCGGAACGGATCATCGCGGGCATGGAGGCATCCACGATGACGTCGTTGGGCGAGTGGAAGTTGGTGATGCCCTTGGCGGAATCGACCATGGCCAGCCGCGGACGATGCTCCTGGCAGGCGTGCAGGTCGCGGATGACCTCGTCGCGCACGGACTCGGGCAGGGTCTTGATCTTCTCGTAGAGATCGACCATGCCGTTGTTCACGTTGATGCCCAGCTCCTCGAAGAGCTTGCCGTGCTTCTCGAAGGCTTCCTTGTAGTAGATCTTGACGCAGTGGCCGAAGACGATCGGGTGGGAGACCTTCATCATCGTGGCCTTGACGTGCAGCGAGAACAGGATGCCCGCCTTGCGGCAGTCCTCGAGCTGCTGCTCGTAGAAGGCGTACAGCGCCTTCTTGCTCATGAACATCGAGTCGATGATCTCGCCGTCCTGCAGGGCGACGTTCGGCTTCAGCACGGTGATCCTGCCGCTCTTGCCGATGAGCTCCATGCGTACCTTGCGGGCGCGGTCGAGGGTCATCGACTTCTCGCCGTGGTAGAAGTCGCCGTGCTCCATATGGGAGACGTGGGTCTGCGACCACTGCTTCCACTCGCCCATGGCGTGCGGGTGCTTCTTCGCGTAGTTCTTGACGGCCATCGGCGCACGCCGGTCCGAGTTGCCCTCGCGCAGCACCGGGTTGACCGCGGAGCCGAGGCACTTGCCGTAGCGCGCCTTGATCGCCTTCTCCTCGTCGTTCGCCGGGCTCTCGGGGTAATCCGGGATCGCGTAGCCCTTCTCCTGCAACTCCTTGATGCAGGTCTTGAGCTGGGCGACGGAGGCGCTGATGTTGGGCAGCTTGATGATGTTGGCGTCGGACTCGAGGGTCTTCCTGCCCAGCTCGGCCAGCGTGTTGGGAACGCGCTGCGCCTCGGTCAGGTACTCGGGAAACTCGGCGAGCACGCGGGCGGACACGGAGATGTCGGCTTTCTCGATGCGGATGCCGGCGGGCTCGGTGAAGGTGCGGATGACCGGCAGGAAGGCGCAGGTCGCTAGCAGGGGCGCCTCGTCGGTGAGCGTGTAGATGATGGTCGGCTGCTGCGAAGACATGACTCGTTTCTCCCTCGTTGTCTTGTGTGTGCTGTTCGAACGCGGAACCGCGCAACACCCGGCGCCCCTTGCGGACGAACCGGTCGCGCGGACGCGCATCGGAAACTCGGAGCGGCCGGCGGCACCCGGCCAGGCGCCGTGTCCGGCCGTCGAGGCAGCCACCAGCGGACCCCCGCGGCTCTTGCGAACCGCCTCCCCCTCGCGACGCCCAACCGACTTTTCAGACGCGGCATTATACCGCCGCTGCCCCTTTCATTCACAGAAGTAAAATGAGATTTCACAATATAAAAAATACAACTCATAAAAGATATAAGACTATCCATACCAAGACCGGCTGCCGGAGCACCGAAGGCCCGCAAAGGCCGGCCGCTGGCCATCCCGGGAGCTACGGTGCGAAACTAGTGGTTTCGTGAGCCCTCTTTCCATCAGGAAGGAACGCCGACATGGACCCATCCCGTGAGGAAAACCCGGTTGCGCAGGCCATCGCCCATGCGATGGTGGAAGGCTTCAACAAGCACTACCGCATCTTTCGCGGCACCTCGCGCCGCGCCAAGGAGTTCTTCGAGGCCGCGGACTGGCAGGCGCAGCTCGACGCGGTGCGCGAGCGCGTGCAGTTCTACGACGACCGGGTGGACGAGGCGGTGCGCCGCCTGCACGAGGAATTCGACGCCGACTCGCTCGACGACACCACCTGGCAGCAGGTCAAGCTCTACTACATCGGCGCGCTGATCAACCACAAGCAGCCCGAGCTCGCGGAGACTTTCTTCAACTCGGTGTGCTGCAAGATCCTGCACCGCACCTACTTCAACAACGATTACCTCTTCGCGCGGCCGGCCATCTCGACGGAGTACATCGAGTCCTATCCGCCGGTCTACAGCAGCTACTACCCGCAGGACGAGGGCTTGCGCGCCACGGTGCGGCGCATCATCGAGGACTTCGACTGGCAGCGCCCCTTCGAGGATCTCGATCGCGACGTCGACCACATCCTGCGCGCGACCGAGGCGCATCTGGGCGAATGGCCGGACATGGAGGTGAACTGCCAGATCCAGGTCCTCTACTCGGCCTTCTACCGCAACAAGACCGCCTACATCATCGGCAAGGCGGTGAACGGCTATCAGGAGTATCCCTTCGCGATCGCGGTGCGCCACAACGAGCGCGGCCTGCTGCACGTGGACACCATCCTGCTCGATCCCTGGCGGATCTCGGTGCTGTTCTCGCTGTCGCGCGCCTACTTCATGGTGGACATGGAGGTGCCCTCGGGCTACGTGCAGTTCCTGCGCTCCATCATGCCCAACAAGCCGCGCTCGGAGCTCTACACCATGCTGGGGCTGGGCAAGCAGGGCAAGACCATGTTCTTCCGCGACCTCATCGCCCACCTGCGCCACTCGAACGACCAGTTCATCGTGGCGCCCGGCATCCGCGGGCTGGTGATGCTGGTGTTCACCCTGCCCTCCTACCCCTACGTGTTCAAGATCATCAAGGACGTGTTCGGCCCGACGAAGAACATGGACCGGGCCACCGTCAAGCGCAAGTACCTGATGGTGAAGCAGGTGGACCGGGTGGGGCGGATGGCGGACACCCTGGAGTTCTCCTACGCCGCGCTGCCCTTGTCGCGCTTCCACCCGGAGCTCCTGGACGAGCTGCGCACGCTGGCGCCTTCGGCCTTCGAGATCGACGGCGACTCGGTCATCATCAAGCACCTCTACATCGAGCGGCGCATGACGCCCCTCAACATCTACCTGGAGCGCGCGGACGACGCGCAGGTCGAGCACGCGGTGCGCGAGTACGGCAATGCCATCCGCGAGCTCGCCACGGCCAACATCTTCCCGGGCGACATGCTGTGGAAGAACTTCGGGGTGACCCGCTACGGGCGCGTGGTGTTCTACGACTACGACGAGATCGAGTTCATGACCGACATGAACTTCCGTCGCATCCCGCCCGCGCCTTACCCGGAGATGGAGATGGCGGGCGAGCCCTGGTACTCGGCCGGACCGATGGACGTCTTCCCCGAGGAGTTCGCGACCTTCCTGCTCGGCGCGCCGCGCGTGCGCAAGGCCTTCCTGAAGCACCACCGCGACCTGCTCGAGCCGCGCTTCTGGCAGCACGCCCAGGAGGCGATCCGCAACGGCTACCTGGAGGACTTCTTCCCCTACCCGCCCGAGCTGCGCTTCCGCAACCTGTTTCCGGCCGAGGAGAAGGCGCCGGCCACCGAGGAAGCGTAACGGTCTCTACCCGATCCGCTGCTCGTCGCTGCGCGACTCGCCCCGGTTGTCGGTCCAGCTCACCGCGAGGCGATCGCCCTTGGCCCCGCCCCTGAAGCGGAAGGCGAGGTAGGGATTGGCGGACACCGACGGCCCGAATCGTGCGGCCAGCACGACCCGGTCGTTGTGCCGCACCGCGACCTCGGTGATGTAATGAGCCGGGACGAGCTTTCCGCCGGCGTCCTTGCGCCGCCCCGTCTCCATCGCGTGCGACATCAGCAGCCGCACCTCGGTCACGCCGTCCTTGGCCACCGCGCGGATTCGTGTCGGATTGGTCATCGTCTCCGCCCCCTCACCCGGCGCAGCCGCCCTGGGTGACGCGCACATTGCGTCTCGCCACATGGAGTCTGCCGCCAGCACGCACGACGACGTAGACGTCCGAGGTCTCGGCCATCTTCACCCGCGTCTGGATATCCGGGATCGTTCCCGCCGGCACGCTGAAGTCCGCGACGACGAGGTTGGGATTCTTCTCCACCAGGATCACGATCCGGTCGGTGTCCGCAAGCCGGCTCGCCACCCCGATCGACACCATCGCGCCGTTCTCGGCAACGTCCGGCGCGGAGATCTCGATCTCGCCGCTGTCGGCCGGACGCCCGGCCCCCAGCGCAGCGAAGGCTTCATCGAGGCTGCCGGCCTCGAAGAGCGCGCGCTCCGCGGCCAGGACCTGCCCCGGCCGCACGAGACCGATCGCCCCCAGCACCGCGATAAGCCCGATACCGCCGCCTGCCCTGAGCACCTCCCTGCGCCGATCATCCATTCCCTGGCTTCCTCCTGATACGGACCGGTATTATCGCATCCCCCGCGCCGGCCGCCTCCGTTCGACCGCTCCCCCGCGCCCGCGATCCCCTGCGATCTCGACGAGAGGCCCGCTCCGCGCGGATTCCGGCCGATTGCGGCGCGTATGTCGTCGGATATACTGAGCCCCGAGCGCCCCACGGCGCCGTCCCGCCGCGCGGGCACAGAGCGCGCTCGCGGCGGCTCCCCGCTTATTCCATATCGCAGAGGAGACAGGCCGTGAACCTCAAGAGCACAGCCGCCGCCCTCGTCCTGGCCGGCGTGGCGAGCATCGGCTTCGCCAAGGATCCCCATCTCGCCCGCAACCTCGCCGCCACCTGCGCGAACTGTCACGGCACCGGGGGGCACAGCGTGGGCGGCATGGAGCCCCTGGCAGGCGAGTCGAAGGAAACGCTGCTGCGCAAGCTCATGGCCTTCCGCTCGGGAGAAAAACCGGCGACGATCATGCATCAGATCGCGAGGGGCTACACCGAGGAGCAACTCGAGCTGGTCGCGGACCACTTCTCGTCACAGCGCTGAGCGACGGAGGAGCACAACATGTTCGGAAGACGCGATTTCCTCCGCTCGGTCGGCGCCCTCGCGGCGAGCACCACGCTCGCCGGATGCGCCGGAGTGGGCGCCTCCGGGCGCGCGCACGTGGTCGTCATCGGCGGCGGTTTCGGCGGCGCCACGGCCGCCAAGTATCTGCGCATGTGGAGCGACGGCGCAGTCGCCGTGACGCTCGTCGAGCGCCAGCCCGGCTTCGTTTCCTGCCCGGTCTCCAACCTGGTCATCGGCGGCGTCCGGCAGATGCCGGACATCACGATGGGCTACGACGCGCTGCGCACGCGCTGGGGCGTGAAGGTCGTCACCGGCGAAGTGACGGGCCTGGACGCGGCGCACCGCCAGGTCCGGCTCGCGTCGGGCGAGACGCTCGCCTACGACCGCGTGGTGCTCTCGCCCGGCGTGGACTTCCTGCCCGAGGAGATCGGCGGGCTCGCGGGCAAGGAGGAACAGATCCCGCACGCATGGAAGGCCGGCCCGCAAACGGTGCTGCTGCGCCGCCAGCTCGAGGCGATGCGCGACGGCGGTGTGTACGCGATTCACATCCCGCGCGCGCCCTACCGCTGCCCGCCCGGCCCCTACGAGCGGGCCTGCATGGTGGCCCACTACCTCAAGACCGCCAAGCCCCGCTCCAAGGTGCTGATCCTCGACAGCAACGCCGACATCCAGTCGAAGAAGGGCCTTTTCATGGCGGCCTTCGACGGACCGTACAAGGGCATGATCGAGTACCGCCCCAACAGCACGCTCGTGTCGGTGGACGCGGCGAGCCGGACGGCAGAGCTCGATTTCGAAAAGGTGCGCGCGGACGTGCTCAACGTGATCCCGCCGATGCGCGCCGGCCGGCTGGTCGACAGCCTGGGCGTGCCCCTGGTGAACCAGCGCTGGGTCGAGGTGGACTGGCTGAGCATGGAGGCGAAGGGCGCGCCCAATGTACACGTCCTGGGCGATGCGGTCTTCCCGGCGGCCATGATGCCCAAGTCCGGCCACATGGCGAACCAGCACGCCAAGCTCGCCGCCGCCGCGATCCTGAATCTCCTCGCCGACGTGCCGCCCAGCCCCGAGCCGGTGGTCATGAACACCTGCTACAGCTTCGTGGACGCGCGCAACGCGATGCATGTCGCCTCGGTACACCGCTACGACGAGGCGAAGCGGACCTTCGTGCCGGTCGAGGGCGCGGGCGGCGTGTCGGCGATGGCCAGCGAGGCGGAAGGCCAGTACGCCGAGGCCTGGGCGCGCAATATCTGGGCCGACATGCTGGCGTGAAGGCAGCGCTTCACGCAGGAGCGGCGGAAGCCGCGGACGGACGTGCCCGCGTCCGCGGCTTCCGCCGCTCCTACAAGCCCGGAAACCCCAGCTCCAGGAACCAGTCGCCCGGCGGGCGCCCGAGCATCGCCCGCACGTAGGGCACCGTATCGGCCGGCAGCGCATCGGGCGCGAACCAGGCCATCCCGTCGCACTTGTGCGGCTCCAGGATCCGCGGTTCGCCGTCCCAGCGGTCGGCATGAAGGAAGAAGTCGATCCGATTGGTGTCGGACAGGCGATGAACCACCGCCTCGACGGCGAGCGCCTCCGGCGCGACGACGAGCCCCGTCTCCTCGGCCATCTCCCGCACGGCCGCCGCGCGCAGCGACTCCCCGGCCTCGACGTGCCCGCCGGGAATGCTCCACAGCCCGTCGAAGAACCCGGTGCCGGCGCGGCGCATGAGCAGTACGCGGCCCGCCCGCTCCATGCGCACGTGAACCCCGACCGGGATGCCCGGATGCATGCTCAATGCTTGCCCGTGCTGCCGAAGCCGTTGGCGCCGCGCTCGCTGTCGGGGAACTCGTCCACCACGTTGAAGCTCACCTGCAGCACCGGCACCACCACCAGCTGCGCGATGCGCTCCATGGGCTGGATGGTGAAGGTCTCGCGCCCCCGATTCCATACGGACACGAAGATCTGGCCCTGGTAATCGGAGTCGATGAGGCCGACCAGGTTGCCCAGCACGATGCCGTGGCGGTGCCCCAGACCCGAACGCGGCAGCACCATGGCGGCGAGCCCGGGGTCGGCCAGGTGGATCGCGAGCCCGCTCGGCACCAGCGCGGTGTCGCCGGGATGGAGCGAGAGCGGCGCGTTGAGGCAGGCGCGCAGGTCCAGCCCCGCGGCGCCGGCGGTGGCGTAGCCGGGGGGATGGCTCTTCAGCCGCTCGTCGAGGATCTTCACGTCGATTCGGTGCATGGTGTCCTCAGCCTTTGCGAGCCCGCAGCAGGGCCGCCAGATGTTCAACGATACGTTGCGCGATGGCCGGCTTGGGCGCCCGCGCGAGCGGGTGGCGTCCGGCGTCGTCGTACAGGATCACTTCGTTGTCGTCGCCGCCCAGCCCGTCCTGGACCAGGTTGCCCACCAGGAGCGGCAGCTTCTTGGCCCGTCGCTTGCCCTCGGCATAGGCATCGAGCTCGCGGCTCTCGGCGGCGAAGCCCACGCAGAACGGCGCGTCGGGACGCGCGGCGACTTCCGCGAGGATGTCGGGATTGGGCGCCAGCGTGAGGGCGAGTGCCTCCCCGCTCTTCTTGATCTTGTGCTCGGCCGGCTGCGCGGGCCGGTAGTCGGCCACCGCCGCCACGCCGATGAAGACGTCTGCGCCGGGCAGGGCAGCGAGCACCGCGTCCCGCATCTCGAGCGCGCTCTTCACGTCCACGCGCCGTACGCCCCACGGCGCCGGCAGGCCGGTCGGGCCGCTCACCAGCACCACCTCGGCCGCGCCGGCGCGGGCACAGGCACGCGCCAAGGCGTAACCCATCTTGCCCGAGCTGGAGTTGGTGATGCCGCGCACCGGGTCGATCGCCTCGAAGGTGGGTCCGGCGGTGAGCACCACCTTGCGCCCGGCCAGCAGCTTCGACTGGAACCGGGCGGCCACCGCCTCGAACAGCAGTTCGGGCTCGAGCATGCGCCCCATCCCCACCTCGCCGCAGGCCTGGTCGCCCGCGTCGGGACCGAGCACCGTCACGCCATCTTCGCGCAGTTGGGCCACGTTGCGAACGGTGGCCGGATGCTCCCACATCTGCCGGTTCATGGCGGGCGCGACCAGCAGCGGGCAGTCGCGCGCGAGGCAAAGGGTGGTGAGGAGGTCGTCGGCCAGGCCATGCACGAGCTTCGCCAGCACATCGGCCGAAGCCGGCGCGATCAGTACCGCGTCGGCGCCCCGGGTGAGGTCGATGTGCGCCATGTTGTTCGACATGCGCGCATCCCACAGGTCGGTCCACACCGGGTTCCCGGACAGGGCCTGGAAGGTCACCGCACCGACGAAGCGCGCACCCGCCTCGGTGAGCACCACGTGCACGTCCGCGCCCGCCTTGACCAGCAGCCGGACGAGTTCGGCCGTCTTATAGGCGGCCACCCCGCCCGTCACGCCGATCACCAGCCGGCGCCCCTCGAGCTCTCTCATGTCATATGCCTTATAATTTTCCGCAACATCATTCGGTGCGACGACGATGGCGATCAGCGACTGGCCGGCCGACGAACGCCCGCGCGAAAAGCTCCTCGGCCGCGGTGCCGGCGCGCTGTCCGATGCGGAGCTCCTGGCGCTCTTCCTGCGCGTCGGCATCCGCGGCAAGAGCGCGGTCGACCTCGCGCGCGAGCTGCTCACGCAGTTCGGCTCGCTCACCCGTCTTTGCAACGCCTCCGCTGCCGAGTTCGCGGGCATTCCCGGCATGGGGCTCGCGAAGTATGCCCAACTGCAGGCTGTCATGGAACTGGCGCGGCGCGCCCTGGCCGAGCAGATGCATGCGGGTGACGTATTCGATTCGCCCGGCGCGGTGCGCGACTGGTTGCGCCTGCGCATCGGCACCCTGCCCCACGAAGTGTTCTACGTGCTGATGCTCGATGCCCGCAACCGCCTCATCCGGGCCGTCGAGCTCTTCCGCGGCACCCTGACCCAGACCAGCGTCTATCCGCGCGAAGTCGTCAAGCTCGCCCTGGCATACAATGCCGCCGCGGTCATTCTCGCCCACAACCACCCCTCGGGGGCACAGGAGCCGAGTCCGGCCGACGAGTTGCTCACACGCAGCCTGAAGCAGGCGCTCGATCTGGTCGACGTGCGCACCCTCGACCACTTCATCGTCACGGCGCATGCGAATCCCCTGTCGTTCGCCGAGCGCGGACTACTCTGAGCGCGCGCCAAAGCCTTGCGCCGTCGGCGCACTCTGGGATATCATCCGACGTTTTCCGAAATCCGAATTCCCTGGAGCATCAAATGGCCCGCGTTTGCCAAGTGACCGGTAAGGCACCGATGGTGGGAAACAATGTCTCCCACGCCAACAACAAGACCAAGCGCCGCTTCCTGCCCAACCTGCAGAACCGCCGGTTCTGGAGCGAGGCCGAGAACCGCTGGATCCGCCTGCGCGTCTCGAACGCCGCGCTGCGCACTATCGACAAGAAGGGCATCGACGTCGTCGTCGCCGAGCTGCGCGCCCGCGGCGAGAAGGTCTGAGCGTTGCCGCCGCGCAACTGAAGCAACCGAACGGAGACTGACATGGCCAAAGGCATCCGCGAAAAGATCAAGCTGGAGTCGACCGCAGGTACCGGTCACTTCTACACCACCTCGAAGAACAAGCGCACTACCCCGAACAAGCTCGAGTTCATGAAGTACGACCCGGTCGCGCGCAAGCACGTCCTGTACAAGGAAATCAAGCTGAAGTAATCCGCCGCCGGGCGGGCCCTGCCCGCCGGTGCCGCACGGCATCGCGCACAGGAAGTTCAGGGAACAAAAAACAAGAGGCCGCCGGAATCCCGGCGGCCTCTTGTCTTTCCCGGCACCGCGTCGCAGGACGGCGCGGCGCGGGGGTTCAACGCATCAGGCCCGCTGGATGTTCGAGGCCTGCTTGCCCTTGGGGCCCTGCGTCACTTCGAAGGAGACCTTCTCGCCTTCCTTCAGCGTCTTGAACCCGCTCATGTTGATGGCCGAGAAGTGCGCAAAGAGATCTTCGCTGCCATCATCCGGGGTAATGAAGCCGAAGCCCTTCGAGTCATTGAACCACTTAACGGTACCAGTTGCCATGTTGCCTTAATCCTTAAAAACGAAAACATTGCGGGGGGCTACCCCTGTCCGTGCATCAATGCCCAGTGGAGCGTAACCAGCGCTGCCCAGCCAGACTACGGTCGCAGCCACGACAAACAGAACCAGTGCGTTGAACTTTGCATCTCACACACGGGTTGCTTTTACGCACTTGTTTGCACAGCGTCAACCCCTTTCTGAGGCATACTGGTTGCTGCAGTGCGGCACTTTTTCACGCACGGACAGCCCGCCTTGGCACGATACTGGCTTTGGATTGTCTGGGAATCGAGGGTGCGCCGCGCAATGGCCCGGCCGGTGCGGCTCCCGCCCCGAGGACCATTCCGCCTGCAAGGGCGCGGGAAGCACCCCCTCAGAGGTGTGTTGCACTCTGGTTCGACATGGTTAGAATGGCTCGCATGGCCACCCAAAAGCAGGACGATTCCTTACTCGAGGCGGAGCGGACGCGCACCAAGCCCCCGCCCCTATATAAGGTGCTGCTGCTCAACGACGACTTCACGCCAATGGACTTCGTGGTCGTCGTACTGCAGAAATTTTTCGGCATGGACCGCGAACGGGCAACACGGGTCATGCTCCAAGTCCACAGAGAGGGCATGGGGGTTTGCGGCGTCTTCCCTAAGGACGTCGCGGCGACCAAAGTCGAGCAGGTCGTCTCCTTTGCCCGTCAGCACCAGCATCCGCTGGCGTGCGTGATGGAGGAAAATTGAGAATGATCGCGCAAGAACTGGAAGTCAGCCTGCATATGGCCTTTGTCGAGGCAAGGCAGAAGCGGCACGAGTTCATCACGGTCGAACATCTGCTGCTCGCGCTCCTCGACAATCCGTCCGCGGCCGAGGTCTTGCGCGCCTGCGCGGCCAACGTCGAGGAACTGCGCCGTGAGTTGGTGAACTTCATCAACGAGCACACCCCCAAGGTCGAAGGCACCGACGAGATCGATACCCAGCCCACGCTCGGGTTTCAGCGCGTGATCCAGCGCGCGATCCTGCACGTGCAGTCCTCGGGCAAGAAGGAAGTCACCGGGGCCAACGTGCTGGTGGCGATCTTCGGCGAGAAGGATTCGCACGCGGTGTACTTCCTGCAGCGCCAGAACATCTCGCGCCTGGACGTGGTGAACTTCATTTCCCACGGCATCGCCAAGACGCCCCAACAGGGTGCCAGCGCACCCAATCGGAGCGAGGCCGAGCAGGGCGAGCAGGAGCAGGAAGGGGCGCAGGCGGGCGGCGCGCTCGAGAACTACACCCAGAACCTCAACCAGCAGGCGCTGGTGGGCAAGATCGATCCGCTCATCGGGCGCGACCGCGAGCTGGAGCGGGTGATCCAGACCCTGTGCCGCCGGCGCAAGAACAACCCGCTGCTGGTCGGCGAAGCCGGCGTGGGCAAGACCGCCATCGCCGAAGGGCTCGCCCGCCGCATCGTGGAAGGCCGCGTGCCCGATATCCTGGAAGGTGCGCAGGTCTATGCCCTGGACATGGGCGCGCTTCTGGCCGGCACGAAGTACCGCGGCGACTTCGAGCAGCGCCTGAAGGCGGTGCTCAAGCAGCTGCGCGAGGCGAACAACGCGATTCTCTTCATCGACGAGATCCATACCCTGATCGGTGCGGGGGCGGCCTCGGGCGGCACGCTGGACGCATCCAACCTGCTCAAGCCCGCGCTCTCCACCGGCACGCTGAAGTGCATCGGCGCGACCACGTACGCCGAGTTCCGCCAGATCTTCGAGAAGGATCATGCCCTCTCCCGCCGCTTCCAGAAGATCGACGTAACCGAGCCCTCGGTGGCCGAGACGGTGGAGATCCTGAAGGGGCTCAAGAGCCGCTTCGAGGAGCATCACGGGGTGAAGTACTCGTCGGCGGCGCTGGTGTCGGCGGCGGAGCTTTCCGCACGTTACATCAACGATCGTCAGCTTCCCGACAAGGCGATCGACGTGATCGACGAGGCCGGCGCCGCGCAGCGCATCCTGCCCAAGTCGAAGCAGAAGAAGACCATCGGCAAGTCCGAGATCGAGGAGATCGTCGCGAAGATCGCGCGCATCCCGCCGCGCACCGTGTCGAACGACGACAAGGCCGCCCTCAAGACGCTCGAGCGCGACCTCAAGAACGTGGTGTTCGGTCAGGACGAGGCGATCGAGGCGCTCGGCAAGGCGATCAAGATGTCCCGCTCCGGCCTGGGCAACCCGGCCAAGCCCATCGGCAGCTTCCTCTTCTCCGGTCCCACCGGCGTAGGCAAGACCGAAGTCGCGCGCCAGCTCGCCTACACGCTGGGCATAGAGCTCGAGCGCTTCGACATGTCGGAGTACATGGAGCGCCATGCGGTGAGCCGGCTCATCGGCGCGCCGCCGGGCTACGTGGGCTTCGACCAGGGCGGGCTCCTCACCGAGGCGATCACCAAGAAACCGCACTGCGTGCTGCTGCTCGACGAGATCGAAAAGGCGCACCCGGATATCTACAACATCCTGCTGCAGGTGATGGACCACGGCACGCTGACGGACAACAACGGCCGCCAGGCGGACTTCCGCAACGTCATCATCATCATGACGACGAACGCGGGCGCCGAGTCCATGCAGAAGTCGGCGATCGGCTTCTCCGCCAAGCGCGCACCGGGCGACGAGATGGGCGAGATCAAGCGCATGTTCTCGCCGGAGTTCCGCAACCGGCTGGACGGCATCATCTCGTTCAAGGCGCTCGATACGGACATCATCCTGCGGGTGGTGGACAAGTTCCTCACCCAGCTCGAGGCGCAACTGCACGAGAAGAAGGTGGACGTGCACTTCACCGACGACCTCAAGGCCTGGCTCGCATCCGAAGGCTTCGACCCGCTCATGGGTGCGCGCCCGATGGCACGCCTCATCCAGGACACGATCCGCGCCGCGCTCGCCGAGGAGCTGCTCTTCGGGCGCCTGGTCAACGGCGGCAAGGTCACCATCGACCGCGACGCCGAGGGCAAGGTGAAGCTGGTGTTCGACGAACAGGAGGAAGCGACGGTCTGACCGTCCCCTCCCTGCGGAAAGGCGGCCTGCGGGCCGCCTTTTTTGCGCCCTACTTTTCCATCAAGACCAAGAGGAACCGGACATGGAGATTCATACCGCCGACCTGTGCGACGCGCACGAAGCCACGCTGCAGGTGGTCGCCCCGATGTTCTCGAGCTACGGCGGGCGCCCCGCCTTCGGCGGACCGATCACGACCCTCAAGCTCTTCGAGGACAACTCGCTGGTGCGCACCGCCCTCGGCGAGCCGGGTCAGGGCCGCGTGCTGGTGATCGACGGCGGCGGCTCGATGCGTTGCGCGGTGGTCGGCGACCAGCTCGCCCAGCTCGCGGTCGACAACGGCTGGGCGGGCATCGTGGCCTACGGCTGCATCCGGGACTCGAAGGCGATCGGCGGCATGGACGTGGGTGTGTTCGCGCTCGGCACCCACCCGAAGAAGACGGTCAAGCGCAACACCGGCGAGCGCGACATCCCGGTCACCTTTGGCGGCGTGACCTTCACCCCCGGCCACTATGTTTATGCGGACGAGGACGGCGTAGTCGTGTCGCCCACTGCGCTTCTCTAGCCCTACCACAGCCGGATCCGGGAAGGCGCGGCCACCCCGCCCCCGGATTCCACCCGCAGGAGCGGCGCAAGCCGCGAATCGGCGGGCGACCGGATGCGCCGCCGTTCGCGGCTTGCGCCGCTCCGACAGCCCGCCTGGATGCGAACCCGCGAGCGCGCGGGGGTGTGGTCGATCGACTTCAGGCGCCTCCGTCGTCCCCCTCCCCCCCCCCACGCCCTTCGGAGCACCGAAACAGCTCGCCGGCTTGCGCGGTGCAGCAGCTTTTCGTTTCACAACGGCGTCCTGCGTTTCACAATGCAGAATTTTTTCCATAAACAGCTGTTTTTATTGACGAAGATTTTTTCTTATATCTTATATAAGACTTATTGCTGCAGGGCCAGATCCTACCTATACTTTGCCTCATTCGGCGACGGCTTCTCAGCCGCTGTTACCGAGAGGATGAGCTTTCCGATCGGCCGCTACCCCGGATCGGACGAGGAAAACCTTTTCGCAACCCCCCTTCAGCAATAACGAGGAAATCGACATGACCATGACCCGCGAACAAATGATCGCAGCCATCGAGAAGGACTGGGCGGAAAACCCCCGCTGGAAAGGCATCAAGCGCGGCTACACCGCCGCCGACGTCGTCCGCCTGCGCGGCTCCATTCAGCCGGAGAGCACGCTGGCCCGTCGCGGTGCCGAGAAGCTGTGGGATCTGGTTAACAACGAGCCGTACGTGAACTGCCTCGGCGCACTGACCGGCGGTCAGGCCATGCAGCAGGTCAAGGCCGGCATCAAGGCCATCTATCTGTCGGGCTGGCAGGTCGCCGCCGACAACAACTCCTACGCCGCCATGTACCCGGACCAGTCCCTGTACCCGGTGAACTCGGTGCCGACCGTGGTGGAGCGCATCAACAACGCCTTCCAGCGTGCCGACCAGATCCAGTGGTCCAAGAACATCCAGCCGGGCGACAAGGGCTACATCGACTACTTCGCCCCGATCGTGGCCGACGCCGAAGCCGGCTTCGGCGGCGTGCTGAACGCCTTCGAGCTGATGAAGGCCATGATCCGCGCCGGCGCGGCCGGTGTGCACTGGGAAGACCAGCTCGCGTCCGTGAAGAAGTGCGGCCACATGGGCGGCAAGGTGCTGGTGCCGACCGCCGAAGCCGTGCAGAAGCTCATCGCCGCCCGCCTGGCTGCCGACGTGATGGGTGTGCCCACCCTGGTGATCGCCCGCACCGACGCGGAAGCCGCCGACCTGCTGACCAGCGACTACGACGAGAACGACAAGCCCTTCCTCACCGGCGAGCGCACCGCCGAGGGCTTCTACAAGACCCGCAAGGGCCTGGAGCAGGCCATCAGCCGTGCCGTCGCCTACGCCGAGTACGCCGACCTGGTGTGGTGCGAAACCGGCACGCCGGACCTGGAGTTCGCGCGCAAGTTCGCCGAGGCGGTGCATGCCAAGCACCCGGGCAAGATGCTCGCCTACAACTGCTCGCCTTCCTTCAACTGGAAGAAGAACCTGGACGACGCGACCATCGCCAAGTTCCAGCGCGAGCTCGGCGCCATGGGCTACAAGTACCAGTTCATCACCCTCGCCGGCATCCACTCCATGTGGTACAACATGTTCGACCTGGCGCAGGACTACGCCAAGCGCGGCATGTCGGCCTACGTGGAGAAGGTGCAGGAGCCCGAGTTCGCCGCCCGCGACCGTGGCTACACCTTCGTGTCGCACCAGCAGGAAGTTGGCACGGGCTACTTCGACGACGTGACCACCGTGATCCAGGGCGGCGCTTCCTCGGTGACCGCGCTGACCGGCTCGACCGAAGAAGAGCAGTTCCACTGAGCGACATCGTCCGGCCGCGCGTCGCGCGGCCGGACGTGAGCCGGACGACAAGAGGGCCGATCCGCAGGATCGGCCCTCTTCCTTTTCAGGCCCAGGCGACTCAGCCGCGCCCCGGCCCCATGCCGTGACCGAAGCCGCCGTGCCCCAGGCCGTGCCGCCCGCCGCGTCCCATCGGCTGGAACTCGGCATCGAACACGGTCTTCTGCGCGTCGGAAAGCGTGGCGTAGAAGGTCTCGACCGCCTTGCGCGTATCGGCGAGCTCGGTCTGCCGCAGCTTGCTCATCGCCTCCCGGCGCTCGAGCCGCTCGAGGACGGTGTCGGGCCTATCGGCTTGCATGCGCTTCTGCATCTCGGCGGCCATGCGGTCGGCGCGGTCGGTCATCTCGCTCTTGAAGGTGTTCCATGCCGCCTGCTGCTCGGGCTTGAGCGCCAACGCCAGTTCCAGGCGGGCAAGCCGCTGCTCGGCACGATCGGCGATGCGCTCGGCCATCTGCTCGGGCGCCATGCGGCCCCAGCCTCCCGCTCCACCCATCGGGCCGAAGCCGCCGCAGTCGCCGCCTCGCGCCAGCACCGCCGCGCTTCCGAGGGCGGTGGTCGCGATCAGGGCAGAGGCGATGGAAGTCTTGATCCAGGTTTTCATGTCGATCTCCTTGTTCGTCGAGGACCCATCCCTGTGGGCCACGACTGCATTTCAACACCCGCATGTAAGCCCGATTTGTCCGTTACCGCCCGTATTGCAGCCTCATGTCGCAGACTCGGCCCGCGATACGGTGAGATACAAATCGGGCTTCCGGCCGGCTTAATATGCGAGCCGAGGAGAACCCCGCGATGAGCAATCAACCCGACCACGTCCTGATCGTCGATGACGATCGCGAGATCCGCAGTCTTCTCGCCGACTATCTCGAGAAGCAGGGGCTGCGCTGCACCACCGCCGCCGACGGGCGCGAGATGAAGACCGCCCTGGAGCGGCACCGGGTCGACCTCGTCGTGCTCGACGTCATGATGCCGGGCGAGGACGGCCTCACCCTGTGCCGCAACCTGCGCGCCGGCGGCGGCCCCCAGGCCAACACGCCCATCCTCATGCTGACCGCGCGGGGCGAGGACATGGACCGCATCGTGGGCCTGGAGATGGGTGCCGACGACTATCTGCCCAAGCCCTTCGTGCCACGGGAGCTGTACGCGCGCATCCGCGCCATCCTGCGCCGCACGCGCGCCCTGCCCCCCAACCTCGAAGCCGGCCCCGCCGATCATGCGGCCGAGCTGCGTTTCGCCAACTGGCGGCTGGACGTGGCCGGGCGCCACCTGATCGACGCCGAGGGTACGGTGGTGCCCCTTTCGGGCGCCGAGCACCGCCTGCTGGCGGTCTTCCTCGCCCATCCGCAGCGGGTCCTCAACCGCGACCAGCTGATGGAGCTCACCCAGGGACGCGAGGCCGACGTGTTCGACCGCTCCATCGACCTCCTGGTGAGCCGGCTGCGCCAGCGGCTGCGGGACAACGCCCGCGAGCCGGCCATCATCAAGACGGTGCGCAACGAGGGCTACGTGCTGGCCGCCACCGTCCAGGCGGTGCCCGCCACCCGCACTCCATCATGAGACTTCCCTGGCCCCGCACCCTCTTCGCGCGCCTGATGCTGATCTGGCTCGTCGGCATGGCCCTGGTGCTCGCCGTGGCCATGGCGCTCATCCGGGGCGAGCGCGACCGCTTCGGACGGGACGTGCTGTACGAGGGCGTCGCGCGCGAGATCGGCGCGACGGTGGACGTCCTCGACCGCCTGCCCGCTCACGCCCGCGAGGAATGGATCGATGCGCTCGGCAGGCGGCGGCTGCGCTTCTCTCTACGCGAGCCGCCACCCGAGGCGCGACCGCTGCCGCAGGCCGCACCCCTGGTGCAGGCGCTCGAGCGTACTCTGCCCGAGCGGGAGGTGATCGTCGTCGGCTACACCCACGGGCGCGGAGATTTCAACCACCATCTCCAGCCCCTCCTGAGCCTGCGCCTTACCGATGGCACACCGCTCACGGTACGCCTGCCCGGCCCCATGCTCGCCGCGCCGCATCCGCCGCCCCCCGGGCGGTTCTTCGCGGCCTTGTTTGCCCTGGTCGGTGGCGTGACCCTGCTCACCTGGCTTGCGGTCCGGATCGCCACCCGCCCGCTGTCGCGGCTGGCTGCGGCCGCCGACGCGCTTGGCGAGGATCCCAACCGGGCCCCGATGGACGCGCGCGGGCCGGCCGAGGTGGCCCGCGCCGCTCGCGCCTTCAACCGCATGCAGGGCCGCATCCAGCAGCACGTGGGCGAGCGCACCCGCATCCTGGCGGCCATCTCGCACGACCTGCAGACGCCGATCACGCGGCTGCGCCTGCGCGCGGAGATGATCGACGACGAAACCCTGCGCGCCAAGATCCAGGCCGACCTCGACGCCATGCAGGCGCTGGCGCGTGAGGGCCTCGACTACGCGAAGAGCCTGGACGCCTCGGCGCCGGCGCAACCCATAGATCTCGACGGCCTCGCCGAGGCGCTCGTCGCCGACGCCCAGGACATGGGGTGGCAGGTCACGCTCGCAGGCCGCACGGGGGCCCCGTGCCACGGCCAGATCGTGGCACTGCGCAGGGCGCTGTGGAATCTCATCGAGAACGGCGTGAAGTTCGGCGAGCGCGTCGAGCTCACCCTCGAAGAGGCGCGGAGCGAATTCCGGATCCGCATCCGCGACCACGGTCCGGGGTTGCCGGAGGCCGAGCGCGAGAGAGTGTTCGAGCCCTTCTATCGGACCGAGGCTTCGCGCAATCGCGAGACGGGCGGCACCGGTCTGGGGTTGGCCATCGCGCGCAACCTGCTGCACGCCCAGGGCGGCGACGTGGTGCTCGCCAACCACCCCGACGGCGGGCTCGAGGCGCAGGTCACCCTGCCCCGCGCTCCCCGCTGATCCGCTCAGACGCCCGCCGCAGCCGCGCCGGCAGGCGACAGCGGCGCCGCTAGATCGGCGGCGGCCTCCGCCCGCAGCCACGCGAGGAAGCTCCGCAGCAGCGGCGTGTCCGTATCCCGCTCCGGAAGCACGATCCAGTAGCGCCAGCGTGGGCGCTCCTCGAAGGGGCACGCCTCCCCGGCCGGTACGATGCAGCTGTCGGGAGCATGGGTGGCGGGGATCTCGATGGGAAACGGGCGCACCAGCTTGCCGGTGCGCAGCGCCAGCGCCGCGAGGCTGCGCCGCGCCAGCGCCACGCCACGGCCTTCGATCGCGGCCTGCAGCACCAGGGCCGAGTCCGACATCATCAGCCCGCTCGCAGGTTCCGGCCAGTCCAGGCCCGCGGCACGAAACCAGGGCACCCAGTCCTCGCCCTCCGAGCGCAGGAGCGGCAACCCGGCGAGATCGGCGGGCCACACGAGGCGACGCCCTGCCACCAGGGCGGGGCTCAACACCGGGAACAGCACGTCGTCCATCAGCAGCTCGGCACGCACGCCGGTGTAGGGGCCCGGCCCCCACCGGATGCACACGTCCACGCCGTCACGGGTGAAGTCGGTGAGCGCGATCGACGAGGTGACGTTCACCTCGGCGGTGGGGTGCCGGTCGATGAAGGCACCGATGCGCGGTGCCAGCCAGCGCCCGGCGAAGGACGGCATGCAGCTCACCGACAGGCGATTCGGATTGGCCCGCCGCTTGAGGCCGGCCACCGTGTCGGCGATCTGGCGCAGCGCCGCGTTGGTGGCCACGAGGAGCTCCTCCCCCGCCGGCGTGAGCACCACCGCGCGTCCCTGCCGCTGGAAGAGCGCGAAACCGAGCTGCTCCTCCAGTCCGCGCACCTGGTGGCTCACCGCGCTGTGGGTGACGAACAGCTCCTCTGCCGCGCGGGAGAAGCTCGCCAGCCGCGCCGCCGCCTCGAACACGCGCAGAGCGGACAGCGACGGAAGCCGTCCAGGAGCGTCCATATGTGAACCCCGCTCACAGATTTCCAAGAAAAGATCGCTTTTCGAAGACCGTCTCCCTACCCACAATGCAAGGCACGGAAACACTTCCCGCGCATTCTCGGAGAGACGGCATCATGGACGCGAGACTAGCATGTTCGACGCACGACATGGCTTCCGGCAGCCTCCTCGCGCTACGCGATGCGAGCGGCTGGGTCGTGGTAAGCGAACGCGGCCCGGCTTGGCTGACCCTTGAGGGCTACTCACAGGACAAGTGGCTCTCCGCGGGCGAGCGCTTCGTCGTGCCGGGTCCCGGGCTGATGCTCGTTCAGGCCGAGGGCGCCTCGCGCATCCGGCTCGAGCCGCCGCCTCCGGGCATCCTCGGCCGGCTCGCGCTCGGAGGGAGAGGGATGCTGCGCGCCGCCGCGCAGGCGTCTCTGTATGCCGCCGAGCGCATGAAGCTGCTTCCGTCGGGCTAAGCCGGTCCTTTGCGGCGGCTGAGCAGCACCATCGCCACACCGCCGAGAATGGCCACCGAGGAGAGGGCGAGCCGCATGCTCACGGCCTCGCCCAGAAACAGCACGCCGCCCACGGCGGCGATCACCGGCACGCTCAGCTGCACGGTCGCGGCGCTGGTGGCCCTGAGCCCCCGCAGGGCCGCGTACCACACGGCGTAACCCGCCCCGGAGGCGAGCGCGCCGGACAGCACGGCGTAGAGCGCGCCCGCCCCATCCACCCTCGGCGTATCGAGCCCCACCACGCCGAGCGCGATCGCCATCGGCACCGTGCGCAGGAAATTGCCGCTGGTGGTCGCCAGCGCATCGGACGTGCCGCGCCCGAGCAGCGAGTACACGCCCCACGCGACGCCGGCCGCGATCATGAGGAGCGCCCCCACCAGCGGCGGCGCCGCCAGACCGGGGAGCATCAGGTACACGAGTCCGCCCAGCGCCAGCGTCACGCCCGCCACCTGCCCGCGCGTCAGGCGCTCGCCCCGCGCCAGCCCGGTACCTATCATGGTCGCCTGCACCGCGGCGAAGAGAAGCAGCGCCCCCGTTCCGGCGGTGAGCGAGACGTAGGCGAAGGAGAAGGCCGCCGCATACGCGAAGAGCGCGAGGGCCGCACGCCAGCTGCCGGCGCGAAGCCGTGCCGCCTTGCCGCCGCGGAAGGCGATCAGGGCTGCCAGCATTGCTGCGCCCGAGACCAGGCGGATGATGGTGAAGCTCGCCGGGTCGATGGACGTATCCTGAAGGGCGAGCCGGCACAGCACCGAGTTGGCGGCAAAAGCGACCATCGCCACCACGGTCAGGGCGGCGGTGCGGGCAACGCTCACGGCATGTTCTCCTTGGCTGTCGGCCGCCTGGCGGCCCGATGCCCGGAACATAGCGCGAAACGGAGCTCCGCGGCCAGCCGTCATGCCGCCTCCTTACCGTAGCGGCGCGCCAGGGCACGGAAGGCGGCGATCTCGGCCTCGCACCACGCCCGGTCGCGCCCCAGCTCCTCGGCGAGCAGATGGGCGACCGGCTCGGCAGCCTCGGCGGCGGCCCCGGCATGCACGAAGAGGGCTCGGTTGCGTCGCGCCAGGACGTCCTCGACGGTGCGCGCGAGCTCGGCTCGGGCGGCATAGCGCACCTCGGCCTCGGTCAGCGTGAGTTCCGGATGAACACGGCGGCCGGCGCCGGCGAGCGCGTCCACCATCGGGCGGTCCAGCCCGTAAGGATCGTCCGACGGCCGCTCGGGCGCGCCATGTACGCGCAGGGTCGCCGTGTCCCCGTACCGGCGCGGCAGGGACGCCACCGATTCGGCGGTATCGACCGCGTCCTCCCCCATGCGCCGGTAGGTCGTCCACTTGCCGCCGGTGATCGTCACGAGCCCGCCGGGCGACACCTCGATGCAGTGCTCCCGCGAGAGGCTGCGCGTTGCCGACCGGTCACCGGCCCCGATAAGGGGACGCAGGCCCACGAAGGCGCTGCGCACGTCCTCACGCTTCGGCGCATGGCGCAGGTAGCGGGCGGCGGTATCGAGGATGAAGTCGACCTCGCCGGCAAGCGGCGTCGGCTCCAGCGGCAGCTCGCGTACCGCGGAGTCTGTCGTGCCCAGCAGCACGCTGCCCTGCCACGGGATGGCGAAGAGCACCCGGCCGTCGGCCGTATGCGGCACGAGCAGCGCGTCCTCGCCCGGCAGAAATTCCCGTCCCACCACGAGATGCACGCCCTGGCTGGGCCGCAACAGGGCGGCCACGGCAGGGCGCTCCATTCGGCGCACTGCATCCACCCACACGCCGGTGGCGTTGATCACGCTGCGCGCGGCGATGCGAAAGCTCGCTCCGCTTTCCGCATCGCGCGCGAGCACGCCGCCCACGCGCCCCGCCTCCAGCCCGAGGTCGTCCACCGGCACGTAGTTCAGCGCCAGCCCGCCGAGATCGAACAGCGTGCGCATGAGCGAGACGGCCAGCCGCGCGTCGTCGAAGCGGGCGTCCCAGTAGGCGATGCCGCCCTTGAGTCCGGCGGTGGCGAGCGTCGGCAGCGCGGCGACGGTGCGGGCGGCGTCGAGCACACGGCAAGGACCGATGCCGTGCCGGCCCGCGAGCGCGTCGTAGAGGGTCAGCCCGAGCCCGAGGAAGGGCTTCTCGTGCCAGTGGTAGGCCGGCACGACGAAACGCTGCGGATGCACCAGATGGGGCGCGTTGGCGAGCAGGCGTGCCCGCTCGGCCAGCGCCTCGCGCACCAGCGCCAGATTGCCCTGGGCGAGATAGCGCACCCCTCCGTGGATGAGCTTGGTCGCCCGCGAGCTGGTCCCCTTGGCGAAGTCGTGGGCCTCAAGCAGCAGTGTCGTGTGGCCGCGGGCCGCAGCGTCCACCGCGCAGCCCAGGCCGGTGGCGCCTCCGCCGATCACGACCACGTCCCACACGCGAGGCTCGGCGAGGCGGGCGAGCAGCGCGCTGCGCGCCAGGGCTCGGGCCTCGTTCATCACGTGATGTCCGGTCTAGGCGAGGCCGGCTCAGGCTTCCGCCCAGCCGCGCGCACGTTCCACCGCGCGCCGCCAGCGGGCCACGGCCTCTTCCCTGGCGGCGGCGGGCATGGCCGGCTCGAACCGGTGCTCGGCGTGCCAGTGCGCGGCCACCTCGTCCGGCCCGGACCACACGCCCACGCCGAGACCGGCCAGGTAGGCGGCACCGAGCGCAGTAGTCTCCAGCATCCGCGGCCGCACCACCGGCACGCCCAGCAGGTCGGCCTGCATCTGCATCAGCAGGTCGTTGGCCGCCGCTCCGCCGTCGACCCGCAGCTCGGTGAGCGGCCCCGCCCCGTCGCGGTCCATCGCCGCCACGAGGTCGACCGTCTGCAGCGCGATCGATTCGAGGGCGGCCCTCGCGATGTGCGCCGCACTGCTGCCGCGGGTGAGCCCGAGCATGGTGCCGCGCGCATAGGCGTCCCAGTGGGGAGCGCCGAGCCCGGTGAAGGCGGGCACCAGCACCACGCCGCCGCTGTCGGGGACGCGGGCGGCGAGCGCCTCGATCTCGGCCGCATGACGGACCAATCCGAGCTCGTCGCGCAGCCACTGCACTACCGCCCCCGCCATGAAGATGCTGCCTTCCAGGGCGTAGGTGGTCTGGCCGGCGGCGCGCCAGCCGACCGTGGAGAGGAGCCGGTTGGCCGAAGACACCGGCTCCCCGCCTGTATTCATCAGGAGGAAGCAGCCGGTGCCGTAGGTGTTCTTGGCCATGCCAGGCGCGAAGCAGGCCTGTCCGACGGTGGCCGCCTGCTGGTCGCCGCCGATGCCGGCGATCGGCACCGCGGCGCCCAGGATTTCCGGGCGGGTCTCGCCCACCACGCCGCTGCTGTCCACCACCCGCGGCAGGACCGCCGCCGGAATCCGCAGCAGGCGCAGCAGCTCCTCCTCCCAGGCGAGGGTGCGCAGGTTGAAGAGCATGGTGCGCGAGGCGTTGCCCACGTCGGTGACGTGGCAGGCGCCGCCGGTGAGGTGCCACACCAGCCAGCTGTCCACGGTGCCGAAGGCGAGCTCGCCCGCCTCGGCCCGTTCGCGCGCGCCCGGCACGTGCTCCAGGAGCCAGGCGAGCTTGGTGGCGGAGAAATAGGCGTCGATCTCCAGGCCGGTCCGCGTGCGGATCGCCTCGGCGTGGCCGGCCGCGCGCAGGCGGTCGCATTCGGCGGCGGTACGCCGGTCCTGCCAGACGATGGCGGGCGCCACCGCGCGGCCGGTGGCGCGCTCCCAGAGCAGGGTCGTCTCGCGCTGGTTGGCGATGCCGACCGCGGCGAGCGCGCCGGCCGCGATGCCCGCGTCGGCAAGCGCGGCGCGGGCGCAGTCGAGCTGCGTGCGCAGGATCTCGTCCGGATCGTGCTCGACCCAGCCGGGCCGCGGAAAGTGCTGGGCGAACGACTGCTGGGCGACGCCGCACACGCGGCCGTCGCCATCGAACACCATGGCACGCGAACTCGTGGTGCCCTGGTCGAGGGCGAGCAGATAGGTCATGAGGCCTCCCCGCGCGATGCCGATGGCGCAAGCCTAACCCGATCGGCTGGCATGGGGCAAACCGCGAGTCCCGACCTAGGCCGACCGTGGGAGCCCGTGGTTCAATGCAGGTTTTGCACTGCACCACCCCGCCATGCAATCCCTGTGGATGATCGTCGCAAGCCTGCTCTTCGCCTGCATGGGCGTGTGCGTGAAGCTTGGCGCTGCCCACTTCGCCACCGGCGAGCTGGTGTTCTACCGCGGCTTTCTCGCGATGGTGGTGGTCGGCGCGGTGGCACATACCCAGGGGATCGGGCTCGCCACGCCCAACTGGCGGCTGCAGATCACCCGCGGGCTGGCCGGTTCGGCCGCCCTGGTGTCCTACTTCTACGCGTTGAGCGTCCTGCCGCTCGCCACGGCCGTCACCCTGAGCTACACCTCGCCGATCTTCGTCGCGCTGCTCCTCGCCCTGTGGTTCCGCGAGCGGCTCGTCTGGCAGGCGGGGGCATCGGTGGCGCTCGGCTTCGTGGGCGTCGTGCTGCTGCTCGAGCCCACCGTGCGCCCGGATCAATGGCTGGGCGCCTGCGCTGGCCTCGGCGCCGGGCTCATCGCCAGCATCGCCTACCTCAACGTGCGCGAGCTCGGCCGGGCCGGCGAACCGGAGGCGCGCACCGTGTTCTGGTTCTCGGCCATGACCTCCATGGTCGGACTGCCGTGGGCGCTGGCGGGCGACGTCCATGCGATCGACGCGTCCGGCATGGCGATTCTCGCCGGTGTCGGCCTTTTCGGCGCCTTCGCGCAGCTGGCGATGACCCGCGCCTACCGGTTCGGCAAGACGGTGGTCTCGGCCAACCTCGCCTACACCACGGTCGTGTTCTCGAGTCTCTTCGGCGTGCTGCTGTGGGACGAGGTTCTGCCGCTCGCCGCGTGGTTCGCCATCGCGCTCATCGTCGCCAGCGGAGTGACGGTTTCGCTCGCCTCCCGGCAACCGGGCACGCCGCTCGCTTCCCCCTCCCCGGCACCGGGCCGGCACAGCGATTGAACCGGTGTGCGCCGGGGGCTATAGTAGGTCGCACCACTCACTCGCCATGCGGAGAGCGCCATGATCACCATCGAGCACAGTCCCAATCGGGTCGCTGTAACCGTATTCGGTGAGTTCACCCTCGCGGACTTCAAGGAGTTCGAGGAACTCGTCAACTACAAGGTGCAGTTCGAGGGGCCGGTCGACCTGTTCTTCGACCTGCGCCAGATGATCGGCTTCACCCTCGACGTCGCCTGGGAGGAGATCCAGTTCTCGCGCAAGCACTCCAACGACTTCCGGCGCATCGCGGTCCTGACCGAGGACCAGTGGTTCACCTGGAGCGCCTGGGTGTCGCAGATGTTCGTCAACGCCGAGGTGCAGGTATTCACCGAGGAGGCGGACGCGCGGGAGTGGCTGGAGGAAAGCGAGGAACCCACGCGGTGAGTGCGTCCTTCGCGACGCTGATCGGCGCGCACGAGCTCGCGCAGCGCATTTCGGACCCCGGCTGGCGCATCTTCGACTGCCGCCACGACCTCGCGAATCCGGAGTTCGGGCGCGCCGCCTACGCCCGCGGGCACCTGCCGGGCGCCCAGTTCCTGCATCTGGACGAGGACCTGTCCGGCCCGCTGACCGGCGCCAACGGCCGCCATCCCCTGCCCGACCCGGCGGTCCTGGCCGAAAAGCTCGCCCGATGCGGCGTGAGCAACGACACCCAGGTGGTGGCCTACGACGACGCCGGCGGAATGTTCGCGGCGCGGCTTTGGTGGCTGCTGCGCTGGCTCGGCCATCATCGCGTGGCGGTGCTCGACGGGGGGCTGCACGCCTGGGGCAAGGCCGCCCAGGTGCTCACCACCGTCGCAGCCCCCGTGGCGCCGGCCCGCTTCGAAATCGCGCTGCAGCCGCTCGCGGTGGACGCGGACTTCGTCCACCGCCATCTGGACGATCCCGCCATGATCCTGATCGACGCGCGCAGCCCCGATCGCTTCCGTGGCGAGAACGAGACCCTCGACCCGGTGGCCGGCCACATCCCCGGGGCGGTCAACCGCTTCTTCCGCGACAACCTCACGCCCGGCGGCACCTTCAAACAGGCTTCGGTGCTGCGCGAAGAGTACGGCACGCTGCTCAACGGCCGCGACGCCCACCGGGTGGTACACCAGTGCGGCTCGGGGGTGACCGCCTGCCACAACGTCCTGGCGATGGAAGCAGCCGGCCTCGCCGGCTCACGGCTCTACGCCGGTTCCTGGAGCGAATGGTGCGCCGACCCGTCGCGGCCGATCGCAAGCGGACCGGGCTGATCCTCCCGCCTCCTCAGAACTTCTCGACCCAGGGCCTGAGATCCATCTCCAACGTCCACGCGCTGCGCGGCTGGCAGTAGAGCTGGAAATAGGCGTCGGCGATGGCCGAAGGATCCAGCATCTCGTCGCCGGCATGCTCGCCGGTGTGCTCCACCGCGCCCGATGGGCGGATGCGGCCGTCGATCACCACGTGCGCCACATGGATGCCCCTGGGCTGCAGCTCGCGCGCCATGCTCTGGGCGAGCGCGCGCAGCCCGAACTTGCCCACCGCGAGGTTGTGGAAACCTGCCCCGCCGCGCAGGCTCGCCGTCGCGCCGGTGAAGAGAATGGTTCCGCCCGGACCGCCCTGGCCCGTACGCGCCACCATCCCGCGGGCCGCCGCCCGCCCGACCAGGAAGCCGCCCAGGCACAGCACCTTCCAGCAGCGCTCGAACTCCTCGGCGGTGGTCTCCAGGATGCCGCGCGGGACGAAGGCCCCCGCGTTGTAGATCACCACGTCGGGCTCGCCGAGGTCTTCACCCACGTGCCGGAAGAAATCCTCCACCGAGGCCTCGTCGGTCGCGTCGCAGGCGTAGGCCTTCGCCCCATGCCCGATGCCCGAGCATTCCAAGGTGAGGTCTTCGAGGCGGTCGACGTTGCGCGCAGCCATCGCCACGTTCATCTCCGCCTTGCCGAAGCGGCGCGCCAGGGCACAGCCCAGTCCCGGCCCGGCGCCCACGATCACCGCCAGCTTCCTCTGCTGCTCCATGCTCGCCTCCTTCGGGCTTCACCATTCCTGCATGAAGCTTAGGTGATTTCGGCGAAAGCGCGAGCCCCCGGGCGGGGCCCCTGCGCTTCACCACTCGAGCTTCTCCACCGTCCCCAGCGAACGTCCGAGAAAGCGCTCGCCCACTGTCTGGAAGCGCAGCGGGACATCCGTGACCACGTAGCGATAGGCGGCCGGATCCCGGCTCGTGTTGGCGATCGCGAGGCGCTGCAGGGTGTCCGCGGCCAACTCGGCGGTGGTCACCGCGGAGTCCACCAGCCGCACCTGGGGCCCTGCGACTTCCTTCAGCAGAGGCTTGAGCAGCGGGTAATGGGTGCAGCCCAGCACCAGGCTGTCCACCTCCTCGGCGAGCACCGGCTTCAGGTACTCCTGGGCGGTGAGCCGGGTCACCGGATGGTCGAGCCAGCCCTCCTCCACCAGCGGCACGAACAGCGGACAGGCCTGGGAATACACCCGCACCGCCGGATCGAGCTCGTGCATGCGGCGCGCGTAGGCGTTGCTGTTCACCGTGGTCGGCGTGCCGATCACCGCGATGCGGCCGGCGCCGGAGCCTCCGACCGCCGCGCGCGCGCCGGCCTCGATGACGTCCAGCACCGGGATGTCGCCCGCCCGCCGGCGCACCACCTCGGCCGCCACCGCAGCCATGGTGTTGCAGGCGATGATGAGCATCTTCACGTCCTGGCGCAGCAGGAAGTCGGTGATCTGGGCGGTGAAGTGCTCGATGGTGGCCACCGACTTGATGCCGTAGGGCACCCGCGCGGTGTCGCCGAAGTACACGATGCGCTCGAAGGGCAGCCGCTCCATCAGGGCACGCACGACGGTGAGGCCGCCGATGCCGGAATCGAAGACGCCGATGGGTCGGGAGGAGTCCACGTTGGGGAGGTCAGAGGGGGGAAGGAAGCGGGCGATTCTAGCCGATGCCGCCGCTCGCCGCCGCCTCGTGCCGCGCAAGCGCCCAGGCCACGTGCTCGCGCACCAGCGCGGACGGGTCGTCCCGGCGCGCTTCCAGGGCCGCCACCACATCCGGTGCCGAGGGCGCGTTGCCCAGGGCCACCGCGAGGTTGCGCAGCCATCGCTCGAAGCCGATGCGGTGGATGGGACTGCCCGCGGTGCGGGCGAGAAACTCGGCCTCGGTCCAGGCGAAGAGCTCGACCAGCCCGGCCCTGTCCAGCCCGTGGCGCGGCGCGAAGTCGGACTCGGCCGAGAGCTGCGCGAAGCGGTTCCACGGGCACACCAGCTGACAGTCGTCGCAGCCGTAGATGCGGTTGCCCACGAGCGGGCGCAGCTCCTCCGGAATCGCCCCCTTGAGCTCGATGGTGAGATAGGAGATGCAGCGGCGTGCGTCCACTTGGTAGGGCGCGACGATCGCCCCGGTGGGGCAGGCGTCGAGACAGGCGCGGCAACTGCCGCAGTGCTCGGACACCGGCGGGTCGACCGGCAGGGGCAGGTCGGTGAAGATCTCCCCGAGGAAGAAGAAGGAGCCGGCGGAGCGGTCGAGGAGCAGCGTGTGCTTGCCCCGCCAGCCGAGCCCGGCTTTCGAAGCCAGCGCCACTTCCAGCACCGGCGCCGAATCGACGAAGACTCGAAAGCCGTGGGGCGCCTCCTCGGCGATCCGCTCGGCGAGCTTCTGCAGCCGCGCGCGCATCACCTTGTGGTAGTCGCGGCCGAGGGCGTAGCGCGAGACGTAGGCGCGCCGGCCGTCCGCGAGAGCGGCCTGCGGCTCGTCGGCCTGCGGCCAGTAGTTCATGCGCAGGCCGATCACCCGCAGCGTACCGGGGACCAGCTCGGCCGGGCGGGCGCGCTTCATGCCGTGGCGCGCCATATAATCCATCTCGCCGTGGAAACCGCTCGCGAGCCAGGCCTCGAGCCCCGCTTCCGCGTCGGAGAGGTCCACATCCGACACCGCCACGGCGTCGAAACCCAGTTCCCGGGCCCAGCCCCGCAGCCGCCCGACGAGTTCGGCCAGGGCCGGCGACCCTTCCGCGGAGAATTCCTGATGATCGAGATCCTTCACCCCGCCGATGATAGCGGCAGCGGGCTCGCGGCGCAGCTCGCGGACGAAGCCGACACCGCGGCGCTCGGCGCCGCGCTCGCCGCAGCCCTCGAACCCGGCCTCGTGATCTGGCTGCAGGGCGACCTCGGCGCCGGCAAGACCACGCTGGTGCGCGGCGCGCTGCGTGCCCTCGGTTGGGCAGAAAAAGTGAAGAGTCCGACCTACACTTTGATTGAACCTTATGCGCTTTCTAGCTTAAACTTATATCACTTTGATTTTTATCGCTTCGCAGTCCCAGAGGAATATCTGGAGGCAGGGCTCGAGGAGTACTTCTCCGGAAGCGGGGTATGCCTGGTGGAATGGCCGGACAAGGCCCTGCCGTATCTCGCCGTACCGGATCTCGAAGTGAGCCTCGCAGTGGCCGGGATGGGCCGGCACTGCGAGGCGTCTGCACGGACGGAGGCAGGACGCAAATGCATACGGAGATTGGAATCGGCCCTGACCCGGCGCTAGACGCCACCCTGACCCGGCGGCGGCTGCTGAAGTTCGCCGGCGCCTCGCTCGTCCTCCTGGTGAGCCCGCCGGGCATGGCGGCGACCAGTCTCGTCGCGGTGCGCGTCTGGCCCGCGCCCGAATACACCCGGATCACCCTCGAAGGCTCCGCCCAGCTCAAGTTCTCCCACCTCCTGGTGAAGGACCCGGAGCGGCTGGTGGTCGATCTGGAAGGCGTCGAGCTCGACAGCGTGCTTCAGACGCTGCCGTCCAAGGTGATGGAGTCCGACCCCTACATCAGGCTGATCCGCGCCGGGCAGAACCGCCCGGGCGTGGTGCGGGTCGTGGTGGAGCTCAAGGAGGAGATCAACCCACAGGTCTTCACCCTGGGCCCCATCGGCAATTACGGTCATCGCCTGGTGCTGGACCTCTACCCGACCCGGCCCGTCGACCCCCTGCTCGCCCTGATCGAGAAATCCTCGCCGATGGATGCGGCCGCCGGCGCCGACTCGCCCGCCGACCCCGCCAACGAGGCCGCGAGCCGCGTGTCGGGCGACCAGCCGGCCGCGCGCACCACGGAACGTACCCGGGCCGCCAACCGCCTCTTCACCGTGGTGCTCGATGCCGGTCATGGCGGCGAGGACCCGGGGGCCGTCGGACGGCGCGGCAGCTACGAGAAGAACGTGACCCTGTCGATCGCCCGCCGCCTCAAGCGAAAGATCGACGCCGAGCCCAACATGCGCGCGGTGATGACCCGCGACGGCGACTACTTCGTGCCGCTGCAGCAGAGGGTGGCGCGCGCGCGGCGCGTGCGGGCCGACCTCTTCGTGTCCATCCATGCCGACGCCTTCGTCCGCCCCGAGGCGCACGGCAGCTCGGTGTTCGTGCTCTCCGAGCGCGGGGCCAGCAGCTCGGCCGCGCGCTGGCTCGCCGACAAGGAGAACGATGCCGACCTCATCGGCGGCGTGAATCTCGCCAAGCAGGAAGGCCACCTCGCCCGCACGCTGCTCGACCTGTCGCAGACGGCCACCATCAACGACAGCCTCAAGCTCGGGCGCGCGGTGCTCGCCGAGCTCGGCGACATCAACAGCCTGCACAAGCCCCACGTGGAGCAGGCCGGCTTCGCCGTGCTGAAGGCGCCCGACATCCCCTCCATCCTGGTGGAGACCGCCTTCATCAGCAACCCGGAAGAGGAGCGCCGCCTCAACGACAACGCCTACCAGGACAAGATGGCCGAGGCCATCCTGCGCGGCATCCGACGCTACTTCCAGGACAACCCGCCGATGGGCCGCACCAACGTCGCGCAGCTGAACTGATAGGCCAAGCAGCGCGCAGATACCCCGTCTTGCCGTTATAATTACGGCTTTTTTCAGGCGGTTATGCAGGTTGTTCGAGGGATTCCCGAGCGTGCCGCGCAGTCCTCGGTCCTGACCATCGGCAATTTCGACGGCGTGCACCGGGGTCACCAGGCGCTGCTGCAGATGCTCATCGCCAAGGCACGGGCGCTCGCTCTGCCGGCGGTGGTGCTCACGTTCGAGCCGCATCCCCGCGAGTACTTCGCGCCCCACGACGCCCCGGCACGTCTCGCCTCCCTGCGCGAGAAGCTCCTGCTGCTCGCCGCGAGCGGCGTCGACCGCGTCCACGTCTGCCGCTTCGACGCCCGCCTGGCCGCAATCGAGGCCGGCCGGTTCATCGAGGACATCCTGGTGCGCGGACTGGGCGTACGCCACCTCATCATCGGTGACGATTTCCGCTTCGGCGCCCGCCGCCAAGGCGATTTCGCCCTGCTGCAGACCGACGGCGCGAGCCTGGGCTTCGGGGTCGAAGCCATGCCCACCCTCGACATCGAAGGCGAGCGCGTGTCGAGCTCGGCCGTGCGCGCGGCGCTGGCCGCGGGCGACCTCGAGCATGCGGCGCGGCTCCTGGGGCGTCCCTACAGCATCGCCGGCCGCGTGATCCACGGTGACAAGCTGGGCCGCAGGCTGGGCTACCCCACCGCCAACGTCCAGATGAAGCACCGCAAGCCGGCCCTTTCCGGCGTCTATACGGTGGCCGTGGAAGGACTCGCGCCGACCCCGGTCCCCGGCGTGGCCAGCATCGGGCTGCGCCCCACCGTGACCGACGCCGGCCGTCCGCGCCTGGAAGTGCACCTCTTCGACTGGAACCGCGACTGCTACGGCGCCCACCTGCGGGTCCACTTCCTCGCCAAGCAGCGCGACGAACGCAAGTTCGAGTCCCTCGACGCCCTCACCGCCCAGATCGCCCGGGACGCGGACGACGCCCGCGCCTGGTTCGCCGCCAACCCCATTCGAACCTGAAGCCGGAAAAAATCATGGCCGACTACCGCAAGACCCTCAACCTGCCCGACACTCCCTTCCCCATGCGCGGCGACCTCGCGCGCCGGGAGCCGGGCTGGATCGCCGACTGGCAGGCGCGGAAGCTCTACCAGAAGATCCGCAAGGCCGCGGCCGGGCGTCCCAAGTTCGTGCTGCACGACGGTCCGCCCTATGCCAACGGCGACATCCACATCGGCCATGCGGTAAACAAGATCCTCAAGGACGTCATCGTCCGCTCCAAGACACTCGCCGGCTTCGACGCGCCCTACGTACCCGGCTGGGACTGCCACGGCCTGCCGATCGAGCACCAGATCGAGAAGCAGCACGGCAAGCACCTGCCCGCCGACCGCGCCCGCGAGCTGTGCCGGTCCTATGCCGAGGAGCAGATCCAGCGCCAGAAGAAGGACTTCATCCGGCTGGGCGTGCTGGGCGACTGGGACAACCCCTACCGCACCATGCAGTTCTCCAACGAGGCGGACGAGATCCGCGCGCTGGGGGAGATGTACCGCAAGGGCTTCCTGTTCAAGGGCCTGAAGCCGGTGAACTGGTGCTTCGACTGCGGGTCGGCACTGGCCGAGGCCGAGGTGGAGTACCAGGACAAGAAGTCGCCGGTGATCGACGTGGGCTTCCCGCTGGATGCCGCCGACCGCGGCAAGCTCGCCTACGCCTTCGGCCTGGATGCGCTGCCCGAGGCGCCGGTATACGCGGTGATCTGGACCACCACGCCCTGGACCATCCCGTCCAACCAGGCGCTCAACGTGCATCCCGAGCTGATGTACGAGCTGGTGGAAACGCCCAAGGGACTCCTCGTCCTCGCCGCCGAGCTGCGCCAGTCCGCGCTGGAGCGCTACAAGCTGGAGGGCCGCGCCCTCGCCGCCGCCCACGGCGTGGCGCTCGACCGCATCAACTTCCGCCACCCGTTCTACGACCGCCTCTCGCCGGTCTTCCTCGGCGACTACGTGGCGGCCGACGCCGGTACCGGCATCGTGCATAGCGCGCCCGCCTACGGCCTGGACGACTTCATCTCGTGCACCCGCTACGGCATGCGCAACGACGAGATCCTGAACCCGGTGCAGGGCGACGGGGTCTTCGTCGAGAGCCTGCCCTTCTTCGGCGGGCTGTCGGTATGGGACGCCAACCCCAAGATCATCGAGAAGCTCGCCGAAGTCGGCTGCCTCCTCGCCTCCGGCAGCATGACCCACAGCTACATGCACTGCTGGCGCCACAAGACCCCGGTGATCTACCGCGCCACCACCCAGTGGTTCGTGGGCATGGACCGGCTCCCGGGGCGCGAGGCGATCGAGCCCGGCGGCCCGACCCTGCGGGAGCTGGCCCTGAAGGCGGTCGAGGAGACCCAGTTCTTCCCCGCCTGGGGCAAGGCGCGCCTGCACTCCATGATCGCCAACCGGCCCGACTGGTGCGTGTCGCGCCAGCGCAACTGGGGCGTGCCGATCCCGCTCTTCCTGCACAAGGAGACCGGCGAGGCGCATCCGCGCAGCCTGGAGCTCCTGGAAGAGGTGGCCAGGCGCGTCGAGCAGGGCGGCATCGACGCCTGGTTCAAGCTCGACCCGGCCGAGCTCCTCGGCGAGGAGGCCGCCCACTACGACAAGATGCGCGATACGCTGGACGTGTGGTTCGACTCCGGCACTACCCACCGGACGGTGCTGCGCGGCTCGCACCAGACCGAAAGCCGCTTTCCGGCCGACCTCTACCTGGAAGGCTCGGACCAGCACCGCGGCTGGTTCCACTCGTCGCTCCTGACCGGCTGCGCCATGGATGGCCGGGCGCCCTACGAGGCGCTGCTCACCCACGGCTTCGTGGTAGACGGCCAGGGCAAGAAGATGTCGAAGTCCAAGGGCAACGTGGTGGCGCCCCAGGAAGTGTCCGACAAGCTCGGCGCCGAGATCCTGCGCCTGTGGGTGGCGGCCACCGACTACTCGGGCGAGCTCTCCATCTCCAAGGAGATCCTCGACCGGGTGGTGGAGGTCTACCGGCGGCTGCGCAACACGCTGCGCTTCCTGCTCGCCAACACGGCCGACTTCGACATCGCCAAGGACGGCCTGCCGGTCAGCGAGTGGCTGGACATCGACCGCTACGCCCTCGCGCTCACCCGGCGCCTGCAGGAGCAGGTGACCGGCGACTACGCCCGCTTCGAGTTCCACAAGGTGGTGCAGGCGCTGCAGAACTTCGCCGCGGAGGATCTGGGCGCCTTCTACCTCGACATCCTCAAGGACCGGCTGTACACCACCCGGGCCGATTCGCGCGAGCGCCGTGCCGCCCAGACCGCGCTTTGGCACATCACCCAGTCCATCACCCGCCTCATGGCGCCCATCCTGAGCTTTACCGCCGAGGAGATCTGGCAGGTCGTGGGCAAGGACCCCGAGGACAGCGTGATGCTGCATACCTGGCACGAGCTGCCCGCGGCCGCCGACGAGGAAGCGCTCGTGGCCCGCTGGAGCGCCATCCGCGAGACACGCGCCGAGGTGCAGAAGGTCCTCGAAGGCCTGCGCACCGAGGGCCGCATCGGCGCCTCCCTGCAGGCCGAGGTACGCGTCCGTGCGAACGGCGAGCGTTACGATGCGCTCGCGAGCCTGGGCGAAGACCTGCGCTTCGTCCTCATCACCTCGCGCGCCGAGCTCGTGCGGGTGACCGACGCCGCCGACGAGGGCATCGACGCCGAGGCGTCCGCGCATCAGAAGTGCGAGCGCTGCTGGCATTTCCGCGAGGATGTGGGCGCGAACGCCGAGCATCCGACCCTGTGCGGACGCTGCCACGACAACCTGTTCGGCGCCGGCGAGACGCGCGCACATGCCTGACACCCGTCCGCCGCTCACGCGGCGCTTCTTCGGCTGGCTGGAGCTCGCGGCCTTCGTGGTGGTGATCGACCAGATCACCAAGTGGGTGGTGCTCTCCAACTTCGAGTACGGCGAGGCGCTGCCCGTCACGAGCTTTTTCCAGCTCGTGCTGGTGTTCAACACCGGCGCCGCCTTCAGCTTCCTCGCCGAGCACTCGGGCTGGCAGCGCTGGTTCTTCGTGGTGCTGGCGGTGGTGATCTGCGGCTGGCTGCTCGCCCTGCTCCGCCAGCATCAGCGCGAGATCGCCCTGCCGATGGCATTCAGCCTCATCATCGGAGGCGCCATCGGCAACGTGATCGACCGCCTGGTGCATGGCGCGGTCGTCGATTTCCTGTATTTCCACGTCGGCCGCTACGGCTGGCCGGCGTTCAACGTGGCGGACTCGGCGATCACCGTCGGGGTCGTCCTGATGCTGTGGGCACAGCTGCGCGCCCATCGCCACACCCCCAGTCCGGAGAACCCCTCGTGACCCAGATCGTCCAACCCGACAGCCTCGTGACGCTGCACTACCGCATCACGATGGAGAACGGCCAGCCTCTCATCAGCACCTTCGAAGGCACGCCGGCCACCCTGCAACTGGGGGCGGGTGAGCTCCTGCCGAGTCTGGAGCGGCTTCTCGCGGGCATCGAGGTCGGCAAGCGGCAGCTCTTCGCCCTCGAACCCGAGGACGCCTTCGGCCCGCACAACCCCGAGCTCGTCGAGCGGGTGAAGCGCGAGCACATGCCCGACGAGGAAATCGAGCCGATGAGCATCATGGAATTCGTCGCGCCCGACGGCTCGCGCTACTCGGGTCTCGTGAGAGAGATCGACGACCAGTCGGCGCTGGTCGACTTCAACCATCCGCTCGCCGGCAAATCCATCCGCTTCGAGGTGGAAGTGATCGGCATCCTGTGAGCGCTCCCCTACCCGACAGAGAGAGAGCCCCGGCAATGAACGACAAGGAAATCCTGCTCGCCAACCCGCGCGGCTTCTGCGCGGGCGTGGAGCGCGCCATCGAAATCGTGGAGCGGGCGCTCGAACGTTTCGGCGCACCGATCTACGTCCGCCACGAGGTCGTCCACAACAAGTTCGTGGTAGACGGTCTGCGCGCCAAGGGCGCCGTCTTCGTCGAGGAGCTCGACGAGGTGCCCGCCGGCAATACGGTGATCTTCAGCGCCCATGGCGTCTCCCAGGCGGTACGCCGCGAGGCCGAGGCGCGCGGGCTGCGCGTCTTCGACGCCACCTGCCCGCTGGTGACCAAGGTGCACATCGAGGTTGCCCGCATGCGCGAGCAAGGGCGCGAGATCGTAATGATCGGCCACAAGGGCCACCCCGAGGTGGAAGGCACCATGGGCCAGGTCGGGGACGGCATTCACCTCGTGGAGCGCGTGGAGGACGTAGCCGACCTGAAGGTGGCCGATCCCGAGCGCCTCGCCTACGTCACCCAGACCACCCTCTCGGTGGACGACGCCGCCGCCCTGACGAACGCACTTCGGGAGCGCTTTCCCGCCATCGTGGGCCCCAAGAAGGACGACATCTGCTATGCCACCCAGAACCGCCAGGACGCTGTGAAGTTCATGACGCCCCAGGTGGACGTGGTCTTCGTGGTGGGCTCGCGCAACAGCTCCAACTCCAACCGCCTGCGCGAGGTGGCCGAGCTGCGCGGCGTTCCGGCCTACCTGGTCGACAACGCCGAAGGCATCGATCCCGCCTGGCTGGAAGGCCGCCGGCGTATCGGCGTGACGGCAGGCGCCTCCGCACCCGAGGTGCTGGTCGAAGCGGTGATCGAGCGCCTGCGCGCGCTCGGGGCCGGTTCGGTGCGCACCCTCGAGGGTGTCACCGAGCAGGTGACCTTTCCGCTGCCGAAGGAGTTGCAGAAGGCCTCGGCCTCCTGACGGCTGTCCAAGAAAAAGCCGGCCCTCGAGGACCGGCTTTTTCCTTTCCTGGCCTGCCGCAGCTCAGATGTGCTCGGCCATGATCTTCCGGTAGAATTCGTGGAAGTGCTGCATGCCGTCCTCGAACGGCGACTGGTAGGGCCCGACTTCGTTGCGCCCTTCCTGCAGCAGGGCCCAGCGGCCGCGATCCATCCGCTCGCCGATGTCGTCGTCCTCGATGGCGGTCTCCATATAGGCGGCCTGCTCGGCATCCACGAACTCGCGCTCGAACTCGACGATGTCCTCGGGGTAATAGAATTCGACCACGTTGGTGGTCTTGTCCACGTCCTTCGGGATGAGCGTACTGACCACGAGCACGTGCGGATACCACTCCACCATCACGTTCGGGTAGTAAGTGAGCCAGACGGCCCCATGAGCCGGCTTCTTGCCGGCGTAGTAGTCGATCACGGCCTTGTGCCAGCGCTCGTACGTGCTGGAACCCGGCCGCGCCAGGGAGGTGATCCCGACCCGCTGCACCGAGTACCACTCGCCGAACTGCCAGGTCAGGTCGTCGCAGGTCACGAAGTTGCCCAGCCCCGGGTGGTAGGGCACCACGTGGTAGTCCTCGAGATAGACCTCGATGAAGGTCTTCCAGTTGTAGTTGCACTCGTGGATCTCGACGTGGTCGAGCTTGTAGCCGCTGAAGTCGAACTCGGACGCCACCTCCATGCCGGCGAGGTCGGCGTTGGCCGAGCGCGGCCCCTTGAACAGCAGCCCGTGCCAGCTCTCGAGCGTGTCGCGCTTCAAATTGAGGCAGGGGTTTTCGGGGAAGTGCGGCGCCCCCAGGAGCGAGCCCTGCTGGTCGTAGGTCCAGCGGTGGATCGGGCACACGATGTGCTCGGTCTTGCCCGCGCCCTGCAACATGATGGCCTGGCGATGACGGCAGATGTTCGACAGCTGGTGAATGCCGCCGCCGGTGCGGAAGAGGAGCTTGGAATGGTCCAGCCACTCGAGCGAGCGATAACTGCCGACCTCGGGGACCATCAGCTCGTGCCCCACGTAGCCCGGACCGGCATCGAAGAGAAGGCGTTTCTCCAGTTCGAAGAGCTTCTCGTCGAAGTACATGGAAACCGGCAACTGCGATGCAGCCGGCGCGAGATGGGCTTTGGTAGCGATGACGGACATCCCCGAACCTCCTATGCGTTGCCCAGAAATCCGGAAAAACAAACGGATGATTTTATGCGAGAGTCTGTTTGACCGCCAGTAGTGCGATCGGTTATTTTCTTTCCTTTTCCACCGCCCGAATTCGAATCATGGCCAAGACGGCAAGCCCGCCGCAATCGTTCGAATCGGCCATCGCCGAACTGGAAGCCATCGTCCAGGAGATGGAAGGCGGCAACATCACGCTCGAAGAGGCGCTGGAGCGCTACCAGCGCGGGGCGGCGCTGCTCAAGCACTGCCAGGATACTCTGCAGCGGGCCGAGCAGCGGGTTCGCCAGCTGGAAAACGGCGGCCTCGCGCCGCTCGCCCCCAACCCGGATTCGCCCGAGGCTCAATGAACGGCAACGATTTCGCCGCCTGGATGGCGGCCATCCAGCAACGCACCGAGAATGCCCTCGCCGCGCTGCTGCCCGACGCTGCGATCGCCCCGCCGCGGCTCCACGACGCCATGCGCTACGCGGTGCTCGGCGGCGGCAAGCGCGTGCGCCCGCTGCTCGCGCATGCGGCGGCCGAGCTCGTCGGCGCGTCGCCGGAGCGTGTCGATCGGGTGGCCTGCGCGGTCGAGCTGATCCACGCCTATTCCCTCGTCCACGACGACATGCCGTGCATGGACGACGACGTCCTTCGCCGCGGCAAGCCCACGGTCCACGTCGAGTACGACGAGGCGACCGCGCTGCTTGTCGGCGACGCGCTGCAGGCGCTGGCCTTCCAGGCGCTGGCGGAGATGCCGCCCGGGGACAGTCCGGCCGCCCAACTCGAGATGGTCGCGCTTCTCGCCCGCGCCGCCGGTTCGCGCGGCATGGCGGGCGGGCAGGCCATCGATCTCGCCGCCGTCGGCCAGCAGCTGACCCGCGAAGAGCTGGAGTTCATGCACATACACAAGACCGGCGCGCTCATCCGCGCCTCGGTGGTGCTGGGCGCCCAGTGCGGCGCGCCGCTTGCCGAAGGGCAGCTCGAGCGGCTCGACCGTTACGGCAAGCTGGTGGGCCTGCTCTTCCAGGTGGTCGACGACATCCTCGACGCCCAGGCCGACACCGCTACCCTGGGCAAGACGGCGGGCAAGGACGCCGACAACAACAAGCCGACCTATGTGACGCTGCTCGGCCTTTCCGAGGCGCGCCGGCTCGCCGACTCGCTTCTGGCCGATGCGCGCGACACCCTGGCCATCCTCGGACCCCGGGCAGCCAGACTCGATGAACTGGCCACCTTCATCGTCCATCGCAGATTCTGACTTCCGACGCAGCCGCACTCCAACATGTCCTCGTACCCCCTGCTGCAAGGCATCGAATCGCCGGCCGATCTGCGCAAGCTCGACCGCCGCGACCTCTCCGCTCTCGCCGACGAACTGCGCGGCTTCCTCATCGAATCGGTGTCGCGCACCGGCGGGCACCTTTCGTCCAACCTCGGAACCGTCGAGCTTACGATCGCGCTGCACTACATCTTCAACACCCCCGACGATCGCCTGGTGTGGGACGTGGGACACCAGACCTACGGTCACAAGATCCTCACCGGCCGGCGCGAAGCGATGAGCGGGCTGCGTCACTGGGGGGGCATCTCCGGCTTTCCGCGGCGCTGCGAGAGCCCTTACGACACCTTCGGCACGGCTCACTCCTCGACCTCGATCTCGGCGGCCCTGGGCATGGCGGTCGCCGCCCGCGACCGGGGCGATCCGCGCCGCATCATCGCGGTGATCGGCGACGGCGCCATGTCGGCGGGGATGGCCTTCGAGGCCCTCAACAACGCCGGCGACACCGAGGGGATCAACCTGCTGGTGATCCTCAACGACAACGAGATGTCGATCTCGCCGCCAGTGGGTGCGCTCACCCGGATCCTCGCGCGCATGCTCTCCGGCCGCACCTACAACGCTGCGCGCCGCGCCGGCGAAAAGGTGCTCGGCGTGGCACCGCCGATGCTGGGCTTCGCCCGCAAGGTCGAGGAGCACGTGAAGGGGCTCATCACCCCGGGCACCCTCTTCGAGGAGTTCGGCTTCCACTACTACGGGCCGATCGACGGCCACGACCTCGACGCACTGATCCCGACCCTGCAGAACCTGCGCAACCTGGACGGCCCGCAGTTCCTGCACGTGATCACCCGCAAGGGTCAAGGCTACAAGCTCGCCGAGGCGGACCCCATCCTCTACCACGGCGTGTCCAAGTTCGATCACACCGCGGGGATCGACACCGGCAAGAGCGGCGGCAAGCTCACCTACACGCAGGTCTTCGGCGACTGGCTGTGCGACATGGCCGCTCAGGACGACAAGCTGGTGGCCATCACCCCGGCCATGCGCGAGGGCTCCGGCATGGTCCGCTTCGCGCGGGAATATCCCGGCCGCTACCACGACGTAGGCATCGCCGAGCAGCACGCGCTGACCTTCGCGGCGGGACTCGCCTGCGAAGGCTTCAAGCCGGTGGTGGCGATCTACTCGACCTTCCTGCAGCGCGCCTACGACCAGCTCGTCCACGACGTCGCGCTACAGAACCTGCCGGTGATGCTCGCGATCGACCGCGCCGGTCTGGTCGGCGCCGACGGCGCCACCCACCACGGCGCCTTCGACCTGTCCTACCTTCTGTGCGTGCCCAACATGGTGGTGATGACGCCGGCGGACGAGAACGAGTGCCGGCAGATGCTCTACACCGCCTATCGTCACGACGGTCCCAGCGCGGTGCGCTATCCCCGCGGTGCCGGCATGGGCGTTAAGCCTGCGAGCGACATGGCGTCCCTGCCCATCGGAAAGGGAGAGATCCGCCGCACCGGCAAGAAGACGGCGCTGCTGGCCTTCGGCAGCCTGCTCGGGACCGCCCTGAACGTGGGCGAGGCGCTCGACGCCACGGTCGCCAACATGCGCTTCGCCAAGCCGCTCGACGAGGCCCTCATCGCGGAGCTGGCGGCGGAACACGAGCTGCTGGTCACCCTCGAAGAGAACGCGGTCATCGGCGGCGCCGGATCCGAAGTGTCCCGCGTGCTCGACACGCTTGCCAACCGCCCGCGGCTGCTCCGCCTCGGCCTGCCCGACCAGTTCATCGATCACGGCGATCAGGCCCAGTTGCTCCAGTCCGTCGGCCTCGACCCCGCCGGCGTGGCGGCCGCGATTGAGCGAGCCTATCGCCTCAATTCTTGAGCGCGTTTGTCGGGAATGCTAGGATCGGGCGCATCGGACACCCCCTTCAGAGAAAAACAGATGAACGAACAGCACTCAGCCGTCATTCCTGACGTGCAGAACCTTGTGGACAGTCGACAGCTGGCCATCAACAAGGTCGGCATCAAGTCGATCCGCCACCCGGTCAAGGTCCGCGACAAGAGCGGCGGCGTGCAGCATACGGTCGCCATGTTCAGCATGTACGTCGGGCTGCCGCACAACTTCAAGGGGACGCACATGTCCCGCTTCATCGAGATCCTCAACGGCGACGAGAGGGAGATCTCGGTGGAGTCCTTCGAGCCGATGCTGCGTGAGATGGTCCGCCGCCTGGAGGCGGAGACCGGCCATATCGAGATGACCTTCCCCTACTTCATCAACAAGTCCGCCCCGGTTTCCGGGGTCCAGAGCCTGATGGACTACGAGGTCACCTTTACCGGCGAGATCCAGGAGGGCGGTGAGTACGCCTTCAACATGAAGGTCGTGGTGCCGGTGACGAGCCTTTGCCCCTGTTCCAAGAAGATCTCGGCCTACGGAGCGCACAATCAGCGCTCCCACGTCACCGTGACGGCGCAACCCAATGCCCACCTCTGGCTCGAGGAGCTCGTCGAGTTGGTGGAGGGACAAGCGTCTTGCGAACTTTACGGGCTGCTCAAGCGCCCGGACGAGAAGTACGTTACCGAGCGCGCCTACGACAACCCGAAGTTCGTGGAGGACATGGTGCGCGACGTGGCGGGCCTGCTCAATGCCGAGCCGCGCATCGACTGGTTCCAGGTCGAATCCGAGAACTTCGAATCCATCCACAACCACTCGGCCTACGCGCTGATCGAGCGCGACAAGCGCCTCTGACACGAACGGTCGACGGCCCTGCGCGGCGGCGATCCTTCAGGAACGCCGCCGCGCAGGGCGACGGTCCGGCGACCTTGTCCGGAACGAGGCGCGGGTAGTAGGCCTCAGCCGCGGGGCGGCACCAGGATGTTCGCCTCGCCCTCGAGCACCGTGCGGCCGCGCACGGTACAGACGGTGTCGAAGATAGCCTTGCGCTTCTCCGGCACGAGTTCCCTGAGGGTCACCCGCGCCACGACCGTATCGCCCGGCTTCACCGGCGCCTTGAACCTGAGAGACTGGGAAAGGTAGATGCAACCGGGGCCTGGAAGCTTGGTC
>DYFV01000117.1 GCA_020725025.1 Azoarcus sp.
CGGCGCCGTCGCGAAGAGGGGCGAATTATATAGAGCCCGGGAGGGGTGTCAACACGTCCGGCGAAATATCCGCGAACGGTTCAGAGCACCTGGTAGACGCGCAGTTCGAAACCCTCGCCGGCCAAGGCCGCATCGAGGGGCTTGAGCTTCTGTATCGAGCCGTTGGCGGTAAGAAAGACCGGTACCCCGGGACGCAGGGTATTGGCCGGCGCGGCGATCCGCACCGCCTCGCCACGCAAGAGGGGATCGCAGAGGAGGACGTCCGTGCGCACGAGGCCGTCGTCGGCGCTGGCGAGCACCGGACGCAACGACAGCGCCTCCAGGCCGACCCGGGTGACCGCATCGCCCTCCTGCCAGGCGCGCCGGACGACCCCGAGCTGCCAGGTATCGCCATCGTGCGGAAGGATGCCGACGAGCTCGCCCACGGCGAGCGGAGCCGCCATTCCCGTCCGGAGCGTGGCGCCGATGCCGCCACGACTGGCGTCTCGGAACTCCCACTCGGCAAGATGGGACACCGACTCGCCGGTGAACAGCTGCCTGAGGTCCTCGATTCCGCGCACGGCCGTCAGCTTTCCGCCGAGCACGTGACGGCGATAGCGCCGCACCGGAGGGGTGTCGGACCAGTTACGCAAGAGATGATGAAGCGCCGTGACCAGCGTATCGTGATCGAGCGCCCTAAGATCCAGGCGCGCCGGCGCCACGCCTTGCTGAAGCTGAACGGCGAGCTCGTGAAGGGCGCCGACGGCCACGCGGGTCAACAGTCGCAGCGGCGGGTTCCCGGTGGCCGGCTCCGATGCCCGCAGGATGCGTCGCGGCGCCGCCCCGAGCTCCGGCGAGATCCAATAGCCAGCGCCTTGCGATGCGCCGCCCTGCAACAGAAGCATCGGCAGGGCGAAATCGATGAGACGATCGACGGCGCCGAGGACCGGCAAGGAAAGATGCTCGGGCGCGGCGCTGTAGTAGGCCACCGCGCGCACGTACTCGCGCTCGATCGTGGAAAGCCGCTTTGTCGGCGAAACAGGGGTCGAAGCGACGGGATCGATGGCGTCCGGGTGCTCGAACACGGCACCGAGCCATCGCCAAAGCGCAGGGTGAGCGGGTCCGCCGGCGCAGCGCTCCCACTTCACCCGCTGAGCTCCCGCACGCACGAGCCGGCCCCGGCATTCCCCCAACGCGGGATCCGCGCCGGCTTCGCCCGCGGCCGACTCCAGCTCGGGGAGACTCTGGCGATAGGCATCCAGCAGTGCGCCGAAAATGTCGCGCGCAGCGCCCACGAACTCGGGGTCCTTGCCACTGTCCGCAAGCGCGAGGCGATGCTCGCAGGCCTGCATGGCGTCGTCGTCGAGTTGCGCGATCAGAAAAAAACGCTCCGCTGCGGAGAGCAGATCCGGACCGGGAAGCTTGTCGAGGGCGCTCGCCACGGAGTGCAACGCTTCCAGTGCGCTCGCCCTGTCAGTCGGCACGCGATGGCAAAGCGCGTCCGCGGCTCCGATCGCCGCATCCAGGCCAGCTTCTGCAACCGGCACCTCTACGTCCTTCATCACGCGCTCCGCACACCCGTCGGTCAAACGCGGCGCAAGCGCCGGCCATGCCAACTCGCTAGGAATCAGGCGGAGGTTAGCACATCGTTACCCGAAACGAGCAAGAGACCGGTCGGCGGCGGTAAAGAGGTAGAATCGACAGCTTCCCGTAGGACCGACGCCTGATGAAACAATACCTCGACCTGATGCGCCACGTGCTCGAGCATGGCCATCGCAAGACCGATCGCACGGGCACCGGCACGCTCTCCACCTTCGGCTGGCAGATGCGCTTCGATCTCTCGGACGGCTTCCCGCTCGTCACCACCAAGAAGCTGCACACGCGCTCGATCATCCACGAGCTGCTGTGGTTCCTCAGGGGCGACACGAACATCCGCTATCTCAAGGAGAACGGCGTGTCGATCTGGGACGAGTGGGCGGACGAGAACGGCGAGCTCGGCCCGGTCTACGGCAAGCAATGGCGGCGCTGGGAAACAGCCGACGGCCGCCAGGTCGACCAGATCGCGCAGCTCGTCGAGGGACTGAAGCGCAACCCGGATTCGCGGCGCCACCTGGTATGCGCCTGGAACCCCGGTGAGGTCGACCGCATGGCCCTGCCCCCCTGCCACGCACTCTTCCAGTTCTACGTGGCCGACGGGCGCCTGTCCTGCCAGCTCTATCAGCGCAGCGCCGACATCTTCCTCGGCGTGCCGTTCAACATCGCCTCCTATGCCCTTCTTGCCCTGATGGTGGCGCAGGTCTGCGGCTTCCGGCCGGGCGACTTCGTCTGGACCGGCGGCGACTGCCATCTCTATCTGAATCACCTGGAGCAGGCGCGCCTGCAGCTTTCCCGCGAGCCGCGCCCCCTGCCTCGCATGCTGCTCAATCCCGACGTGAAGGACCTCTTCGCCTTCCGCTTCGAGGACTTCACCCTGGAAGGCTACGATCCGCACCCGCACATCAAGGCTGAGGTGGCGGTATGAGCGGCGGTCGGGCGGAGCTGGTGCTCATCGCCGCCGTGGCGGACAACGGCGTGATCGGCCGCGACAATACCCTGCCGTGGCGGCTGAAGGCGGACCTCGCCCATTTCCGGGCGACCACCATGGGCCATCCGATCCTGATGGGGCGCAAGACCTGGGAATCGCTGGGCCGCCCGCTGCCCGGTCGGCGCAACATGGTGGTGAGCCGCGATCCCACCTACCAGGCCTGCGGCGCCGAGACCTTCACCTCGCCGGACGCGGCGCTGGCGGCCGCCGCGTCGAGCAAAGTGTTCGTGATCGGCGGCGCCGAGCTCTACCGGCAACTGCTCGATCGCGCGGATGCGCTGGTGCTCACCGAGGTTCACGCCGCACCGCAAGGCGACGCGCACTTCCCGGCCTTCGATCGGGGGCTTTTCGTCGAGACCCAGCGCGAAACGCACCAGCCCGATCCGGACAACGAGTACCCCTACGATTTCGTGGAATACCGACGGCGGGCACGCTGAGCGGCCCGCCGTCCTGCACGCCTACGGCTTCACGCAGTCCACGTAGTAGCGGGCCACGCCGCCCGCGTCGTCCCGTACCAGGCCGTGGATGTCGGTCTCGAAGCCGGGGAAGGCGGCATTGAAGTCGCGCGCGAATCTCAGGTAGCGCACGATGGTGGCGTTGAAGCGCTCGCCCGGGATGAGGAGAGGAATGCCCGGCGGGTACGGCGTCACCAGCATGGCGGTCACCCGCCCCTCGAGCTCGTCGATCGCCACCCGCTCGATCTCGCGATGGGCCATCTTGGCGAAGGCGTCGGCCGGTTTCATGGCCGGCACCATGTCCGACAGGTACATCTCGGTGGTGAGCCGGGCCACGTCGTGGGCCTTGTAGAAGGAGTGGATCTGGGCGCACAGGTCCTTCAGCCCCACCTTCTCGTAGCGCGGATGCTTGGCGATGAACTCCGGCATCACCCGCCACAGCGGCTGGTTGCGGTCGTAGTCGTCCTTGAACTGCTGCAGCTCGGTCACCAGCGTGTTCCAGCGGCCCTTGGTGATGCCGATGGTGAACATGATGAAGAAGGAGTAGAGCCCGGTCTTCTCCACGATGATTCCGTGCTCGGCCAGGTAGCGGGTGAGGATGCCGGCCGGGATGCCCCAGTCGGCGAAGTCGCCGTCCACGTCCAGGCCCGGCGTGATCACCGTGGCCTTGATCGGGTCGAGCATGTTGAAGCCGGGAGCGAGATTGCCGAAGCCGTGCCAGCGCTCGCCGGCCTTCAGCATCCAGTCCTCGCGCTCGCCCACACCCTCCTCGGCGAGATACTCCGGCCCCCACACCTTGAACCACCAGTCGCCGCTGCCGAACTCGTTCTCGACCTTGCGCATGGCGCGCCGGAACTCGACCGCCTCGGAGAGAGACTCCTCCACGAGCGCGGTGCCCCCCGGCGGCTCCATCATCGCCGCCGCCACGTCGCAGGAGGCGATGATCGCGTACTGCGGACTGGTGGAGGTGTGCATCAGGTAGGCTTCGTTGAAGATGTCGCGATCGAGCTTGCGCGACTGCGAGTCCTGGACGAGGATCTGCGAGGCCTGGGACAGCCCGGCGAGCAGCTTGTGGGTCGACTGGGTGGCGAAGACCATCGAGTCGCGGCAGCGCGGCCGGTCGGCACCGATCGCGTGGTAATCGCCGTAGAAGTCGTGGAAGGCGGCGTGAGGCAGCCACGCCTCGTCGAAGTGCAGCGTGTCGATCCTGCCGTCGAGCATCTCCTTGATGGTCTCGACGTTGTACACCACGCCGTCGTAGGTCGATTGCGTGATGGTGAGGATGCGCGGCTTCTTGTTCGCCGCATCGCGTGCGAAGGGATTGGCCTCGATCTTCTTCTGGATCGCCTCCATGCTGAACTCTTCGAGCGGGATCGGCCCGATGATGCCGTAGTGGTTGCGCGTCGGCGTGAGGAATACGGGCACCGCTCCGGTCATGATGATCGAGTGGAGGATGGACTTGTGGCAGTTGCGGTCCACCACCACGATGTCGCCGGGCGCCACGGTGGTGTGCCACACCATCTTGTTCGAGGTGGACGTGCCGTTGGTGACGAAGTAGAGGTGGTCGCAGTTGAAGATGCGCGCCGCGTTGCGCTCGGACGCCGCGACCGGCCCGGTGTGGTCCAGCAGTTGACCGAGCTCCTCCACTGCGTTGCACACGTCCGCGCGCAACATGTTCTCGCCGAAGAACTGGTGGAACATCTGCCCCACCGGGCTCTTCAGGAAGGCCACGCCGCCGGAGTGGCCCGGGCAGTGCCAGGAGTAGGAGCCGTCGGCCGCGTAGTGGGTGAGCGCGCGGAAGAACGGCGGCGGCAGGCACTCGAGGTAGTTCTTCGCCTCGCGCACCACGTAGCGCGCGATGAACTCGGGCGTGTCCTCGAACATGTGGATGAAGCCGTGCATCTCGCGCAGCACATCGTTCGGGATGTGGCGGCTGGTGCGCGTCTCCCCGTGCAGGAAGATCGGGATGTCGGCGTTGCGGAAGCGGATCTCCTCGACGAAGGCGCGCAGGTCCGCGATGGCCTTGTCCGCCGCCTCGGGCGAGGAGAACTCCTCGTCGTCGATCGACAGGATGAAGCCCGAGCCCCGGCTCTGTTGCTGGGCGAAGGATGTCAGGTCGCCGTAGCTCGTGACGCCCAGTACCTCCATGCCCTCGTCCTCGATCGCCTTGGCGAGCGCGCGAATGCCCAGGCCGCTCGTGTTCTCCGAGCGGAAGTCTTCGTCGATGATGATGATCGGAAAATGAAAGCGCATCCCGGTTTCTCCTCGCCGCACGGGCGAATGGGCATGGTGTTCGTGTGTATCGTGCTTCGTTCGTGTTACCGGAAAGCACAGAGGGCCGTCAGCCGGCCCCCGTTAGTCCTTGCTGCCACCCTCGTTGTTGCGAGGTAATCAGATCTTGGGCAGCGTGACTCCCGTCTGACCCAGGTATTTGCCGCCACGATCCTTGTAGGAGGTCTCGCACACCTCGTCCGACTCGAAGAAGAGCATCTGCGCCACGCCCTCGTTCGCGTAGATCTTGGCGGGCAACGGGGTGGTGTTGGAAAACTCCAGGGTCACGTGCCCTTCCCACTCCGGCTCGAGCGGCGTGACGTTCACGATGATCCCGCAGCGCGCGTAGGTGGACTTCCCGAGGCACACGGTGAGCACGCTGCGCGGAATGCGGAAATACTCCACGGTGCGCGCCAGCGCGAAGGAGTTGGGCGGGATGATGCAGACGTCGCCCGTGAAATCGACGAAGTTGCGCGCGTCGAAGGCCTTGGGGTCGACGATGGTCGAGTTGATGTTGGTGAAGATCTTGAATTCGTTCGCCACGCGCACATCGTAGCCGTAGCTCGAAGTACCGTAGGACACGATTTTGCCGTTGCCGTTCTGGCGCACCAGTTCCGGGGCGAACGGCTCGATCATCCCCTGCTCCGCCATGCGGCGAATCCACTTGTCGGACTTGATGCTCATGGTGCGCGGCTTCCTGGTCGGCCCCTCCCGGCGGGTGCCGGAAGCGAAAAATCCGCGTAGTTTAGGGCATGCGCCGCCGGATCGGAAGGGATCCGGCGGACCATCGGGCTGAGCGGCCCCGATCAGCTGCTCTTGATGACGATGTTGGGGAACTTGTGCGTCATGTCCTTGGCCTTTTCGGCCACGCGCACGGCCACCTTTCGCGCGATCTCGCGGTAGATCCCCGCGATGCGGCCATCCGGATCGGAAACCACCGTCGGAGCGCCGTTGTCGGCCTCGAGACGGATCTGCAGGTCGAGCGGCAGCGCGCCCAGGAAGGGGACGCCGTAGTCCTCGCACAGCTTCTGCCCGCCGCCGGTGCCGAAAATCGGCTCCTCGTGGCCGCAGTTCGAACAGATGTGCAGGCTCATGTTCTCCACCACACCGAGGATGGGCACGCCCACCTTCTCGAACATCTTCAAGCCCTTGCGCGCATCGAGCAGCGCGATGTCCTGCGGGGTGGTCACGATCACCGCACCGGTGACCGGAACGCTCTGCGACAGCGTGAGCTGGATGTCGCCGGTGCCCGGCGGCATGTCGATGATGAGGTAGTCGAGATCCTGCCAGTTGGTCTCCTTAAGGAGCTGGTTGAGCGCCTGGGTAGCCATCGGGCCGCGCCAGACCATGGGCGTCTCGACGTCCACCAGGAAGCCGATCGACATCGCCTGCAGGCCGTGGGCCTCGAGCGGCTCCATCGTCTTGCCGTCCGCGGACTGGGGGCGCTGGTCGCCGATGCCCAGCATCTGCGGCTGGGACGGCCCGTAGATGTCGGCGTCCAGGATACCCACGCGGGCGCCTTCCGAGACCAGCGCGAGGGCGAGGTTCACCGCGGTGGTGCTCTTGCCCACTCCGCCCTTGCCGGACGCGATCGCGATGATGTTCTTGACCCCGGGCAGCAGCTTCACCCCGTGCTGCACCGCGTGCGCCACCACCTTGCTGTGGACGTCGATGTCGATCCGTCCGATGCCGGGTAGCGCCGCAAGGGCCTGCGCCAGCATGTCGCGGATGGCGCCGTGCTGGGTGCGGGCCGGATAGCCCAGCTCCACCTCGAAGCGCACGTCGTTCCCACTCACGCTGACGTTCCTGACGGAGCGCGAAGTGACGAAGTCCTTTCCGGTGTTCGGATCGACGACCTGCTTGAGCGCTTCGGTCACGGATTCGGGAGTGATACTCATGGTCTCTCTGTCCTCGCCAGTCGAACGGCCCGCCTCCGGGGCCTCATAAGGCATGCATCATACCTAACACGGCGCGCCGGCTCACCCTCGCCACCGCCAGGGTCATCGAGGCCGCCGTCGCAGACGGTAGAATGCGCGCCTTCGGGCCGCTGCGCCCACTACCCGAAAGGAGCACGCCGTCCATGCGCGGTTCGTCGACCCTCGCCGCCCTCGCCGTCACCGCCCTGCTCGCCGCGTGCGCAAGCCTCGAAGCCCCCACCCCGACGTCCGGCCCCGCACCCACCGGTACATCCGCGCCCGCAGGCATTCCGGGCGCACCGAGGGCCGGTGCCGCGGGGGCCGCACGCTCCGCGGAGTTCGACTGGCCCGCTGCCCGCGAGCGTCTCGCCCAAGCCCTGGCGGGCGCGCCCGACGTGGTGGCGACCACGCGCGAGGACGGTGCCCTGCATCTGCTCGTGCCCGGTGCCGACGCATTCGCCCGCGACCGCGCCGACCTCGCCCCGGCGCTCGCGACGACCCTCGATCGCATCGCGTCGGCGCTGACCCAGGCTCCCGGCACGCGGGTGCAGGTGTTCGGCCACACCGACAGCATGGGGCGCGAGCTCTACAACCTTCAGCTCTCCATCCGTCGCGCCGAAGCGGTATCCGAATTCCTGCGCAGCCGCGGCGTCGCCCTTGCGCGACTCACTGCCGACGGCCGGGGCGAGGCCGAACCGATCGCCGACAACGCCACCGAGGCGGGGCGCGCCCGCAACCGGCGGGTCGAAATCATCGTCCTGCCGCCCGAATAGGCATCGAGCGGGCCGGCCGGCCATCGCGTACCGGGAATTGCGGCGGCGCGTTTGCTAAGATTCCGTTTTTGCCAACGTCCCGCATACCATGCCGCGCAAGATCCTCGTCACCAACGCCCTGCCCTACGCCAACGGCGACATCCACCTCGGCCACCTGGTCGGCTACATCCAGGGGGACATCTGGGTGCGCTTCCAGCGCATGCGCGGCAACACGGTGCACTACGTCTGCGCCGACGACACCCACGGCACCCCCATCATGCTGCGTGCCGAGCGCGAAGGCATCACGCCGGAGGCTCTCATCGCCCGCGTGCATGGGGAGCACCTGCGCGACTTCACCGACTTCGGCGTCGCCTTCGACAACTACCACAGCACCCACAGCCCCGAGAACCGCGCCTACGCGGAAGACATCTACGCCAAGCTCAAGGCCGCACAACTCATCGACACGCGCGCCATCGAGCAGTTCTACGACCCGGTCAAGGAGATGTTCCTGCCGGACCGCTTCATCAAGGGCGAGTGTCCCAAGTGCGGCGCCGCCGACCAGTACGGGGACAACTGCGAGGTGTGCGGCGCGGCCTATGCGCCGACCGAGCTGAAGAATCCGTACTCCGCGGTCTCCGGCGCCAAACCGGTGCTGAAGAGCTCCGAGCACTACTTCTTCCGCCTCTCGGACGAGCGCGCGGTGCGCTTCCTGCGCGAATGGACGCGCGGCGCCAACGCCGCCGGCACGCGGCGCCTGCAGGCAGAGGCGGCCAACAAGATGAAGGAGTGGCTCGGCGAGGAAGGCGAGAACAAGCTCTCCGACTGGGACATCTCCCGTGACGCGCCCTACTTCGGCTTCGAGATCCCCGGCGCGCCCGGCAAGTACTTCTATGTCTGGCTGGATGCGCCCATCGGCTACCTGGCGAGCTTCCGCAACCTCGCGGAGAAGCGCGGCGACATCCCGGTGGAGGACTTTACCGACGCCGCCCGCGCCCAGGCCGCCGGCACCGAGATGGTGCACTTCATCGGCAAGGACATCCTCTACTTCCACGCGCTCTTCTGGCCGGCGATGCTCGAGTTCGCCGGCTACCGCACGCCCACCCAGCTGTGCGTGAACGGCTTCCTGACCGTCGACGGCGCCAAGATGAGCAAGAGCCGCGGCACCTTCATCACCGCGCGCTCCTACATCGAGCAGGGCCTCAACCCGGAGTGGCTGCGCTACTACTTCGCAGCCAAGTCGAACGGCTCGATGGAGGACGTGGACCTCAGCCTCGACGACCTCATCGCCAAGGTCAACTCGGACCTGGTCGGGAAGTTCGTGAACATCGCCAGCCGCTGCGCCGGCTTCATCGCCAAGCGCTTCGAAGGCCGGCTGGGCGCCTCCGATCCCAAGGCCACCGCCGAGTTCGAGTCCGCCTTCGAGGCCGCGACCATCGCCCAGGCCTACGAGGAACGCGACTACGGCCGGGCGCTGCGCGAGATCATGCGGCTCGCCGATCTCGCCAACCAGTACGTGAACGACCACAAGCCGTGGGAGCTCGCCAAGCAGGAAGGCCAGGACGCGCGGCTGCTCACCGTGTGCAGCACGGCGCTCACCCTCTTCCGCGACCTCGCGCTCTACCTCAAGCCGGTGCTGCCCGCGCTCGCCGCCAAGGTGGAAGCCTTCCTCGCCATCGAGCCGATGACCTGGCGCGACGCGTGGAAGCCCCTGCCGGCCGGTCACGTCGTCCAGGCCTACCAGCACCTGATGACGCGCGTCGAGCGCAAGCAGATCGACGCGCTGCTGGAGGCGAACCGCGAGTCGCTCGCTCCGGCCGCACCGGCGTCCGACGCCAAGGCCGCCGCCACGCACTCCCAGCAGCGCCACGCCGAGAAGCAGCAACACGCCGCCCAGGCCGCCGAAGGCGCGCCGGCCCACATCTCGATCGACGATTTCGCCAAGGTCGAGCTGCGCATCGCGAAGATCGTCGCCGCCGAGCACGTGGAAGGCGCGGACAAGCTGATCCGCCTGCAGCTCGACATCGGCGAGGAGCGGCCGCGCCAGGTTTTCGCCGGCATCAAGTCGGCCTACGACCCGGCGACCCTGGTCGGACGCCTCACCGTCATGGTGGCGAACCTCGCCCCGCGCAAGATGAAGTTCGGCATGAGCGAGGGCATGGTGCTCGCCGCCTCGGACGAGACCGGCGTGGTCGGCGGGCTCTACATCCTGTCGCCCGACAGCGGCGCCGCCCCCGGCATGCGCGTGAAATGACCGCCTAGCCTCCGGACATGCCCCTCACACCCTCGAAACGCTGGATCGTGCTGCAGCGCGTCGCCCCCTGGCGATGCCGCCCCCGCAGCCGACCACGTTCGCCGCAACAATTCGAGGGTTTGAGGAGCTTCCATGATCCGGTTCCGACCGAAACTGCTTGACACCCTGCCCGGCTACGGCCGGGCAGCCTTCACCCACGACCTCTCCGCGGGCATCACCGTCGGCGTGCTCGCGCTGCCCCTGGCCATGGCCTTCGCCATCGCCAGCGGCATGAGCCCCGCCGCGGGCATCTGGACCGCCATCGTCGCGGGATTCCTGATCTCCGCCCTGGGCGGCTCGCGCGTCCAGATCGGCGGCCCCACCGGGGCCTTCATCCCCATCGTCTACGCCATCGTGGTCGACTACGGGGTGCAGAACCTGCTCATCGCCACCATGATGTCCGGGGTGATGCTGCTCGCCATGGGCGCCTTCCGGCTCGGCAGCATGATCCGCTTCATCCCGCTGTCGGTGGTGATCGGCTTCACCAACGGCATCGCGGTGGTGATCTTCATCTCCCAGATCAAGGATTTCCTGGGGCTCTCCATCGAGCAGATGCCCGGGGAGTTCTTCGGCAAGATGGAGGCGCTTTTCGGCGCCCTGGATACGATAAGGCTCCCCACCGTGGCGGTCGCGGTCGCCTCGCTGGCCGTGCTCCTCGCCTGGAACCGCAAGGCCGCGACGGTGGCCTGGATGCGGCGCCTGCCCGGGCCGCTGGCGGTGCTCATCATCGCCACTACCGTGAATGCGATCGTGCAACTCCCGGTGGACACCATCGGCAGCCGCTTCGGCGGCATTCCCCAGGACCTGCCCGGCTTCGGCCTGCCCGAGCTCAGCTTCGGCACCCTGGGCAAGCTGATCGCGCCCGCGCTCACCATCGCGCTGCTCGGCGCCATCGAATCGCTGCTCTCGGCGCGGGTGGCCGACAACCAGATCGACGACCGCCACGACCCCAATCAGGAGCTGATGGCACAGGGCATCGCCAACGTCGCGGCCCCGCTCTTCGGCGGCTTCGCCGCCACCGGCGCCATCGCGCGCACCGCCACCAACATCCGCTCCGGCGGGCGCACGCCGATCGCCGGCATGATCCATGCAGGGGTCCTGCTCGCCGTCGTGCTCGCGCTCGCGCCGCTCGCGAGCCACATCCCGCTCGCCACCCTGTCGGCGATCGTGGTGCTGGTGTCGGTGAACATGGGCGAGTGGCACGCCTTCGCACCGAAGGAGCTCGCCCGCTACTCGAACCAGTACCGCGTGATCCTGCTCGGCACCTTCTTCGTCACGGTGGTGTTCGATCTCACCCTGGCGGTGGAGCTCGGCATGGTGCTGGCGAGCCTGTTCTTCATCTGGCGCATGTCGGACCTCACCCGCATCGAGCGCATTCCGCTGGAGGACTATTATGGAGTCGAGGCGCTCTCGCGCCCGGACGGCACGCCGCGCATCCTGGCCTACCGGGTGTTCGGCAGCCTCTTCTTCGGCGCCGCCAACAAGCTCGAGAACCTCCTGCTGATGCAGGACGGCCATCCCGACGTGGTGATCCTCGACATGGAGAAGGTGATCAGCATCGACACCACCGGCCTCGACATGCTGCAGACCCTGCACCGCAACCTGCAGAAGCGCGGCGCCGACCTGATCCTGTGCGACCTCAACTCGCAGCCGGGATCGATCGTGTTCCGCTCGGGCTTCCTGGAGAAGCTGGGCGACGAGAACGTCACCTCGAACATCACCGAAGCCCTGGTGCGCGCCCAGCGCCTTCGGGGTCATGACCCGGAGCTGTCCTATGCCTGAACCCGTCGTTGCGAGGCACCTGCTGATCACCGGCCGGGTGCAGGGAGTGAGCTATCGCGCCACGGCCTGCGCCGAGGCAGAACGACTCGGACTCGCCGGCTGGGTCCGCAACCGCCGCGACGGATCGGTGGAGGCGGTGGTGAGCGGCCCGGCCGAGGTGGTCGAGCGGTTCATCGAGTGGGCCCGGCGCGGCCCGCCCGCAGCACGGGTCGACGGCGTCGCCGTGACCGCTGCCGCCCCTTCGGCCGATGCCGGCTTCGACATGCGCCCGACGGCCTGAAGCACGCCATGAGAAAACGCCCGCGGACCAGGAGGTTCCTGGTCCGCGGGCGTCGTCGGCGCCCTGTGCGCGCAGCGTCAGAGCGATCCGATGAAGCCGCTCACCACCAATGCGAGCAGGGTGAGGCCGAAGGCGATGAGGACGATCCCGAGGATCACCGAGCCCACGTGCATCGGCCGCGACGGCGCATCCACCAGGTACTGCTCCAGCTCGCCGCTGGCCACCATGCGCTCGTATTGCGCGGCATGCTCGCGCCTGAACTCCTCGAGGGGCACGGTGCCGGTGAACATCACCACGTCCGGCGGCGGGAGCTTGTCCGGACGGAAGTGGTTGTTGAAGAAGTGCACCGTGAAGAGGAACACCGCCGCGAGGAAGG
>DYFV01000118.1 GCA_020725025.1 Azoarcus sp.
CCTAGACTGCGATCCAGGTCGTCGCGTACGACACGCAACCGGACTCACAGCCATGCCCACCGCAGTATCCAACCCCACTCCCCCCAGGTCCGCCGGAGCCAGGCCATGAGCGCCTCGCGCCGCGGCTTCCTGATGGGGCGGTTCAGCGCCCGGCGCGACGTGCCGCGCCCGCCGTGGGCGCTCCCCGTGGACGCCTTCGAGGCGCGCTGCACCCGCTGCAAGGCCTGTCTGCCTGTCTGTCCGACCGGGATTGTAGTCGCAGGCGCGGGCGGATTCCCGACGATCGACTTCAGCCGCGGCGAGTGCAGCTTCTGCGGCGAGTGCGTCGCGGCCTGCCGGCCGGCCGCCCTCGTGCGCCGGGACGCGGACGCGGCGCCGTGGTCGCGGGTGGCGCGCATCGCCGACACCTGCGTCGCCGGGCACGGCGTGGAGTGCCGGGTGTGCGGCGAAACCTGCCCCGAGGGCGCCATCCGCTTCCGGCCCCGGCTCGGCGGGGCGCCGCGCCCGGAGCTCGACACCGAGCGGTGCACCGGCTGCGGCGCATGCTACGCGCCCTGCCCGGTGGGCGCCATCGCGATCGCCGAAGAAATGGAGATGAACGCATGAACATCGCAAGCCTCGTCTTGCGGGCCAAGCCCGAGGACTTCCCGGCGCTGGAGGCATCGCTCGCCGCGATCCCCGGTGTCGAGCTGCACGCCAGGAGCGCCGAGAACGGCCAGCTGATCGTCACCGTGGAGGACGGCCCCGGCCATTCGACCACCGACTCGATTCTCGCGGTGAGCCTGGTCAAGCAGGTGCTCGCCGTGACGCTCGCATACGAATACACCGATGAAGGTCTCGAATTACAGGAGGCATGAAAAACATGGATCGTCGCCAATTCATCAAGTCGAACGCGGTCGCGGCCGCAGCGACTACCGCGGGGATGAGCATCCCGGTCGTAGCCCGGGCGCAGGCCGATGCGGCCAACACCAAGGTGCGCTGGGACAAGGCCGCCTGCCGTTTCTGCGGCACCGGCTGTTCGGTGCTGGTGGGCGTGCAGAACGGACGCGTCGTCGCCACCCAGGGTGACCCGGATTCGCCGGTCAACCGCGGGCTGAACTGCATCAAGGGTTACTTCCTGTCCAAGATCATGTACGGCCAGGACCGCCTCACCCAGCCGCTGCTGCGCAAGAAGAACGGCCAGTACGACAAGAACGGCGAATTCACGCCGGTCTCGTGGAAGGAGGCCTTCGACGTCATGGAGCAGAAGTGGAAGGCCGCCATCAAGGAGCACGGCAAGGACTCCATCGCCATGTTCGGCTCCGGCCAGTGGACGATCTGGGAAGGCTACGCCGCCGCCAAGCTGATGAAGGCCGGCTTCCGCACCAACAACATCGACCCGAACGCGCGCCACTGCATGGCCTCGGCCGTCGCGGGCTTCATGCGCACCTTCGGTATCGACGAGCCCATGGGCTGCTACGACGACATCGAGAACGCCGATGCCTTCGTGCTGTGGGGCAGCAACATGGCCGAGATGCACCCCATCCTGTGGAGCCGCATCACCGACCGCCGCCTCACCCACCCGGGCGCGGAGGTGCACGTGCTGTCGACCTTCGAGCATCGTTCCTACGAGCTCGCCGACAACCCGATGATCTTCCACCCGCAGACCGACCTCGCGATCCTCAACTACATCTGCCACTACATCATCAAGAACGGCAAGGTGAACAAGGATTTCGTCGCCAAGCACGTGAACTTCAAGCTCGGCGAGACCGACATCGGCTTCGGCCTGCGTCCCAACCACCCGCTCGAGGCGGCCGCCACCAACAACGGCTATCCCGGCGCCGAGGGCAAGCCCAAGGGCAACCCCGCCGCGGCCAAGGACATCGGCTTCGACGAGTTCGCCAAGTTCGTCTCCGAATACACCGTCGAGAAGGTCTCCAAGCTCTGCGGCGTGCCGCCCGAGCGCCTGGAGCGTCTGGCCAAGCTCTACGCCGACCCGGGCCGCAAGGTCGTCTCCTTCTGGACCATGGGCTTCAATCAGCACACCCGCGGCACCTGGGTGAACAACATGATCTACAACGTGCACCTGCTCGTCGGCAAGATCTCCGAGCCGGGCACCGGGCCGTTCTCGCTCACCGGCCAGCCCTCGGCCTGCGGCACCGCCCGCGAGGTGGGCACCTTCGCCCACCGCCTGCCGGCCGACATGGTCGTCATGAATCCGGCGCACCGCCAGTACTCGGAGAAGCTGTGGCAGCTGCCCGAGGGCACGCTCCCCGACAAGATCGGCCTGCACGCCGTCGCCCAGAGCCGGGCGCTCAAGGACGGCAAGATCAAGTGCTACTGGACCAGCACCACCAACAACATGCAGGCCGGGCCGAACATCAACGACGAGCTCTACCCCGGCTGGCGCAATCCGAACGCCTTCGTGGTCGTCTCCGACGCCTACCCGACGGTGTCCGCCATGTCCGCCGACCTGATCCTGCCGGCGGCGATGTGGACCGAGAAGGAAGGCGCCTACGGCAACGCCGAGCGCCGCACCCAGTTCTGGCGCCAGCAGGTGGCGCCCCCGGGCGAGGCCAAGTCCGACCTGTGGCAGTACGTCGAGTTCTCCAAGCGCTTCAAGGTGGAGGAGGTGTGGCCGGCCGAGCTGATCGCGAAGAAGCCGGAGTACAAGGGCAAGACCCTGTTCGACGTGCTGTTCAAGAACGGTCAGGTGGACAAGTACCCCCTCGGCGACGTGGCGAAGGCGAACGATCACGCCTGGACGGGCTACATGAACGACGAGTCGAAGGAGCTCGGCTACTACCTGCAGAAGGGCCTCTTCGAGGAATACGCCAAGTTCGGCCGCGGCAAGGCCCACGACCTGGCCGACTTCGACACCTACCACAAGGCGCGCGGCCTGCGCTGGCCGGTGGTGGACGGCAAGGAGACCCTGTGGCGCTTCCGCGAGGGCTACGACCCGTACGTGAAGGCGGGCGAGGGCGTGAAGTTCTACGGCCACAAGGACGGCAAGGCGGTGATCTTCGCGCTGCCCTACCAGGATCCCCCGGAAATGCCGGACAAGGACTTCGACCTGTGGATGTGCACCGGCCGCGTGCTGGAGCACTGGCACACCGGCTCGATGACCCGGCGCGTGCCCGAGCTGCACCGCTCGGTGCCGGAGGCCCAGGTCTTCATGCACCCGGAGGACGCGGCCAAGCGCGGCCTGCAGCGCGGCATGGCGGTGAAGGTGGCCTCCAAGCGCGGCGAGATCGTGGCCAGGCTCGAGACCCGCGGCCGCAACAAGCCGCCGGTGGGCCTGATCTTCATCCCCTTCTTCGACGAGGGCCGCCTGGTGAACAAGCTGATCCTGGACGCCACCTGCCCGATCTCGAAAGAGACGGATTTCAAGAAGTGCCCGGTGAAGGTGACGAAGGCTTAGTAGTGCTATCCGCCCCGAAGGGGCGCCGACTGACTCCCTCCCCTTCAGGGCGAGGGCTGGGGTGGGGATGGGTGGACAGCGCGAACGCAATCGAGCAACCCATCCCCCGCCTGTCCGAGCATAGCTCCACGAACGACGAAGCACCGCATCATGACCAACACACAGGACCCGCGTACCGGAGAGGCGAGAACCCCGCCGCGCCGCCGTTTCCTTCGGGAGATGGCCGGCGTGGCGGGCGGCGCCTGCCTGGTCACCCTGGGCGCGGGCCTGTATGCCAGGCAGGCCTCGGCCCTGCCGGCCACCGCCCTGCGCCCGCCCGGTGCGCTGGCGGAGGCGGATTTCCTCGCCGCCTGCGTGCGCTGCGGCCTGTGCGTGCGCGACTGCCCCTACGACACCCTCAGGCTCGCCGAGCTGGGCGACGCGGTGGCGACCGGCACGCCCTACTTCGAGGCGCGCAAGGTGCCTTGCGAGATGTGCGAGGACATCCCCTGCGTGGTCGCCTGTCCGACCGGCGCGCTCGACCGTGCGCTCACCGACATCGAGGACGCCCGCATGGGCCTCGCGGTACTGATCGACCAGGAGACCTGCCTCAACTTCCTCGGCCTGCGCTGCGACGTGTGCTACCGGGTGTGCCCGGTCATCGACGAGGCGATCACGCTGGAGAAGATGCACAACCCGCGCTCGGACCGCCATGCGCTGCTGCTGCCCACGGTGCACTCGGAGCACTGCACCGGCTGCGGCAAGTGCGAGGCCGCCTGCGTGCTGCCGGACGAGGCCGCGATCAAGGTGCTGCCGATCGCGCTGGCCAAGGGCTCGACCGCCGACCATTACCGCAAGGGGTGGGAGGAGCGGGAGGCGGCCGGGGGCTCGCTCATCGGCGAGCAGGTGGAGCTTCCGGTGCGCGGCATGGAAGGCCAGGCCTACGGCGACACGCGGCTGCGACCGGCGCCCGCCGCGCCCGCGCAGGACGTGCCCGCCGGCCCGGCCGGGCTCGATTCGGGGTGGAAGCCATGAGCGCCCGCAGCTCCACGGCGATTCCCGCGACCAGCGTGCGCGCTGCGGCCGAGCGCGGCGTCTCGGCCCGGCCGGGGCGCGAGGCGGTCGAGGCGAAGGGCTGGCTCGCCGCCCACAAGTGGCTGATCGCACGCCGCGTCTCGCAGCTGGGGATCCTCGCGCTTTTCCTCGCCGGGCCGTGGCTCGGAGTGTGGATCGTCAAGGGCAACCTGTCGTCCAGTCTCACCCTGGGCGTGCTGCCGCTCACCGACCCCTTCCTGCTCGCCCAGTCGCTCGCCGCGGGCCACGTGCCCTACAAGGAGGCGCTGCTGGGTGGCGGGATCGTGACGGCCTTCTACCTCGTGTTCGGCGGGCGGCTCTTCTGCAGCTGGGTCTGCCCGATGAACCTGGTGACCGACGCCGCCGCCTGGCTGCGCCGCCGCCTTGGCCTGAAGGGCGGGCGGGGGCCGGACGCGCGCCTGCGCTACTGGCTCGTCGGCCTGATGCTCGCCGCGGCCGCGGTGACCGGCTCCCTCGCCTGGGAGTGGGTCAACCCGGTGTCCATGCTGCATCGGGGTCTCATCTTCGGCTTCGGCCTGGCCTGGGGCATCGTGGGCGGCGTCTTCCTTTACGACCTCTTCATCGCCAGCCGTGGCTGGTGCGGGCATGCGTGCCCGATGGGCGCCTTCTACGGGCTGCTCGGAAAGAAGGCCCTGCTGCGCGTCACCGCCGACAAGCGCAGCGCCTGCAACGACTGCATGGACTGCTTTGCGGTGTGCCCGGAGCCCCAGGTGATCCGTCCGGCCCTCAAGGCAGTCGGGCAGGACCACCCCCTCATTCTCGACCAGGACTGCACGACCTGCGGCCGTTGTGCCGATGTGTGCAGCAAGAACGTGTTTCGCATTACGACCCGATTTGACAGGAGCGAGTCATGAACAGGAAGACCCGTAATCTCGTGCTGGCACTCATTGCCGCCTTGGGGCTGGGCGCGACGACGGCGCCTTTGGCGCAGACGGTGACGAGCGTGCGCGGCGTCGACGTCAACGCCCCGGAACTCGCGCCCGGCAACTATCGCCAGATCCCGGACAGCGCCCCGATTCCGCGCGACTTCGTGCAGCAGCCGCCGCTGATCCCGCACAAGGTCGAGGGCTACGAGGTGACCGTGAACTTCAACAAGTGCATGGACTGCCACTCCTGGACCCGCTATCAGGAGTTCAAGGCGACCAAGGTGAGCCTCACCCACTTCAAGGACCGCGAGGGCACCGAGCTCTCCAACATCTCGCCGCGGCGCTACTTCTGCCTGCAGTGCCACGTGCCCCAGACGGACGCCAAGCCGCTGGTGGAGAACACCTTCAAGCGCGCGGAAGGCCTGCGCTGAGCGACCTGACCAACGGGGAATCGACATGAGCAACGACCACAACCCGGACAAGGGCCGCCTCTGGCAGCGCCTGCGCCGCGTCGCCCTCGGCGTGGGCGGAGTCGCCTTCGTGGCCGGCATCGTCTTCTGGGGCGGCTTCAACACCGCCATGGAGCTGACCAACACCGAGGCCTTCTGCATCTCCTGCCACGAGATGCAGGAGAACGTGTACGAGGAGTACCGCAACACCATCCACTACCAGAACCGCACCGGCGTGCGCGCGACCTGCCCGGACTGCCACGTGCCCAAGGACTGGCAGCACAAGATCGTGCGCAAGATCCAGGCGTCGAAGGAGCTTTGGCACCACCTGCTGGGTTCGGTCGACACGCCCGAGAAGTTCGACGCCAAGCGTCTTCAGCTCGCCCAGAACGAATGGGCGCGGATGAAGAAGACCGACTCGCGGGAGTGCCGCAACTGCCACAACTTCGAGTACTTCGACTATTCGGTGCAGGGACGCCGCTCGAACAAGGCGCACCAGGAAGGCCTGGCGGAAGGCAAGACCTGCATCGACTGCCACAAGGGCATCGCCCACTCCCTGCCGCCGATCGAGCAGGACATCGGCAGCACGCGGGACGCGGTGGCGCCCGAGGTGTTCCATCCGGCCACACCGGTCCGGGCGGACGACTGAGCAGTACCCCCGCAGCATCGGAGCGGCGATGGCCGCTCCCCACAGGGCCCGGCGACCGTCGCGGCCCTGTTTTTCTTGCGGCTTCTGCCGCTGTTGCGCCTCTTCGCCCGGTTTCCGTAGCACTCCATCCGGGCTACGGGCCTCCGAGGGCCGGCGGTGCGCTGTCGTCCTTGAGTGCCACTCCGCTTTTCCCGAGCGCCCGCGCACCCGTCAGCAGGTGGGCCAGCCGCGCCGCGGCGAGAGCGTAATCGAGACCTTCCGGCCGCACGTTGGAGATGCAGTTGCGCTCGGCGTCGGTGCGCCCGGGGCGCGGGTCGAAGGTGAGGTAGAGCCCCAGGCTGTCGGGGGAGGAGAGCCCTGGGCGCTCGCCGATCAGCATCACCACCTGACGCGCGCCGAGCAGCGCGCCGATCTCGTCGCCGAGGGCCACCCGCGCCTGCCGGGCGAGCACCGTCGGCCCGAGGCGCCAGCCGGCGAGCAGCGGCCGCAGCGCCGCGATCACCGGCACCGCGTGGCTTTCCGCAGCGAGCGCGGAGAGGCCGTCGGCCACCACCAGCACCAGGTCGAACGCGTCCCGGGCTGCGGCCGCGGTGAGCCGGGTGCGGCTCGCATCGTCCAGGCGCCGGCCGGCGTCGGGGCGGCGCAGGTACTCGGCCCGGTCCGAGGCGGCGCTGTGCACCCGGATCGCCGGCGCCATGCCGGCGGCGGCAAGGGCCGCGTCCACCGTCGCTGGATCGAGCCGGCGGTGGACCGCATCCCGTGCGCGGGCGTGGGCGAGCCCGAAGGCGAGCACCTCCCGGGTGGGCAGGCTCGCGCCGCTGCGCCCGAGGGCGATGCGCGCGGCGGTGAAGCGGCGCAGGGCGAGCCAGGGGTCGGGGGCGGCCCGTCTCATGCCGGCACCCCGGCGGGAGGCGCATGCGGACTACACGGCGGCTGCGCGAAGCTGCGAAGGCTCGACACGGGCTGTTTCACTCCGCCGCCCCCAGTTCGGCCGCCGCCAGGAGGAGCGGCTGGCGCGCCGGTGGCGGCAGGAGATTTCCCGCATCGTCGACGAGCCCCATGCGCGCGAGCCAGTCCTCGAACTCGGGTGCCCGTCCGAGGCCAAGCACCCGGCGCAGATAGAGCGCGTCGTGGAAGGAGGTGCTCTGGTAGTTCAGCATGATGTCGTCGGCGCCCGGCACACCCATGACGAAGTTCACCCCGGCCACGCCGAGCAGGGTGAGCAGGACGTCCATGTCGTCCTGGTCGGCCTCGGCGTGGTTGGTGTAGCACACGTCGCAGCCCATGGGCACGCCCAGGAGCTTGCCGCAGAAGTGGTCTTCCAGGCCGGCGCGCAGGATCTGCTTGCCGTCGTAGAGGTACTCGGGGCCGATGAACCCGACCACGGTGTTCACCAGCAGGGGCTCGAACGCCCGCGCCACCGCGTAGGTGCGCGCCTCCACCGTCTGCTGGTCCACGCCATGGTGGGCGTTGGCCGAGAGGGCGCTGCCCTGGCCGGTCTCGAAATACATGACGTTGTGGCCGACCGTGCCGCGCCCCAGGGAGAGCGCCGCGGCACGCGCCTCGGCGAGCAGCGCGAGGTCGATGCCGAAGCTCGCGTTGGCGGCCTCGGTGCCGCCGATCGACTGGAACACCAGGTCCACCGGCGCGCCGGCCTCGATGGCGCGCAGGGTGTGGGTGACGTGGGCGAGCACGCAGGACTGGGTGGGTACTCCGTGGCGTTCGCGCACCCGGTCCACCAGCTCCAGCAGCCTCACGATGGCGGCGAGGCTGTCGCCGGCCGGGTTGATGCCGATCACCGCGTCGCCGCAGCCGTAGAGCAGTCCGTCCAGGATCGCGGCGGCGATGCCCCGCGGGTCGTCGGTGGGATGGTTGGGCTGCAGCCGCACCGCGAGCCGGCCGGGCAGGCCGAGGGTGTCGCGGAAGCGGGTCACCACCCGGCACTTCCTGGCCGCGAGCACCAGGTCCTGGTTGCGCATGAGCTTGGACACCGCCGCGGCCATCTCCGGGGTGATGCCCGGGGCGACGCGGGCGAGGGTGTCGCCGTCGGTCTCGTCGGCGAGCAGCCAGTCGCGGAACTCGCCCACGGTGAGGCTGCGGATCGCGGAGAAGGCGGCCGGGTCGTGCCGGTCGACGATGAGGCGGGTGACCTCGTCGTCCTCGTAGGGGATCACCGCCTCGGACAGGAAGCGGGCGAGCGGCAGGTCCGCGAGCGCGTAGCGCGCGGCCATGCGCTCCTCCTCGCTTGCGGCGGCGACGCCGGCCAGCGCGTCGCCCGAGCGCGCGGGGCTCGCCCGCGCGAGCAGCGTCTTCAGGTCGGCGAAGACGTGGCGCTGCCGGCCGACCGTGTGCGAAAAGCCCATGGCGTCGCCTCCACGGGTTTGGCGAACCGGGCCATTGTGCGCTCAGTTCGAGGTGCCGGGAAGCGCTCTCTCGTCCCCGGCCGGTGCATGGCCGGCCGCGTGCTTCGTGAGCCAGAGGCGCTCGAACTCCTCGGCTGGTACCGCCTTGCCGAAGAGCCAGCCCTGCGCGTAGTCGCAGCCGGCCGCGCGCAGGAACTCGAACTGGGCCTCGCTCTCCACGCCCTCGGCGACCACCTCCATGTCCATCGCGCCGGCGAGCGCGAGGATGGCCTCGACGATGGCGGCGTCGTCCGTCCCGTCGGGCAGGTGGCGGGTGAAGCCCTGGTCGATCTTGAGGCGGCCGATCGGCAGGCGCTTGAGGTAGCCGAGGGAGGAGTAGCCGGTGCCGAAGTCGTCGAGGCTGAGGTTCACCCCGAGGGCGTCGAGCGCGCGCAGGTTCTCGTTGACCTCGTGGGCGTGGGTGAGGAGCGCGCTCTCGGTGAGCTCCAGCTCGAGCTGATTCGGCGGCAGGCCGCAGAGATCGAGGGTCGCGCGAACCGCCCGGGCGAGTCCGGGCTCGTTGAGCTGGCGTGCGGAGACGTTCACCGCAATCACGAAGCCGGGGGCACGGGCGCGCCAGGCGCCGGCCTGGCGACAGGCTTCCTGCAGCGCCCATTGCCCGATCTCGCGGATCAGCCCAGACTCCTCCGCCACCGGGATGAAACGTGCCGGCGGCACGTTGCCGTGCTCGGGACTCGCCCAGCGCAACAGGGCCTCCGCGCCTGTCAGCCTGCGGCTGGCCACATCGACCTGGGGCTGGTAATGGAGAACGAACTCGCTGTGGGCGAGCGCGCGGCGCAGCCCGCTCTCGAGTTCCATGCGCTCGTGGGCCTGCCGGTCCAGGGCCTCCGAGAAGAAGCGGAAAGTGCCCTTGCCGGCCGACTTGGCGGAATAGAGCGCGGTGTCCGCGGCCCGCAGCAGTTGGCCCGCGTCGGTGCCGTCCCGCGGATAGAGCGCAATGCCGAGGCTGCTGCCCACCGAGATCTCCCGCCCGTCCACCACGTAGCTGGCCGCAAGCGCGGCGAGCATGTGCTCGGCCGCACGCCCGGCCGCCGGGGCGTCGCAGTTCTCGAGGATGGCGACGAACTCGTCCCCGCCCAGCCGGCACACGGTGTCGGCTTCGCGCACCGCGCCTTTCAGCCGCTTCGCGGCGAGCGCCAGCACGAGGTCGCCGGCCGCATGTCCGAGGCTGTCGTTGATGACCTTGAAGTTGTCCAGGTCGCAGAACAGCAGCGCGACCGTCCCGCTGCGCCGCTCGGCGAGGGAAATCGCGTGCTGGATGCGGTCGTTGAAGAGATTGCGGTTCGGCAGCCCGGTAAGATCGTCGTAGTGGGCGCGGGTCTGGAGCAGGTGCTCGGTCTCCCGCACGCGCTGTCGCAGCCCGCCGGTGAGGGCGAAGGCGATGGCGAGCGCACCGACCGCCACCGCCAGAACCGTGGCGAAGTAACGGCCGACGCGGGTGAGGAGCTCCTCGGGCCGGGCGATCACCTGCACGTAGCCCACCTCGCGTCCCTCGACCGACACCGCATGGGTCACGTCGAGCGCCGCGAAGCCTGTCGTGTCAAGGCTCCGCCTGGCGAAGCTCGCATCCTCTCCGGCGGCGCGGTACTCGGCGAACAAGCGGGGTTCGCCCCCAGCCTCGTCGGCACGGTAGAGCGCGGCGCCGCGGATCCACTCCACCGAGCGCAGCGAATCCAGGCTGCCGCGCGCGGCCCCCGCATCGTCGAACACCAGCGCGGGAACGCTGCTCTCGCCCACGATGCGCGCCTGTGCCTGCAGGCTGCCGAGCAGCGCGTCGCGCTGGTCGACGTATTCGAGCGAGACCAGCGCCAGCATGGCGATGCCGAGGGCGAGGCCGGAGGCGAGCAGCGGCAGGCGGCTGCCGGTGGGTTCCACAGCGGCTTCCCGGTTCATCGCACCACCTCGCGGGCGAGCTGCATGACGCGGGCGTCGAGGCCGAGGCCCGCCGCGCGCAGGGCCGGCTGGCGCACGTCGAAGGCCAGCCGGCGCCGGTCGACGACCAGCCCGATCATGGCGGGCGCATCCCGTGCCGGGGCGGTGGCGAAGGTGAGCACCGGCCGCCCCGCGAGGCCCGCCAGCTTGTCGGCGAGCAGGCCCGGCTCGAGGCGGTCGAAATAGACCGCGTCGCATTGGCCCAGGTCGGCGAGGGGAGCGCGGCGCTGGACCGCCAGGAGACGTCCCTTGACGGTCTGGCCCGCGAGCGCCGCGAAGGCACGCCCCGTATCGGGATCCTCGGTCACGACACACAGCAGCCGACGTGCCGTCCCGTCCGGTTCTCCGGCAGGCCATTCCACGAACAGCATCAGCTTGTAGGCGAGCGCGGCACGCAGCTCGGATTCCGTGGGCGTCGTCGTCGCCTGGCTGGCACCGAAGACACCGAGCGACGCCAGCGCGAGCAGGAGCCGCGTCAGAACTGCCATGTGGCGGACATCCTTGCGACGCGCCCCTTGCGGGGCAGGCGGTCCTGGGGGAATTCCTCGCTGGCCGGGTCGGCGAGGCGCCGGTCGGTGAGGTTCTCCACGCGCAGCGCGAGCTGGGCCCCGCCAAGCACCGGGCGCGCCGACACCAGGGCGAGGTTCACCCACTGCTGGTCGCCGACCGCGCCGGCAGGTGTCGTGCGGTGGCCGAGATGTCGCGCCTCGAGGGTCGTGCGCCAGCTGCCGAGCGGGATCGTCACGTCGAGCTTGGCCACGTGGCGGGGCGTGTGGGTGAGTCGCTCGCCGCTGTCCCCGTCTCGCGCGTGGTGCCAGCTCGACGACAGCCCGAGACGGGTTCCGTCCGACCAGCGCCTCGCGAGCGAAAGGACGGCGCCGCGGATCGTGGCGCTGCCCCGGTTGCGGTAGACGAGCAGGTCGTCGGCCGGATCCGTCTCCTGCACGATGAGGTCGCGGATGCGGTTGTGGAAGAAGCTCGCCCCCAGTTGCCAGCCGCCCGCCGCGACGTGCTCGACGGCCACCTCGAGGGAGCGGATGCGCTCCGGATCCAGCTCCGGATTCGCCTTCATCGTCTCGTTGCCGTCGTGGTAGTGCATCTCGTAGACGGTCGGCGCGCGATAGGCCGTACCGGCGAGGTATTTGACCGTGGTGGCGGGCGACAGCAGGTGCACCAGGGCAAGGCGAGGGTTGAGGGTGCTGCCGAAGCTGCTGTAATGGTCGGCGCGCACGCCGGCGTTGATGCGCCACGTCTCGCCGCGCCATTCGTCCTGGAGATAGGCGCCGACATGGCGGGCGCTGCGCTTGTCGTCCAGATGCACGGCGCGGGGCGGACCGAGGTCGGCATTGCGCTGGAAGAGCTCGTACTCGTCGCGGTATTCCAGGCCGTAGACCAGGGTGTGGCGGTCGACCCGGGTGTCGGTGGCCTGCACCTCGACGCCCCACCAGTGGCCGTGGCTGTCGTCGCGGTTCACGCCGTCGGGCGGGTCGAAGGGCCAGTCGGCGCGGTACTCGGCGCCGCCGGCGGTGAGCCGGGTCAGCAGGCCCAGGCCGGGCCGCCACTCGCCCTCGTGGGAGAGCGAGACGAGAAGCTGGCGGTCGCGGGCGAAGGTGCGCGGATCGCCGAGCAGGGTGTCGTAGGGGGCGGTCGCATAGCTCTTGCGCCGGTCGGCGTAGGCCCCCGTTAGGGTGAACTCCCCCCATGCGTAGCGGCCCAGGAAGCGCCGGTTGCGATCG
>DYFV01000119.1 GCA_020725025.1 Azoarcus sp.
ACCCCTCTCTGCAAGCCCCTCCGGGCTTTTGCACACTGTTCAGAACACTACCCGTGGTGCGCCCATGCGGCGCGGGGGAGCAGGAGGCTTGCGCCCGCGCTCAAGAGGAAATGCCGTCGATCCATCCAGCCCTCCGGGTCGAAGCGGCCGCGGGGTGCGGCACACCCCGCGATCATGCCACGATCGAAGCGAGCACGGGGCGAGCGACGATGAGCGACCTATGCCAAACGGATGAACGGTCGGATCGGGCTCGCCCCGCCGACGGCGGCTGGCTTGCAGGCGGGCGCCACGACCGCAGCCGCCGCCCGCCCGGCGATCAGACCACGCCGGCGCCGTGGGCCTGCTGGTCGGCCCAGTAGGACGAGCGCACCATCGGACCGCAGGCGGCGTTCTTGAAGCCCATCTTGAGCGCCTCGGTCTCGAACATCTTGAAGGTGTCGGGGTGCACATAGCGCAGCACCGGCAGGTGGCCGCCGGAGGGCTGCAGGTACTGGCCGATGGTGAGCATCTCCACATCGTGGGCGCGCAGGTCGCGCATCACTTCGAGGATTTCCTCGTCGGTCTCGCCCAGGCCTACCATCAGGCCGGACTTGGTCGGCACGTCGGGATGGCGCGCCTTGAATTCCTTGAGCAGGCGCAGCGAGTATTCGTAGTCGGAGCCGGGACGGGCCTGCTTGTAGAGGCGCGGCACGGTCTCGAGGTTGTGGTTCATCACGTCCGGCGGCGCCTGGTCGAAGATCTCCAGGGCGATCTCCATGCGGCCGCGGAAGTCGGGCACCAGGACCTCGATGGCGGTCTTGGGCGAGGCGGCGCGCGTCTCGCGGATGCAGTCGACGAAGTGCTGGGCACCGCCGTCGCGCAGGTCGTCGCGGTCGACGCTGGTGATCACCACGTAGTTGAGCCGCATCGCGGCGATGGTGCGGGCGAGCTCGGCCGGCTCGTCGGTGTTGAGCGGCTCGGGGCGGCCGTGGCCCACGTCGCAGAAGGGGCAGCGGCGGGTACAGATGTCGCCCATGATCATGAAGGTCGCGGTGCCCTTGCCGAAGCATTCGTGGATGTTCGGGCAGGAGGCTTCCTCGCACACGGTGTGCAGCTTGTGGTCGCGCAGCGTCGCCTTGATCTCGTTGAAGCGCTCGGCTTCCTCGCCCGCGCCCAGGCGGATGCGGATCCAGTCGGGTTTCTTGAGGCGCTCGGCGGGGACGATCTTGATCGGGATGCGGGCCGTCTTGTCGGCGCCGCGCTGCTTGCGTGCGGGGGTTTCCATGCGAGTCTCGCTTCTTCTCTCTGTTGTGCCGGGGGATGACCCGCGGCCGTTTACGCCGGCGTTTCCGCGGCGGCGGTAGCCACCGGCGGAAGCAGGCGCTGCAGGTGGACAAGCAGTCGCTCGCCCACCGCCGGTACCTTATCCGTGACGCCGAAATCCTTCAACCGTATTGTCCGCAAGCCCTCGTAGCCGCAGGGATTGATCCAGGAGAAGGGGGCGAGGTCCATGTCCACGTTGAGCGACAGGCCGTGGTAGCTGCAGCCGTTCCGGACCCGCAGCCCCAGCGCGGCGATCTTGGCGCCGTCGATATAGACGCCCGGGGCGCCCGCCTTGCGCTCCGCGGCGAGCCCCCACTCGGCGAGGCAGTCGATGATGGCCTGCTCCATGAGCGCGACCAGCTCGCGCACCTTGAGGCGGCGACGGTGCAGGTCGATGAGCAGGTAGGCCACGAGCTGGCCGGGGCCGTGGTAGGTGATCTGCCCGCCGCGGTCGATCTTCACCAGCGGAATGTCGGTCTCGCACAGCAGGTGCTCGGGCCGCCCGGCCTGGCCCAGGGTGTAGACCGGCGGATGCTCCAGGAGCCAGATCTCGTCGGGCGTGGCATCGTCGCGCCCATCGGTGAAGGCGCGCATCGCCTGCCAGGTGGGCTCGTAGTCGACGCGGCCGAGGCGGCGCACCAGCAGCTCCGGCGCCGCCGTCACAGGACCACCTTCACCAGCGGATGCGAGGTGAGCTCGCGGTACAGCGCGTCGAGCTGGTCCTGGGAGACCGCGCGCACGGTGCAGGTGAGCGCCAGGTAGTTGCCCTTGCGGGACGGGCGCATCTCCACCGTCGACGGGTCGAAATCGGGGGCGTGGCGCAGCACCACGGCCACGATCTCCTGGGCGAAGTCGTCCACCCGCCCCCCCATGATCTTGATGGGGAACTGGCAGGGAAACTCGAGCAGGGTCGTCCGGGTCGGGTCAGCCACCGCGCATCACCGTGTTCTTGAAGTCCTGGTACCAGCCGTACATCCGGCGCCCCACCGGCCCGGGCGTGCCGTCGCCCACCGGCTGGCCGTCCAGCCGCGTGACGGCGAGCACTTCCTTGGTCGAGGAGGTCATCCACAGCTCGTCGGCGGCCCGCACCTCGTCCTCCAGGATCTCGCGCACCTCGTGGGGCAGGCCGTGGCGGGCGGCGAGCTCGAGCACCACGTCGTAGGTGATGCCGGGCAGCATGAGGTGGCTCTTGGGCGGGACGAGCATCACGCCGTCCTTGACCATGAAGATGTTGGAGGCCGCCCCTTCGGTCAGGAAGCCGTCCCGGAACAGGATCGTCTCGGCACAGCCCTGGTCGACCGCCTGCTGGCGCAGCAGGCAGTTGGCGAGCAGCGCCACCGTCTTGAGGTCGCAGCGCAGCCAGCGATAGTCGGCGGCCGACACCGCCGCCACGCCGGTCGCGAGCAGCGCCGGCGGCGTGGTGACGAGCTCGTCGCTCATGAGGAAGACCGTGGGGCGAATCTCGGCCGGGAAGGCGTGGTTGCGCTTCGTGTCGGGTCCCCGCGTCACCTGCAGGTACACCGACTGGTCGTCCCAGGCGTTGCGCGCCACGATCTCTTCCACGATCGCCGCCCATTCGCCGGCCGGGTGGGGATTGGGCAGCCGGATCGCCTCGAGGGTGTGCGCGAGGCGCTCGATGTGCTGGGCGAGCCGGAAGGGACGCCGCGAATAGACGGGGATCACCTCGTAGGCGCCGTCGCCGAACAGGAAGCCGCGGTCCATCGGCGAGACGCGCGCGTCCTCGAGCGGCTGGAAGGTCCCATTCAGGTAGCAGGTGCTCATGCGGCTCTCCGCGGCAACGTCACAGACTCTTGATCCACAGCACCAGTGCGTCCCACAGGCGGCCGAAGAAGCCCGCCAGCGGCACCGCCTCGAGCGCCACCACCGGGTACTCGCCGAGGGCCTTGCCGTCGAGGGTGAGCTGCATCGTGCCCACCGGCTGGCCTTTCTGGATCGGCGCCATCACCGGCTGCTGGCTCACCAGCGAGACCTGGATCTTTTCGGCCTGGCCCTTGGGCAGGGACATCACGAAATCGGCCGCGAAACCCACCGGCAAGTCGTTCGCCTCGCCCTTCCACACCCGGAAGCGGGAGAGCTCCTTGCCCGCCTCGTACAGGCGCACGGTGTCGTAGAACTGAAAGCCGTAGTTGAGGAGCTTGAGCGATTCCTGGGCGCGGATGGTGTCCGAGTCGGTGCCGAGCACCACCGAGATGAGCCGGCGCGGACCGCGCTGCGCCGACGCGATGAGGCAGTAGCCGGCCGCCTCGGTGTGGCCGGTCTTCAGGCCGTCGACCGTCGTGTCGAGCCACAGCAGGCGGTTGCGGTTGGGCTGGGTGATGTTGTTGTAGCTGTACTCCTTCATCGAGTAGTAACGGTAGTACTCGGGGAAGTCGCGCACGATGGCCGCTGCGAGCAGCGACAGGTCGCGGGCCGTGCTGTAGAGCTGCGGATCCGGCATGCCGGAGGCGTTGGTGAAGTTCGTGCTGGTCATGCCCAGCCGCTTCGCCTCGCGGTTCATGAGGTGTGCGAAGGCCTCCTCGGAGCCGGCGATGAGCTCGGCCAGCGCCACGCAGGCGTCGTTGCCCGACTGGATGATCATTCCGTGCAGCAGCTGGTCGACGGTGACCGGCTTGTCGGGCTGGATGAACATGCGCGAGCCCGCCATGCGCCAGGCCCGCTCCGACACCGGCACGACCTGCTCCAGGGTGATGGTGCCGCTCTTCAGCGCCGAGAAGGCGAGGTAGGCGGTCATCAGCTTGGTGAGCGACGCCGGCTCCACCCGCGCGTCGGGATCGTGTGCCGCAAGCACCTGGCCGGTGCCGTGATCGAGGAGCACCCACGCCTTGGCGGCCAGGGCGGGCGCCGGCACGGTCTGGGCGGATGCGGAAAAGGCGAGAAAAGCGAACAGCAGGGCGGTGAGGAAACGCATCGGGATCTGGAACGGAGGATGGACGGGAGGCGGGTACCGGCGGTCGATTATAGGTCGGTCCCGGACCCCTGACCAAGGTTAGGGGCAATTGGTTCAGCGTGACACGACGAATGGTCTCAACTTGAGGACCCGGGCGATGCGCTCGCCCTCCACGCGCGCCTCGTCGACCGAGGCGAAGGGACCGAGCTGGAGCCGGTAGCGGCCGCCTTCGGCGTGCAGCTCGAGGCGGTCGGCGAACATCGCGAGCTGCTCGCGCACCATGCCGCGGAAGTCCTCGGCGTTGGCCACCGAGGCGAAGGAGCCGAGCTGCAGGAAGACGCCGCGTCCGTCGGTCGCCGCACGGGCGGGCGCGGGCGTCGCCGCGGGCGGCGGGACGGCGGCCGCGACGGAGGCCTCGGCCAGCGCGGGCGCGCGCCCGGGCAGAGGCGGTACCGGGCGTTTCGCGGCAATCATGTCGACTTCGTCGGGCAGGATGGCTTCGACCTCGACCAGGGTGCTCCCGGCATTCACATAACCCAGGCGGTGCGCCGCGGTATACGACAGGTCGATGATGCGCCCGGGGTGGAAGGGGCCCCGGTCGTTCACCCGCACCACCACCGATCGCCCGTTGGCGACGCTGGTCACGCGCACGTAGCTCGGAATCGGCAGGGTCGGATGCGCCGCGGTCATGGCGTACATGTCGTAGGGCTCGCCGCTCGAGGTCGGCTTGCCATGGAAGCGGCGGCCGTACCAGCTCGCCATGCCGCGCTCGCGGAACGGCCGCCGCTCGGTGGCGGGCACGTAATCGCGCCCGAACACGTTGTAGGGCCGGTTGGCGAAGCGGTGTAGCGGCTCGTCTCGCGGCTGGGCGTCGGGCACGCTGTCCAGGTCCGCCGGAGGGTTGTCGTGGGGACCGTCGTCCTTGTAATAGCCGCCACCGCGCCGCCCGGCGGTGCCCGGCCGGGTCATGGCAGGCTCCCCGGGCGCGGCGCCGTCGCGCACGGCCGGCTCGGTGGCGCTTCCGTCCGGCCCACGGGTGGGCGCCGAGCCGCAGCCGGCCAGTCCGAACAGGACGGCCGCCGCCGCGAGGAGCAAGGCGCGCGGCAGGACAGGCGTTCTCGCGATCATGTACGTCGAACTCATCGGCTTCCGGGCTGGGCGAGCACTCGGCTGCGCTGGATGCACATCAGGATGCCCACGCCGAGACACAGCGTCACCAGCGCGGTGCCGCCGTAACTGATAAAGGGCAGCGGCACGCCCACCACCGGGAGTATGCCGCTTACCATGCCCATATTCACGAACGCATATGTAAAGGAATTCATCGTGACCGCCCCCGCCAGCAGCCGACTGCCCAGCGTGGGCGCATACAGGGCGATGACGAGGCCGCGCAGGATGAGCAGGCCGTAGGTGGCGAGCAGCACCAGGGCTCCGAGCAGGCCGAACTCCTCGGCGAGCACCGAGAAGATGAAATCGGTGTGACGCTCGGGAAGGAAAGAGAGGTGCGTCTGGGTGCCGTCCATCCAGCCCTTGCCGAGCACGCCGCCCGACCCGATGGCGATGGTCGACTGGATGATGTGGAAGCCCTTGCCCAGCGGGTCCTGGCTCGGGTCGAGCAGCGTGCACACCCGGTTCTTCTGGTATTCGTGCAGGCCGTACCACTCGACGCCCGGCTGGCACAGGTGGTCGCCGAATCCGACGATCGCGCCGATGCCGAACACCCCCGCCGCCACGACGGGCACGATGAGCTTCCAGGACAGGCCGGCGAAAAATATCACGTAGAGGCCGGCTGCCGCCACCAGGAGGCTGGTGCCGAGGTCGGGCTGAACCACGATGAGACCGACCGGGACCGCGAGCAGGATTCCCGCACCGATGAACTCGCGCAGGCCGATCTGCCCTTCCCGCTGCTGGAAGTACCAGGCGAGCATCAAGGGCATCGCGATCTTCATGAGCTCCGAGGGCTGAATGCGCGTGACGCCCACGTCGAGCCACCGCTGGGCGCCCTTGGCGGTAACGCCGAACAGCTCCACCGCCACCAGCAGCACCACGCCCAGCGCGTAGAGCGGCAGCGCGAACGACATCAGCCGCTGCAGCGGCAGGCGCGCCGCCGCCCACATGACGGCGACGGCCACCCCCGTGTTCGTGAGGAGCGAATCGAGCCGTTCCGGCGAGGCGCTCTGCATCAGCACGAAGGCGTAGCCGAGGAGCACCGCGAGAATCCCGAACAGCATCGGATCGATCGGGCGCACTGCCGCGCGCAGCAGGTTTGCCGGGTGGAAGCGGTGTTCCGTCATCATTGCTCGTCGGCCCCTTCCGCATCCTCGCCGGCCGGGCCCTCCCGGCGATCGCCGAGCAGGTGATAGTCGATCACCTGGCGCGCGATCGGCGCGGCCGACTGGGCGCCGAAGCCGCCGTTCTCGACCAGCACCGCCAGCGCGATGGTCGGATTGTCCGCGGGCGCATAGGCGATGAACCAGGAGTGGTCGCGCAGACGCTCGGCGACGCGGCCAGCCACGTACTTGCTGCCGCGCAGCGAGTAGACCTGCGCCGTGCCGGTCTTGCCGCCGACGCTGTAGGGTGCGCCGGCGAAGGCACGTGCGCCGGTGCCCTCCTTGTTCACGTCGACCATTGCCGCGCGCACCGCCGCGAGGTGCGCCGGCTTGAAGGAGAGCTCCCGGATGGGCGAAGGCTCGATCGGGCGCCGCTTGCCGGTGGCCGCATCGACCACGTGGCGCACCACGTGCGGCTTGTAGACCTTGCCGCCGTTCACCACCGTGGCGAGCGCGTTGGCCAGCTGCAGCGGCGTATAGGCGTTGTAGCCCTGGCCGATGCCCACCGAGATCGTCTCGCCGCCGTACCACTTCTGCTGCTCGCGCTTCTTGAAGCGCGCACGCTTCCACTCGGGCGAAGGCAGCACCCCCTCGGCCTCGCCCGGAATGTCGATGCCGGTGCGCGAGCCGAAACCGAGCGGACGCATGAAGGCCGCGATGGCGTCGATCCCCAAGTCGTTGGCGAGCTCGTAGTAGTAGGTGTTGCACGAGACCACGATGGACTTGTGCAGGTCCACCGTGCCGTGGCCGCCCACCTTGTCGTCCATGAAGCGGTGCCCGCCGAAGGTGAAGTAGCCCGGGTCGGGCATGCTCTGCTCGGCGGTGCGCTTGCCGGTGGTGAGCGCGGCGAGGGCCATGAAAGGCTTGAAGGTGGAGCCGGGCGGATAGGCGCTGTAGATCGCACGGTGCAGCAGCGGATGGTCGGGCGAGTCGTTGAGCGCCTTCCAGTCGGCGGTGGAGATGCCGTCCACGAAGAGGTTGGGATCGAAGGCGGGCATGGACGCCAGCGCGAGCACGCCGCCGGTGCGCGGGTCGATGGCCGCGAGGGCGCCGCGGCGCTCGCCGAAGGCCGCCTCGGCCACCTTCTGCAGCTCGATGTCCAGGGTGAGCTCGAGGTCGCTCCCGGCCACCGGCGGAGTGCGCGACATGAGGCGCACCGCCCGCCCGCCGGCGTTGACCTCCACCTGCTCGACGCCGGTGACGCCATGCAGCTCGGCCTCGTAGGAGTGTTCGAGCCCGGTCTTGCCGATGTGGTCCGAGCCGCGATAGTTGGCGGTCTCGCCCTGCTCCTCGATGCGCTCCTGGTCGCGATCGTTGATGCGGCCGATGTAGCCGATCACGTGGGCGGCCGTCTTGCCCAGCGGGTAGTCGCGGAAGAGCCGGGCCTGGACTTCGACCCCGGGGAAGCGGAAGCGCTGCGCCACGAAACGCGCCACCTCGTCATCGGTGAGCCGCGTGCGCAGCGGCACGCTTTCGAAGCGCTTGCTCTCCTCCATCAGCTTGCGGAAGCGGCGCAGGTCGTACTCGTCGATGGCCACCAACTCGCGCAGCGCCTCGATGGTGGCGTCCAGGTCCGGCACCCGCAAGGGGGTGATCTCCAGCGTGTAGGCCGCGTAGTTGCGGGCGAGCTCGACGCCGTTGCGGTCGCGGATGGTGCCCCGGTTGGGCACCACCGGCAGCAGCGCGATGCGGTTGTCCTCGGCGCGGGTGTGGAAGTAGTCGTACTTCACCACCTGCAGGTAGAAGAAGCGGCCCGCCAGCACCGCGAAGCAGGCCAGCATGAAGATGCCCGCCACGAGCACCCGTGCGCGAAAGCCGGCGAGCTCCTGCTCGGGGGTGCGGAACTCCGTCATATGGGCCGGTTGTCGTCCCGGTCGACGGGCCGGTATTGCGGCAGCAGCAGCACGAAGTTGAGCGGCACCCACAGCGCGGCGCCGGTGAAGCTCGACAGGAAGTACCACCACCCGGGGAATTCGGCCCCAGCCAGCAGCCGCACCGCCACCATCAGGACCTGGATCATGAGCAGGAGCGGCAGCATGTGCAGCGCCTGCTGCGCGAGCGGGAACCACAGCACCCGCCGCCCGGCCGAGCCGGCGAAGTAGGCGAGCACGACGTAGGCGAGGGCGTGCTGACCCATGGCTGCGCCGTGTCCGATGTCGACCAGCACGCCGAGCACGAAGGCCGCCCCCATGCCCACCCGCAGCGGCTCGCGCACGCTCCAGAAGGCGAGCACCAGCGCCACCCAGTCGGGCACGCCGGGCAGCAGCCCCGTCGGGATGTACGACAGGCCCAGGGCGAGCGCCAGGGTGAGGTACACGAACCAGGTGTTGGCCGGCAACAGGATTCGGCTCGAGCGATGAGTGGGCTGCATGCGCTTATCCCTTGCGTTCGGCGTCGTTGATCGGCCTGGGACGGGGCGGCGGCGGCACCGCGCGGCCCAGCACCAGCACCTGGGTGGTGCGCTCCACCCCGGCGACCGGCTCGCACAGGATCACGGCGAAACTGTGCGGCTCGCCTTCCACGCTCACCACGTCGGCCACCGGCAAGCCCGGGAGATACACCCCGTCGAGACCGGAGGTGACGAGGCGGTCGCCCGGCTGCACGTCGGCACCCGACAGCGTGAAGCGCAGCTCGAGCCGCCCCCGGCCGGCGCCGAACAGCACCCCGCGCAGGCCGTTGCGCGACACCTGCACCGGCACCGCGTGGTTCTTGTCGGTGAGCAGGGTCACCTCGGCCTGCACCGGATAGACGCGGGTGACCTGGCCGATCATGCCGTCCGCGTTCACCACCGCGAGCCCCGCCTCGATGCCGTGCTGGGCGCCGCGGTCGAGGATCACCTTGCGCGAGAACGGATCGGGCGCGTCATAGAGGATCTCCGCGGCGATGCTCTTTACCGGCATCGGCTCGGCCATCTGCAGCAGGCTGCGCAGCGCCTGGTTCTCGCGCTCGAGCTGCTCGAAGCGCAGCAGCCGCTGCGCCGCGTCGAGCTGCCCGTGACGCAGCTCGGCGTTGTCCTTCTGCACCGCTACCAGGGTCGCGAAGTAGACGGTGGCGTTGCGGACGAAATCGGCAGGCGCGGCGGCGAGCATCTGCAGCGGATAGGTGACTACGGACAGCCCCTGGCGCACCACCTCGAGGTAGCGGAAGCGCAGATCCGCGACCAGCATCACCAGGCACACGGAGACCAGGACCAGCAGCCGCACGAGCGGCGTGGGTCCTCGCTTGAAGATGGGCGGCGATGGATGACCAACCAGTGACATCGCGAGGACTATACGGCGAGCGGCCGCGTGCGATAAGCACACGCGGCAAGAAACGCGCTTTTTTTACTCGGAAGCGAAAATCGAGCCGAGCTTGTCCATCTTCTCGAGCGCCATGCCGCACCCGCGCGCGACGCAGGTGAGCGGCTCGTCGGCGACGATGACCGGCAGCCCGGTTTCCTCCATGAGCAGGCGGTCGAGGTCGCGCAGCAAGGCCCCGCCGCCGGTGAGCACCATGCCGCGGTCGGCGATGTCGGCGCCGAGCTCGGGCGGCGTCTGCTCGAGTGCAATCTTCACCGCAGAGACGATCTGATTCAAGGGCTCGGTGAGCGCCTCGAGGATCTCGTTGGAGGAGATGGTGAAGCTGCGCGGAATGCCCTCGGCGAGGTTGCGCCCCTTCACTTCCATTTCCCGCACTTCCGAGCCCGGGAAGGCCGAGCCGATTTCCTTCTTGATGTTCTCGGCGGTGGTGTCGCCGATCAGCATGCCGTAGTTGCGGCGGATGTAGTTGACAATGGCGTCGTCGAACTTGTCGCCGCCCACCCGCACCGAGCCGGCGTAGACCATGCCGCCCAGGGAGATGACGCCCACCTCGGTGGTGCCGCCGCCGATGTCGACCACCATGGAGCCGGTCGCGTCCGATACCGGCAGACCGGCGCCGATCGCCGCGGCCATCGGTTCCTCGATGAGGTAGACCTGCGAGGCGCCGGCTGCGAGCGCCGCGTCGCGGATCGCGCGCCGCTCGACCTGAGTCGAGCCGCAGGGCACGCAGATGATGATGCGCGGGGAGGGCGAGAACATGCGCGAGTCGTGCACCTTCTTGATGAACTGCTTGATCATCTGCTCGGTCACGACGAAGTCGGCGATCACCCCGTCCTTCATCGGGCGGATCGCGGTGATGTTGCCCGGGGTCTTGCCCAGCATCTGCTTGGCGGCGTGGCCCACCGCCTGGATGGTGCGCTTGGCGTTGGGTCCGCCTTCGGTGCGGATGGCCACGACCGATGGCTCGTCGAGCACGATGCCCTTGCCGCGTACGTAGATCAGGGTGTTGGCCGTGCCGAGGTCGATGGCGAGATCGTTGGAGAAGTAGGAACGCAGAAAACCAAACATGGGCAAGTTCCGAGGCCGGTGAACAGGGGCCGCACGCGGTGCACGGCCGGTGCGCGGGCAGGGCCCGGTGCGAAACGCGGTATGATAGCCTACAAACCTTTGTCGATTCAGCAGGATTTGTCAGCACATGTCGCTCACCATTGACGAGGTGCGGCGCATCGCCGCACTCGCCCGGATCGAGCTCGGGCAAGCCGAGCTCGAGGCCACGCACGCCAAGCTCAACGGGATCTTCGGCCTGGTGGAACAGATGCAGGCGGTGGACACCCAGGGGGTGGAACCGATGAGCCACCCGCAGGACGTCGCCCAGCGCCTGCGCCCCGACGCGGTGACCGAAACCGATCGCCGCGACGACTTCCAGCGCATCGCCCCGCAGACCGAAGCCGGGCTCTACCTCGTCCCCAAGGTCATCGAATAAGGAACACGCGGCGCGCTCCGCGCCCCAACCACCCATGATCGACGCCAGTCTCAGCGAACTGCGCGCCGCGCTCGACGCGCGGCGCATCTCCGCCGTCGAGCTCGCCGAGCTCTTCCTCGCGCGCATCGAGCGCACGAATCCGGCGCTCAACGCCTTCATCACGGTCGACCGCGACGGTGCCCTCGCCGCCGCCCGCGCGGCCGACGCGCGCATCGCGGCAGGCACCGCCGGCCCGCTCACCGGCATCCCGCTCGCCCACAAGGACGTGTTCTGCACCGAGGGCGTGCTCACCACCTGCGGCTCGAAGATGCTCGCCGACTTCACCAGCCCCTACGATGCGCACGTGGTGTCGCAGCTGAAGGCGGCCGGCGCGGTGATGCTCGGCAAGACCAACATGGACGAGTTCGCCATGGGCTCGTCGAACGAGAACTCGCACTACGGCCCCGCCCGCAACCCGTGGGACACCACCCGCGTGCCCGGCGGCTCCTCGGGCGGCTCGGCCGCGGCGGTGGCCGCGCGCATGGTGCCGATCGCCACCGGCACGGACACCGGCGGCTCGGTGCGCCAGCCGGCGGCGCTCACCGGCGTCACCGGCATCAAGCCGACCTACGGCATGGTCAGCCGCTACGGCATGATCGCCTACGCCTCCTCTCTGGACCAGGGCGGCGCCTTCGGCGCCTCGGCCGAGGACTGCGCGAAGCTGCTGACCGCGATGGCGGGCTTCGATCCCCGCGACTCGACCAGCCTCGACCGGCCCGCCGAGGACTATTCGCGCGAGCTCGCCTCGGCCTCCAGCGGCGACAAGCCCCTCACCGGCCTGCGCATCGGCCTGCCGCGCGAGTTCTTCGGCGAAGGCATGGCCGACGACGTGCGCGCCGCGGTGGACGCCGCGCTGGAGACCTACCGCAGGCTCGGCGCCACGACGGTGGAGGTGAGCCTGCCCAACGCCCGGCTCGCCATCCCCGCCTATTACGTGATCGCGCCGGCGGAGGCCTCGAGCAACCTGTCGCGCTTCGACGGCGTGCGCTACGGCCACCGCGCCGCCGAGTACCGCGATCTGGCGGACATGTACGCCAAGAGCCGCGCCGAGGGCTTCGGCGCCGAGGTCAAGCGGCGCATCCTGGTGGGCACCTACGTGCTGTCCCACGGCTACTACGACGCCTACTACCTGCAGGCGCAGAA
>DYFV01000120.1 GCA_020725025.1 Azoarcus sp.
TGCCCAGGGGACGGTAGGCCGAGCGCCAGGAACGGCATCACCCGCCATCCATCCCCGTCCGGCGGTTCGCGCTTCCCCGCCTGCCGCTGCGCTCTATAATTGGTCGGCAACGCGACCCACACGGAAGCCGAACCCGATGTGCCAGCTCCTGGGCATGAACTGCAACGTGCCCACCGACATCTGCTTCTCCTTTACCGGATTTCGCGCGCGCGGCGGTCTCACCGACCACCACCGCGACGGATGGGGCATCGCGTTCTTCGAAGGGCGGGGGGTGCGGCTGTTTCTCGATCCGCAGCCGAGCGCGCATTCGCCGGTGGCGGAGGTGGTGCACCGCTATCCGATCCGCTCCCTGAACGTGATCGCGCACATCCGCAAGGCCACCCAGGGCGAGGTGCGGCTCGAGAACACCCATCCCTTCCAGCGCGAGCTGTGGGGCCGATACTGGATCTTCGCGCACAACGGCAACCTGGTGGACTTCGCGCCGCCGCCCGGAAGACGCTTCCGGCCGGTGGGTTCGACCGACTCGGAGCGGGCCTTCTGCCACATCATGCAGCAGCTCTCCGACCGCTTCCCGGACGAGCCGCCGACCCCTGCCGAGCTTTATACGACCCTGCGCGCGCTCACCATCCGCGTCGCCCGCCACGGCGAGTTCAACTACCTGCTCTCGAACGGCGACCTGCTGTTCGCCCACTGCTCGTCGCGGCTCACCTACATCATCCGCGAAGCCCCGTTCGCGATGGCCCATCTCGCCGATCAGGACGTCACCGTCGACTTCGCCCGTCTCACCACGCCCGAAGACCGGGTGGCAGTGATCGCAACGCTGCCGCTGACCGACAACGAAACCTGGCACACGATCCCCCCGGGTACGCTGATGGCATTTCTCAACGGCGCGCCGCTGGACCTGGGCGAATCCGCCACGGTGCCGTTTACCGGCATCTCAGTGACGGGAAGTGCGTAATTTTTCATGCCCGCGGACGATGCCGTGGGGCTAAGATTACCCGGAATGATGATCCACTCACCGTGGAGGCTGCCCCGTGGACTGCCCGCTGTGTGACGCCCGCGCCGAGACGCTAGTCTGGCGCGACGGCAGCTGCCGCGTGATCCGAGTCGCCGACCCCGATTACCCGGGCTACTGCCGGGTGGTCTGGCACGACCATGTCCGGGAGATGAGCGACCTGACGGCGGCGGATCAGCGCCATCTGCTCAACGTGGTGCTCGCCACCGAAACAGCCCTGCGTCGGCTCATGCAGCCGGACAAGATCAATCTCGCCAGCTTCGGCAACGTGGTACCGCACCTGCATTGGCACGTGATCGCGCGCTTCCGCGACGACCGCCATTTTCCCGAGCCGGTGTGGGGTACCGCACAGCGTGCGGGCACTCCCCATCCGGCGCCGACCGACCAGGCCCTCGCGGCGGCGATCGTCGCGGCCCTGACGGAACTCACCGCGGGCTGAGACAGGTGCCGACCCGATCGCAACCCGACCGCCCCGACCACGACACCACGGACTCCAAATGGATTACCGCAACCCCGCCGAGTGCCTCGCGCTGCTGAAGCGCCTGCATGCCGTCGGTCTCGACGAGACGCACACGGTGCTGACCGACATGGTGTCGGCGCTGCTCGAGTCGCCGCCGCCCGTCAATCAGCACCTGGAGGTGCTCGAAGCGGCGCGCGACCAGATCGCCTTCGTGCAGGCGGAGCTCGCCAAGCGCTACGCGGCCCACCCGCTGCCGCCCGACAGCGTCGAGAACGCCACCCTGCAGCGCGTGGTGACGCTGTGGCGCGATCTGGCCGGCTCCTACGCACAGATCGCGAGGCAGGACGCCGCGGACGGCACGCTCGGGGATCAACGCCCGCTCCTGGCCCAGCGGCGCACCTACTATACCGGCCAGGTGCTCCTGGAGTACTTCCGCGCCCATCGGGCGCTGCCGACAGCCGCATGGAGCGAGTTGCACGACTGCTATGCGCAGGCCGAGGCGCGCGGCATCGCCAAGGTGCGCGTCGCCGATTCGCTCAACGACGTGTGGAAGGCCCAGAGCGCCGCGGAAGCCCATGCGGCCGTGCTGCTGGTGGAGCTCGCGAACCCCTTCGGGCGCAGCGAGCGCGAGTTCGACTGGATCTGCCGCTGGGCCCAGCGCTTCGCGCCGTACTGCGGGCTGCAGGGCGAGACAGGGGAAGACGCCAAGCCGACCACCTACGGGCTCGACCTGGTGCTCGACCATGGCCTGCGTCCCCTGGGCCTGCTCTCACCCGGCCCCTCCCTGCGGCGCTTCGACGGCGCGCGCCTGGCGGGGCAGATCCAGGCGGTGCTCGCCCAGTTCAAGCGCGGCGTACGCCCGGCTTCCCTCGGACTGGGCGAGGATTGCCCGGTCGACGCCTGCACACGCCTGCTACTCTCCCTGTACCGTCCGTGGGGGCTCGCCTCCGCCGGCCGCCGTTTTCCCCGCCGGGGCTGCCACGGTTTCGCCGAGCTGTGCGGCGACTGGCTGGCGATCGGTTTCAATGTCCAGGGCAAGGCCTTCGCCCAGCCGGCGAGCCTGTCCTCGGTCCGCAGCCTGCGCAGCGACATCTCGCTCATGACTTTCGGCGAGCGAGCCCCCGAGGTCGCCCCCAACAGCCCCGAGCAACGCCGCCGACGCGAGGCGGAGCGGCTGGGCTTCACCTGCATGCAGTGGGAGATGGCGGACCACTCGGTGGCCGGTTTTCGCCTTCAGCAGCGCCCCCACCACGAGCGGATCGAACACCACCAGCTCGTCGGCATCCGTCCGCCCGACGGCGAGCGCTTCCTGCTCGGGCAGGTGAGCTGGCTCATGTACCGGGAAGACGGCGTGATGGAGGCGGGCGTCCACGTACTGGCCGGGGTTCCCGAGGTGGTCGCTGTGCGCAAGGTCGGACTGCACGCCGGCGGCGCCTTCCAGCAGGCCTTCCGCCTGCCGGCCACGCCGGCGCTGAAGACGCCGCCGACCCTGGTGCTGCCCGCGGGCTGGTTCCAGGCCCAGCGGGTGATCGAAGTCTACGACGACAAGCTCGAGCAGCTGCGCCTGACCGAGCTCGTCCTGCGTGGCACGAACTTCGATCAGGTCACTTACGAGGTGGTGGAGGCGGCCGCCTGAGCCGCGAGGCCGGGAGAACGACGCTGAACCGGCTGCCCTTGCGCGGCTCGCTCGCGATGCGCAGCTCGGCATGGTGGCGCGACAGGATGTGCTTGACGATGGCGAGCCCCAGCCCGGTCCCGCCCGTCTCGCGGGAACGTCCACGGTCGACCCGATAGAAGCGTTCGGTCAGCCGCGGGATGTGCTCCGGGTCGATTCCGATCCCGGTGTCCGCCACGGCGAACTCCCCGCCTTCGCCCAGGCGCTGCCAGGAGATGTGTACCCGGCCGCCCGCGGGCGTATAGCGCACCGCATTGCTCGCGAGATTGGCGAAGGCCGAGTGCAGCTCCTTGCGGCTGCCGAGCAGCACGTCGCCCGCCTCCTCGTCGTCGATCGCGAGACCCATCTCGTGGCGGCCCGCGGAGAGCAGAACCGCGTCCTCGTACACCTCGCGCACCAGTTCGGCGACCGGCACCTCGTCTTCCGCCGCTTCCGGCGCGCCGGTCTCCAGCGCCGACAGGGTGAGCAGGTCCTCGATCAGGTTCTGCATGCGCTTCGACTGATCGAGGGCGAGCTGCAGGTAGTGCAGCGCGTCCTCGCGCTCGAACTCGTCGTAGCCGTCCAGCAGCGTCTCGAGAAAGCCGCTCACCACGGTGAGCGGCGTGCGCAGCTCGTGCGACACGTTGGCGATGAAGTCGCGGCGCATGGTTTCGAGCTTCTCGAGCTGGGTGATGTCGCGCGACACGACCATCTTCTGGTCGTCGCCGAAGGGCACGACCTGGATCAGCAGCGACAGCCCGCCGCCGCGCGCGCAATGCATCACCAGCGGCTCGGCGTAGTCGCCCGCGGCAAGGTAGCGCACGAACTCGGGCTGGCGCACCAGGTTCGTGACCGGCACCCCCAGGTCGCGGCGGTGGTCGAGGTCGAAATGCTGCTCCGCCTTGCGGTTGATCCACTCGATGCGGTCGCTCTCGGAAAGGTAGAGCACCCCGTCGGGCATCGCCTGGCTCGCGTCGCGGAAGCGCTGCAGCGCCGCCGACAGGCGCTCGCGCAGGTCGTAGGCGAGCTTGGAACGCCGGCTCAGATCCGAGAAGGCCTGGCTCCAGATCCCGACTGCGCGCGGCACCGGCGTACCCACCGGGTCGTGGGTCCACTCGGAGAGCCGCGCCAGATTGCGCAGATGGTGCGCGAGCAGCACAAGCAGACCCGCTGCGAACACCGCGAGTCCGGCACTCGCCCCCGCCACCAGCCCCATCAGGGCGCCGGCGAGCGCGAGCAGGCCGAGCATCGCGGCCGCCCCGGTCCAGACGTAACGGATAGAGGATTTGATGAGCCGCGCCCCCGCCAAGCCGCAAAGCGCGATTATTGCACGCCGGTGGATTCAACCTGGGTGGAGAAACGGTAGCCGCTGCCGCGCACGGTCTGGATGAGCTGGTGATGACCGGTCGACTCGAGCGCGGCACGCAGGCGGCGGATATGCACGTCGACCGTGCGCTCCTCGACGAACACGTGATCGCCCCACACCTGGTCGAGCAGTTGTCCGCGCGAGTGGACCCGCTCCGGGTGCGTCATCAGGAAGTGCAGCAGGCGGAATTCGGTGGGCCCGAGCACGATGGCCTGAGCGCCGGCAGCGACCCGGTGCGTCGCGGGATCCAGGCGCAGACCGCCGAGCTCGACCGGATCCTCGGTCGTCTGCGGAGCGCGCCGGCGCAGCACCGCCTTGATGCGCGCCACCAGCTCGCGCGGGCTGAAGGGCTTGGTGATGTAGTCGTCGGCCCCCGTCTCGAGGCCGGTGACCTTGTCGTGCTCCTCGCCGCGGGCGGTGAGCATGATGATGGGGATGGACCGGGTGCGTTCGTCCGCACGGAGGCGGCGGGCGAACTCGATGCCGGACATGCCGGGCAGCATCCAGTCGAGCAGCACCAGGTCCGGCAGAGCCTCGCGCACGATGCGCTGCGCCGATTCGGCGTCGGCCGCGCGCACGATGTGATGTCCGGCACGGGCCAGGTTGGCGGCGATGAGCTCCTGAATGGCGGGTTCGTCTTCGACAAGCAGTATGTTGGCAGCCATGTACGCACTCCAGATATTCGTGCGCAGTCTATTTCAGCAATTTGACGCTTTCATGACAGGTCATCCTTTCGCAACCTGCCGCGCACGGCGCGCGCGACCGGCATGGCGCGCCCGTTGAGGTATGATTGTGGCCCCTATGGTCCCGATCCCAGGACGAATCATGGCCGGACTCGACGAAACCACCCCCGTTCCGACCTCGATCACGCTGCACCAGGCCTCCAAGGCGCTCGAGATCGCTTTCGACGACGGCAGCACCTTCATGTTGCCGTTCGAGTTCCTGCGCGTCTACTCGCCCTCCGCCGAGGTGCGCGGGCACGGCCCCGGCCAGGAGGTGCTGCAGCTCGGCAAGCGCGACGTGGACGTCGTGGACCTGCAGCCGGTGGGCAACTATGCGGTACGCCCGGTGTTCTCCGACGGCCACGACAGCGGGCTCTATTCGTGGGACTACCTCTACATGCTGGGACGCGAGCAGGAAACGCTGTGGCAGGCCTACCTCGACCGCCTGGCGGAGGAAGGCGGCAGCCGCGACCCGGCCCTCAACCCACCGCCCCCGCCCAAGGGCGGCTGCGGCGGCCACAAGCATTGAGTATGGACGACAAGACCACCCACTTCGGCTTCCAGACCGTCGCCGAAGGCGAGAAGAAGCAGCGCGTGGCCGAGGTTTTCTCCTCGGTAGCGCAGAAATACGACGTGATGAACGACCTCATGTCGTTCGGCCTGCACCGGCTGTGGAAGGCCTTCACCATCCAGGTGTCCGGGGTCGGCCGCGGCGACCGGGTGCTGGACGTGGCCGGCGGGACTGCCGACCTGTCCCTCGCGTTCGCCCGCAAGGTGGGCCGCGGGGGCCAGGTCTGGCTCACCGACATCAACCACGCCATGCTCTCCCGCGGCCGCGACCGGGTGCTCGACCACGGCTACGCGCTGCCGGTGGCGCAGTGCGACGCGGAGAAGCTGCCCTTCCCCGACGACTGGTTCGACTGCGTGACGGTGGCCTTCGGCCTGCGCAACATGACGCACAAGGATATGGCGCTCGCCGAGATGCGCCGCGTGCTGCGCCCCGGCGGGCGGCTCCTGGTGCTGGAGTTCTCGAAGGTGTGGGCCCCGCTCGCGCCGGCCTACGATCTCTACTCCTTCAAGATCCTTCCGTGGCTCGGCCAGAAGGTGGCGGGCGACGCGGACAGCTATCGCTACCTCGCCGAATCGATCCGCATGCATCCCGCGCAGGAGGAGCTCAAGGCCATGATGGAGCAGGTCGGGCTCAAGCGCGTCGACTACTTCAACCTGACCGGCGGCGTGGTGGCACTCCACCGCGGCTACAAGGTCTGAGCCTTCGGCCCGGCTGCCCCGGACGGCGGGTGTTGCCGCCGGGGTCCCTGAAGCCCCGCCCGAACACGTACATGGAGCGATGCACGACATGAAGCACCTACTCGTCAGTCTCTTCGCGGTGATCCTGTCCCTCGGCCTGGGCGTCTCCGACGCGGAGGCCAAGCGGCTGGGCGGCGGGAGCAGCTTCGGCATGAAGCGGCAGATCGCCCCGCAGCCTGCGCCGCGGTCGCCGACCGCCGCGCCCCAGCAGTCGCCCCAGCAGGGCACGACCACCGGCGCGCAGCCGCGCCGCTCCTGGATGGGCCCGATCGCCGGCCTCGCCGCCGGTCTCGGCCTCGCGGCCCTCTTCTCGCATCTCGGCCTGGGCGAGGAGCTCGCCTCCTTCGTCATGCTCGCCCTCCTCGCCATGGCTGCGGTACTGCTCTTCCGCCTGCTCACCCGGCGCAAGGCGTCCCTTCAGGGCAGCGGCCCGATGCAGTACGCCGGAGCCGGCGTCCCTGCAGGTTCCGCTGCGCCGGGCACGGGGTGGCAGGCCGGAAGTGCCGGCTCGCCGGCCCCCCTCGGCGGACCGGCCTCCGCCACCGCACTGCCGGCCGACTTCGACGCGGAAGGCTTCGCCCGTCAGGCCAAGCTCAACTTCATCCGCCTGCAGGCTGCCAACGACAAGGGCGACCTGGACGACATTCGCGAGTTCACCACTCCCGAGGTCTTCGCCGAGATCCAACTGCAGCTCTCCGAGCGCGGCGCGGCACCGCAACGGACCGACGTGGTCGAGCTCGGCGCCGAGGTGCTGGAGGTCGCCGAGGAAGGCGAGCGCTACGTGGTGAGCGTGCGCTTCTCCGGCCTGCTGCGCGAGGAGGCGGACGCGGCGCCCACGCCCTTCGACGAGATCTGGCACCTGGTCAAACCGGTACGCGGCTCCGGCGGCTGGCTGGTGGCCGGCATCCAGCAGCTCGCCTGAGCGCCCTGCCATGGCGATCGCCTCGCGCGCCTTCGTCGCCGTTCTGAATCACATGCTGGCGGGCGCCGGCTGGGCGCGCGAGCGCCTGGTGGTGCACTCTGGGCGGATACTGCGGCTGTCCGCGCCGCCGGCCGATTTTCTGGTCTCGATCACGCCCGAGGGGCTGCTCGCCGAGGCACCGGAGGACGCCCGACCGGACGTGACGCTCTCCGTGCCGCTCGCCGAGACCCCGCGTTTCCTCGCAGGCGATGCGAGCCGCGCCATGAACGCGGTGCGTATCGAGGGCAGCGCGGAACTCGCCGACGCCTTCGGCTTCGTGCTGCGCAACCTGCGCTGGGATGTGGAAGAAGATCTCTCGCGGGTCATCGGCGACATACCCGCCCATCGCCTGGTCGGAGGCGCACGGGCGCTGGGCGAGGCGGGAAACCGCGCCTGGAACGCACTGGGCGCGAACGTCGCGGAGTATTTCGCCGAGGAGCAGGCGGTGCTCGTCACCCGTCCCGCGCTCGAACAGATGGCCGGCGACGCCGCTCGGCTGCGCGACGATCTCGCCCGCCTCGAGAAGCGTGTCGAGCGCCTCGCCGCACGGGTCAGGCCGCGCTGACCCATCGCAAGGGGAGCGGCGGTAGCCGCAAACGACGGTGAGCCCCATGGCCGATACGCGGCTTCCGCCGCCCGTGCAGGGAAGGGACATCCCGGTCCCTCGTGGGAAAAAAGAAGGGCAGCCCGAGGGCTGCCCTTCTTTTGTGCCCAGCGGTCCGAAGACCGCCGGCATGCCTCAGTGGCCGCGCTTGCGCAGCTTCTGGATCGCGGCGATCTGGGCGATCGCTTCCGCCAGCTCGGCCTGCGCCTTGGCGTAGTCGAGCTCCGAGGAACGGTTGGAAAGCGCCTCTTCGGCGAGCTTCTTAGCCTCGAGGGCCTTCGCCTCGTCCAGGTCCTTGCCGCGGATCGCGGTGTCGGCCAGCACCGTCACCAGCCCGGGCAGCACTTCGAGAAGGCCGCCGGCGACGAAGACGAGCTCCTCGTCCGCCTGGTTGGGCAGCTTCACGCGCACGGCACCCGGCTTGATGCGGGTCATCAGCGGCATGTGGCCGGGCAGGATACCCAGTTCACCCGCTTCCCCCGGAAGCGCGACGAACTCCGCCAGACCCGAGAAGATCTGCTCTTCCGCGCTGACGATGTCGACGTGAACAGTCATTGCCATATTAGGATCCTTTTCAAGACCGCGCGCAAGGGCCACGAGCCCCTGCGCGCGGCATGCCCGGTCACTGGAGCTTCTTCGCCTTCTCGATGGCCTCTTCGATGTTGCCGACCATGTAGAAAGCCTGTTCCGGCAGGTGGTCCAGTTCGCCGGAGACGATCATCTTGAAGCCCTTGATCGTGTCCTTGAGCGAGACGTACTTGCCGGGCGAGCCGGTGAAGACTTCCGCCACGTGGAACGGCTGCGACAGGAAGCGCTGGATCTTACGCGCACGAGCCACGGCGAGCTTGTCGTCCGGCGACAGTTCGTCCATGCCCAGAATCGCGATGATGTCGCGCAGCTCCTTGTACTTCTGCAGGGTCTGCTGCACCTGGCGCGCCGTGTTGTAGTGCTCCTCGCCCACGACCAGCGGGTCGAGCTGGCGGCTGGTGGAGTCGAGCGGATCGACCGCCGGGTAGATACCCAGGGCGGCGATGTCACGCGACAGCACGACGGTGGAGTCCAGGTGCAGGAAGGTGGTCGCCGGCGACGGGTCGGTCAGGTCGTCCGCGGGCACATACACGGCCTGGATCGAGGTGATCGAGCCGACCTTGGTCGAGGTGATGCGCTCCTGCAGGCGGCCCATTTCTTCCGCCAGGGTCGGCTGGTAGCCCACCGCGGAAGGCATACGGCCCAGCAGCGCGGACACTTCGGTACCGGCCAGGGTGTAGCGGTAGATGTTGTCCACGAAGAACAGGATGTCGCGGCCTTCGTCGCGGAAGCGCTCGGCCATGGTCAGGCCGGTCAGCGCCACGCGCAGACGGTTGCCCGGGGGTTCGTTCATCTGACCGAACACCATCGCGACCTTGTCGAGAACGTTGGAGTCCTTCATCTCGTGGTAGAAGTCGTTGCCCTCGCGGGTACGCTCGCCCACGCCAGCGAACACCGACAGACCCGAGTGCTGCTTCGCGATGTTGTTGATGAGCTCCATCATGTTGACGGTCTTGCCCACGCCGGCGCCACCGAACAGGCCCACCTTGCCGCCCTTGGCGAACGGGCAGATCAGGTCGATAACCTTGATGCCGGTCTCGAGCAGCTCGACCGACGGGGACAGCTCGTCGAACTTGGGCGCCTTCTGGTGAATCGCACGCAGCTCGTCGGTTTCGATCGGGCCGGCTTCGTCGATCGGGCGACCCAGCACGTCCATGATGCGGCCCAGGGTGCCGTGACCGACGGGCACCGAGATCGGCTTGCCGGTACTGGCGACCTTCATGCCACGGCGCAGACCGTCGGAGGACCCCAGCGCGATGGTACGCACCACGCCGTCGCCGAGCTGCTGCTGGACCTCGAAGGTGAGGCCGGGCTCGGCGAAGGAGCCGGTGGCTTCCTCGAGCGTGAGGGCGTCGTACACCCTCGGCATCGCTTCGCGGGGGAACTGGATGTCCACCACGGCGCCGATGCACTGAACGATAGTTCCTTGACTCATCGTCGTTTCCTTAAATCAATAATCCGTTACACCGCGGCGGCGCCGCCGACGATCTCCGACAGCTCCTTCGTGATCGCTGCCTGGCGGGTCTTGTTGTAGACCAGCTGCAGTTCCCCGATCACGTTCTTGGCATTGTCGGAGGCGGCCTTCATCGCCACCATGCGCGCACTCTGCTCGGACGCCATGTTCTCGGCGACCGCCTGGTAAACCAGCGCTTCGACGTAGCGCACCAGCATCTCGTCGATGACCACCTGCGGATCCGGCTCGTACAGGTAGTCCCAGCTGCCTTCCGGCGTGCCGAGCCTCTCGCCCGACAGCGGCAGCAGCTGCTCGAGGACCGGCTCCTGCTTCATGGTGTTCACGAAGCGGGTGTAGGCGATGTGGACTGCGTCGAGCTCGCCGTTCTGGAAGGCGTCGAGCACGACCTTGACCGGTCCGATCATCTTCTCGAGATGCGGGGTGTCACCCATCTGGGTGACCTGCGAGATGACCTTCGCACCCATGCGCTGCATGAAACCGAGACCCTTGTTGCCGATGCAGCAGACGCTGATGTCGGTGACGCCGGCGGTTTCCCAGTCCTTCATCGCGTTGAGCGCGACGCGCTGGATGTTGGTGTTGAGACCGCCGCAAAGACCCTTGTCGGTCGTGACCAGAATGAGGCCCACCCGCTTGACCTGGTCCTTGCGGACCAGGAACGGGTGCTTGTAGTCGGTCACATTGGCCTGGGACAGGTTGGCGGCGAGTCGGCGGATCTTCTCGGCGAAGGGACGGGCATGCCGCATCCGGTCCTGCGCCTTGCGCATCTTGGATGCGGCCACCATCTCCATGGCCTTGGTGATCTTGCGCGTGTTTTGCACGCTCTTGATCTTGGTACGGATTTCCTTTCCGCTTGCCATTTTCCGTCTCCGTCCGCGGCCTTACGACCAGCTCTTCTTGAAGTCGGCGATCGCGGCAGCCAGGGTCTTCTCGCCTTCGGCGTCGAGCTCCTTCGCTTCCAGGATCTTCTTCACGAGGTCGGGCTTGGTGGACTTGACGTGCTGCTGGAGCGCGGATTCGAAGGCCAGCACGCGGTTCACCTCGACGTCGTCGAAGTAGCCGTTGTTCACCGCGTACAGGGTGACGGCCATCTCGGCGATCGACAGCGGCGCGTACTGCGGCTGCTTCATGAGCTCGGTCACGCGGCGGCCGCGCTCGAGCTGCTTGCGGGTAGCGTCATCGAGGTCGGAAGCGAACTGGGCGAACGCGGCGAGCTCGCGGTACTGCGCGAGGTCGGTACGGATACCGCCGGACAGCTTCTTGATGACCTTGGTCTGGGCGGCGCCACCGACGCGGGACACCGAGATACCGGCGTTGATCGCGGGGCGGATACCGGCGTTGAACAGGTCGGTTTCCAGGAAGATCTGGCCGTCGGTAATCGAGATCACGTTGGTCGGCACGAACGCGGACACGTCGCCGGCCTGGGTCTCGATCACGGGCAGCGCGGTCAGCGAACCGGTCTTGCCCTTGACTTCGCCGTTGGTGAACTTCTCGACGTAGTCGGCATTGACGCGCGCGGCGCGCTCGAGCAGACGCGAGTGCAGGTAGAACACGTCGCCGGGGTAGGCTTCGCGGCCCGGCGGGCGGCGCAGCAGCAGCGACACCTGACGGTAGGCCCAGGCCTGCTTGGTCAGGTCGTCATAGACGATGAGCGCGTCCATGCCGCGGTCGCGGAAGTACTCGCCCATGGTGCAGCCCGAGTAGGCGGCCAGGTACTGCATGGCGGCCGATTCGGAAGCGGTCGCGGCCACGACGATGGTGTACTCCATCGCGCCGTTCTCTTCCAGCTTGCGCACCACGTTGGCAATGGTCGAGGCCTTCTGACCGATCGCCACGTAGACGCAGAACATGTTCTGGCCTTTCTGGTTGATGATGGCGTCGACGGCCACCGCGGTCTTGCCGGTCTGGCGGTCGCCGATGATCAGCTCGCGCTGGCCGCGGC
>DYFV01000121.1 GCA_020725025.1 Azoarcus sp.
ACGTGAACGACCAGTTCGGCACCACCATCGTGCTGATCGAGCACGACATGGGCGTGGTGATGGACATCTCGGACCGCGTGGTGGTGCTCGACTACGGCAAGAAGATCGGCGACGGCACCCCGGACGAGGTCAAGAACAACCCTGAAGTCATCGCGGCGTATCTCGGCACCTCGCACTGAGGCCGGCAGGGCAAGGACAAGGAGACAAGAATGGGTTTCTTTTTCGAAGTGCTGATCGGCGGCCTGCTGTCGGGCGTGCTCTACGCCCTGGTCGCGCTCGGCTTCGTGCTGATCTACAAGGCGTCGGGAGTGTTCAACTTCGCCCAGGGCGCGATGGTGTTCTTCGCCGCGCTAACCTTCGTGGGCTTCACCGAGGTGCTGCCCGGGTGGCTGGGACTGGAGGCGGGCGGCAACGTGGTGTTCTGGCTCGCCTTCATCCTCGCGCTCGCCTCCATGGTCGTGCTCGGGATCGTCACCGAGAAGGTGGTGCTGCGCCCGCTGGTCAACCAGCCGCACATCACGCTCTTCATGGCCACCATCGGCCTCACCTTCCTCGTCGAGGGCATTGCCCAGGCGACCTGGGGGGCCAACGTGCGCGGGCTCGACCTCGGCATCACGGACGAGCCGATCGAGTGGATGCTCGAGAGCGCCGACATCATCGTGTCGAAGTTCGACGTCTTCGCCGCGACGGTGGCCGGTGTGCTGGTCGCGTCGCTGGCGCTGTTCTTCCAATACACCAAGGTCGGCCGCGCGCTGCGCGCGGTGGCCGACGACCACCAGGCCGCGCTGTCGATCGGCATTCCGCTGCAGCACATCTGGGCGATCGTGTGGGCGGTGGCCGGCTTCGTCGCCCTGGTCGCGGGGCTGATCTGGGGCGCCCGCTCCGGCGTGCAGTTCGCGCTCACCTTTACCGCGCTGAAGGCGCTGCCGGTGCTGATCCTCGGCGGATTCACCTCCGTGCCCGGGGCCATCGTGGGCGGGCTGATCATCGGCGCATCGGAGAAGCTGGCGGAGGTCTATATCGGCCCGATGGTCGGCGGCGGCATCGAGGGCTGGTTCCCGTATATGCTCGCCTTGCTCTTCCTGCTCGTGCGCCCCGAAGGGCTGTTCGGCGAGAAGCACATCGATCGCGTCTGACGCGTCCGCACACCGAATACGAGAACGGAGACAACAGATGCTCTATCGTGAAGCCGGCCAGTTCAAGGCCAGTTACCAGCAGGACCAGCAGATCTTCCCGATCCGCCAGGACCGGATCGGGATGGCGGCGATCCTCGCCTTCTTCTTCCTCGTCGTGCCGGCCATGGCAAGCGAATACTGGCTGCAGGCGATCCTGATTCCGGTGCTGATCTTCTCCCTCGCCGCCATCGGGTTGAACATCCTCACCGGCTACGCCGGCCAGCTGTCCCTCGGCTCGGCGGCCTTCATGGCGGTGGGGGCCTTCGGCGCGTACAACTTCATCCTGCGGATCGAGGGCATGCCTTTCCTCGTCGCGATCGTGCTCGGTGGCCTGTGTGCCGCCGCGGTCGGCGTAGCCTTCGGCCTGCCGTCGCTGCGCATCAAGGGCTTCTATCTCGCGGTGGCGACGCTCGCGGCGCAGTTCTTCATCGTCTGGGCCCTGGTCAAGTTCCCGTGGTTCTCGAACTACTCCAGCTCGGGGGTGATCACCGCGCAGCAGGTCGAGATCCTCGGCTTCGCCTTCGATACCCCGGCCAGCAAGTATCTGCTGACGCTGACCATCGTCGCGGTGCTGGCGCTGGTGGCGAAGAACCTGGTGCGCAGCACCACCGGGCGCGGCTGGATGGCGGTGCGCGACATGGACGTCGCCGCCGAGGTGATCGGCATCCGTCCGATGCGGGCGAAGCTCTCCGCCTTCGCGGTGTCTTCGTTCTACTGCGGGGTGGCCGGGGCGCTCTACGCCTACACCTACCTCGGCACCGTCGAGCCGGAGGGCTTCAACCTCGACCTGTCGTTCAAGATCCTGTTCATGATCATCATCGGCGGGGTCGGCTCCATCCTCGGCTCCTTCCTCGGCGCAGCCTTCATCGTGCTGCTGCCGATCTTCCTCAACGTGACCATGCACGCGGCCTTCGGCGCCTCGATGCCCGCCGGTCTGGGTTCCAACCTGGAGCTGATCATCTTCGGCGGCCTGATCATCTTCTTCCTGATCGTCGAACCCCACGGGCTGGCGCGGCTGTGGCAGCTGGGCAAGGAGAAGCTGCGGCTTTGGCCCTTCCCGCACTGAGTTTCATCGGTTTGGGGCCGGCGCTGCGACGCAGGCCGGCCCTCAGGCAGTAGCACCTCGTACCACACCACAAGGAGAGGAGATACTCATGAAACTGAAGCAAAGCGCACTCATCGGCGCCGCTGTCGCCGGCCTGCTCGCCACCGGCTACGCTGCCGCGCAGGAGCAGTTCATCGGCCTGCCCAGCTATCGCGTCGGCCCCTACGGCTCGAACGGCGCCTCGCTGTACGGCGGCTGGATCGACTACATGGCGATGATCAACGCCCGCGACGGCGGCATCAACGGCGTGAAGCTGACCTGGGAGGAGTGCGAGACCGAGTACAACAACGCCCGCGGCGTGGAGTGCTACGAGCGCCTGAAGGGCAAGGGCCCCACCGGCAACACCGTGTTCCAGCCCTTGTCGACCGGCATCACCTACTCGGTGCTCGAAAAGGTCGCCCAGGACAAGATCCCGCTGGTCACCATCGGCTACGGCCGCACGGATGCCGCCGACGGCCGCGTCTTCCCGTGGGTCTTCCCGATGATTACTACCTACTGGTCCCAGGCCTCTGCGATCGTGAACTACATCGGCCAGAAGGCCGGCGGCATGGACAAGCTCAAGGGCAAGAAGATCGCCGTGCTGTACCACGATTCGGCCTACGGCAAGGAGTCGCACGCCATCCTCGACAGGCTCGCCGAGAAGCACGGCTTCGAGCTGCAGAAGGTCGCGGTCGCCCACCCGGGCAACGAGCAGCAGGCGCAGTGGCTGCAGGTGCGCCAGGCCAGGCCGGACTACGTGATCCTGTGGGGCTGGGGCGTGATGAACGCCACCGCGCTGCGCACCGCGGCGAAGACGGGCTACTCCCGCGACAAGATCGTCGGCGTGTGGTGGTCGGGCTCCGAAGAGGACACCATCCCCGCGGGTGACGCGGCCAAGGGCTACGTAGCTGCCGGTTTCAACGTCGCCGGCGACGACTACCCGGTGATCAAGGACATCCAGAGCCACGTTTATGCCAAGAACGCCGGCAACATGGAGGACAAGAGCCGCGTCGGCAGCGTGCTGTACAACCGCGGCGTGGTGCACGGGATCATCACCGTCGAGGCGATCCGCAAGGCGCAGGAGAAGTTCGGCAAGGGCAAGCCGCTGACCGGCGAGCAGGTGCGCTGGGGCTTCGAGAACCTCCAGCTCGACGAGAAGCGTCTGGCCGCGCTCGGCGCCGCCGGCTTCATGCCCGACCTGAACATCACCTGCGCCGACCACGAAGGTGCGGGCAAGGTGAAGTTCCAGCAGTGGGACGGCGCCAAGTGGAAGGTCGTGACCGACTGGATCGAGGCGGACAAGCCCCTGGTGCGCGGCATGATCGAGGAATCCGCCGCCGCGTACGCGAAGGAGAAGGGCATCACGCCGCGCGACTGCGCCAAGGAGATGTAAGCACACGGCAAGGGCCGGACGCGCCTTCGCGCGCGTCCGGCGCAGGCTTCCCCATCCGTGGGGCGGTCTGCCGGGCGCATCGCGGTGCGCCGGGCAGACCCTCTCCGGGGGAGGAGGGGACGGAGACACAACCGGCGAAGAGACAGAGCACGAACACATGAACACAGCCACCACGACCGCCGCCGCCACCGCGGCGCAGCCCTATCTCAGCATCAACAACGTCGAGGTGATCTACGATCACGTCATTCTGGTCCTGAAGGGCGTCTCGCTCGAAGTGCCGAAAGGCAGCATCGTCGCGCTGCTGGGCGCCAATGGTGCCGGCAAGTCCACCACCTTGAAGTCGATCTCCAACCTGCTGCGCGCCGAGCGCGGCGACGTGACCAAGGGCAACATCGAGTTCAAGGGCGCGCGGGTCGACCAGATGACTCCCAACGAGCTCGTCAAGCGCGGCGTCATCCAGGTGATGGAGGGCCGTCACTGCTTCGCCCACCTCACCATCGAGGAGAACCTCCTCACCGGCGCCTACACCCGTTCCATCTCCCGCTCGGAGCTCAAGGAGAGCCTCGAGCGGGTCTATCACTATTTCCCGCGCCTGAAGCAGCGCAGGAGCTCCCAGGCCGGCTATACCTCCGGCGGCGAGCAGCAGATGTGCGCGATCGGACGCGCGCTCATGGCCAAGCCCGAGATGATCCTGCTCGACGAGCCGTCGATGGGGCTCGCCCCGCAGATCGTCGAGGAGATCTTCGAGATCGTGAAGGACCTGAACAGCAAGGAGCAGGTGAGCTTCCTGCTGGCCGAGCAGAACACCATGGTGGCGCTGCGCTACGCCGACTATGGCTACATCCTCGAGAACGGCCGCATCGTGATGGAAGGCGAGGCCAAGGGGCTCTCCGAGAACGAGGACGTGAAGGAGTTCTACCTGGGGCTGTCGGGCGAGGGGCGCAAGAGTTTCCGCGACGTCAAACACTATCGCCGCCGCAAGCGCTGGCTGAGCTGACGGCCGCCGAGCGGGGCGATGAGGCCGGCGAAGCGAATATTTCGCAAGGACATTGAGATGACCTACTACGACGCACGAGAAACCCGTGATCCGGCTGCGCGCGAGCTCGAGCTGATGGGGCGCCTGCCGGCGCAGATCGCGCACGCGCAGGCCAACGCGCCGGCCTTCGCGCAGCTGCTCGAAGGCGTGGATCCCGCCGCCGTGACCAGCCGCGAGGCGCTCGCGCGCCTGCCGGTGATCCGCAAGTCGGAGCTGCTCGAGCGCCAGAAGGCGGCGCGCCCCTTCGGCGGCTTCGCCGCCGCGCGCTGGGGCGCCGGCTGCCTGCGGGTGTTCGCCTCGCCCGGCCCGCTTTACGAGCCGGAAGGTGCCCGCCCCGACTACTACCGCCTCGCCCGCGCGCTCTATGCCGCCGGTTTCCGCGAGGGCGACCTGGTCCATAACACCTTCTCCTACCATTTCACGCCCGCCGGATCGATGATGGAGACGGCGGCACACGCGATCGGCTGCACGGTGTTCCCCGCCGGGGTGGGACAGACCGAGCAGCAGGTGGCGGCGATCGCCGACCTGCGTCCGAACGCCTACGTCGGCACGCCGTCCTTCCTGCGCATCCTGCTGGAGAAGGCCGACGAGATGGGCGTCGAGGCGAGCTTCACCAAGGCCTTCGTATCGGGAGAGGCCTTTCCGCCCAGCGTGCGCGAGGCCTTCGCCGCCCGCGGCATCACCGCCTACCAGGCCTACGCCACGGCCGACATCGGGCTCATCGCCTACGAGACGCCGGCGCGCGACGGGCTGGTGGTGGACGAGGACATCGTGCTCGAGATCGTCCGCCCCGGTACCGGCGACCCGGTGGCGCCGGGCGAGGTGGGGGAGGTGGTGGTCACCACCTTCAACCCCGACTATCCGCTGATCCGCTTCGGCACCGGCGACCTGTCGGCGGTACTGCCGGGCACCTCGCCCTGCGGGCGCACCAACCTGCGCATCAAGGGCTGGATGGGGCGCGCCGACCAGACCACCAAGGTCAAGGGCATGTTCGTGCACCCGGGCCAGGTCGCCGAGGTGGTGCGCCGTCATCCGGAGCTGAAGCGGGCGCGGCTGGTGGTGGACAATCCCGGACTCACCGACCGGATGACCCTGCACTGCGAGACGGAGGCCGGCAGCGAGGCGCTCGCCACGGGCATCGCCACCAGCATCCGCGAGCTCACCAAGCTGCGCGGCGAGGTGGCCTTCTGTGCGCCGGGAAGCCTCGCCAACGATGGCAAGGTCATCGACGACGTGCGCAAGTACGAGTAAGGGATCCGACCGCTGCCGATGCGCCCGAAGCCTCTGGAAGGACTGCGCGTCCTCGACCTAACGCGCCTGTTGCCCGGCCCGCTCGCCACCCAGCACCTCGCCGACTACGGCGCCGAGGTGATCAAGATCGAGGACACCGGCGCCGGCGACTATGCCCGGACCATGGGCGCGATGCACGGGGATACGAGCTGGTTCTACCAGATCGTGAATCGCAACAAGAAGAGCTTGCGGCTCGACCTGAAGCGCCCGGAGGGGCGCGAGCTCTTCCTCGCCCTGGCCGGCACCGCCGACGCCCTGGTGGAGGGATTCCGCCCCGGCGTGATGGACAAGCTCGGCCTGGGCTACGAGGCGCTCGCCGCGGCGAATCCGCGCCTGGTCTACTGCAGCATCACCGGCTACGGCCAGACCGGGCCCTACGCCCGGCGCGCCGGCCACGACATCAACTACATCGGCTACGCCGGGGTGCTCGACCAGATCGGCACGGCAGGTGGCCCACCTGCGATCCCGAACCTGCAGATCGGCGATCTCCTGGGCGGCACCATGGCGGCGCTCACCGGGCTGCTGGTGGCCCTTTTCGACGCTCGCGCCAGCGGGCGGGGCCGTCATGTGGACGTTGCGATGACCGACGCGGTGCTCGCCCACGCCGTCTTCCCGCTGGTGGAGGTGCTCGCCCAAGGCCGGGTGCGGCCGCGCGGCGAGGACCTGCTTACCGGGGGCGTACCCTGCTACGGGGTGTACGAAACCGCCGACGGCCGCCACATGGCGGTGGGCGCGCTCGAGGAGAAATTCTGGCACCTCGTGTGCGACACCTTGGGGCGCCCCGACCTGAAGCCTGCCCACTTGGCCACAGGCGAGCTCGGCGAGCGCGCCCGCGCCGAGATTGCGGCGATCTTCCGTTCGCGCGCTCAGGCCGAGTGGGTGGCGCTGTTCGATCCCGTCGATTGCTGCGTGACGCCGGTGCTACGCCTCGAGGAAAGCCTGGACGACCCGCAACTCACGGCGCGCGGCATGGTGGTCGAGGTGCGCGGGGTACGTCAGTTCGGTCCGCCGGTGAAACTGTCGGAGTTCGAGCCGGGCACGCCGCGCCCTGCACCGTCCGCCGGTGCGGACAGCGACGCGCTGCTCGCCGGGCTCGGTGTCGACGCCGAGCGCATCGGGCGGTTGCGCCGCGACGGCGTGATCTGAAAGGCTGGAGCGCGCCCCGCGCCGAGTCCGGCGCGCTCCCGACGACGGCTTGGTGCCCGCCGGGCTGCGGGGCCTACGCCTTCTTTTCCGTAGACGACTTGCGCGCAGTCCCGCCGCGCGGCTTGGGCTCGGGTTCCGGCGCAGCCTTGGGGGCCGGCTGCGGCGCCGGCGTCTGGGCTCCCATCAGGTTCCAGGGCCACATCGCCGCTGCGGCGGCGAAGGGGTTGTTGTCGGGAGCCGGCTGGGCTTTTTCGCCCTTCTCGCCCTTGTCGTCTTCCCGCACGTGCTGGCTCATGGCACGCACCGCGGCGAGGGCCGCGCGTTGCATCTCCAGGCCCTGGGTGGTCATCTGCAGCATGTTGAGGTTCATCTTGAGCCAGTTCTCGACCGCCCTCAGGTCTGCAATGCGCTTGTCCAGCTCCTCGACGTCCAGCGTCGGCGTGACCATGCCGGGCAGGGAGAAGCCCATGCTGTTCCACATCCCGCGCACGAAATCGAGCGGATCCTGGGCCGAATTCTCCTGTGACATCGCGTTCCCCCCGTGCAATGGTTATGAATGGTGATGGCGGACATGTTACCCGAAGCGTGCCCCCTGGCGGGCAGGCACCCGGGTTCATTCCGCACCGAAGAGCCGGTTCAGCAGTGCGCGCAGACGTGCCGGGCGCACCGGCTTGTGGAGCAGCAGCAGACGTTCGGCGTGGGCTTGGCGCAGCATCTCGGGGCCCGTATCGCCGCTGATCAGCACGGCCGGCAGGGTCTGCCCGTAGCGTTCGCGCAGGCTGTGGATGGCCTCGATACCGTTGGTGGACCCGTGCAGGCGGAAGTCGCTGATGACGAGCTGAGGAGGCATGGCCTGCCGCTGCAGGGTCTCGAGCAACTCGGCCGCGTCGCCCGCCGCCACGACCTCGCAATCCCAGGACGCGAGCAGGCTCTCCATGCCGGCGCGGGCGAGCGAGTCGTCGTCGATGATCGCCACCCGGATCCCGGCCAGGTCGCCCGGCTCGCGCTGGGTCGCATGCTCTTCTTCCTCCGTCCGGTCCGGCTGCGCGATCTCGACCTCGACGGCGAAGACGGATCCGCATCCCGGACGGGAGCGCACCTCCAGGCGGTGGCCCAGCAGGTCGGTGAGGCGGCGGACGATGGCGAGCCCCAGTCCCAGCCCCTTGTCGCGCGAGCGCTCCGGGTTTTCCAGCTGCACGAACTCCTGGAAGATGATCTCCTGGGCGTCGGGCGCGATTCCCACGCCGCTGTCGCGCACCTCGATGCGCAGACGCCCACCGCGGCGGCGGCAGGCGACCAGGATGCGGCCCTCGTGGGTGTACCGCACGGCGTTGCTCACCAGATTGCCGAGAATGCGCTGGAAGAGGACCGGGTCGCTGCGTATCCAGTACTCGGTGAGGCGCGCCCTGAGCTCCAGTCCCCGCTCGGTGGCCGACGGGCGCCGCTCGTTCGTGATGCGCTCGATCAGCGGCTGCAGGGCGAAATTGCGGACGGTGGGCTGCAGGACGCCCGCGTCCAGCTTGGAGATGTCGAGGAGGCTGTCGAGGAGATCCTCCATCGCCTCCGCGGAGGCGGCAATGCGCTCGACCAGCCGGCGCCCGCCCGAGTCCAGCTTCTGCTGCGACAGCTCCGCGATGAAGAGTCCGAGCGCGTGCATCGGCTGGCGCAGGTCGTGGCTCGCCGCGGCGAGGAAGCGCGACTTGGACAGGTTGGCGCGCTCGGCTTCCTCTTTGCGCGTGCGCAACTCGCTCGTCGCTTCGGCCACCTGGCGCTGCATGTGCTCATGTGCGCTCGCGAGCTGGGCCGCCATCTCGTTCACGCCCTGGGCGAGCGTGTTGAGGCTGCCCCCGCCGATCTCCGGCAGGCGCTCCGAGAAGTCTCCGCGGCCGATGCGCTTCACCGCCTGCGCAATCTGTCGGATCGGTCCGGTCACGCCGCGGCTCATGTAGCTCGCCAGCATCAGGCTGCCGATGAGCCCCAGCAGGACCGCACCGACCCCGGTGAACAGCAGCTCGAGTCGCTTGGTCTCGACGCGCGAGCGCGAGATGTCCAGCACCACGTTGCCGAGAACCGGTGGCTGTCGCGACGGATCGCTGCGATGGCTCACCGAGGCAAAGCCGTCGTCGAGATCAAGCGTGCTCGGCAGGATGGGCTCTATCACGCGCAGCGTGATGCCGGTGGAGACGAGCTGACCGCCCGACAGGACCCCCGAGGGCAATCCGATACCCTTGTCGAGCCGGCCGCTTTGGGCCAGCGACTCGCCATTGCGGTCCACGATGGTGACCCCGAGCACGTCGCTCTCGGCCAGGATGGCGCCGGCCAGGCGCCGCAGGGTATCGCGGTTGCCGGTGAACACGGCGTACTCGCTGGCTGCCGCAAGCTGCCGGGCGAAGGCCTGGCCCCGCGCCGCATGGGCCTCGTCGAGGTCCGCCAGCCGCGAGCTGGTGTAGAAGACGGTGAGCACGATGGCGAGCGCCAGCATCGGCAGTACCGCCACGAGCATGACGCGCGCACGCACACCCCAGCCGAGCATCATGGCCCTTGCTCCCGGCGCGCAATCCGTGCCGCGATCTGCTCGGCCGGATCGAGCGCGACGCCGAGCGATCGCGCGACGTTCTGGTTGATGCCGATCTCGAAACGCAGCGGCGGTTGCGGCGGCGGCAGGGCGCCGCCCTCGAGCACCGCGCGGACCGCATCGGCCGCCTGTTCGCCGATCTGGGTCGGCGTCGAGTACAGGGCGAGCAACGCTCCTGCGCGCACATAGGCGGGCGAGAAGCCGACCACCGGCGAATGATGCCGGTAGGCGGTGAGCAGCACGTTCTGAATGGTGTAGCTGTTGTAGACGGTGCTGTCGGGCAGGGCCAGCAGCACTGCCGGCTCGGCGAGCACGCGCTGGAGCGCCGGGTAGAGGTCGCGGTCGCTCGTTACCTGCTCCGTGCTCGTCCGCCATTGGCGCGTCCGGGCGCCCGCTGCGAGCTGCGCCGCCAGCTCGTCGCTGCGCGAGCTGAAGATCAGCGCCAGGCGCTGCCACTGCGGGAGTGCTTCGGCGATGAGTGCAAGCTGGCGGGCTACCGGCTGGTCGAGGTAGATCGCCGACGCGCGCATACCCGGGCGAATCGTGCCCAGTCGCTGCCAGGTCTCCCGAGGGACGAGGGTGTGAAGTACCGGAGCGCGTGGTCCGCGCTCCGTGATCGATTGGGCCGCCTGTGCGCCGACGGTCACGACGATGCGGGGCGCGGCCAGCATGTCGTCCGGGACCGAACGCCAGTCGCGTGCCGCAATCCGGTTCGGATCCAGCGCGCCCGCAAGCGCTGCACGAATGGCTGCCACCGTCTCGTCGTAGGCGCCGCCCTCCGCACTCGTGACGATCAGCACGCTGGGCGTGGCCGAGCTGGCGCCCGCCCACGCTGGCACGAGCAGAGCGATCAGCAGGCAGAGCGCGGCGCGCAGGCCGAGGCGCATGGGTGACTAGGACTCCGGATCGAGTGACGTGCAGGCCGAACGCCGGCTGCCTGCCCGCGGAGCGTGATCGGTGTGCCGGCCGGAGCCGGTCATCGAGAAGCGCTCCGCCCTGACGTCGGCGTGGCTCCGACGGGCTCGATGCAGCGGAAGACCTCCGAAGCCTTCGGAAAGCCGCATGTCGGTACAGGGTTCGATCTGGGTTCGGTGATGGTCACGGCGTAACGATGCTCTTATCGTATGCTTGATTGGCAGATGGTAATTCGCGTCGCCCCGCGGCGCCAGCAGGATCCCGGAATAAGTGCCGCCTGCCCGCAGCGCTACGTCATGGAGCGGGGCGTCATCCGGGCGGGCGGTTCGCTCGGGGATGCCCATGCCACGGCCGACGAGCGGCGCCCCGGGGACTCGCGGGCGCGGCCGCAAGCACCGGAAGCGGCGGGCGCGGCCGGCCGCTCGGGCCGCGGCGCGGGGCGCGCCGTGCTCCGGGGCTGCCCCGCTGCACGGAATGGGCAGAGCCGTGGCGAGGTACGGACCGCATGTGCGGTAGAGTGCCCGGGGAAGGGGTATCGCCCCAGGACGGGCGGAGCTGAGCGACATCAAGACGGCGTACCGGGTTCTGGGGTATACGTGATTCTCGCCTTTTTCGCGCCATACAGGGGAGCATTGCGGATTGCTTCATCAGCGCTTGCACATGCTATGCTCTGCGCATCCTGTGGGCGCCGCCGCGGCAAATCGGGGCTGCGCCGCCGCTGCAGCACGGAGTCACTCGTGACGAAAATCTTGATAGTGGAAGACCACGCCCTGGTGCGCGAAGCGATGGAGTTGTGTGCGTCAAGTTGTGCAAAAGGGTTGATCAGGTATTCGGTTGATT
>DYFV01000122.1 GCA_020725025.1 Azoarcus sp.
GGCGAGAACATGCGCGTGCTGAAGTGGATCGTCGATCGCGTCAAGGGCCGTGTCGGCGGCAAGGAGACCGCGCTCGGCTGGATGCCCAAGTTCGAGGACATCGACTGGGCCGGTCTCGACATCACCCGCGAGGAGTTCGACGCGCTGACCCACGTGGACACCGACGCGTGGAAGCAGGAGCTGGCCATGCACAAGGACTGGTTCGACAAGCTCCAGGATCGCCTGCCGCGCCAGATGATCCTCAAGCGCGAGCTGTTCGAGCTGGCGATGTCGGCCTGACAATCGCCGGGCGCGGACAGGTTTCCGCGCCCGATCGTCCCGAGTCGGGGACAGACCACGGTTTCGCGCGCGTGACCGGGGGCTGTCCCCGACGCCGTTTCGGAGTTTCGCCATGCCTCGCCACACCGCCCGTCGCGTCGCCGAGATCCAGCCCTTTCACGTGATGGAGCTGCTGCGCCGAGCGCGCGAGCTCGAGGCGCTGGGGCGCGACATCATTCACATGGAGGTGGGCGAGCCGGACTTCCCCACCCCGGCGCCGATGGTGGAGGCCGCCACCCGCTTTCTCGCCACCGGCGAGGTTCACTACACCGCCGCCCTGGGCCTTCCCGGACTGCGCGAGGCGATCGCGCGCCACTACCACGACCGTTTCGGCGTGGACGTCGCGCCCGAGCGTATCGTGGTGACGCCCGGCGCCTCGGGTGCGCTGATGCTCGCCCTCGCGCTCACCACCGACCCGGGCGACGAGTGGTTGCTGCCCGACCCGGGCTATCCATCCAACCGCCACCTGGTCCGCAGCTTCGAGGGCGTCGCACGGGCGCTCCCGGTGGATGCCGCAAGCCGATTCCACCCGACGCCGGCGCAGGTCGCCGAAGCCTGGGCCCCGCGCACCCGCGGCCTGGTCGTCGCCACCCCCTCCAACCCCACCGGAACCCTGCTCGCGCCCCACGAACTCGCGGCCCTTCGCGAGACGGTGAGCACGCGCGGCGGCACGCTGATCGTGGACGAGATCTACCAGGGCCTCAGCTACGGCGTCGAGGCGAGCACCGCGCTCGCCGCCATGGACGACGCCTTCGTGGTGAACAGCTTCTCGAAGTATTTCGGAATGACCGGCTGGCGCCTGGGCTGGCTCGTCGCGCCGCCGGACGCCGTGCGCGACCTTGAGAAGCTCGCGCAGCACTTCTTCATCTCGCCCTCGACGCCCGCCCAGCAGGCGGCGCTGGCCGCGTTCGCGCCCGCCACGCGGGAGATCCTGGAAGCGCGCCGCCACGAGTTCGCCGCCCGCCGCGATGCGCTCCTGCCCGCCCTGCGCGAACTGGGCTTCGTCGTCGCGGCCGAGCCGCAGGGGGCGTTCTACATCTACGCCGACATCTCGAAGCTTGCCGCCGACAGCGCCGAGTTCGCCCATCGGCTGATCAAGGAGGCGGGTGTTGCCGCGACGCCCGGTCTGGACTTCGGCGACAACGCCCCGCGCCGACACCTGCGCATCGCCTATACGACGCGGCGCGAGCGGCTCATGGAGGCGGTGGAGCGGATGCGGCGGGTGTTGTGAGGGGTGCCGCGGAGGCGAGCGGCCGACCACGCGGGCGGAGAGCCACGGCCGATTCCCGGATTCCGTTGCACTCCATCCGGGCTACGCGGCGCCGATGCGGAGCTCCGGTGCGATTCGGTGCGCGGCCCACGCCGGCTTCGTAGCCCGGGTGAGCCCCCCAGCGGAATCCCGGGAGGATCGCTATACGTCCGTCCCCGCCTTGCGCCCCGCCGCACTCATCAGCCGGCGCTTCATTGCCAGGACCTTGTTCGCGTAAGCGGCGTTGGGATCGTCGCGGGCGCCGCCGTAATACTGCAAGGCGGCCTGCAGGCTGCCGAAGCGCTTGAGCCCCTCCACCAGCACCTGCGTGCCCACCTGGACATTGAGCAAGGGATCGAACAATGCGCGCTCGCCCCGATGCTCGCCGATCTTGTCCATATGGAAGCGGGGGATCACCTGCATCAACCCCTGCGCGCCCATATGGCTCTCGGCGAAGGGGTTGAAGCTCGATTCGATCGCCATCACCGCGACGATCAGCAGCGGGTCGATACCGAGGCTACGCCCATTCTGCTCGGCGGCCGCGAGCACGGGCTCCAGCGCGCGGGTGGACACCCGATAACGGCGTGCCACGTAATCGCGTACGCGCGCCATCTCGGGCGAAAGCCCCGTGATGGCGTGCGCGGGCGCCGGCGTGGCCAGCCGTGGCGCCTCGGGCAGCTCCAGGGTAGCGGCGCTCGCGTCGATCATGCCCGTGTCGGCGAACTCGACGGACTTGCCTTCCAGCCAGCCCGCTCCCATCCAGGCCAGCGTGAAAAACCCTGCGATGAGCAACCCGCCGTGGGCGAGGTGAATCAGAACCGAGCCCGCGTGACGTGCGAAGCTCCGGAGACGAGTTGCGTTTTCCATGGTTCCTCCGTGCTGTGATCGAGCCCTTCGACGTCCCCCTCCCGCCGGCCGCAAGCGGCCGGCCGCTGCCGATCGCGTCGATCGGACGGAGTGACCGGTGGGCGGTCGAAATGCCCCGCCGGAGTCGAACTGCTCGGTCGTCAGTGGTCGTTCAGACACGCTGCCGCAACCAGACAACGCGTCCCGCGGTGCGAGCGTCCATGCTTGAAGCGCCGTCCCCCTTTTCCCCGGATTTCGGCGCCGCACCTTGAGTGAATAGCTTGAAAATACCGTCGCTGCGTCGCAGCAACGTCCGCACTTTATTGATTATTAGGGAAATTGTCAATCCCGGGCTTTAAGGACATGAGCATACGCACAATCCCTGGCCCGCGTTAGCCGGCATGAAGTAGGCAGTTTTCCGACGGGCGAACCCGCCTCAGGCGTCGCGCGCCCCCACCCCTCCGCCCAGCCTGGCCCACTCGAAAAACGGACCCGGATCGGTCTTGCGCCCCGGCGCGATGTCGGAATGACCGACCACCTCCTCGATCGGGTAATGCGCCCGCAGCACCGCCAGCAGTTCTCCGAGTCGGGCGTACTGGGCCGTTTCGAAGGCTCGGGTGTCGCAGCCCTCGAGCTCGATCCCGATGGAGAAATCGTTGCAGCGCTCCCGCCCCCGCCAGGACGAAGTACCGGCATGCCAGGCCCGCGCATCCGCCGACACGAACTGCATGAGCGCTCCGTCGCGCCGGATGAAGAAGTGGGCCGACACGCGCAGGTGGCAGATCCCGGCGTAGTACGGATGCGCGGCCGGATCGAGCCGGTTGGTGAAGAGTTCCTCCACTCCCGGGCCGCCGAACTCGTCCGGCGGGAGGCTGATCGCGTGGACCACCACCAGACTCACCGCCACGCCGGGCGGGCGCTCGTCGAAGTTGGGCGACGGGCAACGCTGCGCGCCCGCGTACCAGCCGTCCTTGATCTCGTGCATGCGCTCCTCCGCGAATACGGGGGCGAACGATAAGGCCCGGACCGCCGTCCCGTCCAGCGGGGGGTGCTATGTTGAATGTGCGCGTACCCGAGGAACTCGCCCTTGGCCCAGATCCGCCCAGCCCCGCAGCCGAAGCGTCGCGCCCGAACCCGTGTGCAGCGCAAGGCGGAGGACGCCGGCAAGCGCTGGTCCGGCGAGGTAATGCGCAAGAGCAACGCCCTCGACCTCGAGCCGGGCGTCTTCGCCCGCGACGATCCGCACGAGATCGCAGCCTCCCTCAAGCGCTCGGCCGAGGCGAGCCGGCGGCGCAAGGCCGAGCCCTTCCGCTCGGCAATGTCCATGCTCAACTTCTACATCAACCGAGCCGGCCGGAACCTCGCCCCGGAGCGACGGCGCGTGCTCGAGGCGGCCAAGGACGAGTTGCGCGCGCTCTTCGGGCGGTCCGCGACCACCCAGCGCCGATCTCGCCACAACGGCCCGTAGCCCGGATGGAGTGAAACGGAACTCGTGGACGGCCGTCGCCGATTCTCCGCCGTTTTCCCGGACTCCGCCGGGACTCCATCCGGGCTACGGGTGGCCGTGCGCGCGGATCCAGCCCGCCACCTGCGGCCACACGGTCCGGTGCGCCGAGTGTCCCACCAGCATGCCCGCGTGCTGCATGAGCACCCCGCGGTCCCCCGCATAACGCCACACTTCCACGTCGCGGCTCGCGGCCTTGCGCAGGACAGGAACCACCGAGGCCAGCGGTGCCAGCGCGCAGCGAGGATCGGCGATCGCCAGCAGAGGCGCGGTGATCTGGGCCGGCCGGACCGAACGGCCATTCACCACCAGGGTCCCCGCCGCGAAGGCGTTTTCCCGATACAGGCGCGCCACCACGTCGGCAGCGAGCGCCTCCGGGAAGGCCATCTCGTCGAGGGACCAGCGCTCGACCCGCCTCAGGATGCTCGCCGCCTCCGCATTGGTGCTGCTCGTGAGCCGGTCGAGCCAGGCGGTGACGCCGATGCTGAGTGGCGCCGCCGCGACGGTTGCCGCGGTGAGCACGGTCCCCGGCAGCCTGCGAAGCGTCTGGCCGGAGGGCAGGCCCCAGCGCACCAGCGCCGTCAGCACATGCCTGTCCGGCGCGAAGTCGAGGGTCGCACCCACGAGGATCAGTCCCTGCACCCGCTCGGGATGCAGCGCGGCGTAGATCGCCGTGAAGAGCCCTCCGAGCGAATGACCCGCAAGGAACACGCGCGGCGTTCCGGCATCTGCCACGACCACATCCACGCACTCGCCGATCATGCGCTCGGCGTAGTCGCCGAGACCCGCGCGATCGTCCACCGGATCGAGCCACTCGAGCAGATAGACGCGGCAGCCCTCCCCCTTCAGCCGGACCACGACGCTGCGCCCGGGAACGAGATCCCAGATGTAGGCCCGCTTGATGGGCGCCGGCACCAGCACCACCGGCGGCCCCTCGCCGCCGTACGCCCTTACCCGAAAGCCCGGCGCGGCATGGATCACCTCGGAACGCGTCTCGACGGGGCCCCAGCCGCGCCGCTCGACCCACTCGCCCATGGCCCGGCGCAGCCGATCCAGCCCTTCACCCGCATTCGCGCCCATGTCCTGCTCCCGCCGCCACCGCGGCCCCTCGACCCATGTTCCCTGCGATTGCGGTTCGGCAACGCGGTTCCGCGCTGCCGATTCCCGACGTGAGGGCGCATCGCCCGAACGGAGCGCCGAGGGGCTTCGTAGCCCGGATGGAGCCCCAGCGGAATCCGGGGAACGATGGCGAAACCATTGCGGCCGCTCCGGACGCCGTTCGCGCCGCCCGCCCCGGCGCCGTCGAAGCGTCGGCCACCGTCAGGAACCCGTGCCCCCGCGACCGACGATGGCCTGCACGCGCTGGCGATAGCGCGCCGGGGTGACGCCGACCCGCCGCTTGAAGAGCTGCCGGAAGAAGGCCGGGTCGTCGTACCCGACGGCCTGGGCTACCGCGTCCGTCGGCAGCTCCGAGGTTTCCAGCAGATGCTTGGCCTCCTCGATGCGCAGCGTCTGCACGTACTCCAGCGGCGCGTAGCCGGTCGCCAGCCGGAAGCGCCGCGCGAAGGTCCGCTCGCTCAGGCCCGATTGGCGGACCATGCCCGCCACCGGGTTCGGTGCGTCGTAATGCTCCGCCACCCAGGCCTGGCAGGCGCCGATCACGGCGTCGCTCGAGCGCTTCGGCCGGTGAGCCACCGCAAAGGGCAACTGCCCCTCGCTACGGTCCCCCATCACGAAGATCTTGGCGATGCGCAAGGCCTCGGTGGTGCCGCAGAAACGGGCGATCAGGTAGAGGGCGAGCTCCTCCCAGGAGGTCGCCCCGCCGCTGGTGACGATGCGGTGGCCGTCGCCCGCCGGGCAGAGGATGCGCTCGGGGCGCAGACGCACCGCCGGATACCAGCGTCGGAACAGCTCGACCGCGCTCCAATGGGTGGTGGCCTCCAGACCGTCGAGAAGACCCGCTTCCGCGAGCACCACGGAGCCGGTGCACACCGAGCACAGCGTGGCGCCTTCCTCGAACCGCTCGCGCAGCCAGGCGATCTCGGCCGGCCAACGGCCGCGCGGATCCGCGTCGACCGGGAGCAGCAGATCGGTGACCAGGACCACATCGGCCGCGCCCGCCTCGTCCAGGCCCAGGCGAGGCACGACGGCGACCGGCGAAGTCCCGCCCCCGGCGACATCCCCCCGCCCGACGATCTCCACCTTCATGCCGGCGCAGGCGGCCGGCTCCCCGGTCAGCGCGGTCCACGCGACCCCGACCGAGGAGAGAACCTCGAACAGACCGTAGACCGTGCCGGGCGTCGTCTCCGGCAGCGCCAGAAGGTGAATCCGTACCGATGTCGCTTGGTTCTCGGGCGTCATGGGCGGTGTTGGCAGATACGCCTCGCTTCTTGCCAGTATGCCTCTTAGCTTCGGGGCACCGGAAGCCTAGCTTTGGGGGACCTTCAACCAACCCCGGAGGTATGCCCCATGTCCTCGATCGTCACCGACCGATCCGCCAACGCCGCCGAAGCCTTCGCCGGGCGGGTCATGCAGACCCTCGACGCCGGCGCCACCAGCGTGATGCTCTCCATCGGCCATCGCGCCGGCCTCTTCGACACCCTGGCCGCCCTGCCGCCATCGACCAGCGAGGAGATTGCCCGGCAGGCGAACCTCGCCGAGCGCTATGTGCGCGAATGGCTCGCGGTGATGGTGAGTGCCGGCGTCGTCGCCTACGAACCCGACGGCCGACGCTACCATCTCCCTCCCGAGCACGCCGCCTGCCTCACCCGCGACGCACCTCTGGGCAACCTGGCGCTGTACGGACAACACGTCGCCCTGATGGGCGTGCTGCAGGATCGCATCCTCGACTGCTTCGAGACCGGCGACGGCACGCGCTACGCGGACTACCCCTGCTTCCACCAACTCATGGCCGAGGACAGCGGCCAGACCGTGACCGCCCAGCTCTTCGACGTGCTGCTGCCGCTCGTGCCGGAAGTCACCGAGCGCCTCGAGGCCGGCATCGCGGTTCTGGACGCCGGCTGCGGCCGCGGCTCGGCCTTGCTGGCCATGGCAAAGCGCTATCCCCAAAGCCGCTTCACCGGCATCGACCTGTGCCGCGACGCCATCGAGCACGCCCGGCACAACGCCGCCTCCCTCGGGCTCGCCAACATCGAGTTCATCGAGCGCGACCTCACCGGCTACGACGAGCGCGAGCGCTTCGACTTCATCGTCTCCTTCGACGCCGTCCACGACCAGCGCGACCCGCAAGGCCTGCTGCGTAGCCTGCGCCGGGCGCTGCGCCCCGGCGGCACCTACCTGATGCAGGACATCGGCGGCTCCGCAAAGCTGGAGAACAACCGCGATTTCCCGCTGGCCGCCTTCCTCTACGCCATCTCCTGCATGCACTGCCTGCCGATCTCCCTGGGCCAGGGCGGGCCGGGCCTGGGGACGATGTGGGGCTGGGAAACCGCCGAGGCGATGCTGCGCGAGGCGGAGTTCGGCAGCGTCGAGCGGCACGTCCTGCCGCACGATCCGATGAACGTGTGGTTCGTGGCGCGGCCGTGACCGCTACGCACGCTGGCCCGCAGGCGCCGGGCGAGGCCGCGAACATCGGCGCGTCCGCTCGTGTCGATTCGCGGCCTCCGCCGCTCCGACCGCCCTCGGACCGCCGCTCGGCTATACCCGGAACCGCCCCGCCGCTCGCTGCAGCTGCCCGGACAGGGCATGCAGCTTCTCGGCCGCCTCCGCGGTCTCGCGCACGATGCGCGAGATCGCCTCGGCCTCCCGTGCGATGCTCCCCACGTTGCGGGCGATGCTGCGGCTGGCGGCATCCTGTCCGTTCACCGACGCGGCGATCGCCTCCACTCCCTGCGTGGCCTCGCCGATGAGCTGATTGGATTCGGCCAGCACGACGGCTACCTCCTCCATCGCATCCTGGCTCGCGAGCAGCGACTGCAGCCCCTTCCCGATCGCCTCGTCCACCCGCCTCGAGTGCCCGCCCAAGGCGTTCGTGACCTCGGCGATGGCGCCCGCCGACCCGGCCGACTTCTCGGCGAGCTTGCGCACCTCGTCCGCCACCACCGCGAAGCCGCGTCCGGCCTCGCCCGCGCGGGCCGCCTCGATCGCCGCGTTGAGCGCCAGGAGGTTGGTCTGGTCCGCGATGTCGCGCACATGCTGCGTCATGGCCACGATGTCGCGCGTGCAGCGCAGGAAGTCGCCCACCTCCGCCTCGATGTCGCGCATGGCCTGCTCGGCGACGTCGATCTGGCCCACGAGATGGGAGAGCCGCTCATTGCCGTCCCGCGCCCGGTCGAGGCTCGCAGCCGCCTGTCGGCGCACCTCCTCGGCGCTCCCGGCGATCACGCCGATGCCGACCGTCACCTCGTCGACGCTGGCCGCGATCGTGGCCGCGCAACCACTCTGGTCCTGAGCGCAGCGGGTCGAAACGACCGAGGACAGCGCCATCTTCTCCGCCTCGGCAACGAGGTCTCGGGAGGAGTCCTGCACGTCCCGCACCATGCGGCCAAGATCGACCCGGATTCTCTCGGCGCTGGCCGCGATCCTGCCCAGTTCGTCTGAACCGGAATGCCGGACCGGCGTGGCGAAGTCGCCCGCCGCGAGCCGGGCGAGATCCGCGACCAGGCTCGCCGCGGGCTCGACGATCGCGCGACGGACGACCGTATGGAAGGCGCCGAACGCCAGGACGGCGGCGGCCGCCATCAGCGCCAGGCTCACCGTGATCGACCGCGCGGCGCCCCCGTCCTGCAAGCCGCGCAGCGCCTCCCACCCCCCCCACAGACCATAGCTGGCGGCGCCGGCGAACAGCGCGGTGCCAACGCCCGACACCGCCAGCAACTTGTTCCCGACGCTCTCCCGTATCGACCTCATCTCCGCTCCCCTCGTCACTGCGCCTTCGCAGCGGCGCTCGGTGTCGGAGCGACATTTGGCGCGAATCCCTTGGACCAGGTCTATCACCGAGAGGGAGGATGCGGAGATACGCCGTGTGGGCAATCCCGCGCGTCGAGGCGGACGCCCGGCGAGGCCCCGCTGCCTGCTCGAGCGGAAGGAGAATGACGAGGCAAGCGCGCCGCCCCGTCGTCACTTCTCCATCGGAATGCGCAACACCTGCCCCGGGTAGATCTTGTCCGGATCGCTCAACATCGGGCGATTGGCCTCGAAGATGGTCCGATACTTCCCTGCGTCCCCATACATGGACTGGGCGATGTTCGACAGGCTGTCGCCCTTCTGCACGGTGTAGAAGCGCGCCTCGGCCGCGGGCTTGGCCACGGTCATGCGGTCGTCCACCTGTGCGACACCATCCACATTGCCCGCGGCCAGCACGATGCGCTCGCGTGTCGCCTGGTCGGGCGCCGTGCCGGACAGGGTCGCCACGCCTTTCGCGTCGTCGTAGGCCACCGTCAGGTCCTCGGGAGCGAGGTTCAACCTGCGGATGTGCTGAGCGATGGCTGCGCCGCGGTCCTCGCCCGTGGCCGACGGGCCCGTCGCAGAAGGGGCGGCCGCCTTCTGCTTTTCCCCTCCGAACAACCTCTCACCCACATCCTTCACGAAGTCGAAAAGCGCCATGACCGCATCCTCCATATGAACGTGCCGCGCAACGGGCACGGCACGTGAGCACTCGACCTTTCTTATAGGCGCGGCGAGAAAGCGGCGCCATCGGGCGCCTGGAGTAGGCGGGCTACTTCGGGAGCGGCGCGGGTTACGTGGGGGGCGCGTGGCGCGCCGCCGCTATCAGAGTGATGCAAAACCGCGCGATTCCTCGGAAGAACAGGTGATGCGCTTGTTTCCCACGGCTACTTCTTCACAGGAATCGAACTTTCGATCCACTTCGGTCTGCCGCGGTGTCCGTCCATGTGCATTGCGGCGGCCTCTTCGGTCGCCCGGTTCATGCCTTCGCCCCTGGGGCGCCTAACTTCGCGATTCTCAAGCGGTTGTAAGCGGCGCCGGAGATGAATGCCCCCATCCGAGTCTTTGCCTGCCCGATAACTCTTGTCGTGCGCAGACCGCCGACGGTCTTCAGCCACCCGAAGATCTCTTCCACTCGCTTTCGTTTGCGCTGGCTGATTCGATAGCCCTCGGTGCGCGTGGTACGCCCGTCGAGCCTTGGCGTCTTGCGGTCATCGACTAGAGCATGTTCTGAACGACCTGGATTGCATCGGCCAGATGGTGAAGCATCAGAAAGGCAAAGGCGAGGTAGTGCAGTCCGGCCAAGGTCCGGGGTAAGCGCTCGTAGTCGCGAGCCAGACGCGGAAAGCGCCCGGCCCAGCCGAAGCTTCGCTCGGCGACCCAGCCCGCGGCAGCAGGACGAATCCGGGCTTGGCCTCGGGCAGCTTGATCACATCGAGCGCGATGCCGTGCGCCCTGGCCGCCTGAGCCGGAGCGTTTCCCGTGCAGCCTTGATCGACATAGGCAAGCTCGACCTGCTGGTGGCTGCTGGTCTCCTGAACGGCTTGCGCAAGGTGCGCGACTTGATCGCGGTCTTGCTCGTTGGCGGACCTGACATGCAGCGCGAGCAGGTGACCGAGGATGTCGACCGCCATATGCACCTTGGAGCCTTTCTTGCGCTTGGCCCCGTCGTAGCCGGCGCGCGCGCCGCTCGTCGGGGTCGATTGCAGGGTGCGGCTATCGAGCACTACCGCGGACGGATCAGGCGCACGGCCCTCAGCCAGTCGCAGCAGCATGCGCAGATCGTGCACCATCGCCTTGAAGCAGCCCGCCTTGAGCCAGCGCTTCGTCTGCTGGTACACGAGCGACCACGGCGGCAAGTCATTGGGAAGCATGCGCTACGGGCAGCCGCTGCGCACCAGATAGCGCAGCGCGTTTCTCGCAGATCATGCCGGCCCTGCCCGGCATCGAGCGGATACAGGATGAGGTGAGGGGCGGCGAACGCCCATTCCTCATCGCTGACGTCCGACGGGTAAGGCTTGCGTTCCATGCCCCGGAGACCTTACGGGGGCGCCATGGTTCAGAACAAGCTCTAGGAAGGGCGGCCTGAATCATGGCCGTGCGTACCAGACCGTCGGAGAGCACAAACACAGCGATCGCCTTGACCATTATGTCGGGACTCTCGCGCCACATCACCGGTTTGATCGCGTGCAGATCGAACTCGACGCGCCATTTGCTGCGATGGAGGCCGAACAGTCTTCGTTTGGCGACCTGACGAGCATCGAGAAGTTGGAGACGCGTCCAGCCGCTCGGGCGTACATCGCGCACGATCGGCCAAAGCCTGCCCCGGGTATATAACTATTAGCACGGTGGTGAGAAACTCGTGATTCCTCCCGGAGTTAAACCTTCCGCTCGTTTTTGCCGGCACCGCAAGTGCGCCGTTGCCCGACTTGCCTGGCGCATACGCCCCAGCTGCCTGTCGTTGGGCGCAAGAGATGCGGATTTGTCCCTACGTGGCCTTCGGCCACATAAGGTTGAGCAGGCGCGTCAGGAGTTGTGTGCGTCAAGTTGTGCAAAAGGGTTGATCAGGTATTCGGTTGATTCC
>DYFV01000123.1 GCA_020725025.1 Azoarcus sp.
TAATCCGCCGCGTCGCTGATGTAGCTCAGCTGGTAGAGCAACTGATTCGTAATCGGGACAGCGATGTCAAGGTGACGGGTCGCGGAGCTAAGCACGGCAAGGCCTTCGGGCCGCCAGCAGTCTGATGGCAAGGGAGTACAGACACGGTTTGAACAAGTTTCGGTTTTTGCCGGCATAGCTCAGTTGGTAGAGCAGCGCATTCGTAATGCGAAGGTCGGGGGTTCGACTCCTCTTGCCGGCACCACTTGAAGTAGGAAGGGCAGCTCACGCGAGCTGCCCTTTTTGCTATGGAGGCTGGGCAGCGATGGCAGACAACGGGAACGGTAGCGCGACTCTAGACCCGCAGCTCACGGGCAACGTGGGGCTGTACTACTGCTGCTACCGCCTGTCCCTGCTCGGGTGGAATGTCATGCCGACCGCGCGCAACGCCCGCGGCGTCGACATCATCGCCTACAGCCGCGACGCCTCCCGCTTCGTCGGCGTCCAGGTCAAGGCGCTGAGCAAGCGCAACCCCGTTCCGCTCGGCACGAGCCTCGACAAAATCATGGGCGACTTCTGGGTCATCGTGAACAAGGTCGCCACGCCCACACCATCCGCTTTCATCCTTCTGCCGTCCGAGGTGCGCGAGCGCGCCCACCGGGGCGAGAAGGACGGCCGGGTGTCCTTCTGGCTGCAACCGGCCGACTACGAGCAGGACCAGTTCCGCGAGGCCTGGGAGCGCATCGGCCACGGCGGCGTCTAATCCCGCGACATGCCGAAAAACGGCAACTTCCTACCTTCCACGGCAACCCTGCCGCCTGCAATCGTTTATGGACGCGCACTTGACCGGCGCGTGAAACTCCTCTCGATCGCGCGATGAGCTGGGGACGCCCGGCGTCCATCAACCTGCTTTGGAGAGAAAACATGAACACCTGCACCACTGAATCCCCGAAAGTCGCCGGCATCCATGAACTGGCGCGCGAGCACCTGACGACCCTCTGCGACGAGTTCATAGACGGCGATCCTGTGCGGATCGTGTCTGCCTGGCGCATGGCCGAGCGCATGGACCCCGAGGACCTCGCAGATTCCTACGAGGGACCCTATGGGTTGCGCCTGCGGGTCATCGACGACCTGGGCTGCGAGCAAGCAGAGGCCGGCTGCCATGAGCGCGACTGCTACGAGGCCTTCGCGGCGCTCCGGCTGGCCTACGGCAAGGACTGGCCGCGCGAGGCTTTGCGGGACTACTGCACTGTCTTTGAGGGATTCGAGGCCTCAAGGGCCGATGCCATCGCATCAATCAGGTGGGACAACGCTCGCAGCTCTTACGACATCCACAAGTTCTGCGACGGCAAGCCCGAGAAGAAGGCCGCCTGATAGGTTGTCGGAGCGTGGCGCTACCCAGACTGATGAAACGAAAGGACATCCTCATGGGGAGGTCCTTTCTACGCACGACGGGGCAAAGTCAGCCCTGGCCCTGATCCACTGCGGTGAGGAAGCGCTTGAGCGCGTGGTAGGCCTTGCTGTCGGTCTGGCCGTCGATGACCGCGTCCTCGGCGTAGCCGCCAGTGGTCTGGACCCGCAGCCAGGTGCGCTGCGACGTCGTGATCTTGCGGACGAGGTCCAGCGGCACGATGAAGCCCTTGCGGGATTCCTTGGTCGCGGCGCCCAGCTCGTTGAAGTTGGTGAAGGTCTGCATGGTCGTCAGGTCGTAGGTCTGCCCGTCGATGTTCAGCTTGGCCCCGGTGATGGCCTTGATGTCGTTGAACAGGTAGACGACGAGGACCGCGTCGGCCGGGGTCTTGGAGTTCCAGTGCGCTCCTAGCCCGGTGCAGAGCATGCCCTTGCAGGCGTTGCCATGGCCATTGATGGCTACGACCCGCGCGCCGTCGAAGCCGCTACGGGTTACGTTGGGTCCTGTGCCTGAGGTGGTCGAGCAGCCGGCGAGTGCGGCCAGGGCGAGGATCGATGAGAGCGCGAGCGCGCGGGCGATGCTTGTCATGAGTGCTCCTTGCGGTTGTTGTGGATGTTGGCCAAGTCGCCGGGATGACAGACGCCGCGCCTCCATCGCATGCATCTTGGTTATTCCAATACTAACAAGTCCCAGCGCGCTAGGCAGCCAACTTTCATAACCGGCTGCACCGAGGCCGCTCGGAACCGCGCCCCGACGGCCCTCCGGTCTCACCGGGCGACCCGTGCCGCTTCCGGATGCCTCGGCCTAAGCGCTGAGCCGCGCCGAACCTAATCGGGCCTCCTGGGCTCGTCTGGCGCTCGGGCAAACGTTGGTGTTTTCGCGTGCGCCCCCATGGCAATATGTGAATCGTCGGCGCCAGCAGCCGGCGCTCGGCTTTCGGCGGCCCAAACAGCCGAGACCCGCCCCGGCACCGACTGACGGGGAAATCGGGTCCATCTCTGCGACGCACAGCAGGCAGTCATTCCCGCGGCACGGCCGCAACGACTGACCTGGAGCACCAGAGATGGCATACGAACCGAAGAAATTCACCCCCGCGGAGCTGGCCGAGCTCCACGCACTCCCCGACGAGGCGCTGCTCACCGCCCAGGAGGCTTCCGCCTTCCTGCGCCTCAAGTACAACACCTTGTCCTGGTATCGCTGCAACGGCGGCGGCCCCGCATTCGTCCGCGTCGGGCCGAAGTTGATCCGCTACCGCTTGGGCGACCTGCGCGAGTACATGAGGGGCCAGCCGATGGGCGAAGGCGTCCAGCGGGCGGCCATGGCGATGCTCGCAGCCCGCACCGCCAAGGCGGAGGGCTGACCATGGACGCGACAAAAGAAAACGCCCGCGGGCAAGGCGGGCGCAAGGAGACCTTCGAGATGGAGGTGGAGCATGCAGAAGCTCACGAGAACAATCTTGCCGCCTCTCCCTCGCCCGCAACACCATCATTCGAGGACGCCGAGTTCCTGGTTCGCGCCGGGTACGAGCTGATTCCCCTGCACGCAGGGAGCAAGGAGCCCAGGGACCGCGCCTGGACAACTCGCCACTATGACGCCGCAGCAGTGGTCGCGGATGCGCGCGAGCGGGGGCTCAACCTTGGCGTGCGCCTGCGGCCCATCGACCTGATCGTGGATGTAGACCCCCGCAACGGGGGGAGCCAGTCGCTGGTCTCGCTCGTCGCCGACACCGGGCTCGACTTGGAGCGTAGTCCTCACGTCCTCACAGGCGGCGGCGGTCACCATTACTACCTTCGCAAGCCCGCGAACGTCGCAACCGTGGGCAAGCTGCCGCAGTACCCCGGCATCGACTTCAAGAAGCTGGGCGGGCAGGTCGTCGCGCCGGGCGCCATTCACCCGGAGACCGGGCGCCGCTACGAGTCGGAGTTCTGGCTGCTCGGCCCCGACGAGACACCTGACGCGCCGCAGGCGCTGCTCGACCTTCTACAGGTTCGCAGGATCGAGATGCCCGAGGCGCTGGACGACGCCGACCGCTGGGGGGAGATTACGCCCGACCAGCTCGCGGCGGCCCTGGCCGACCTTCCCACTGATGAGTTCGGGGAGGGAGCACACGACGACTGGTTCCAGCTCATGTGCGCCTGCCATCATGCGACTGCCGGTTCGGGTCGTGAGGAGTTCATCGCCTGGAGCACCAGCACCCCCGGTTACGAGGACCACGCCGAGAACATTGGCTACAGGTGGGATTCGCTGGCCTCCGCAACCAGCCGGAACGGCCGCCCTACTACCATCCGGCACCTGTACCAGGTTCTGGGCCGCTACGGCATCGGCATCCCGCATCCCGCTCCTGAGCACGACTTCGACGCCGTGGAGGTGGAGCCTGAACCCGTGCCGCCGGGACCGCTGGGCGCCGTCGCCGAGGATTGGGTGTGGGTTGCCGACGCCTCGGTGTTCATCCGCCGCCATGACCTGAAACGCTACCGGCCCGAGCAGTGGCGCTCCCTGTACGACTACCTGGTTGATGGCAACATCCTCAACAAGGTCTGGAACAGTCGCAACTTCGTCCGCAAGTTCGAGTCGCTGACCTACCTGCCCAAGGGCGCCGAGATGCCCGACGGCGAGCGCGGCGGTCGCTACAACATCTGGCGCCCGAGCGGGGTTCGCCCCGCGCCCGGCGACGTGTCGTGGTTCCTGGAGCACATGGCCTACATCGTGCCCGACGAGCGCGAGCGTGAGGCCGTGCTCGACTACCTGGCCCACCTCGTCCAGCGTCCCGAGGACAAGATCCACTTCGCCCTCGTCATCCGCGGCGAGCAGGGCACCGGCAAGAGCGCCATTGGCGAGCTGATGCTGCGCATCATCGGACGGAGCAACGTCACCAAGCCGAGCAACGACGAACTGCTGGAAAAGTGGACGGGCTGGCAGGAAGGCGCCCAGCTTGCGATCGTCGAGGAGCTGATGACCCTTGGCCGCCTGGAGGTCACGAACCGGCTCAAGCCGCTCATCACGGACCCGACCCTGCGCATCCAGGAGAAGTACCAGACGACCTACACGATCGACAACCGCCTGAACCTGCTGTGCTTCACCAACCACCGCGACGCGATCAGGATCGAGGAGAGCGATCGCCGCTGGTTCATCGTGTTCTCTCCGGCCAAGGCCCGCGACCACGGCTACTACAAGCGCCTGTTCGCCCACCTGGACGGCGACGGCCCCGCTAACGTGGCCCACTGGCTGCTGTCGCGCGACCTCTCGAAGTTCGACGCCAAGGGCCACGCGCCGGCGACGGCCGCGAAGGATGAGATGCGCGAGCTCTCGATGGGTGAGGCCGAGGCCACCCTCCTGTCGATGTACCGCGACGGCATCGAGCCCTTCGACTTCGATCTGGTCGCCGCCGAGGAAGTCGCCGACGCCCTCCCCGACAGGGTGAAGCGTCAGTCCAAGAACCTGCGGGCGACCGTCAAGAAGTTCCTGGAGGACGTGGTGGGGGCAGTACGGCACACCCGCAACACCAGCACGCGCGGCTCGGCGGCCAACCTGCCCAAGTATTGGCTCTGGTCCCTGCGCGACCATTCGCGGTGGGCGGACGCGGGTCCCACCGAGCGCGCCAAGGCGCACGCCGAGCATCGGGGGCTGCTCGGGGATGACTTCGTGGGCGACTGAGTAAGACCGTAAGACCGCAGCAAACCGTGGGGGCTCATCGTGGCCCCCTCTTCATTTCGGCCGTCACGGGCTGCAAGACCGGAGAGGAGCATCCCGAAGACCGACGATAAGACCGAGGCATCGGTCTTGCGAGAAAGCCTTGTGCGGCAAGGCTTTAGAGCATGTAAGACCGTAAGACCGATGCTTATTGAGAAAAGTTATGAAATCTATCCCGAGGCCAGGAAGTGAGTAGGTAGAGGTAAGGAATATAAAAAGGTTTATCGGCATCGGTCTTACAGTCTTTCGGTCTTGCCCCGCAACGCAGGCCACGACCCTGGCCGAGGTTCGGCGCCGCGAAGCACTCCAGACCTCTCCCTCGCGCGCGTGGTTCCAGGCCGCCTAATCGGCGATTCGAGGGCCGACGCCTCCCAAGTGGTTGATGCACTTACCGAAACGATGGCGTGCCCGCGCGCATTAACACGGCACGATCAAGTTCAACACCATTTTTCGGGAGTCGGGCCGTGGCCGCCAAGAAGTTCACCCCCGAGGTGCAGGAGCTGTTCCTCCAGATACTGGAGGACACCGCGTCGCCTAAGCAGGCGGCCCAGGTGTGCGGCATCTCCCGCCGCCTCGCATTCGAGTACAAGCAGAACGACCTGGAGTTCCGCCGCCGCTGGGAGCAGGCGATCGAGGTCGCCATGGACGCCCTGCTGGACGAGGCGTACCGCCGCGCCTGCATCGGCGTGGATGAGCCGGTCATCTACCAGGGGCAGCTCGCCATGACCCGCGACGCGGCGACGGGTGAGGATCGCCCGCTCACCGTCCGCAAGCACAGCGACCGCCTCCTGGAGGTCATGCTCAAGTTCCGGTACGGCGACCAGCTCGCCGACAGGCTGCGCGTCAAGGTCGAGGACACGGGCCTGGACGCCGACGCGCTGCTCAGGATGCCGAGCGAGGAGCGCAAGGCGCTTACCGAGCTCCTGGCGAAGTACAAGAGCAACCGCCGCGAGGAGGACGACGATGAGTGAGAAGCTGACCGTGGCCGAGGCCCTGGCCCGCGCCGAGATGATCGACCGCAGCTTGGACGCCTGGCAGGGGACCGCCCCGCAGGGCATCGCGGAGATGGGAGGGCGTGACGCCCTCGCCGAACGCTGCGAGATGGCCTGCTTCGGTCCCGTGCCGCGCCTGGACCACGACGAGTGGGAGCGCCTGAGCCTGGAGTACGAGGACAGGCGCGCCAACGGCAGCATCAACCGTGGCGAGGGGTAACGGGTACGCCGTCGGCGTCGAGGTGGATGGGGTGCGATACCCCAGCGCCCGCGCCGCCGACCTCGCCCTGGGCCTCCCGCCCAACACGGTCTGCCACCGCGCGCACAGTCGCAACTACCCGACCTACCACTGGCTGGGCGAGACGCCCGGCAGGCGCCCGGTCAGGAAGCCCGAGGACTGCGCCGTCGGCAGGCCGCTGGCCGAGCCCGAACGCTGGCCCTACGACGGAGGCGCGCGACGCGCCCCCGTGATGGACCCGAACTTCGACCCGCCCCGGCTCGTGCGGCGCGTCGGCTGGCTCCGCTGCATGACCTGCGGCCGCCCGCACTTCTCCGAGGACGTGGCCCGCGTCCGCCTGTGCTGCGCCTGCGGCGGCCTGGGCGGGCTGCCCATCGGCGCCGACCCGGACGGGGACCTCTGATTGGTTGTCGGGACGCCGACGACCGCAAGCCCCTGATCCGCAAGCCGTCGTGATGACGGCAACGACACTGGAACACGGCGTGGCAAACGTTGGCTCGCTCCGGGCCGCCCGCACGACACATTGACAGCATCCGGTCGCGCATTGGCGCGTGACCACCCCGAAGGCTCGGGGATGCGCTCGTGGAGGCGACCGGAGGAGACCAACCTCACAGGAGCCAGAAGCCATGACCATCCTCGCAGACGCACCCCTCCTCACGCCCGCCCAGATCGGCGAGCTCGCATCCTCCCTCGACGGCCTGCACGGCCGCGTCCTCAAGGTCATCGACCGCCTGCAGAAGGACGTCGAGGCCCGCAAGAAGGACATCGCCAGCCGCTGGAAGAGCGCCCCCGGCGTCTCGGCCGGCGACCTCGCCCGCTTTGCGCAGAACGAGACCGTGGCCGCCGTCCGCCAGATCAAGGACAACAGCAAGGCCGAGCTCGACAAGATGCTCAAGGAGGCAGGCCCCGCGCACGCCCGCCTGATCGCCCAGCGCCCGTTCTACGACAGCCCCGTCAAGGTGCTGAGCCGCGCCGCCCTCGGCGACGCCCGCCGCACCGAGTACCTGAACCAGCTCGCCTACGCCGGCCCCGCCGAGCTCGGCCACATGGCCCAGGTCGCCGTCGCCACCCAGAACGTGCCGCTGGCCGCCGCCGTGCTCTCCCTGCTCGACCGCTTGCCCAGCAAGGACCGCCCGGTCGGTCCCGCCGAGCTGGCCCACGCCATGCGCCTGGACGACTTCCTCAAGGTGCAGGAGTACATCAAGCTGGGCGACGTGCGCCTCCAGGGCATCCTGGTCGCCATCCGCACCTGGACCGCCGGCAAGTCCAACCCGCTCGACACCGTGCAGCTCGCCATGCGGGAGCGCGGCATCGACCGTGACCTGATCGGGGGCAGCGATGAATAAGCAGCCCGCCTACGAGGCCAGCCACCCGGTAGCCGTCGCCCTCGGCGGCATGGCCCGCGCCCTGTGCACCGGGGCCGACCTACTCGAAGCCCTGGCCGAGCAGGCGACCCGCGTGGGCGTGGCCCCGTTCTCTCCCGAGTTCGACGAGGCTGCCGCGCTGGCGGGCATGCCGTACAGCCGCGCGTGGGATGCCTACCTCGACCGCGAGACCTGGGCGCAGGCAGAGCGCCAGCCCCTCGCGCACATCCACTGAGTTTGGTGCCAGCGGCCGGGGTCGGAACAGAGGCCGAGGTGCCCCGGCCGTGCTTCGGAGGGTCGTCCCACAAGGACGACCCTTCTTTTTCATGCAGTTGCGCGGCCACGCGCGCCGATCGACAGTCAGAGGGCAACTTTTTGAGGGGGGCCCCGCTCCCGGAATCCCACGAACGCGACCTAATGAACTCACACACCAACAACCTGGAGCGTGAGATGAACCTTCAAGAGATGAGCACCAAGTCCCTGCTGGCCCTGCACAACGCCATCGCAGACGAGCCGGCAGGGCCCAAGACCTTCGCGACCAAGGCCAAGCTGATCGCGCGGATCGAGCAGGTCGCGGCAGCCGGAAGCATCGACCTGGCGTCGTTCGGGCAAGGCACCGAGCCCGAGGTGACCGAGCAGCGCGCACAGCCGCAGGCCGAGGCCGCCGAGACGACCGAGGCCCCGACAGAAACCGAGAAGAAGCCCAGCGGCAAGGGCATCGGCCGCCTCGCCCGCGAGTTCCTGCTGGACCCGGCAGGCTACCCGCACGCGCTGATCGCCGAGATGGTCAATGCGCAGATCAAGGGCGCGCAGGCCACGGCCAAGTCGGTCAGGTGGTACGCCCACGACATGCGCAAGAAGGGCATCGAGGTCCCGCCCCGGCAGAAGGCGCACGCCGCCGAGATGAACGAGGAGGAGTCGGCCGAGTGGCTGGCGACCGTGACCGTGGTCGAGCCTGCGGGGGAAGAGTGATGATGCGTGCGCCGAAGGTCAGACCCTGCCGGATCAGGGTCGCCCACTCGGCCAGCGCGCGGGACCTCTTCACCATATCGGTTGGCCCGCTCGCCGACGGGGACCGGCCCGAGGCCCACGCCACGGAGTGGGCGGACGGCTGGTTCCACACATGGGTCAGCCTCCCCGACCTGCTGGACGACCCCGGCCCCTACATCCTGTCCGTCGAGGAGTGCGCGGTCCCGCTGCCGCCCGAGCTGGCGCGAGACCCCGAGGTGCACGGGGTCCTGATGCGGCCGACGTTCGTCCGCGACGAGCTCGACCTCGGCAAGCTGGGCGGCCTCGTCCTGCGCTACCTGAAGAAGAGCCGCGACGCGCTGGCCGACTGAGCGCGTGCTCCGACTGTGCAAGCGAAAGGGCCACCTCGACGGTGGCCCTTCCGATTCATGCCCTTGGACGCGATGGCGCCCCGATAGAGGATCAGGCGGCCGCTATCGGAGCGCGCGGAGGCCCGCCTCGAACAGCGTGCGCAGCACGTCGTCCGGCCACTCGTTGCGGGCAAGGTTGAAGGCGCAGCACACGACCCGAACGTTACCGAGAACGTAGCCCACACGAGAGTCAATCCTGTCCACTGACGGCGCCCAGGGGTTATTCCTCGATTCGCCATCGTAGTCCAGCGACAGAGGCAGACCAGTGACCGAGCAGACCATCGGCGCCAGCATGACTTCGATGTCCTCGACCGTGATCGTGCATTCATGCCCACGCCGCTTCGCGCTTCCACGGCACTGCTGTAGCAGCTTCTTTGCTGGGTTCTGCGTGTACCAACGCTTGTTTGTCTCGCGCTTCCGCTCTGGGTTCTCGGCACCCCAATTGCGGCTGCGCTCGCGCTCCTTCTCGGGGTCCTTCGCGTACCGGCGGGCCGCCCGCTCACGCGCGCTCCTGCGCGCTTCCTCTTGGTTTTTTGCATACCAGCGGGCGCTTGCCTCCCGCTTTTTCCGCCTTAGCAGTTCTTCCTCGGATTCCACCATCTCCGGCCCCTCAATCACAGTTCATACCTACATGCTGCTGTGCCGATCGATCGGCGGGAGCCACTGTTTCGGGTGACGACGCTAGACGTGGCGGCCAGGTGCCGGGCGTCCACTCAAGTCCGATCTTGTTGAGGATGTAACGGGATGCCAGCTCCTGATACTTGCGCAGGTGCTCATGCCCGACGTGGATGTAGCCCATCGTCACGTTGCCCGCCGCGTGGTTGAGGAGGTACTTCAGCTCCAGCAGCGGGACACCGGCCTCGACCGCCAGCGTGGAATAACAGTGCCGCAGGGCGTGACCGGTCAGCCCGTCCAGCTCGTGCTGCGCCACCTCGGCGACGTGCCCCGACTTCGAGTCGGCGGGGAACAGCCACGGGCTCTTGCGGTGGAGCTTCGGGTTCTCGGCCAGGCGGTGGCCGAGCAGGTCGGCGAGCGGTCCCGACAGCGGCAGGTCGAACGCTCGGGCCGCGCCGCCCTTGGGCTTGGGTACGTGCAGGCGCCGCGCGCCGAGGTCCAGCTCGGACGCACGAGCCTCGCAGGCCGAGGTGCGCCGCATGCCGGTAAGCAGGGAGAACAGGTGCAGGTCGCGCCGCACGGGGTGGAGACCGAGCACCGCCTTGCCCCACGCCCGCAGGCGCTCGGCCTCGACTTCCACCTTGCGCCGCCGCAGCCCGTGATAGTCCACGTTCGTGGTCGGGTTCGACGGCAGGTCGGGGTGCTCCCGCAGCCCACGGTTGTAGACGGCGCGCAGGACGCGGAACACGTTGTCTGCCGAGGGCGCGCCGTGCTTCTCGGTGATCTTGCGGTGGCGCTCGCGCACGCCCGCACGGTCCGCGCCGAGCTCGGCCAGAGGCTTGTCGAGCCAGTCGGCGAGGTACTGCTCACAGTTGTAGCGGTAGTCCTCCTTGGTCCTCGGCGACAGGGGCTTGGCCGCCAGGTGCAGGTCGAGCGCGTCGCGCAGGGTGATGCCCCGCGCCCTGGCCTTGCGCCGCTCCTCGTTCGGGTTGGCCCCGCCGCGCATATCGACCAGCGTCTTGCGTGCGGCGTCGCGCGCCTGCTTGGCGTCCATCGCCGGGTGGTCACCCAGCTTCGTGCGGACCTGCTTGCCGTTGACGAGGGACTGGACGTAGAAGCTGCGCTTCGTGGGCGTGACGATCAGGTAGAACCCGCGCATCTCGCTGTCGGCGTAGAGGACGGACTTGCCCCGCTCGGGGGCTGGGGCCCTCTCGACGAGGGACTGGGTTATCTTCGACTTCATGTGTTGGCTCCAAGTTACGGGGCCACGGCACGAACACGGTTTTGCACCAAACAGTGCTGTGTTCAGACGTGCCGTCTTTGCCCCTGTAGAGCCATTAGGTCGCGGATTTCCCTTGTTGTAAGCGCCCGTTGACCATCTAATTTCAAATCATGGCATACTGTGCACTTGCCGATTCGTAATCAGTAGGTCCGCGGTTCGATTCCGCGCATCAGCACCAACAGCAG
>DYFV01000016.1 GCA_020725025.1 Azoarcus sp.
CTAACACTCCCCACCACCGCCGCGCCGGCCCAGGCGCACGCCGAGGACGGCCTCTGGTACAAGGACGCCGTCATCTACGAGCTGCACGTCAAGGCCTTCTTCGACTCCAACGGCGACGGCATCGGGGATTTCCGCGGACTCACCCACAAGCTCGATTACGTGCGCGACCTGGGGGTGAACACCATCTGGCTGCTGCCCTTCTACCCCTCGCCGCTGAAGGACGACGGCTACGACATCGCCGACTACCATGGGGTACTGCCCGAGTACGGCACCCGCGCCGACTTCCGCCAGTTCGTGCGCGAGGCGCACCGGCGGGGCCTGCGGGTGATCACCGAGCTGGTTGTGAACCACACCTCCGACCAGCACCCCTGGTTCCAGGCCGCGCGCCGCGCGCCCAAGGGCTCGCCCAAGCGCGACTACTACGTGTGGAGCGACGACCCCGGCCGCTACGCCGACACCCGCATCATCTTCACCGACACCGAGACCTCCAACTGGGCCTGGGACCCGATCGCCCAGTCCTACTACTGGCACCGCTTCTTCAGCCACCAGCCGGACCTCAACTACGAGAACCCAAAGGTGCTGCGGGCGGTGTTCAAGACCATGCGCTTCTGGCTCGACATGGGGGTCGACGGCTTCCGCCTGGACGCGGTGCCCTACCTGCGCGAGCGCGAGGGCACCAACAACGAGAACCTGCCCGAGACCCACGACGTGATCCGGGAGATCCGCCGCCTCATCGACACCCACTACGCGGGCCGGGTGCTGCTGGCCGAGGCCAACCAGTGGCCAGAGGACGTGCGGGAGTACTTCGGCGAGGGCGACGAGTGCCACATGGCCTACCACTTCCCGCTCATGCCGAGGCTGTTCATGGCGGTGGCCCAGGAGGACCGCTTCCCGGTGGTGGACATCATGCGCCAGACGCCGGACATCCCCGACAACTGCCAGTGGACCATCTTCCTGAGGAACCACGACGAGCTGACCCTGGAGATGGTGACCGACCGCGAGCGCGACTACATGTGGTCGAGCTTCGCCGCCGACCCGCGGATGCGCATCAACGTCGGCATCCGGCGGCGGCTCGCGCCGCTGATGGAGAACAGCCGCGAGCGCATCGAGCTCATGACCTTCCTGCTGCTCACCATGCCCGGCTCGCCGGTGGTCTATTACGGCGACGAGCTCGGGATGGGCGACAACATCTTCCTGGGCGACCGCAACGGCGTGCGCACCCCGATGCAATGGACGCCCGACCGCAACGCCGGCTTCTCGCGGGCGGACCCGCAGCAGCTCTTCCTGCCGCCGATCATGGACCCGATCTACGGCTTCCAGACGGTGAACGTCGAGGCCCAGACTCGGAATCCGCACTCGCTGCTGAACTTCCACCGTCGCCTCATCTCGGTGAGGAACGGCTACCGCGCCTTCGGCCGAGGCACCCTGACCTTTCTCAGCCCGGGCAACCGCAAGGTGCTGGCCTACCTGCGGGAGTACGGCTCGGAGAGCATGCTGTGCGTGGCCAACCTCGCCCGTACGCCCCAGGCCGTCGAGCTCGATCTCGCGCGCTTCGAGGGTCGCGTGCCGGTGGAGATCGTGGGCCGCTCGACCTTCCCGCCCATCGGCAAGCTTCCGTATCTGCTCACACTGGCCGGGCACGGTTTTTTCGTGTTCGAGCTGTCGGCCGAGGCGCCCGCCCCTTCCTGGCACGAGGAGCGCCTGCCGCTTACGGAGCTGCCCGTGCTCGTGCTCACCGAAGGCTGGCGGACCTTCTTCCGCCATTCCGAAGGCGTCCCGGCCCTGCGCCGCGCGATTGGCGCCAGAAGCCGCCAGCAGCTGCAGGAGGAGATCCTGCAGCCCTATCTGCAGGCTCGCCGCTGGTTCGCCGCCAAGGGCCACACCCTGGTCCGGGTGGAGGTCGCGGAGGAGCAGGAGTGGCACACCGCGGAAGGTAGCTGGCTGCTCACCATCCTGGAAGTGCACTTCGCCGAGGATGCGCCCCAGTACTACTTCCTGCCGCTGGGCATCGCCTGGGAGGAAAAGGGCGACGACCCCATCGCGCGGGTTGGCGCGGTGAGCCTCGCCCGAGTGCGCGAAAAGGCGCGGGTGGGCGTGCTTTTCGACGCCCTCTACGACCCCGGCTTCTGCCGGGCGCTCGGGCGCGCAATCGGCGGCAACGCCCAGCTGCCCCTCGGCCGGGGCCAGCTCGCCTGCTCCACCTCGCCGGCCTTCGCGCCGCTCGCCGACGCCCTGGACGACGAGGTGCGCCTGCCCGCCCTGGAGCAGACGAACACCGGCGTGTTCTTCGGCACGCGGCTCTACCTCAAGGGCTACCGGCGCCTGCAGCCGGGCATCAACCCCGAGATCGAGATCGGCCACTTTCTCGCCACCCACGCCACCTCGGCCCGCGTCGCCGACGTGGCGGGCTCCGCGGTGTGGATCGGCCCCGACGGCAGCCCCCACGCCCTCGCCCTGCTCCAGGCCTACGCCGAGAACCAGGGCAACGCCTGGGACTACACCCTGAATCACCTCAACCGGCGCTTCGCGCCGGGCGCCTGGCCGGGCTCCGCCGAGGAGGCCGACGTGGAGGGGCTGAGCCGTCTCTACCTGATGCAGATGGAGACCCTCGGCCAGCGGGTGGGCGAGCTGCACCGCGACTTCGCCGTCCCCAGCGGCGATCCGGCCTTCGAGCCCGAGCCGATCACCGCCGACGAGGTCAGCGCATGGCGGCGCGGCGTGCTCGAGGAAACCACACGCACGATGACGATGCTCGAGGCGCGCAAGAGCCGGCTCGAGGGCGCCGGTGCGATGCTGGCCGAGTCGGCGCTCGCCGGGCGCGAGGCGCTGGAGCGGCGCATCGAGGGGCTCGCGCTCGACCACCGCGGCCTCGCCAAGACGCGCCACCACGGCGACCTGCATCTGGGGCAGGTGCTGATCGCCGCCAACGACTTCGTGATCATCGATTTCGAGGGCGAGCCGGCGCGCCCCCTCGCCGAGCGGCGCCAGAAGCACTCGCCGCTGCGCGACGTGGCCGGCATCCTGCGCTCCTTCGACTACGCGGCCCGTACCGCGCTGGCCAACTCCACCCAGGTCCAGCCGGAGCAGCATGAGGCACTCGCCGCGGCCCTCCAGCAGTGGCGCACCGACGCGACCGCCGCCTTCCTGCGCGGCTACGAGACGGCCACCGCGGGCGTGGCCTCGGTGCCGGAGGAAGCCTCGGTGCGAGAGGGTTACCTCGACCTCTTCCTGCTCGAAAAACTCCTCTACGAGCTGCGCTACGAGCTCGACAACCGGCCGGAATGGGCCGTGATCCCGCTCGCCGGGCTCGCCGAGCTCTCGGTGGCCACCCGCGCCGCGACCGCAACCCGGGAGTAAGACATGCGCGCCGCGGTCCCTCGCGCCATGCCGGCGCCTGCACCCCTGCCCTTCGCGCCACCGCGCGCAGCCTGGCCCGGCCGGCCCTATCCCCTGGGTGCCACCTGGGACGGCGCCGGGGTCAACTTCGCCCTGTGGGCGGGCAGTGCCCAGCGGGTGCAGCTGTGCCTGTTCGACTCCCAGGGCCGGCGCGAGCTCGAGCGCATCGACCTCGTCACGCGCACCAACGGCGTGTGGCACGCCTACCTGCCGGAGCTGCGCCCCGGCCAGCTCTACGGCTACCGGGTTTACGGCCCCTACGACCCCGAGCGCGGCCACCGCTTCAACCCGAACAAGCTGCTCATCGACCCCTACGCGAAGAATCTGGCAGGCAACCTCCACTGGAGCGACGCCGAATTCGGCTACGTGGTCGGACACCGGCGCGCGGACCTCTCCTTCGACCGGCGCGACAGCGCCAAGGGGGTGCCCAAGTCGCAGGTGATCGACCCGGCCTTCACCTGGGGGGACGACCGCCCGCCGGCGATCCCGTGGAACGAGCTGGTGCTCTACGAGCTGCACGTGCGCGGCTTCACCATCGCGCACCCCGGGGTCGCGCCGGCCTTGCGCGGCACCTACGCCGCGCTCGCCACCGCCCCGGTGATCGAGCACCTGCAGCGGCTCGGGGTGAACGCCGTGGAGCTCCTGCCGGTGCACGCCTTCGTCCAGGACCGGCGCCTGGTGGCGGCCGGCCTGAAGAACTACTGGGGCTACAACAGCATCGCCTACTTCGCCCCCGAGCCCTGGTACTCGGCCTCCGGCCACCCCAACGAGTTCAAGACCATGGTGCGCGCGCTACACGTGGCGGGCATCGAGGTGATCCTCGACGTGGTCTACAACCACACCGGCGAGGGCAACGAGCTGGGCCCGACGCTCGCCTTCCGCGGCATCGACAACGCCGCCTACTACCGCCTCGTGCACAACGACCCGCGCCACTACGACAACTACACCGGCTGCGGCAACACCCTCGACACCCGCCACCCGCGGGTACTGCAGCTCATCGCCGACAGTCTGCGCTACTGGGTCGAGGAGATGCACGTGGATGGCTTCCGCTTCGACCTCGCCTCCACCCTCGCCCGCGAGCAGCACGCGGTGGACCGCGGCGGCGGCTTCCTCGACGTGCTCGCCCAGGATCCGGTGCTGTCGCGGGTGAAGCTCATCGCCGAGCCCTGGGACATCGGCGACGGCGGCTACCAGGTGGGCAACTTCCCGCCCGGCTGGGCCGAGTGGAACGACAAGTACCGCGATACGGTGCGCGCCTACTGGAAGGGCGACGGGGGCCTGCTGGGAGAGTTCTCGCGCCGGCTAGCGGGCTCCAGCGACCTCTACGGACGGGAGGCGCGCGGCCCCTGCGCCAGCGTGAACTTCATCACCGCCCACGACGGCTTCACCCTCCAGGACCTGGTCTCGTACAACCACAAGCACAACGAGGCCAACGGCGAGGACAACCGCGACGGCCACAACCACAACCTGTCGTGGAACTGCGGTGCGGAAGGCCCCACCGACGACCCGGAGATCCTCGCCCTGCGCGCACAGCAGAAGCGCAACCTGTTCGCCACCCTGCTCCTGTCCCAGGGCGTGCCGATGGTGCTCGCCGGCGACGAGCTCGGCCATTCCCAGGGCGGCAACAACAACGCCTACTGCCAGGACAACGCCACCACCTGGCTCGACTGGACCCCGGACATCGAGCGCGAAGCCTTCCTCGCCTTCGCGCAGCGGGTGGTGCGCCTGCGCCGCGAGCATCCGGTGTTCCGCCGGCGCGACTACTACACCGGCGCGCCCCTGCCCGACGGCAGCGGCAAGGACATCGTGTGGCTGCAGCCCGAGGGCCGCGAGATGACCGAGGCGGACTGGCACCAGGGCTTCGCGCGCTGCATCGGCGTGCGCCTTTCCGGTGCGGCGCTCACCGAGACCGATGCCCACGGGGCGCGGCTCGTGGACGGCGACTTCCTGCTCCTGTGCAACGCCTATCACGAAGACCTGGACTTCCGCCTGCCCGGCGCCGAGCGCGGCGAAACCTGGCAGACGGTGCTCGACACCAGCGTAGCCGACCCCGGCTGGGGCGAGGGCGAGCGCCACGCGAGTCCGGGCCCCTACCCTCTGCGCGGCCGCTCGCTGGCCGTGCTGAAACGCCTTGTGGAGGCGCCCGAATGAAGTACCGTCACAGCATGCCTTTCGGCGCCGAAGCCCTCGGCCCCGGCCACAGCCGCATCCGCCTGTGGGCGCCGAGCGCCCACCGGGTGGAGGTGGCGCTCGCCGGCAACGGCGAGCGCGCCACCCTGGCGCTGGACTCCACCCCCGACGGCTGGTTCGAGGTCCCCGACGCGCCGGCCGGCGCGGGCGCGGCTTACGTCTTCCGGATCGACGGCGGAGTCGCCCTGCCCGACCCCGCCTCGCGGTTCAATCCCTTCGGCGTGCACGGGGCGAGCATGATCGTCGATCCCGAGGACTTCGACTGGCCCGACGACGGCTGGCGCGGCCGCCCCTGGGAAGAGGCGGTGATCTACGAGCTGCACTTGGGCACCTTCACCGCCGAGGGGACCTTCGCCGCCGCGGTCGAGCGCCTCGACCACCTCGCCGACCTGGGGGTGACCGCCGTCGAGCTGATGCCCCTGGCGGCCTTTCCCGGCACCCGCAACTGGGGCTACGACGGGGTGCTGCCCTTCGCCCCGGCCGCCGCCTACGGCAGCCCGGAGGACCTGAAGCGCCTCGTGGTGGAGGCGCACGCCCGCGAGCTGATGGTGCTGCTCGACGTGGTCTACAACCACTTCGGTCCCGAAGGAAACTACCTGCACCAGTACGCCGCGCCCTTCTTCAACCCGGAGCGCCACACCCCGTGGGGCGCCGCCATCGACTTCGACGGGCCGCACTCGCGCACGGTGCGGGACTTCTTCATCCACAACGCGCTCTTCTGGCTGGAGGAGTACCGCTTCGACGGCCTGCGGGTGGACGCGGTGCACGCCATCCGGGACGACTCCGATCCGGACATCGTGAGCGAGATCGCCGCCGCGGTGCGCGCCGGCCCCGGCGCCGAGCGCGAGGTCCACATCGTGCTGGAGAACGACGACAACGCCGCGCACTACCTCGCCCGCAGGAACGGCACCAGCCGCAAGGCAGGCGCGCCACGCCTCGCCACTGCCCAGTGGAACGACGACCTGCACCACGCCGCCCACGTGATCCTCACCGGCGAATCGGACGGCTACTACGCCGACTACGCCGACGCGCCGATCGCGCATCTCGGCCGCTGTCTCGCCGAAGGCTTCGCCTGGCAGGGCGAGCCCTCGCCCTACCGGCACGGGGAGCGGCGCGGCGAGCCGAGCGACACCCTTCCGCCCACCGCCTTCGTCGCCTTCCTGCAGAACCACGACCAGATCGGCAACCGGGCCCTGGGCGAACGGCTCGCCGCCCTCGCCGACGAGGAAGCGCTCGCCGCGCTCGTCGCCGTGCAGATGCTGGCGCCGCAGGTTCCGCTGCTCTTCATGGGCGAGGAGTTCGGCGCGCGCACCCCTTTCCTCTACTTCTGCGAATTCGGCCCGGAGCTCGCCCAGGCGGTCACCGACGGGCGACGCGGCGAGTTCGCCCGCTTCGAGCGCTTCGCCAGCGAGGAAGGCCGCGCGACGATCCCCGACCCCAACGAGCCGGCCACGTTCGCGGCCAGCAAGCTCGACTGGCGCGAAGCCCAGGCCGAGCGCGGCCGGCACTGGCTCGCCCGCTACGAAGCGCTGCTCGCCGTCCGGCACGAGCAGCTCGCACCGCGGCTCGCCGGCGCCCGCGCCGGGCGCTGGCAGCGCCACGGAGATGGCGGGCTTGCGGTGGCATGGCCCCTCGGCGACGGCGCGACGCTGCACCTGCTCGCCAACCTGGGCCGCGAGCCCCTCCAGGGGGTGAGCCTGCCGCCCGGGAACGGCCTCTTCGCCTGCCACGGCACGGCGAGCGCCAAGCCGCGGCTGCCGCTGCCCGCCTGGGCCGTTTACTGGACGCTGGAGCCGCGCGGTGGATGAGCGTCTCGCCCGGCTCGCGGCCCGCTGCGGCATCCTGCACGGCTACCACGACATCTGGGGCAAGTGGCACCCGCTCGGCGAGGACACCGCCCGGGCCCTGCTGCAGGCGATGGGCGTCTCGCCCGAGGACCCGGCGAGCTGTCCCGCGACGACACCGCTGCTCGCTCCCGCCACCGTGGTGCGCGCCGATTCCCACCCGCTGCGCATCGCCCTCGGAGCCCTGCCGCCGGACTGTCCGCCGCGGCTCGACTGGACCCTCGCCACCGAGGACGGCGCCGAGTTCACCGGAGCCCTCGCCACCCACGAGGCGCGCGAGCTCGTGCTCGAGACGCCGCCGCCCTACGGCTACCACGACCTCACGATCACCGGCGACGGACGCGCGCTCGCCCGCACCCGCCTCATCGTGGCCCCTTTGCGCTGCTACCGCCCGCCGGCCCTGGAGGGCGAGCGGCGCGTGTGGGGCACCACGGTCCAGCTCTATGCCCTGCGCTCGGCCCGCAACTTCGGCATGGGCGACTTCACCGATCTGCGCTCCGTGGTCGAGACCTGGGGCGAGGCAGGCGCGGCCCTGTTCGGCGTGAACCCGCTGCATGCCCTGTTCCCCCACGACCCACGGCGCATCAGCCCTTACAGCCCGTCGAGCCGGCTCTACCGCAACGTGCTCTACCTCGACGTGGAGGCGATGGCCGATTTCGCCGAATGCGCCGCCGCGCGCGAGCGCTTAGCCAGCGGCGAGTTCCAGCAGCGGCTCGCGGCGCTGCGCGCGACCGAGCTGGTGGACTACCCGGGTGTGGCCGCCGCCAAGTTCGAGCTGCTGGAGCTGCTCTACGCCTCCTTCCGGCGCCGCCACCTCGCGTCCGGCAGCGCACGCGCCGACGCCTTCCGCCGCTACCAGGCGCGCGAGGGCTGGCACCTGCGCCGCCACGCGCTGTTCGAGGCGCTGCAGGCGCGCTTCCATGCCCAGGCCCCCTCCGTCTGGGGCTGGCAGGTGTGGCCCGCCGCCTTCCGCGACCCCGGGAGCGAGGCGGTGCGCGCCTTCGAGGCGGAAGCGCTCGAGCGGGTCGAGTACTACGAGTACCTGCAATGGCAGGTGGACCTGCAGCTCGCGGCGCTCGCCGCGCGGGCCGCCGAACTCGGCTGCGGCATCGGGCTCTACGAGGACCTGGCGGTGTCCATCGACCGCGCCGGCGCCGAGGCCTGGTCGGCCCAGGCGGTCTACGCCACCGGCGCGAGCGTGGGCGCCCCGCCCGACGCCTTCAGCCCTCTCGGCCAGGACTGGGGACTGCCCCCGCTCAACCCGGTCGCGCTGGCGGCCAGCGCCTACGAGCCTTTCATCGCCACCCTGCGCGCCAACATGCGCCACGCCGGCGCGCTGCGCATCGACCACGTCATGGCCCTGATGCGCCTGTACTGGGTGCCGCTCGGCGCCCCCGCCAGCGAGGGCGCCTACGTGCGCTATCCCCTGGAGGACCTGCTCGCCGTCCTTGCCCTGGAGAGCGTGCGCAACGAGTGCCTGGTGATCGGCGAGGATCTCGGCACGGTGCCCGACGAGCTGCGCCACGCGCTGCACGCGGCCGGGGTGCTGTCCTACCGCCTGCTCTACTTCGAGCGCGACCCCCAGGGCAGCTTCAAGGCGCCGGGCGACTTCGAACGCGAGGCCCTGGTCGCCCCCACCACCCACGACCTGCCCACCCTTGCCGGCTGGTGGAAGGGCCGCGACATCGCCTGGCGCGCGGAGCTCGGGCTCTACGCAGACGACGCGGCGCGGGAGGGCCAGTTCGTCGAGCGCGCCCAGGACCGCGCCCGGCTGCTGCTCGCGCTCCAGCACGCCGGCCTGCTGCCGGCCGGGGTGGAGGTCGACCCGCTCGGCGTACCCGAGCTCACCCCGGAGCTGGTGCGCGCCGTCTTCGCCCTGCTCGCCACCACGCCCGCGCGTGCCCTGGTGGCGCCGCTGGACGACGTGATCGGGATGATCGAGCAGACGAATCTGCCCGGCACCACCGACCAGCACCCCAACTGGCAGCGCAAGCTCGCGCGCCCGGTGGAGGCGCTGCGCGCGGACGAGCATTTCCGGCTCCTCGCGGCCGAGCTGGTGCGCGTACGCGGGCGCTGTCACGGCCCGCCCCCGCGCTCCGCGGCCACCCGCATCCCGCGCGCCACCTACCGGCTGCAGATGCACCGCGGCTTCACCTTCGACGACGCCACCGCCATCGTCCCCTATCTCGCCACCCTTGGCGTGAGCCACGCCTACTGCTCGCCGCTCCTGCGCGCGCGGGCCGGCAGCCAGCACGGCTACGACATCGTCGACCACGGCATGCTCAACCCGGAGATCGGCGACGAAGCCGCCTTCGAACGCTTCGTGGGCGCCCTCAAGGGACACGGCATGGGCCTCATGCTCGACCTGGTGCCCAACCACATGGCGGTGATGGGCGCGGACAACGCGTGGTGGGCCGACGTGCTGGAGCACGGCCGGGCCTCGTCCTACGCCGGCTACTTCGACATCCGCTGGCGTCCGCCGGGCGAGACGCCGGTCGACAGACTGCTCGTGCCGGTGCTGGGCGACCACTACGGCCGGGTGCTGGAGGCGGGGGAGCTGGTGCTGGCCTTCGAGCGGCCGGGCGCCGCCTTCGCGGTGCGCTACTACGAGCACCGCTTCCCGATCGACCCGCGCGAGTACCCGCGCATCCTCGGCCCCGCGGTGGCCCGGCTCGCCCCCGGCGCCCTGCCGGACGCCGAGCGCGACGAGCTTGCGAGCCTCATCGACGCCTTCGCCGCGCTGCCGCCGCGGGAGGCCGACGGCGAGCAGGCGGCCCGGCGCCGGCGCGACGCCGTGGTGCTGCGCGGCCGGCTCGCCACCCTGGCCGAGCGCCACCCGGCGGTCGTGGCCGCCATCGAGGAGGCGGTGGCGACCACGAACGGCACGCCCGGCGAGCGCACGAGCTTCGACGCCCTCGACGCGCTGCTGGAAGCCCAGGCCTACCGCCTCGCCAACTGGCGCACCGCGGCGGACGAGATCAACTACCGTCGCTTCTTCGAAGTGAACGATCTCGCCGCCCTGCGCATGGAGGAGCCCGAAGTCTTCGAGGCCACCCACCGCTTCGTGCTCGATCTGGCGGCCAGCGGCAAGGTGGACGCCCTGCGCATCGACCACTCCGACGGGCTTTACGATCCGGGGGGCTACTTCGCGCGCCTGCAGTCGGAGTACGCCGCCCGGGTGGCCGCCCGCGGCGGCACGCTCCCGGACGACGCGCGCCCGATCTACCTGGTGGCGGAGAAGATCGCCGCCCCCCACGAGAGCCTGCCCGTGGAGTGGCCGCTGCACGGCACCACCGGCTACCGCTTCGCCAATCTCGCCAACGGGCTCTTCATCGCACCCCAGGCGCGCGGGCGGCTCGACCGTCTGTGGCGCGCCTTCGCCGGGCCCGAGGCCGAGCCCTTCGAGGAGCTCGCCTACCGGGGCAAGTGGGCGGTGATGGCGGGCCCGCTCGCCTCGGAGCTCGCCGCCCAGGCGCAGGCGCTGCTGCGGCTCGCGCGCGCCGACCGGCGCACCCGCGACTTCACCCTCAACACCCTCTCCCGGGCGCTCGCCGAGGTGGTGGCCTGCCTGCCGGTGTACCGTACCTACGTCACCACCCAGCCCACCGCCCAGGACCGCCGCTACATCGACTGGGCGGTGGCCCAGGGGCGCCGGCGCGCCCGCGACGGCGAGGCGAGCATCTTCGAATTCGTGCACGCCGTGCTCCTGGTCTGCCCGCCCGAGGACGCCCCCGACACGGTCGCCGCCGCATGGCGGGAGTTCGTGCGCCGCTTCCAGCAGTTCACCGGCGCGGTCACCGCCAAGGGCATCGAGGACACCGCCTTCTACCGCTACAACCGGCTGGTGTCCCTGAACGAAGTGGGCGGGAGCCCCGACCAGTTCGGCATCGGCGTGTCCGCCTTCCATGGCGCCAATACCGCGCGCGCCGCGAACTGGCCGCACGGCCTGCTGGCGAGCTCCACCCACGACACCAAGCGCGCCGAGGACGTCCGCTGCCGCATCGACGTGCTCTCCGAGATGCCGAAGGCGTGGCGGGCGGCGGTGCGCCGCTGGACGCTCTTCAACCGCAGCCGGCGGCGCAGGATCGACGACACGGCCGCGCCCTCGGGCAACGACGAGTACCTCTTCTACCAGACCCTGGTCGGCACCTTCCCGGTCGAGCCGCCTGACGAGGACGGCTGGGCCGCCTACCGCGAGCGGCTGTCCGGATACATGCTCAAGGCGCTGCGCGAGGCCAAGCGCCACACCAGCTGGATCGACCCCGCCGAGGACTACGAGGCCGCGGTGAACGAGTTCGTGGAGACGGTGCTCGCGGCGCCAGAGGGCAACCTCTTCATCGACGACGTAGCCGCACTGGCGCGAAACATGGCGTGGTTCGGCGCCTGGAACAGCGTGAGCCTCGCGCTGCTCAAACTCGCCAGCCCGGGCGTCCCCGATCTCTACCAGGGCACGGAGCTTCTCGACTTCAGCCTGGTCGATCCGGACAACCGGCGGCCGGTGGACTTCCCGCTGCGCGAGGCGACCCTCGGGGCGCTGCAGCGTGCGGGCGATGCCGCGGAGACCCTCGCCGGGCTCGCCAACGCGGTGTGCGACGGCCGTCTCAAGCTGTGGGTCACCTGGCGCGCGCTGCAATTGCGGCGGCGCCGGCCGGAAGTCTTCCGGGATGGCGACTATCTCGCCGTCGAGGCGCGGGGCGAGCGTGCCGACCACGTGGCGGCCTTTGCCCGCCGCGCCGGCAATCGGGGCGTGATCGCCGCGGCGGGCCGGCTCTTCGCCTCCCTCGGCCTCGAGCCGGGCACCCCGCCGGTCGGGGCGCAGGCCTGGCGGGACACCCGTATCGACACCGGCTGGCTGCCGGCCGGCACCCTGCTGCGGGATGCGGTGAGCGGCACCGAGCGCGCCGCCGGCGACGAGCTGGCCCTGGCCGAGCTCTTCGCAACAGCCCCGGTGGCCCTGCTCGAGTACGAGACCCCCTGAGTCGCGCCTTTCCCGTTCTCACGGAGTCCCGCGCGAGCCGAAGACAGCGCAGCGGCCGGGGCTGGCGGCGATCGCGGCACCGCCATACGTGCTTGCGCCGCCGTTCCCGGATTCCGCCGGGCTCCATCCGGGCTACGAGGACGCGGCGCGAGCGTCTGTCGCCGCTGTCGTGGCACTGCGGCGGAGGCGGCGAACGACGATCCCCTTGAACCTCTCCCGCCCCTGCCCGCGACCCAGGGGTAACGGTGGCGGACTTGCCCCAGCAGTGGGGGCTGTCACCCAGGAACCAGCCGGCGCTGCCCTGGAACCTGCGCCCTTAGGCGCCCCGTTCCTGGCACGCTTTGCGCTTGGATATCGGTAAGCGCGGTGACGACTTCGAGGCGGCACCGGCGCGACACGGAGGGATCCGACATGCGTACCCGATCACCCGACGTCTTCCTCGGCCGCCAGCCGATCTTCGACCGCCAGCGGCGCGTGTTCGCCTACGAGCTGCTCTTCCGCGGCGACGCCCTGGCCTGCGAGGCGCACGTGCGCGACGACGTCGCCGCGACCCACCAGGTCCTCGACTGCGCCTTCAACGCGTTGGGAATTCATACAGTGGTGGGTAAATCGTACGCCTTCGTGAACCTCTGCACCGAGAGCCTGATGAGCCGCCACGTCGAGCGGCTGCCCCGCGAGCGGGTGGTGCTCGAGCTGCTGGAGACGATCGACGTGGACGATGCCGTGGTCCACCGCTGCCGCGAGCTCAAGGCGAAGGGCTTCCGGCTCGCGCTGGACGACGTGTCGGGCTACGGCGAGGCTTGCGAGCGGCTCCTCGACATCGTCGACATCGTGAAGATCGACGTGCTGCAGGTGGCGCCCGGGGCCCTCGCCGAACTGGTCGCCCGCCTGCGGCTGCGGCGCACCCGGCTGCTCGCGGAGAAGGTGGACTGCGTCGAGCGGGCGCGCCAATGCACCGCGCTCGGCTTCGACCTGTTCCAGGGCTTCTTCTACGGTCGGCCTGTGACGCTGCCGGCGTAGGGCCGCAGGCTACCGAACGGTGAGTCCCGGTCGGTGCGCTACTGGCGCATCCGGAACTCGCTTCCGCTGCGGTAGCGGACGCTCTCCACCCGGGCGTCCAGCCCGAACTTCTTCAGCTTGAGATAGAGCGTGCTCTTGGCGATGCCCAGGTTGCGCGCCACCGCGGTCATGTTGCCGCCACAGGTCTCGATCGCCTCGACGATCGCGCCCCGCTCGGCGAGCTCCAGGCGCCGGCCGTCGCTCTCCTCTGCGGCGAACGCGGCCTGCGGCGGCAACTCGAGCGCTGCCGTCAGCTCCGGCGGCAGGCAGGTCTCGTCCAGCACGGCCCCGTCCGCGGCGGTAAGCAGCATGCCTTCGAGCACGTTGCGCAGCTCGCGCACATTGCCCGGCCAGGCGTGGCCCACGAGCCGGGCGAGCACCGGCGGCGTGAGGACCGGCGCCACCCGCCCGTGCTCCTCGGCGAGCTGGTCGAGCAGACTGCGGGCGAGCAGCTCCACGTCGCCGCGCCGGTCGCGCAGCGCCGGGATGCGGACGCTGGTCACCGCCACCCGGTAGAAGAGGTCCATGCGGAAGCGCCCCTCGGCCACCTCGGCGCGCAGGTCGCGGTTGGTGGCGGCGATGAGCCGGAAGCGCACCTGGCGCGGCGTGTTCTCGCCGATGCGGTAGATCTCGCCGCCCTCGAGCACGCGCAGGAGATGCGGCTGCAGGTCCAGGGGCATCTCGCCGAGCTCGTCGAGGAAGAGCGTGCCGCCGTTGGCCGCCTCGAGCTTGCCCATCATGCCGCCGCGCCGGGCCCCGGTGAAGGCGCCCTCGGCGTAGCCGAAGAGCTCGCTCGCCAGGAGCTCCCGCGACAGTCCGCCGCAGTTCAGCGCCACGAAGGGCGCCTTCGGGTCGGCACCGCAGTCGTGGATGCCCCGCGCGAAGACTTCCTTGCCCACCCCGGTCTCGCCCAGCAGCAGCACGGGAACGTTGGCGCGGGCGAGCCGGCGCGCCCGCTCGACCGCCTCCACCAGCGCCGGGTCTCGCCCGACGATGCGCGCGAAGGCGTCCACTTCGGCCACGGCCTGCACACGCGGCGCGCATGCCGGCCCGCGCGGTGCGATCCAGCGCGACGGCATGGGAATCACCAGCAGCGTGCCGATGCGTTCGCCGAGCTCGAGGATGGGCTCCAGCCACTCCTCGCGCAGCCAGGCGCGCATGCCGGCGGGCAGCCCGCCCGCCTCGGACTGACCGAGCGAAATCGCGCCGAGGTCGGTCACCCGCCCGCCGGACACCGCGGCCAGGGCGGCCTGGGCCCGCTCGTTGGCCTTGATCGGCCGGCCGCGGCGGTCGAACACGATCACCCCGTCCGTGCCGGCGCCGCCCATCCGCTGCATGCAGCGCTCGAGGAGCCGGAAGCGCAGCTCCATCTCCTGGCGCGCGAGCCGGTTCTGGATCTTGGAGGCGGTGGCCACCACCAGGGCCAGGCTCTGGCGGCTGTAGGTGTGCTGCAGGCCGGACACGTCGAGGGCGCCGAGCACGCTGGAGTCGTAGGGATCGACGATGACGGTGGCCGAGCAGGTCCAGCGCTTGACCCCCTCGCAGAAATGCTCGGCGGAGTGGATCTGCACCGGGTGGCCCACCGCGAGCGCGGTGCCGATGGCGTTGGTGCCCGAGGAGGTCTCGCTCCAACTGCCGCCGGGGAGCATGTTCATGTTGGACGCCGCGTCCCGCGTGCGCGCGTCGCCCTCCAGGCTGAGGATGGTGCCGCTCTGGTCGGTCAGCACCATGATGGTCCCCGTCTCGGCGAGGAACTCCCGCGCCAGCGCCATCACCGGGGTGCTGGCGTTCAGCAGGTCGCCGTGCTTCTGGCGCAGGCTGTACAGCGAGTTGTCGGCAATCGGCGGCGGCGCGCCGCTCCCCGTGGGATCGACCGCGGCCTCCATGCAGCGCCGCCAGGAATCGTCGATCAGCCGGCGCAGCGCGTCGGCGTGGTAGTCGTCACCGCTTTGCAACCGGTGCCACAGCGACATCACGTCGCGGTCGCGCTCCGGCCTGGAGAACATCTGGCTCCACTCCTCCGCGTCCATCCCGGTCTCCTCCTGTTGAAGCACGCGTAGGGCCCGGGTCGAACCGCCCACGCCTCTCGCGTGCTTCGTCTCCTCGTTGCTGCTCGGTCGACGCAAGTCTCATGCCGCCGGAACTTCATTACAAGTACCCGGTAGGGGAAGGGTCATCGGTCGGACGGCGTCCGGATTCCGGACGGCCGACCGACCGATTTCGGGACGCCTCACGCTTCGGCGGTATTCCGCAAGGCCCGCACCGCCTCGACAGCGGCCGGGTTCTCCAGCGCGGTGAGGTCGCCCGGATCGGCTCCGAGATAGGCCGCGCGCATCACCCGGCGCAGGATCTTGCCGTTCTTCGTCTTGGCGACCTGGGGGACGCGATGGATGTGCGCCGGGCGCAGCGGCTTGCCCAGGGCGGCGCCCACGTGCTCCACGAGCTCGCGCTCGCAGGCCGGCCAGTCGTGGGCCCGCGCCGGGTCCCGCAGGGTCACGAAGCACACCGCGCACTCGCCCTTGAGCGGATCGGGCACGCCCACGGCCACCGCCTCGGCCACCAGGGGATGGGCCACCAGGGCGGATTCGAAGTCGGCCGGCCCGACGCGCTTGCCCGCCACCTTGATGGTGTCGTCGCTGCGCCCGTGCACGAACCAGTGGCCGTCCTCGTCCACCCGCGCCCAGTCGCCGTGCACCCACAGCTCCGGCCAGCGCGACCAGTAGGTGTCGCGGTAGCGGGCGGGATCGCGCCACAGGCCGTCGGTCATGCCCGGCCACGGTGCGCGCAAGATCAGCTCGCCCACTGCGCCGCGCATGGGCCGGCCTTCGGGGTCGAGGACGTCGGCGGCCATGCCGGGGATGGGACCGGAGAAGCCGCAGGGTTTCTGGGGCAGGCCGGCGAAGCTCGCCAGGATACCGCCGCCGATCTCGGTGCCGCCGGTGTAGTTCACGATGGGCCGCCGGCCGCGGCCCACGGTCTCGAAGAGCCACCGCCACGGGGTCTCGTTCCAGGCCTCGCCGGTGGAGCCGAATACCCGCAGGCGGGCGATCGGCTCGGCGTCGGGCACCGCATCCGGCGCGCTCATGAGGAGGCGCACGAGCGAAGGCGACAAGCCCAGGTGGGTCACTCCGTGGCGCGCCACCACCTGCCACAGGCGTCGCGCGTCGGGGTAGTCGGGCGTGCCCTCGTAGAGCATCAGGGTGGCGCCCAGCAGCAGCCCGCCGAACACCATCCACGGCCCCATCAGCCAGCCCATGTCGGTGACCCACATCAGGGTGTCGCCCGCGTGGAGGTCGAAGGCCATCATGAGATCGACGCCCGCCTTCACCGGAAAGCCGGAGTGGGTGTGGACCACCGCCTTGGGCTTGCCGGTGGTGCCGGAGGTGTAGATCAGCATCAGCGGGTGCCCGGCGGGGAAGGCGCGCGCGCCGCCGCCCGGCCACTCGGCGGCGCGCAGCGCCCGGTAGCCCATCTCGGGGAGCCCGGCGTCGCTGCCCGCCCGGCGCGCACCCAGGCGCTCGACCACCACCAGATGCCGCAGCGAGGGGCATTCGCGCGCCGCCCGGCGGGCCTCGGCGAGCATCGCCACTTCGCGGCCGCGGCGGAAGTAGCCGTCGGCGCACACCAGCAGGCTCGCCTCGCAGTCGCGCAGCCGCTGGGCCACCGACTCGGCCCCGTAGGCGGAGAAGAGCGGCACCGAGATCGCGCCCAGGCGCGCCGCGGCGAGCATCAGCACGACGGCCTCGGGGAGCATGGGCAGGTAGAGGGCGATGCGCTCGCCCTCACCGAGCCCCAGCGCGGCGAGCCCGCCGGCCACCCGCGCGACCTCCTCGGCGAGCGCGCGCCAGGTGAGCGTGCGGGTCTCGCCGCCGTCGCCCTCCCAGCGCAGGGCGATCGCGTCGGGCCGGTCGCGGGCGTGCTTGCCGACGAGGTTGTCCACCAGGTCGAGCTCGCCGCCGACGAACCAGTGGGGCCACATGATGCCGTCGGCGAGGTCCAGGGTGGTGCGATAGGGAACGGTCCAGCTCAGGCCGAGGGCGCGCACGACCTCGTCCCAGAACCGGCCGGGATTGGCGACGGACTGCTGCTGCAGGTGCTCGAGCGACGCGTAGCCGTGGCGACGGATGAAGTCCGCGAGCCGGGTGCGCTCGAAGGGGTAGTCGATGGGGGTATGGAGGCTCATGATCCGGCGTCTCGCAGGCACGAAAAAGATCCGTCCCCCCGGGCGGGGGAGGACGGACAAGAGAGGAGAGAACGCAATCGCCCGCGGCCGGACGAGCGCCCGGCCGCGCGTGCGGGTCAGTCGGCGCGCTCGGGCACCGGCAGGCCCACCCACTCCTTGTAGAAGGCCTCGATGTCGGGCTCGAAGTCGTGGATCACCGGATACCAGGGGGTGGGCGCCTCGACGTCGTGCATGATTCCGCAGGTGGGGCAGTAGTACTCGCGGTACACCTGCCACTGCGTATCCGGGGCCATCAGCCTGGGATAGACCTCCGTCATCGCCTCCTCGGTGTCGCGCACGTAGATCGCGGCGTTGAGCTTCCAGTTCTCGCGGTAGTCGCCGAAGACATGGCCGCAGTCGCACTTGGTCACCCACTGCTTGGACTTGGCGTCCTGCACGATGTACAGGTGCGGGCCCAGCGGCAGCACGATGCGGTCCTTGAAGCTCACCTTGGCCTGCAGGGCCGCCAGGTACTGCTCGAAGCGGCTGTTGTCCTTGGGCATGGAGAGCATGCGGAAGGTGGTTTCCCAGTCCAGCGTGCCTTCGACGAGGTGGGCGACCTGTTCGTTGGTGTAAGAAGACATTTTCTAACTCCTTGAATGTTCGATCACTCTTCGACCTGGACGACGGTGGTGACGTCGGGCAGGAGGGAGAGGTCCATGCGGTGCTTGGAGCCGTAGGACGGCACGCCCAGCTCTTCCTCGAGCAGCTGCCAGTCGGCCGGCAGGCTCCAGAAGTCCTTGAACTGCCTGGTGAACTTCTCCGACAGGGCGAAGCTGGTGGCGAACATGTGCTGCACCTGGATGGAGGCGTGCTTGTTCACGATGCGTTCGCGCTCCTCCTTCATCCATTCGCGGGTCGGCAGGGCACGGGCCAGGCGCTCCTTGCGCATCTCGGCGCGGCGGGCCTGGGTCCTGGCGGCATCCACGGCGAACACGCCCTTGGCGTCCTGGGTGAAGACGGCGCCGTAGACCTTCTTCGCGTACTCGGGCAGCAGGAACTTCTGGTTGAGGTCCGCTTCGATGGCCTTCGGATCCCGGTCGATCGGGTCGCCGAAGCCGGGGCCGCCACGCAGGTAGTTGAGGTAGAGGTCGTGGTTGGCGTAGCAGTCCTCGGTGGTGATGCACTGCTTGTCGCGCTTGACCGTGGCGGTGGCATCGATGTGGCGCTCGTAGTCCGGGTGGGTCGGGTCGAGGTCGCCGCCCAGGGGCAGGGAGTCGCCGATGGCGATGCGGTTTTCCAGCCCGGTGTTGTGGGCTTCGAAGCGGTAGCCGGTGGCGGACGGATAGCCGCCCATCATCCCCCAGTCGCTGTTCATGAAGCCGTTGCCCATGAAGAACATGGTCCAGTCCTGGGCGTTCCACACCATGCGCAGGGTCTCGAAGCCGCAGCCGCCGCGGTACTTGCCGTAGCCGCCGGAGTTGGCCTTGACGTTGCGGCCCAGATACAGGAGCGGCTCGGCCATCTCCCAGATCTCGATGTCGCCCATGTCGCCTTCCGGGTTCCAGATGGCGGCGGCATGGTTGAGGCCGTCCTTGACCGCGCATGCGCCGGTGCCGCAGGAGGAGGCCTCGAAGCTGTTGACCGCGTGGATCTCGCCGTCCTGGTTGATGCCGCCGCCCTGCAGCCAGTTGGAGGTGTTGGCGTTGCCGGCGTTGACCTCCTCCAGGTAGCCGCGGCTGAAGTAGGACTGGGACAGGCCGCGCCACAGGGCCGCCCAGCCGGACACCAGGAAGTGCCAGGCGTAGGCGTGGCCGGTGCGGCGGTCGTCCGGGTTGCACCAGGTGCCCTTGGGCAGGCGGAACTCGGTGGCGAAGTAGGCGCCGTCGTTGATGCGCTGGGTGGGCACCAGGGTCTGGCACATCATCACCCAGATGCCGGAGGTGAAGGCCACCTGGTGGGCGTTGAAGGTATGCCAGCCCCAGCGGCTCGCGCCCTCGAAGTCGAGGCGCCACTTGCCGTCGGGCTTGATGGTCATCTCGCACGGCGAGTGCATGATGGAATCGAGCTTGGCGAAGGCGTTGGACACCTGCACGTCGTCGTGCTTGTAGGGCACGTCGACGAAGGACACCTTGCGGTACTTGCCCGGCAGGGTCATGGCCTTGATGCGGCTCTGCAGGCCGCGGCGGCCTTCCTCGATGACCTCGTAGGTGAACTTCTCGTAGGCCTCGATGCCGTCGGCGCGGATCACCTCCTCGACCAGCTCGCGGATCATGTGGCAGCCGGCGATGCGGGTCTTCTCGTCGAGGATCCAGTACTTGGGCGTGCGCACCGAGCGCTGCGACTCGTGCAGCCAGTCGCGCAGGGGCTCGTCGTTGATGCCGGTCTTGCGGCAGGTGATCATGTAGCCGTCGCCGAAGCGCTGGGTCTGGCCGGTGGACATGGAGCCGGGGGTCACCGAGCCGGTGTCGATCACGTGGGTGACGCCGCCCACCCAGCCGATCAGCCGGCCTTCCCAGAAGATCGGGACGATGGTGGCGATGTCGCAGGGGTGCACGTTGCCGATCGAGCAGTCGTTGTTGGTGAACATGTCGCCGGGATTGATGCCGGGGTTGGCCTCCCAGTTGTTCTCGATCATGTACTTGATCGCCGCGCCCATGGTGCCGACGTGGATGATGATGCCGGTCGAGGTCAGGACGCAGTCGCCGACCGCGTTGTACAGGGTGAAGCAGAGCTCGCCTTCCTGCTCCACGATGGGGCTGGCGGCGATCTTCTTGGCGGTTTCGCGGGCGTGCACCAGGCCGCCGCGCAGCTTGGAGAAGAGCTTCTCGTAGCCGATCGGGTCGCTGTCGCGGAACTCCAGCTTCTCGATGCCGTTGTAGCAGCCGCTCGCCTGGGTGCGCTCGATGATGCCGTCGCGGAACTGCTTGAGGGTCTGGCCGTTCTTGAGCAGGTCGGCGAAGCCGACTTCCTTGCTTGTCATCATGTTCATGTCGGGTCTCCTCACTTCACTTCTTTCAGGTGGAACAGGCGGTGCTTGTCGACCGTCGTCTCGAAGCCGTCGGGCACGACGAAGGTCGTGGCGTCGGATTCGATGATCGCGGGGCCCACGATGCGGTTGCCGGCCTTGAGCGCCTCCATCTTCCAGAGGGCGGCGTCCACCCACTTCTTGTGGCGATAGAAGGGACGGGTGCCGAGATAGGCTTCCTTCGGCGGCGTCGGGCCGGCATCCGGGTCTTCCGGCAGCACCGGCTTCTGGGTCACGACCATGCCGCGCAGGATGGCGCCGGTGATGGAGAAGCCCAGCTCGGGCGAGCGGGCGGAGCTCGCATAGACGCGACCGTAGGTGGTCTCGAAGGCGTCGACGATCTGGTCCCAGTCGGCGGCGGTGGCGGCGCTGGCGACCGGCGAGACGATCTCGAGGTCGTTGAGCTGGCCCATGTACTGCATCTTGTAGCCGGGGATCAGGATCACGTCCTCGGCCTTGTAGCCGTTGAGCACGAACTCCTCGACGACCTTCACCGCCAGCTCGGACCAGGCTTCCTGCAGGGTCTTGCACGCGGCCGCCTTGTCGGCGTCCGGCGCGAGCTGGGCGACGCCGAGATCCACCGACTTGTCGTAGCGGTACTCGAAGTCGGCGCAGGCGCAGCCGAAGGCGGAGAAGCCGGCGGCCCAGGCGGGCACCACAACGTCCTTGAAGCCGACGCCCTCGGTGTAGCCGTAGGTATGCACCGGACCCGCACCGCCGTAGGAGAAGCAGGTGAATTCCGCCGGGTTGTAGCCCTTGGCGCTGATGTTGGCGCGCAGGTACTCGGAGAGCGTCAGGTCCAGGAGCTCGATGACCCCGGCCGCCGCGTCTTCGACCGAGAGCCCGAGCGGGTCGGCGATCTGCGCCTTGATGTGGTCGCGGGCGCGCTGCACGTCGAGCTTGATGGCGCCGCCCAGGAAGTTGTCCGGGTTCAGGTAGCCCAGCACCACGTGGCAGTCGGACACCGACACCGTGTCGAGGCCGCTCTCCGGCCAGCAGGTGCCGACGCGGTAGCCGGCGCTGTCGGGACCGAGCTTGATCGCCTTGCTGTAGGGGTCCAGACGCACGAAGCTGCCGGCGCCGGCGCCCACCGAGTCCATCGCCACCAGCGGTAGCGACAGCACCAGGCGGGCCATGTCCGGGTCGGACTTGATGGCGAAGCTGCCCTTGGTGATCAGCGCCACGTCGAAGCTGGTGCCGCCGATGTCCGAGCAGGCGATGTTCTCGTCGCCCAGGGCCTCGCCCAGGAGCTTGGAGCCGATGACCCCGCCGATCGGGCCGGAGACGATGGTGCGGGCCAGCTCCTTGGCCTTCCAGCTGATGGTGCCGCCGTGGGTGGCCATGACCCGCAGGTCGAACCTGGCGCCGTGCTTCTTGAAGCGGTCGCTCACCTTCTTCAGGGTCTGGCGCGAGGGTTCCGCGCCGTAGGCCTCGAGGATGGTGGTGTTCATGCGGTGGCTTTCCTTGCGCGACGGGTAGTAGTCCACCGAGGCGAAGACCGGGATGTTCACCCCGAGCCTGGCGAGCTCTTCCTGGACGACGTCGCGGGCGCGCTGCTCGCTCGCCTCGTTCGTGTGCGACTGCAGCAGGCAGATGACGATGGCTTCGGAACCGGCCTCCACCAGCTCGCGGGTGGCCTGGCGCACTTCGTCCTCGCGCAGGGGGATGACGATCTTGCCCTGCACGTCGGTGCGCTCGGTGACGCCGCGGGTGCGGGAGACCGGAACCAGCGGCTCGTCGTAGCGGTGGGTATTGAGGTGGATGCGGTCTTCCAGGGCGTAGCCCAGGTAGCTCTGCAGGGCGCGGCCCATGGCGTGGATCTGCTCGAAGCCGCGGTTGCAGACGAGGCCGACCTTGAGGCCCTTGCGCATCAGGATGCGGTTGAGCATGGCGGTGCCGGAATACACGCCGGTCGCCAGCTCCGGATAGACGTCGTCGACCGTGCGGCCCCAGTGCGCCAGCGCGTCCTGGGACGAGTTGTAGATCGCCAGGGATTCGTCTTCCGGGTTGCTCTGGGCCTTGCCGACGACGAAGCGTCCGTCGGCGCGCACGAAGAAGGTGTCGGTCATCGTGCCGCCGGCATCGATGCCCATCACCTGCACCGTGGCTTTCCCGGCTGTCATGGTTGGTGTCTCCATTTGATTTTCCTCATGGTGTTGGTCGGCCCCGCCGGGGCGGCGGGGTGCGATTCGAACGATCCACCTCGGATGCTCGCGGGGAGACATTCCGCAAGGGGCGGGCCAGGACGTGCGCAAGCAGCGGATCTCTCCGCAACGTCTTGATCGGCAGAGATTATTTTGTGAAGTGCGCCGCGCCGCGGAGCGGTCGACGGAGTCTGGATATCGGACGCCAGGGCAGGGCGGCGACCGGAAGCCGGTCGGACGCGGAAGACGTCAGGAGGGTGCGGACGGGATCATCCCGTCGGGCGGCCCGTGTCGGCGGCCCGGCGGGAATGGCCGCGCGCGGGAACGCGCGGCGCCAAGGGACTCAATGAAGGTTCAGCGGGTCGTGGCGACCCATGATTTCGAGCACTTCGGGCTCGATCTCGGTGAAGGTGATCACCTTCACCTGGTTCGCTTCGTCGTCGGCATAGATCTTCTCGCGTTCGATGCCGGCGTTGACCAGGTCGTCCAGCGTGTTGCGCACCGCATCCCGCGAGCGGTACGTGGCAGTCACGGTCTTTTGCATGATGTGCGCTCCATGTCGTGAAAGGGAGGTCTCCGCACCCGGCGGAGTACCTGTTTCTATGGAGTGCGTGCGCGGGGTGACGGTTCCGGGATGGGCGGCTCAGCGCCGCCGGACGATGACGCTGCCGAGCAGCGCCACGGGCAGCAGGACTTCCATCTCGGTGCCGACGCCGGGGGTGGAATGCAGCCGCACGTGGCCGTCGTAGAGGTGGGCCAGGCCATGCACCACCGAGAGTCCCATGCCCGTGCCGCGTCCGGGTTCCTTGGTGGTGTAGAAGGGCTCGAAGATGCGTGCCCGCAGCACCGGATCGATGCCGGAGCCGTCGTCGCGCACCACGAGCGCCAGATAGTCGCCGCCGAACTCGCGGCGGCAGGAGTCGCAGCGGGCCGCCGCGAGCGTCACCCGCCGTGCCGCCAGGCGGACGGTGCCGGCACCGGAGATGGCGTCGCGCGCGTTGATGAGGAGATTCATCAGGATCTGATGGATGTGGCCGGGGTCCACCGACAAGGGCGGCAGCCCGGCCTCGATCTCGCTCACCAGCGCGACCTTGTCCGAAAGGGTCGCCTGCAGCAGGCCCACCACCTCGCGCACGACGTCCGGCAGGCTGGTCGAGCGCGGCCGCCCGGCGCCGCCGCGGCTCACCGAGAGCAGTTGCTGCACCAGGTCGCGGGCGCGCTCGCCGGCGATGCGGATCTCCTCGATGTAGTTGGTCACCCGCGGCGATCCCCCCTCGTCCCGCAGCACCGCCTCGGCCAGCTCCGAGTATCCGAGGATGGCGACCAGCACGTTGTTGAAGTCGTGGGCCACGCCGCCGGCGAGGGTGGCGATCACCTCCATGCGCTCGAGCCGCGCCACCCGCTCGAAGAGCTCGTGCCGGCGCCGTTCGTCCTCGCGCAACTGGGTGATGTCCTCTTTCAGCGCGACGAAGTGGCGCAGCTCGCCGTCGGCGTCCCGCACCGGCGACACGGACATGGTCTCGCGGATGATGCGTCCGTCGCGCGCGCGGTTGGACAGTTCGCCGCGCCAGGTCCTGCCCGTCAGGATGCAGGACCACAATGCGTCGTAGACCTCGGGCGGCGTCTCGCCCGACTTGAAGATCCTCGGGTTGGCCCCGATGAGCTCCGCCTCGGTATAGCCGTAGGCCTTGCAGCACGCCGGGTTGACGTACTCGATGCGGCCTTCGCAGTCCGTGATGACCACCGAGCTGCCCGACTGGGCGATCGCCTCGGCGAGCGTGCGGTTGCGGATCTCCACGTCGCGCAGGACGGCCTCGGCGCGCCGCAGGGGGGTGAGGTCGGTGCAGGTGACGACGACCGCCGCCGCGCCGCTGCCGGCCTTCCCGCCACCGACCGGCGTGCACGACATCTCGATCCAGGTCGGCTCGGCCCCGGCCGAAGCGAAGGCCACCACATCGCCGCGCCGCGGCTTGCCGCTCGCCAGGGCGAGCAGGCCGGGATGGGACTCGGCGGCCAGGGGACGACCGTCGTCGCCCATCCAGGCGAGCGGCAGATCGGCCAGGCGCATCCCGCGCACCGGCCCGAGCCCGAGCAGGCTGCGCGCCGCGGCATTGCAGTGCACGATCCGGCCCTCGCCGTCGCACACCATCACGCCCTCCTTCATGAGCTCGAGGAAGGGATCGAGGCCTGCCCGCCGACCGCCCTGCAGCAGCGAAGACAATTCGTCCATCATTCACCTGTTTTCCGGCCCGCATACCCGCAATGCCTTGCCTGGCAGCACCGTGTGCCGGACCGCGGAAGTGTACCCGTCATGCCCGGGAAAGCCATCGTGGGTTTCCGAAATCACTCCGCATTTTTACGGAAGGGTTACAATCCGCCACACATCCTACGCCTGTACGAGCAACGATGCTCAGTTCCCCTTCGGCCGGATCGGTCTGCATCGTCGACGATGACGCGCAGGTACGCCGCTTCCTCGTGGAGGTCTTCTCCAGCATCGGTCTCGCCGCCGAGGAGTACGCGTCCGGCGACGAGTTCGTCCGCCACTGGCGGCCGGTGCCGCCGGCGTGCGTGCTGCTCGACGTGCGCATGCCGCGCCTGACCGGGCCGGAAGTCCACGACTGGCTGCGATCCCGGCATCCGGGCGTCCCGGTGATCTTCCTCAGCGGCTTCGCCGACGTGGCGACCGCCGTGCGCGCCATGCGCCTGGGCGCTTTCGACTTCTTCGAGAAGCCCTTCAACATCCAGCAGATCATCGAACGCACCCACGAGGCCCTGCGCCACTGCAGCGCCCACGCCGCACACGCGGCGGACGCCTCCGCGTGGCAGGACACGCTCACCCCGCGCGAGCGCGAGGTCCTGCATTGCATCGTGGCGGGCAAGCGCAACAAGGCCATCGCGGCCGAGCTGGGCATCAGCGAGCGCACCGTGGAAACCCACCGCGCGAGCATCATGCACAAGTCCTCGACGCACTCGGTCGCCGAGCTGGTCGCCCTCACCCTGTCGGCGGGTGCCACCGAGATCGTCTGAGCGGCATACGGTATCTCCGTATTTCCACGCACTCATCCCAAGTAGTCCCGATACCCGATCCGCATCGTTGCGGCTAGCGTTGACCCCAGCCGGCGTCCGCTTCGAAGACGTCCAGGCAGCGCAACGAGAGGTATCGGGCCATGCCGAAAACCGTCTTTCTGGTCGATGACTCGACCACCATCCTCCTCAGCATCTCGGCCATCCTCGCCAAGGCCGGCTACGGGATCGAGAAGGCCTCCAGCGCGGAGGAAGCCCTGCGCCGCTTCTCGTCCGGGATCAAGGCCGACCTGCTGCTCACCGACCTGAACATGCCGGGCATGAACGGCATCGAGCTGATCCGCGAGGTGCGCAAGCTCGCGCCCTACCGCTTCATGCCCATCCTGTTCCTCACCACCGAGTCGCAGCAAAGCCGCCGCCAGGAAGCGAAGGCTGCCGGCGCCTCGGGCTGGATCGTCAAGCCGGCCACGGCGGACGAGCTGCTCAACACGATCCGGCTCGTCCTGCACTGAGCCGGCGATCCCGAAGCAGGCCGATATGAGAGCCGGAGCCGAGTCTCCCCCCCTCCAGACCTCCCGCAGGCGAGCCCTGTGCAGCGGCATCGCGGCCGCGGCGGGCGCCGCCGTGCTGCTCGCCATCGCCGGGGGCACATTCCGCGGCACGGGCGGCGTCACCGCCGGCCTGGCCGACGCGTTCGCCGCGCTGAGCGCCGTGGCCCTCTTCCTCGGCCTGCGCCGGCTGGTCTCGCGCAGCCTTTACGGCGACGTGCACTTCGGCTTGCGTCCCCTGCTCACGGACAGCCGGCCCCGCTGCACCTCGGACAGGGCCTGCTCCAGGGTGGTGGTCTCCGAGCTGCGCGGCGTGCCGCGCTTCAACGTGATCCTCTCGGGCCATCTGCGCGACATCACCGCGCAGACGGAGGAGGCCGCCTGCGAGCTTACGACGCGGCTGCAGACCATCGACGAGGTGGTCACGGATCTGAACCGCTTTGTAGACGGTGCGGTCGCCGAGTCCGAGGCGATGGCGCGCGAATCGGCCGACCAGCTCGACCGCAACCGCGAGCTGGTGGCACGCCTGGAGGCCCTGAACCAGGCGGAGTCCCAGGCGAACGAGGCGCTCGGCGCGGTGGCGGTGAAAGAGACGGAGTCGCTGCGCGAGCTCGTCGACCTCATCCAGGGCATCGCCTCCCAGACCAATCTGCTCGCGCTCAACGCCGCCATCGAAGCCGCACGGGCCGGCGAGAGCGGCCGCGGCTTCGCGGTGGTGGCCGACGAGGTGCGCAAGCTCTCGCAGCAGACGGAGGCGGCCGTCCTCAAGATCCGCGGCAGCATCGACGCGGTGGTGAACGCCATCGAGGCACAGTTCCGCGAGCGCCTGGAACAGAGCGCGGCGGGCGAGGAACGCGAGCACCTGCAACGCTGCGCGGCTCAGCTCCAGGCGCTGGGCGAGAGCCACGAGCGCCTGACCGAGCGGGAGCATCGCATCCTGGCGACCATCGACGAGAGCAGCAGCCGGCTGGGCGAGATGTTCGTGAATGCGCTTGCGGGCGTGCAGTTCCAGGATGTGGTCCGCCAGCAGATCGAGCATGTGGCGAGCGCGCTCGCGCGGCTCGACGCCCATGCGGTGGCGCTCGCCGACGCGCTCGAGCGCCCGACCACGGAGGGGGCGACGGCACGGCTCAGGCCGCTCGCCGATCAGCTCGACGAGATCTTCTCCGGCTACGTCATGGAGCAGCAGCGCAGCACCCATGCGCAGCGGCTCGGCGGCGGGACGGCCGCCGCCCCGGGGAGCGCGGGAAGCAAGGTGGAACTCTTCTGACGAGGGGGAAGCGGGCATGAGCGATGAGCAGCCGGACGGGCAGGCGCGTCTCGTCCTCGAGGGCGACCTCACCATCTACCAGGCGGCCGCGCACAAGGCGGCCCTGATGGCCGCGCTGGAGGGATGCGAACGGCTCGAGCTCGACGTGTCGGGCGCCGCCGAGATCGACACCGCCGGCCTGCAGCTCCTGATCCTCGCCAAGCGCGAGGCGGCGGCGCGCGGCAAGCAGGTGACGATCTGCGGGCACGGCCCGGCGGTGCGCGACGCGATCGATTTCTGCAATCTCGCGGTGAGCTTCGGCGACCCGATGGTGATGCCGGCGACGGCGCAGGGAACCGTCCATGGATGAGCTCGCCGCGACCTTCGTGACGGAATCCCGCGACCTGCTCGCGGAGATGGAGACCGGGCTGCTGCGCCTGGAGCAGGCACCCGACGACCGCGAGGGCCTGGCCGCGGTCTTCCGCGCCGCCCACACCATCAAGGGCGGGGCCGGGGTCATCGAGTGCCGCTTCATCGAGGGTTTCACCCACCAGGTCGAGAACGTGCTCGACCGCCTGCGCAACGGCGAGCTCCCGGTGAGCGGTCCCCTCACGAGCCTGCTGCTCGCCTGCAGCGACCACCTCACCACCCTCATCGATACGCTCGCGGCCGGCCGGGGCGAGCCTGCTCCGGAGCACGCCGCGCGGGGCACGGCGCTGGCGGCCGAGCTCGCCGCCTACCTGGGCACAGACGCCGCCGGGCAGCCCGCGCCGCCCCCGGTCGAGCAGGCGGTGCCGCTCGCCGCGAGCGGCGGCGGGCTGGTGAGCACCGACGGCTGGCACATCTCGCTGCGCTTCGGCCCGGACGTCCTGCGCCACGGCATGGATCCCCTCGCCTTCCTGCGCTACCTCGCCACGCTGGGCGAGATCGTCGCCATCGAGACCTTGGCCGACGCCATGCCGCCGGCCGCCGAGCTGGACCCGGAATCCTGCTACCTCGGCTTCGAGATCCGCTTCCGCACCGACGCGGGCAAGGCGGACATCGAGCAGGTGTTCGAATTCGTCCGCGACGAATGCCAGCTGCGCATCCTGCCGCCGCGCTCGCGCATCGCCGACTACCTCGCGCTCATCGACGAGTTGCCCGAGGACAAGCTGCGCCTGGGCGAGATGCTGGTGCGCTGCGGCGCGCTCACCCGCGCCGAGCTGGACGCGGGGCTGGCCGAGCAGCAGGCGGCGCACGCCGAGGCGGACGCGCCCGACGGGCCGCGGCCGCGCATCGGCGAGGTGCTGGTCGAGCACCAGGTGGTCCATCGCGAGGTGGTCGAGGCGGCCGCCACGCGGCAGGCCGCGGTGAGCGAGAAGAAGGCGGTGGAAGCGCGCCTGGTGCGCGTGCCGGCCGAGAAGCTCGACCAGCTCATCGATCTCGTGGGCGAGCTCGTCATCGCCGGGGCGAGCGCCAACCTGCTCGCCCAGCGCAGCCGCCAGTCGCACCTCGTCGAGAGCACCTCGGTGCTGGCGCGGCTGGTGGAGGACATCCGCGACGCGGCCCTGCAGTTGCGCATGGTGCAGATCGGCGACACCTTCGGCCGCTTCAACCGGGTGGTGCGGGACACTTCGCGCGAGCTCGGCAAGGACATCGAGCTCGTGGTCACCGGCGGCGAAACGGAGCTCGACAAGTCGGTGGTGGAGAAGCTGGGCGACCCGCTCATGCACCTGGTGCGCAACGCGGTCGACCACGGTATCGAATCGCCCTCCGTGCGTACCCGATGCGGCAAGCCGGCGAAGGGGCGGGTCGGGCTCAACGCCTACCACGACTCCGGCTCCATCGTGATCGAGGTCAGCGACGACGGCGCCGGGCTGCCGCTCGAACGCATCCGCGAGAAGGCCGTCGCGCGCGGCCTCCTCGAGGAGCACGCGATGCCCGGCGAGCAGGACCTGGTCAAGCTCATCTTCGAGCCCGGGTTCTCCACCGCCGAGCAGGTGAGCAACATCTCCGGACGCGGCGTCGGGATGGACGTGGTACGCCGCAACATCCAGGGCCTGCGCGGCGCGATCGACGTGAAGAGCCGCCCCGGCGAAGGCTCCACCTTCGTGATCCGCCTGCCGCTCACGCTCGCCATCATCGACGGCTTCCTGGTCGGCGTCGGCAACGCCACCTACGTGGTGCCGCTCGACTCCGTGGTCGAGTGCATCGAGCTCGCCCACGACGTGGGCGCCGCGAGCTACCTCAACCTGCGCGGCGAGGTGCTGCCCTTCGTGCGCCTGCGCGAGCTGTTCGAGCATCCCGGCACGCCGCCCCTGCGCCAGAACGTCGTGGTGGTGCAGTACGCCGGACACAAGGCCGGCCTGGTGGTCGACGCCCTGCTCGGCGAGTTCCAGACGGTGATCAAGCCCCTCGGCGCCCTCTTTCGCAACATCCGCGGCATCGGCGGCTCGACCATCCTCGGCAGCGGCGAGGTGGCTCTGATCCTCGACGTCGCCGCCCTCGTCCAGTTCGTCGCCGACCGGGAAGGTCGGGGGCCCGATTCGCCCCCGCGTCTCGTCGCCGCGCCGGTCCATTGAAACGCAACATGCCCAACCGCAGAGGAATCGCCATGTTCAATCACCTTCGCATCGGCACCCGGCTGGCCATCGGCTTCGGTACCGTCCTGCTGCTCCTGGCCGTCCTGTCCGCGGTGGCCTATCAGCGCCTCGCGCTGCTCAACGAGGAGATCACCGAGGTGGTCGAGCACCGCTTTCCCCAAACCGTGTGGGCCAACGAGGTGATCGATCAGGTCGGGCTGGTCGCCCAGGCGACGCGGGACGCGATGCTGACGGCCCGGACCGAAGATGCGCAGCGTCGGCTCGAGGTCATTCCGCAGATGAGCCAGGCGATCTCCGAGCGCCTGGAGAAGCTCGACAAGGCGACCACCTCCGAGGAGGGCCGCAAGCGGATGGCGGCCGTGACCGAGGCGCGCCGTGCCTACGTCTCGGATCTCGGCAAGCTGCGCGAGCTGATCGCCGCCGGCCAGCGCGAGCAGGCGGCGGCCCTGCTGCGGGGCAGCATGCACGACAGCCAGGAGCGCTACGTCACCGAGCTGCGCGCCCTCATCGACTACGAAGCCGAGCAGATGCGGGAGGCGGGCGAGCACGCCGAACTCGACGCGACCCGCGCGATGACCCTGATCCTGGTGCTGGCCGCCACGGCGGCGGTGATCGGCGCAGGCTTCGCCGTGTGGGTGACCCGCTCGGTCACGCGCCCCCTGGGCGTCGCCCTCACCGCCGCCAACGCGCTCGCCGAGGGCAACCTGGCGGTGCGCGTGGAGGCGACCTCCAGGGACGAGGTGGGGCAGCTCATGCGCGCCATGCAGTCGATGATCGCGCGGCTGGCCCAGATCATCGGCGAGGTACGCGGCGCCGCCGACAACCTGGCGAGCGCCTCCGCCGAGGTCTCGGCCACCGCCCAGTCCCTGTCGCAGTCGGCCGCCGAGCAGGCCGCCTCCGTGGAGGAAACCTCCTCCAGCATGGAGGAGATGACCGCCTCGATCGGCCAGAACACCGACAACGCGCGGCTCACCGACGGCATGGCGGGCAAGGCCGCCCACGAGGCCGAGGAAGGCGGACAGGCGGTGTCGCGCACGGTGGAGGCGATGAAGTCGATCGCCGACAAGATCGGGATCATCGACGACATCGCCTACCAGACCAACCTCCTCGCGCTCAACGCCGCCATCGAGGCGGCCCGCGCCGGCGAGCACGGCAAGGGCTTCGCGGTGGTGGCCGCCGAGGTGCGCAAGCTCGCCGAGCGCAGCCAGGTCGCTGCCCAGGAGATCGGCGACGTGGCCCGCGACTCGGTGAAGCTCGCCGAGCGTGCCGGCACGCTGCTGGGCGAGATGGTGCCGTCGATCCGCAAGACGTCCGACCTGGTGCAGGAGATCGCCGCCGCGTCCCAGGAGCAGAGCTCCGGCGTGGGGCAGATCAGCGCGGCCATGAGCCAGCTGAACCAGGTCACCCAGCAGAACGCCTCGGCCTCCGAGGAGCTCGCCGCCACTGCCGAGGAGATGGGCACCCAGGCCGAGGCGCTGCAGGGGCTGATGCAGTTCTTCCGGCTCGAGGAGCAGGCGGGTGCGGTGCGCGCCACGGCGTCGGCCCGGCGCGCGACGCCGCCTGCGGCTCAGCCCGGCGCCGGTCAGTCCTCCGCCGCGATGCGCCCGGCGCTCGCCGCCGGTCCGGACTTCGAGCGCTTCTGAAGCGGGGAGCGAGCACCATGAGCCGCATCGACGCCACCGCCCCGGTTCCCGCACGCAGCGCGCCGCCCGCCGCCGGGCTCGGCACCCGGCAATATCTCACCTTCCTCCTCGGCGGCGAGATGTACGCGGTGGGCATCCTCCACGTGAAGGAGATCATCGAGTTCGGCAACCTCACCGTGGTACCGATGATGCCGCCCTTCATCCGCGGCGTGATCAACCTCCGCGGCGCGGTGGTGCCGGTCATCGACCTCGCGGCGCGCTTCGGCGGGAAGCCGGGCGTGCCGGGGCGGCGAACCTGCATCGTCATCGTGGAAGTGACGGAGGGCGACGCCGGCCACGACATCGGGATCATGGTCGACGCGGTGTCCGAGGTGCTGGAGATCCCCGACTCGGACATCGAGCCGCCACCGGCCTTCGGAGCGAAGATCCGCGCCGACTTCATCCAGGGCATGGGCAAGGTGGGGCCGAAGTTCGTGATCCTGCTCGCCATCGACCGCGTGCTGTCGGTGGAGGAGATCGCGGCGCTCGCCGACGTCGCGGGCCGAGAGCCCCCGAATCCCGACTAGCCGAGGAGAGCCACCATGGAAGAGGCGATTACCGACCGGGAATTCGCACTCTTCCAGCGCCTCATCCGCGAGCTGGCGGGCGTGGATCTCGCCCCGAGCAAGAAGCAGCTGCTGATCGGACGGCTCGCGGCCCGCCTGCAGCATCTCGGCTGCGCGAGCTTCGAGGCGTACTTCCGCCTGCTGGAGTCCGGCCGCCATCCGGAAGAGCGCGATCGCGTGGTGGATCTCCTGACCACCCACGAAACCTACTTCTTCCGGGAACCGCAGCATTTCGAGTTCCTGCGCGACACCATCCTGCCGCAGGCTCCGCCGCGTCCCTTCCGCGTATGGAGCGCCGCCTGTTCGACCGGCGAGGAGGCCTACAGCATCGCGATGGTGCTCGCCGAGCACCGGGCGCACGCGCCGTGGGAGGTCTTCGCCTCCGACGTGAGCCGCGCCGTGCTGGAGCAGGCCCGCCACGGCTGCTATTCCGGGGAACGCACCCGCGCCATCCCCCCCGGCTGGCTGCGCCGCCATTGCCTCAAGGGAGTGCGGACCCAGGCCGGCAAGGTCCGGGTGGGAGAGGAGCTGCGCGCCCGGGTGAGCTTCGCACAGGTCAACCTCATCGCGCCCGTCGGCGTCATCGGCAAGTTCGACGTGATCTTCCTGCGCAACGTCCTGATCTACTTCGACACACCGACCCGCCGCCGGGTGATCGAGAACCTCGCGATGCTGCTCAGGCCGGACGGCCATCTGATCGTCGGCCACTCCGAATCCCTCACCGGAATCACGGACCGGCTGCGGGCGCGCCAGCCCACCATCTATCGTTTCGCGTGAAGCCTCACCCGTCGATCGCCGCGCGCACCATCTGCGCGAGGTCCTCGATCGCATAGGGCTTGCTGAGCAGGCGCACGGGCGTCTCCAGCGCCTCCAGCTGCTGGATGGCGTTGCCGGTGTAGCCCGAGGTGTAGAGCACCTTGAGGTCCGGGCGTTTCTTCAGGGCCGCACGGGCGATGTCGGGGCCGTTCATGCCGCCGGGCAGGACCACGTCGGTGAAGAGCAGCGCGGCCTCGGGGTGCTCGTCCAGCGCGGCGAGGGCGGACTTGCCGTCGTGCGCCTCCACCACCCGGTAGCCCAGAGAGCCGAGCACGCGCCGGGCGAGCTGGCGCACGAACGCCTCGTCCTCGACCACCAGCACCGTCTCCCGTCCCTTCGGCTGCGCCGCGGATCGGCACGGGTCGCCCGCCACGGCCTCCCCAGGCGCATCGATCATGGGCAGGAAGAGCTTCACGGTCGTCCCCATCCCGGGCACGCTGTAGATCTTCACGTGACCACCCGACTGCTTGACGAAGCCGTACACCATGGCGAGCCCGAGGCCGCTGCCCTTGCCCGTCTCCTTGGTGGTGAAGAAGGGCTCGAAGGCGCGCGCGGCCACCTCCGGCGGCATGCCGTGCCCGGTGTCGGAGACCGCCAGCAGCACGTAGCGCCCGGGCTTGACGTCGCCCTCCAGCGCCGCGGCGTGCTCGTCGAACTGGGCGGTCCCGGTCTCGATGGTCAGGGTGCCGCCGCCCGGCATGGCGTCGCGGGCGTTGACCGCGAGGTTGAGGAGCGCCGTCTCGAGCTGTGCCGGGTCGGCCATCGCCCGCGGCAAGTCCTCGGCCCGCACCACCACGATGCTCACCTGCTCGCCAAGGGTGCTGCGCAGCATGCGCTCCATGGCCTCCGTCATCTCGTTGAAGTCGACGGGCACCGGTGCCAGGCGCTGCTTGCGCGAGAAGGCGAGGAGGGTCCGGTTGAGGTCCGCCCCCCGCCGCGCCGCGGCCAGCGCCCCCTGGATGAGTTCCTCGGAACAGGGGTCGCCGCGATGGCGGATCCCCAGCAGCTGCAGGTTGCCCATCACCACCGTGAGGAGGTTGTTGAAGTCGTGGGCGAGTCCGCCGGTGAGCTGTCCCACCGCCTCCATCTTCTGCGCCTGGTGCAGGGCCCGCTCGGCCTTGTCGCGGTCGGCCATCTCGCTCTGCAGCGCGCGGTTGGCGGCCTCGAGCTCGGCGGTGCGCTCGCGCACGCGCGCTTCGAGCTCGTCGCGCGCCTGGTGCAGCGCGCGCTGCACCTCGCGCCGCTCGGTGATGTCGCGGATGGCGGCGGAGACGAGCACCCCCTCGTCGGTACGCAGCGGGCTGAGGCTGACCTCGACCGGCACCTCGCTGCCGTCCTTGCGCCGGGCGGTGAGGTCGAGCCCGGAGCCCATCGGCCGCACCCCTGGGTGCGCCACGTAGCGGTCCCGCCGCGCCTCGTGGCCGGTGCGTGCGCGGTCCGGGACCAGCACCTCGATCGGCTGGCCCATGAGCTCGTCACGGCTGTAGCCGAACAGCTTTTCGGTCTGGGAGTTGGCCAGGATGATCCGCCCGTCCGCGCCCACCACCACGATGGCGTCGGGCGCCGTCTCCAGGAGGGCGCGCGAGCGCTCCTCCAGGGCCCGGCTATGCGCAAGCTCTGCGCGCAGCCGGAGCAACTGATCGGCCAGAGTCCCCACATCGTCTTTCATCCGCATCACCTGTTCGGCAATGACCCCGCGGCTCCGTTCCACCGGATGTGCTCCGGCGGACTCCCTGTCGATGGGCCGCGACGCGCGATTTTTGCCGCGCGACGACGGCGTCGCGCGGCGGGTACCTTAGACCCAGTATAGGTCGGGCTTCGGGATCTGTCGCCGAAGACGATCACTCGCTTCGCCTGTCGAACCGGCTGCGCGCACCGCGCGCCGTCGAAAGGAGACAACCATGCGCTACGAGCTCTACTACTGGCCGTCCATCCAGGGACGGGGCGAATTCGTGCGGCTCGCCCTGGAGGACGCCGGCGCCGACTACGTGGACATCGCTCGCGGACGCGAGGAGGACGGAATGGGCGTCGCGGCGCTCATGCGCCTGCTCGAGCCGGGCGGCGCCGAATCGCACCCGCCCTTCGCGCCGCCCTTCCTGCGCGCGGAAGGACGCCTCATCGGCCAGACCGCCAACATCCTGCACTTCCTCGGGCCGCGCCTGGGGCTCGCCCCCCGCGACGAGGCTGACCGCTGCTGGGCGCACCAGGTGCAGCTCACCATTGCCGACCTGGTGGGCGAGGCGCACGACACCCACCATCCCATCGGGAGCGGCCTCTACTACGACGAGCAGCGCCCCGAAGCGGCGCGGCGTGCCGCGGATTTCACGGGCAATCGCCTGCCGAAGTACCTCGGCTGGTTCGAGAACGTCCTGGCCCGCAACCCGGACTCGAGCGAGTGGGCGATAGGCGGCGAGCCCAGCTACGTGGACCTCTCCCTGTTTCAGGTCGTGGCGGGGCTGCGCTACGCCTTCCCGCGCGCGATGGAGGGGCTGGAGCCGGCCCATCCGCGCCTCGTCGCCCTGCACCAGCGGGTCGCCCGGCGCCCGCGGCTGGCCGCCTATCTCGCCTCGCCGCGCCGCATCCCGTTCAACGAGTCGGGGATCTTCCGGCACTACCCGGAGCTGGACGCGTAGGGTTCCGCGGTGGCGTACGGATCAGGACGCGGCGGCGTCCTTCGGCACGAAGCGCAAGGCCACGCCGTTGTTGCACCAGCGCTTGCCGGTCGGGGGCGGGCCGTCGTCGAACACGTGGCCCTGGTGGCCGCCGCAGCGAACGCAGTGGTACTCGGTGCGCGGAAGGATGATCTTGAAGTCGAGCTTGGTTCCGACGCGTCCGGGGATGGTGGTGTAGAAGCTCGGCCAGCCCGTGCCGCTGTCGTATTTCATGTCCGAGGTGAAGAGCGCCAGCCCGCAACCGGCGCACACGTACTCGCCGGCACGCTTCTCGTGCAGCAAGGGGCTGCTGCCCGGCGGCTCGGTGCCTCCGCGGCGCAGCACCTGGAACTGCTCCGGGGTGAGGATGCGGCGCCACTCCTCCTCACTGCGGCGCAGCGGCGCGATGCGCTCTTCTTCCCTGGCACCGACGGCGCGCAAGGGCACGATCGGCCATGCCAAGACGGCTGCGACTCCCCACATGAATCTGCGTCGGTCCATGACGGCGTCCTCCGCCGCACTCAACCTCCTTTGCGCTTGCCCCACAGCGCCTCCAGGCGCTGGTCCCTGCCGCAGCGGTGGCGATAGAACTTGTAGCGCAGGGGATTGGTGCGGTAGTAGTTCTGGTGGTAACCCTCGGCCGGGTAGAAAACGGTTGCGGGCAGGACGAGGGTCACGATCCGCTCCTCGAACGGCCCGTCGGCGTCCAGCGCGGTCTTGGAGAACTCGGCCAGCGCGCGCTGGGTGTCGTCGTGGACGAAGATCGCGCTGCGATACTGGCTGCCCCGGTCGCAGAACTGACCGCCGGCGTCGAGGGGATCGACGTTGTGCCAGAACACTTCGAGCAGGCGCGCATAGCTGACCTTCGACGGATCGTAGACGACCTGAACCGCCTCGAAGTGCCCGGTATCGCCGGCCGACACCGCTTCGTAGCTCGGATCCGGCGTCGTACCGCCGATGTAGCCGGAAGTGGTGGCCACCACGCCCTCGAGCTGGTCGAACGGCGGTTCCATGCACCAGAAGCAGCCGCCCGCGAAGGTGGCGGTGGCGAGCCGCGGCGCGACCTCGCCGCCCTGCGCGGCACCGGACAGCCCCGCCGCACCGACGAGCATGAGCATACCGACCACCAGAAATCGCCATCGCGCAACACGCATCTCGCTCACTCCGTACCTCGTAGAAAATTCGACCGAACCCGCGACTTTACATTCCCCGACCCGGGCACCCATGCCGCGGCCCCGTAACGTAACCCGAAACGCCGGGAAAGCCTGTTTCAAAACATCACGTTACATCGCGACACATGGCGAGCCGCGACGACGGCCGCCTATCATGAAGCTCACGAGACTCCCGGCGATTCGATGGACACCGACCCTTCCCAGGTGCGGCGCGGCCTTCGGCGGACGGCGGCCGCGATCGCGGTCGTCTTCTGCCTGCCGCTCGGCTGGGCCGCCGCAGCGCGCTACACCGACGGCAGCCAGGCCGTGGATTGGCGCAGCGCGCGCCGCGACAGCAGCGGGCTCGCCCCCGATCCCGTCCGCACGCGGGAGGCGGTCATCCAGGTGTACGCAGCCCGCACGGTACGCTGGCGGGGCGTGTTCGGGGTCCACACCTGGGTCGCCGCCAAACGGCGCGACGAGCACGGCTACACGCGCCTCGAGGTGATCGGCTTCGGGGTATCTCGCGGACGCGAGGCGGTGCGCGTGCGAAACGGGGTGCCGGACGGCTACTGGTTCGGCAGCCGCCCTACCCTGCTGCGGGAGTTGCGCGGCGGCGCGGAGGTCGACCGCCTCGTCGACCGGCTGCACGCGGCGGCCCGCGACTACCCCTACAACGGCGAGTACCGGGTGTGGCCCGGCCCCAACAGCAACACCTTCGTGGCGTACCTCGCGCGCGCGGTGCCAGAGCTTAGCCTGGACCTGCCCCCTACCGCCATCGGAAAGGACTACCTCCCGGATGGCGCGGTGGCGGCCGTGAGTCCCAGCGGCTCGGGCGTCCAGCTCTCCCTCGGCGGGCTCCTGGGCGTGACCCTCGCGCTGGAGGAAGGCGTGGAGCTGAACCTGCTCGGACTCACCGCCGGCATCGACCTCACGCCGCCCGCCATAAAGCTGCCGGGAATCGGCCGCCTGGGCTTCCCCGAGCACGACACGACGCGCCGGCTGGCGCCGACTTCCGACGTGGACGGGCTCACCGAGACCGGCCTTCCGTCGGCACCCGCGCCGGCGCGCTAGCGGCCGGAGGCGCGCCGCTCGGTCAGGCGTGCGATGCAGGCCTGCAGGGCACCGAGCTCGAGCGGCTTGTGCTGCACCACGATGCCGCGGTCGGCCATGCTGCGCATCAGGTCGGGGTGGGTGTCGCCGGTGATGATCATGGCGGGCAACTGGGTGCCGAGGGCCGCCCGCGCGGCGGTGATGACCTGGAAGCCGGTCTCGCGCCCGGCCAGCCGATAGTCGCAGACGAGGATGTCGGGCGCGGCCCCCTCGAGCCGCGCCAGCAACTGGCTGCCGCTGCCGGCCGGAATGACCTGGTGCCCGCATTCGCGCAGGCTGAAGGCTAGCGCCTGGAGGACGTCGGGGTTGTCCTCGACGAGCGCGATCCGCAGCGGCCGGACGGTGACGGCAAGCTCCCCGCTGGTACGCTGCGCGCGTCCGCGCGGCAGCTCCACGGCGAACATCGAGCCGCGTCCGGGCTTCGAGGCCACGCGCAGGCGCAGGCCCAGCACTGCCGCCATGCGCGCCACGATGGCGAGCCCGAGGCCGCTCCCGCGGGTACGCTCGCCGCTGCCGAGCTGGCGGAATTCCTCGAAGATCTCGCCGGTCTTGTCGGGCGGGATGCCGATGCCGGTGTCCCATACCTCGATCCACAGCTTGCCCTCCCGCCGGCGGCAGCCGACCAGCACGCCGCCGCGCTCGGTGTAGCGCACGGCGTTGGCCACGAGGTTGCCGATGATGCGCGCGAACAGAACCGGGTCGGTACGCGCGATCTGTCGCGGCGCCGCGTAGCGCAGGTCCAGCCCCTTGAGGCGCGCCTCGGGACCGTGCGCCGAGATGACGCGTCCGAGGACGTCGTCCACCGCGAAGTCGGAGGGGTTCGGCGTCACCACGCCGGCGTCGAGCTTGCTGAGGTCGAGCAGGTCGGCGAGGAGTTCGGAGAGGCTGGCGACGCAGTCCTTGATGCTGCGCAGGAGCAGCGCGTCCTCGCGGGCGAGCTTGTGATCGAGCACGCCCACGTACAGGCTCAGGGCGGAGAGCGGCTGGCGCAGGTCGTGACTCGCGGCGGCCAGGAAGCGCGACTTGGCGGCATTGGCCCGTTCGGCCTCCGCCTGGGCCGTGCGCCGAGCATCCTCGGCCTCCTTGCGGGCCGTAATGTTCTCGCTGAAGAGGATCGTTCCGCCGACCTTCCCGTCGTCGCCGGCGAACCAGGGCCGCGCCTCCCACCGCACCCACTCGAGCCTGCCGTCGGCACGCACGAAGGAATCCTCCTCCTGGCGCACCGACTCGCCGTCCAGGCAGCGCTGGTGCGCCTCCCGCCAGCGGGTGGGCATGGCCGGAAACACGGCCCAGGCGTGGCGGCCGACCAGGTCGACGGTGGTGATGCCGTAGTCCTCGAGAAAGCGCCGCGTCACGATGACGTAGCGCATGTCGCGATCGAGCATGGCGATGGCGGCCGGGGCATCCTCGATGAACAGGCGGAACTGCTTTTCCGTCTGGCGCAGGGCGAGTTCGAGGCTCTTGCGCTCGGTGATGTCCTGGGTGGTGCCGAAGCCGCCGAGCAGGGTGCCGGACGAATCGAACTCGAGGGTGGCGCGCTCGCGCACCCAGCGCACCCTGCCGCCCACCAGGATGCGGTGCTCGACGTCGTAGGCGGCGCCGTGCAGGGCGGCCTCCCATCGCTCGTTCACCTCGGCCCGGTCGTCGGGATGCACCGCGTCGAGGAAGTTCTCGTAGGTGCGGGTGACGCCGGCGGGGAAGCCGAAGATGCGGGCGCACTCGTCCGACCACAGGAGCTCGTTGCGCTGCACGTTGAGCCGCCAGCTGCCGATGCAAGCCACGGCCTGGGCACGCGCGAGATCGTCATGGGCCTTGCGCAAGCCCTCCTCGGCGAGCTTGCGCGCGCTCACATCGACCGCGGTGCACATCACCCCACCGGGGGCCCCGCCTTCAGCGGGTAGCGGCGCTATGTTGATTTCGAGGTAGGCCAGCCCCGGCAGAGCCAGACATCGACCGGCAAGCTCGTGGCGCGTCGCGGCGCCGGTCCGCATCGCTTCGCGGCAGGCGGCCGCGAGCGCCGCGCGGCCTTCACCTTCCTCCGCGTCCAGCGGTTTGCCGAGGGGAAACGCCGCCGGGTCGAAATCCTTCCTGGCGGAAGAGACCCAGGTGACGCGAAGCTCATGGTCGAGGGTGAAGGCGAGCTCGGTGGCGGTGGCCAACGCCGAACGCAGGCGCTCGTTCGCGAGGCGCAGCGCCTCGGCCTCCTGCGCGAGCTCGAATTCGCGGGACCGCGCGTCCTCCACGCGCCAACCCTGTCCCGCGTCGCCGGGATGCTCCGATTGGCCCGGTCCGACCGAGCCGCCTCCGGCCTGGTAGCGCATCTCACCGGCCGGCGGTGACATTTCGCGACGCCTTCCCATGTCTGCCCCTATGCCCGCGGCGGCGGCCCCCGCCCAGCGCCGGCCCGGGGCCGGCCGGACGGACGCCGCCTCTTCCTTGGGCAGCATATTGCACATCCCGCAGCCCCGACACAACCATCGTGCAGGCGCGGGGATATTACCATGGGATCAGCACGGGCCCCGCCGCGGAGACCGCGGCGAGGTCTTTCAGAACATGTGCTGGCCGCCGTTGATGGCGACGTTCGCGCCCGTCACGAACGCGGCCTCGTCCGAGGCGAGATAGGCGACCAGGCCGGCGATCTCTTCCGGCTTGCCCAGGCGGCCGACGGGAATCTGCGGCAGGATCTTGGTCTCCAGCACTTCACTGGGGATGGCCATCACCATCTTGGTCCCGATGTAGCCCGGCGAGATGGTGTTCACCGTCACACCGGTGCGGGCCACCTCCAGGGCCAGCGCCTTGGTGAAGCCGTGCATGCCGGCCTTCGCCGCCGAATAGTTGGTCTGCCCGAAGGCGCCCTTCTGGCCGTTCACCGAGGAGATGTTGATGACCCGCCCCCACTGGCGCGCCACCATCCCGTCCAGGAACTGCTTGGTCATGTTGAAGCAGGAATCCAGGTTGGTGCGCACGACCGCGTCCCAGTCGGCCTTCGACATCTTGCGGAAGGTCATGTCGCGGGTAATCCCGGCGTTGTTCACCAGGATGTCGACCGGCCCGACGTCGGCCTCCACCATCTGCGCGCACGCCTTGGCGGAATCGAAATCGGTCACGTCGCAGGGCACCCCCACGATGTCGTAGCCCTTCTCCTTCATCGCCGCCTGCCACTCGAGGGCCTTGCTGTTGCCCGGCGAATAGGTGGCCACCACTCGGTCTCCCCTGTCCGCCAGCTTCATGCAGATCGCCTCTCCGAGACCGCCCATCCCGCCCGTCACCAGTGCAACGCGTGCATTGCTCATGCGTACTCCTTTCCTCTCGTGTCATGTCTTCGGGGACCGTTCGCACGGCGGTGGCTCCCCGTGGGCCCTTGCGCTCGTGACGCCCGCCGCCTTTGGAAGACAGGATCGTACGGGGGGCGGATAGCGCACCGAAATACTCGCAAGCGCTGATTCGGGCTAATGACTTACGGGTAGTCCGTCGCCTCAGACCGACGTCAGTCCCTCGCGAATGGCATATTTGGTCAGATCGGCGACCGAATGCAGGTCGAGCTTGCGCATGATGTTGCGGCGATGCACCTCCACGGTGGAAGTGGCCAGGAACAGCCGCTCCGCGATCTGGCCGGAGGTGTTGCCCTCCGCGAGCAGCTGCAGCACCTCGCGCTCCCGGGAGGTGAGCCGGGCCGTGGCGGCGACCGCTCCCGGCGTACGGTCGCGCAGGGCATCGACCACCTCGGCGGAGACCTGCGAGCACAGGAAGCTCTGGTTGCGTCCCACGGTACGGATGGCGCGCAGGAGCTCCTCGCCCGCGCTCGCCTTGGCCACGTAGCCGGCGGCGCCGGCATCGAGCATCTCCATCACGAAGCGGCGATCGACGTGCGCCGACAGGCCGATCACCTTCACCCCCTGGCGCGACGCCACCAGCCGGCGCGTCGCCTCGATGCCGTTCAGGCGCGGCATGCCGATGTCCATGCAGATCACGTCGGGGCGCAACTGGCCCGCCTGACGCAGCACCTCCCCTCCGTCGCTCACCTGCGCCACGACCTCGATGCCGGGATCGGCCTCGAGCAGGATGCGCAGCGCCTCCTGGAAGATGCGGTGATCGTCGGCGAGCAGCACGCGCAGCTTGGGGCTGGCGGCTCCGGCCGGTGCGGTCTTGACGGTGTTGTGCGAAGTCGTGGCGATGGTGGTGATCATGGTGCGTTACCTTGTCCTGTATCTGAAGCAATCGGTCGGACGCTGACGAGCCGGGCGATGGCGTCCTGCAGCGCCGCCGCGTCCAGGGGTTTGTGTGCCACGCAGATGCCGCGCTCGGCCATCGCCCGCATGAGCTCGGGATGGGTATCGCCGGTGACGACGATGGCCGGGAGGGCCGCACCGAGGGCGGCGCGCACCTGCGTGATGACGTCGAAGCCGTTCTCGCTGCCGGCGAGGCGATAGTCGGAAACGACCACGTCGGGAGGAACCGAGCCGAGCATCTCGAGCAGACGCGCACCGGTCTGGGCGGCCACGACCATGTGGCCGCCCGCGCGCAGCGCGCAGGTGGTGGCGTCGAGCACGTGGCGGTCGTCATCGACCAGCGCGATGCGCAGCGGGCGATAGGCGTGGGGGATCGCGCACCACCGGGGGCAACGTGCCGCCGAGCGGCACCTCCACGGCGAACATCGAGCCGCGGCCCGGCCGCGAGGCGACGCGGATCTCCAGGCCGAGGATCTCTGCCGTGCGGGAGACGATGGCCAGGCCCAGACCGCTGCCGCGCTCGCGGTTGCGCTCCTCGTTGCCGAGCTGCTTGAACTCCTCGAAGATCTCGGACTGCTTGTCGATGGGGATGCCGATGCCGGTATCCCACACCTCGACCCAGGTCTTGCCGCCGCGGCGGCGGCAGGCGACCAGCAGGCCGCCGCGATCGGTATAGCGCACCGCGTTCGACACGAGGTTGCCGATCATGCGGCGAAAGAGCACCGGGTCGGTCTGTGCGATCTCGCTCCCCACGCGGCAGCCGACGCGAAGACCCTTCTCCTGGGCCTCCGGGGCATGCGCGGAGAGCACGTTGTTCAGTACGTCCGCGACGGAGAAGTCACGCACTTCGGGGCTCACCACGCCGGCCTCGAGCTTGGAGAGGTCGAGCAGGTCGTTGAGCATCTCCGAAAGGCCTGCCACGCAGGCCTTCATGTTCATGAGGTAGGGGCCGTCGTAGGCGGAAAGCCGCGTCCCGAGCACATCCACGTAGAGCGACAGCGCCGCCAGCGGCTGGCGCAGGTCGTGGCTCGCCGCGGCGAGAAAGCGCGACTTGGCCTTGTTGGCGCGCTCTGCCTCGGCCTTGGAGGCCCTGAGCGCCTCCTCGGCCCGCTTGCGCTCGGTGATGTTCTCGGAGAACAGGATGAGCCCGCCCACTTCGCCGGACCCGACGAACCACGGCCGGACCTCCCAGCGCAGCCAGGCGATCGTCCCGTCGGCCCGCAGGAAGGGATCCTCCTCGCAGCGCAGGGTCTCGCCCGTCAGGCAGCGCCGGTGCGCTTCGCGCCAGCGCTCGGGCAGCGACGGAAAGACCTCGTAGTGGCTGCGTCCGATGAGATCCGCGTCGGCGGTGCAGTACTCCTCGCGGAAGCGGCGGCTCACCGCGATGTAGCGCATCTCCCGGTCGAACATGGCGATGCCGACCGGTGCGCTGTCGATGAACTGGCTCAGGCGCCGCTCGTGCTCGCAGGTGGGCGCCGGGACCGCCAGGCTGCACTCCGCATTCGGCGCCCGGCAGTTGCTCCCGGCGGCGGGCCCGGTGCGATCCAGATCCGCAAGCCGCGCCCGCAGCTCGGCATTCTCCGCCTCCAGCGCCTTTACGCGCGCCCGCAGCAGATGCGGCGACGGCGGTGCGTCTCTCTCACTCAGCATCCTCGCCCCTTTCCCGCGACCAATCCCGTCCCACCGTCTCCCCCGGCTCTCCGGGACCTGCCTGCGCCGCAGCTTCCGCTATGCGACCTTGCGGGAACGCCGCTCCGGGCGCTTGGGCTGCGGCAGCATCGGTTGCAGCGCGTGGGTCGCCACGGCGAGATTGGAGTCGGCCAGCTCGCGGCCGGTCTGCAGCATGCGTTCGTAGATCATGCTTCCGTTGTTCATCGCCGACTGCATGACCGCCAGTACGCCGTGCGCGGCCTGCGGTCCGGCTGCGGTCCCTACCCGCGCCAGGAAGGCGGGCATGGAGGAGGTCGACTCCATCATGGTGTCGACGTTGAACTGAGCCATCGCGGCCTGGGTATCCAGGCACAGATGGTTCACGCTGCGCATGTACTCGGAAGTGCGCTCCACGCTCTCCTCATAGGCGGCCATCTGCGAACGGAGCGCTTCGTCGAGCAGCGCGCGCAGCGTGACCGAGGCCGAGTTGGAGCCGGCGCGCACTGCGTCGAGGTTGATCGCGATCCATCGCTCCCAGGCACTCAACAGGAGCTCGGCGAACGATTGGAGCGTACGCACACCCGGGGGGACGGCGTCTTGGGAAACATAGGTGGAAGGAAGTGAAGTCATGTGGCGTGTTCCGTAATCGATGCGGCGCAGACCCCTTCGACAACGTCTGCTGCCAAAAAAAGCCCTCTGTCCAAAATGGTAACGAGCGCACGATTACTGAGGCATACCGACACACGCGTGTTCTTCGTACCGTATTGCTGGTATCTGTGCATCGCAGCAATAGTTACTCCCCAAGATGGGGATAGTCCGCCCCCCAAGAGCACGTACCTGGCGGGCGGATCGGACCGTTTTCCGTCAGTCGGGCACGTGCACCACGCCGCGCACCGCGGTTATGACATCGGCACCAGCCGGGGTGAGCGTGATCGGCGGCAGATTGGCCGCGGTGAGGGGCGGAGCCGCTCCCGGATCGCCGCCGCGGGGGACGGTACGCACCACCTGGGAGGGCGGCAGCGGCGTACCGTCGACCAGGTGTGACCACATCAGGTCGAGGGCCTGCCCGCCGTACCAGTGCAGCGGAACGAGGCGATTGTCATACCCCGGAACGGGGAGGAAGGCCTCGAAATGCTGTGCATTGGTCACCTCGATGTAGGCGAGACGGCTGCTGCCGCGCTCCTTGAGGCTGTTGAGCGCGAGGTAGGGCCGCGAGGTGTGGTTCACCGGGATGAGGGTGTCCGATCGCCCGTGCAGGATGAGCGCCGGCCGGCCGCGGAGGTCTCCCTTCACCCAGGTCTGGGCGATCGAGCCCTGCACCGTGGCGTCGTCGAGCAGTCCGCGCAGGCAGGCGGCGCCGTCCCAGTAGTAGTCGGCGAGGCCGGTGGAAGCGGACACGCCGAGCGTCTCGCGGATCGGGCCGTTGGCCGCCTCTTCGGCGATCAGGTTGATGCCGGTCGAGGGCGGAACGCCGTTGTTGGCGGCCCACAGGGTCGGCATGGGGCTCGCTGCCGGGGGCGCCGGCAGGCCGGTGGCCGGGTCGGTGGTCCCCATCGAATAGCCGCACAGGTCGTCCGTCACGCTCGCCCGGCCGAACGCGTTGGCGTAGGTCACGCTCACCGCGGTCGCTACCGACAGGCCGAAGTGCGACGCGTGGAAGAGCGCGCTCTCGGGCTCCCAGCCGTACTCCACCAGCTTCGCGGCGGCGTCCTCGGCCTGGGCCTCGACACTCGCCCCGGTGACGAGCCCCGCGGCCGCGAGCGCTGCGCAACGGTTCGCCGCGAAGCCCGGGACGATCAGCGCGAGGAGCGGGCTTTCCGCGCTGGAGGGTGCGATCGCCGCGCACGGCTGGAACAGGTTGGCCCAGGTGACGTAGTCGTAGAGCGGCCGTCCGGCGACGGAGACGACGTTGCCCCCGCGGATGACCTGTACCCGCGGATCGGGTCGCGGATTCATCTGCGGTTCGGCCACCACCACCGCATCGATGAGGCCGCGGCGGTCCTCCTCGGTCGCCGCGATGCTCGCGCCGCCGCCGTTGGACACGCTCGCCGCGATCACGATCGTGTTGTCCGGATGGAATGGAAGCGCGCGGTTTGTGCCCGCGGTCGGAGCGTGGAGGCGGTTGAGCACGTGGAAGGCGAACTCCACCGCGTGAAGCGTGGCCCGCCCCCAGATGCGCTCGGGGTTGTCGCCCGAGTGGGCGTGCTTCATGGCGTAGCGGTTCGGATGGTCCGCCAGGTAGGCGGCGCGCTGCGCCGGCGTGAGCTCGGCGGCGAAGTACGCGTCCGTGCCCGCCTCGGAGGCGGTGGCGAGCGTGCCGTCGATGAGGGTAACGAGGTCGGTCTCCAGCTCGTGCCCGCCGGCGCCGGTGCCCTTGTCGGTGTAGGCCACGGCGCAGCCGCGCTTGAGCGCCCACTCCCCGGTGGTACCGATGGCGCCGTACACGCCGCGCGAGCCGCTGGAGGGCGCGGCGACGATGCACGGATGCTCGGTGTTGAACGCGTCGGGCACCTGCACCAGGACCGTGACGTTGCGCACGCCCTTGACGTTTTTCACGAACGCCAGGTATTCGGTGCCGGGGATCAGCCCCTCGCCCAGCGTGTCGTTGCCGGCCAGGTCGATGTTGGGGCCGTACAGCCGGCCGAAGCCGCCGTTCGCGGTGGTGTCCACCAGGGCCCGGTAGTTGGCGTGGATCGCCCGGCGGCGCAACTCGGCCGGCGTCGGGGCCGCCGGATCGGCGATGGGCGGCGGTACCGCCGAGGCCAGCCCGGTGAGACCCAGGCCGGCGGTGAGCAGGTCGTCGCCGTTCGCATAGCGGGTGACGATGACCTCGCCGAGACCGGGCGGGCGGATGTCCTGCCCACCGAAACCGAACAACGCGCCGCTGGCGAGCGCCACGGCGGCGAACCGCGGACGCAGACGGGATGGGGGCGAGCCGGCCGCCCCGGAAAGATGGTTCATGTCTCCTCCTGTCGGTGAAGCGCGGGCTCACCCGGACGACATGACGCGCGGCGGCATAGCTCGCCACTGGCGCCGGCGACCGGCAGACACGCGCGATCGTTGATTCCCGGCGCACCGGGCATCCCCGAAAACCGGGATGGGTATACGCCGGAGCAGCGACTATATTTTCCGGGCAGGCATCCGGCCATCATGCAGATGCATGAGGCACCACGAGAGGGGCGATCCATGAATCCCCACCAGGAAGCGCTACTCGATCTACTGCGCGCGGCCCGCGGCGCCCCGGCCGATTTCCGGCGCGAGGCGCTCGCCTGGCTCGAGCGCGGGATCGGCTTCGACGGCGCGGTGTGGGGACGCGGCCGCCGCCTCGCCGGCGGCCAGATCGCGATCGAGGGGGCCGAGCTGTTCGATCGCCCCCGCAGCCTGCTGGCGGACTTCGGCGAAGTGGCGGGGCTCGACCCGGTGAGCCGCGCGTTCGGAAACGACCCCCAGGGCATCTGGAACATCCGGGTCGCGAGCCGCTACGATGCCCGCCCGACACGGCCCGTGGGCGCCTACCTGCGCCGCCACCACGTCGGCCAGTTCCTGCTGTGCGGCACCCGCCTGCCCGAGGACGGCGCGCTCGCCTGGCTCACGCTCTACCGCGAAGACCCTGCGCGGCCTTTTTCGCCCCAGGCGGAGGAATTCGCCGCCTTCGCCGTACCCTTCGTCCTGCTCGCCGGGGCGAGTCAGCCCCTGCCGCCTCCCGCACAGCTGGCGAGTGACCCCACGAATGCCGAAGCCCTGTCGCGGCGCGAAGCGGAAGTGGCCGCGGCCTACGCGGCGGGCCGCAGCTACAAGGCGATCGCGCGAGAGCTCGAGCTCTCGCCCGCCACCGTGCGCAGCCACCTGCTGAGCATCTTCCGCAAGCTCGGGGTGCACAACAAGATCGAGCTGCACCGGCGCCTGGTGGAGCGCTGAGGGACGGCGCCTAAGCGATCCGCTCGCCCCAGAAGTTCGCCACTTCCAGCATCCGGTTGGCGTAGCCCCACTCGTTGTCGAACCAGACCAGCAGGTTGGCGAGCCGCGGGCCGCTCATGCGGGTCTGGCTGCCGTCGACGATCACCGAATGCGGGTTGTGGTTGAAGTCCACCGAGGCGTGGGGCTCGGTGGAGTAGGCGATCAGGCCCGGGAAGTCGCGGGCGGCGGCGGCGAGCCGCCCGTTGATTTCGTCGGCCGTCACCGCTCGCTCGAGCTCCACCACGAGGTCGATCGCGGAAACGTTGTACACCGGCACCCGCAGCGCCTTGGCCTTCACCCGGCCGGCTAGCTGCGGCAGGAGGCGCTCGACGCCCTGGGCGAGCCCCGTCTCCACCGGGATCATCGACTGCATCGCCGAGCGCGTGCGGCGCAGGTCCGAATGGTGATAGCCGTCGATGAGCGGCTGGTCGTTCATCACCGAATGCAGCGTGGTGAGGAACACGTGCCCCACGCCGAAGGCGCGATGCAGCTGCGCGAGCACCGGCACCACCGCGTTGGTGGTGCACGAGGCGTTCGAAACGACCCGCTGCCCGGGCGCCAGCTCGTCCTGGTTGATGCCGAGCACCACCGTGAGGTCCACGTCCTGGGCGCTGTGCCCCGGCTGGGAAAGCAGGACCCGCGGGCAGCCGGCACGCAGGAAGCGCTCGAAATCCTCCCGGCGCGAATAGCGCCCGGAGCACTCCAGGAGCATGTCGACGCCGAGCCCGCCCCAGTCCACCTCCTCCGGCGTGAGCGCGTGGCTCACGGGGATTTCGTCGCCGTCGATCACCAGGCCGTCGCGCCCCGCCTCCACCCGGCCGGGAAAGACTCCGTGGGTCGAATCGAAGCGCGTGAGGTAGGTGACGGTCGCCAGATCGGCCGGCTCGTTGATGGCGACCACCCGCAGGTTGTCCTTGAGCGGCGACTCGTAGAGGGCGCGCAGCACACAGCGCCCGATTCGGCCGTAGCCGTTGATCGCAAGACGCAGGGGCGCGCTCATGCCGCCCTCCGTGGCGAGCGCCGCACGGGCGATGGGTCCCGGGAGGCGGGAGTTTTCGAAGCTTTCTTGTTCCGGTTCATGTCGGTTCCCCGCTTTCGAAGGCGAGCGGCACCCGGCATTGTAGCCGCCCCTTGTCCCGGTCGTCCCGGCCCGGCCGTGTGTCGAGAACCGGCTGCCGAGGATTCCATCTAAGTGGATCCCACAACCATAAGAAGGAGCGTTCCATGCACAGCGCGACAAAGAGGTGGGCAGTCCTGGCCGGTTCGGTGTTCCTGTGGGCCGCAACGACCACGAGCGCAGCCGGCAACGAGATGTCGTTCTTCATCACCAGCGTCGGCCCGGGCAACGGCGCGAACCTGGGGGGACTGGAAGGCGCGGACCGGCATTGCCAGTCGCTCGCGGAAGCCGCCGGCGCGGGCAAGCGCACCTGGCGCGCCTACCTGAGCACCCAGGGCACCAGGCTCGACGACCCCGACGTGGTCCACGCCCGCGACCGCATCGGCGCCGGCCCCTGGTACAACGCCAAGGGCGCGATGATCGCAAAGAACGTCGACGATCTGCATTCCCCCAACGCCAAGCTGACGAAGGAAACCCTGCTCGACGAGAAGGGCCGGATGGTCAACGGCCGCACCGAGAAGCCCAACCGGCACGACATCCTCACCGGCTCGCGGCCCGACGGAACCGCCTTCCCGCCCAGCCCGCCGTTCGGCGACATGACCTGCGGCAACTGGACCAAGGGCGGCGACGAGGGCGCGGCGATGACCGGCCACCACGACCGCGCGGGCCCGGTCGGCCACCCCTGGGCCTCGTCCTGGAACTCCGCGCACCCGAGCCGCGGCGGCTGCAGCCAGACGGCGCTGCGCAGCACCGGCGGCGACGGCCTGTTCTATTGCTTCGCCGAGAACTAGCGCGCTGCCCGAGGCCCGCGCGGGTTCCGGGCGACGGACGGAAGACGGGGGCCGAACCGCGGCCCCTTTTCCATTTCGGGCTCGCCACTTTCCCTGCGGAGCGCCCGCTCGTCGGGCCGTTCCGCCCGCCCGCGCAAGCTGAAATGAAGCTGCAACGAAGCGCCGCCAAGATGCGCGCCTTCTCCGAGACGCTACCGCCGAGCCTCCCATGAACCTGCCCGACGAAGCCGAAATGCCCACAACGCCGCTGCACTACCACGTACGCGACGCGAGCGGTCTCTTCCAGCCGATCGCGTTCGGCTTCGTGACCGAACGCATGCGCGACGAAATCCTCGTCGAGCGCGAGCTCATCCTGAGGCTCACACCCGCGTCGCGTCGTGCCGGCCAGGAAGCCCTCTTCGCCCGGTACGACCCGCGTCGCAGCGCCGACGTCTTTCGTTCGCTGCTGAGCCTTTTCCTCTGCGAGCGCCGCGATCCGCGCGCCGCCTGAGCGTTCCGGCGCTCAGCGCGCCAGTCCGGCGAAACCGACGGAGTTGCCCGCCGTATCGGTCACGGACGCCAGCGCACGGAATGCCTTGGCCTGCACCGCGTCCGGCAGGCGGACGAAGTAGCTCGTCTTCACCAGCTCGTCGCCGTGCAGGAAGGCCCAGCTGAAGAACTCCACCGCCCGCCGCACGCCAGGGGCATCGCCGCCGCGGCGTGGCACCAGCACGAAGGTGCCCATGGTGATGGGCCAGCTGCGGCTGCCCGGCTGATCGGTGAGGGTGGCGGAGAAGTCCCCGCTGCGCGGCCAGGGGCTCGCCGCCAGGGCCGCGGCGAAGCTCTCCAGCCCGGCCGCCACATAGACGCCCTCCCGGTTGCGCAAGCTCACCGGATTGAGGTCGTAGCGCACGACGTAGTTGTAATCGACGTAGCCGATGGACCCGGACGACCGGGCCACTGTCGTCGCCACGCCGTCGTTGCCCTTGGCGGTCGCGACCCCCTCGCCCCACTTGAAGGCGGTGGCGACGCCGAACCGTGCCCGCCACTCGGGGCTCACCTTGGCCAGGTAATCCGCGAAGTTCCAGGTGGTGCCGGAGCTGTCGCTGCGCGCCACCACCCGGATCGGAGCGTCGGGCAGCGGCAGGCCACGGTTGAGTCCACGGATGGCCGGATCGTTCCAGCGAAGGATCCGGCCGCCGAAGATGTCGGCGAGCGTCCTGCCGTCCAGGCGCAGGGCACCCGCCGGGACGCCGGGCAGGTTGACCACCGGCACGGCGCCGCTGACCGCGGTGGGAATCACCACGACGTCCTGCCCCTGGAGGGCCTCGGCGGTTGGCACGAGATCCGTCGCGCCGAAATCGACCTCGCGGGCGAGCAGCTTCCTGGTGCCGGCGCCGGAACCGGCGGGATCGTAATCGAGCCGTATGCCGCGATCGGCGGCGAACGCGGTCGCCCACGCCGCATAGACCGGCTTGGCGGCCGACGAGCCGGCTCCGGTAAACGACGATGACGGCGCCTCGGCTGCCGTGCCCGGGACGGTGAAGGCGAGAGTCAGGACGAAGAACAGGGAATGAAGTCGCATGGGGTCGAGAGACGGCAGGCGGTAACGACGATGGAATCGTCGCGAAGGGGTGAAGGCCGGGGATTGTTGGATGAGATTGTTTCAGTAAGATGACGAACCGATTGCGACCCGAAGAGCGGTCGCGAGCAGGCGACGAGAAGAATCCTGTTCGCTTCTGACCTGGAACACCTATACGGCTCTGCTGCCGAGCCGCTAGCCGAGACCTGCCACTGGAGAAAAACGATGATCAAGGTGAGCGTCATGTATCCCGATGCGGACGGCTGCCGCTTCGACTTCGACTACTACTGCAAGTCGCACATGCCGATGGTCGCGGACAAGCTGGGCAGCGCCTGCCAGGGCGTCGCGGTGGACAAGTACATCCCGACGTCCTCCGGCGAGCGCCCGCCCTTCGTGGCCGCCGCGCACCTGTTCTTCGAATCCGTCGAAGCCTTCCGGAACGCCTTCGCCCCCCATGCCGAGGCGATCCTGGCCGACGTTCCGAACTACACCGACCTTCAGCCGACGCTGATGTTCAGCGAGGTCCTCGTCAACGCCAAGCGGGGCCGGACCGGCGAGTTGCACCTGCACTTGCTATAGGGCACCGCTCACACCCTGAAGCGCCCGACGAGCTCGCGCAGGGTCCGGGAAAGCCGATCCAGCTCGCCGGCGACCGCGGCGGTGTCGGCGGCGATCGCCGCGCCCTCCTCGGTCATGCCCGCCACCTGCTCGACCCGGCGGGCGACGTCGCGCGCGGCCGCACCCTGGGCGACGAGGGCCTCGCTCATCGCGCCTGCCGCCGCGGCGGCCGAGGCGGCCTGCTCCGCGACGCCGTCCATGCCCTGCGCGGCGTTGGCGGCGAGCTCCCGGCCGGCCGAGACCCGACCGACCACCTCGGCCATGCCCTCGGCGGCGCTGCGGGCGCTCTCCTGCATGGTGGTGACCGTCTCGTGGATCTCGGCGGTGGAGCGGCCGGTGCGCTCGGCGAGCTTGCGCACCTCGTCGGCCACCACCGCGAAGCCCCGCCCGGACTCGCCTGCGCGGGCGGCCTCGATGGCGGCATTGAGCGCGAGCAGGTTGGTCTGCGCGGCCACCTCCTGGATGACGTCCATCACCGCGGCGACGCGGTCGGAGTGCCGGCTCAGGGCCTCGATCGCGCCGCGGGCGCGCGACACGCTGTCGGCGATCGTCGCCATCCCCTCGGCGCCGGCGGTCATCTGCCGCGCCCCCTCCCCTGCCCCGGCGCCCGCGCGCCGGGCCTGGTCGTAGGCCTCGCGCGAGTTGTCGGCGAGCTGGTCGACGCCGACCGACATCTCCTCGACTGCTGCCGCCATGCCGGCAGCGGCATCGCTATGCCCCCGGCTGGCCTCCGCAGCCCGGGCCGCCGCGGCGGAAACCGCGTCGGCGGCACGGCCGACCTCGCCGGCGCGCTCGAGCACTTCGCCCATGGCGCGCTGCATGGCATCGACCAGCTCGTTCACCGCGGCGAGCGCCTCGCCGATCTCGTCCTTCGAGACCACCTCGGCGCGCCGGGTGAAGTCGCGCTCGCGCACGATGCCGTCTATCAGCGCGTGCATGCCGCGCAGGGGCAGCAGGATCGAGCGCCCGATGCGCGCGGCGAGCAGCGCGAGGACGAGCCCCAGTCCGACGAGCACCGCGACCAACCCGGACTGCGCCGCGGTCACCGTGGCGCGCTCCCGCGCCTGGGCGGCGGCGCCCTGCGCCTCGCTCGCCGCGATGGCGGCGTCGAGGGCGGCCATGAGCGCCTCCTGGGGCTCCGCCTGGGCGGCGACCGGCGCCTTGAACTCGAGCATCAGCATGGCCCGCTCGCCGTCGTCGGCCGCGGCGGCACGCTCCACCAGCGCCAGGATCGCCTCCTCCCCCTGCCGCCAGCGCCCCCACCTGGCGTCGAGATCCCGTCCCGACGCGGTGCCGTCCGCCGCTCCGGCGAGCCGGCCGTACACGGCGCGGGCCTCCTCGGCACGGGCGAGCCACGCCCTCTTGTCGGCACCGAGCCGGGCGAAGCGCGCCTGGGCGTCGTTGGCGAAAGCCCAGCCTTCGATCTCCAGGGTCGAGGCGCGCAGGCGAAGGCTGGCGTGGCGTATCGCCTCCAGCGCCTGGATCGCCGGCACGTGCCGCTCGACCAGCTCGGCGACCACGGCACGGATCTGTCCGATGCCGACGAGCCCGACCGCGCTGGAGGCGATCAGCCCGCCGACGCCGAGCAGGGCCAGGAGCATGAGTTTGGTGCGGATGTCGAGGCGCAAGCTGTCTCCCCTCTGTTCTTGTGTTAGATCCGACCGACCGTCGAAACGGCCGGGTGGGAGGGATTTACGCGCATCGACTTTCGTTTCGCTTTCGAGCGACCGGCCACGACGCGGCCGCCTGCAGGAGGGCGCGCCACCTCGGTGCCGTATGGAAGCGATCTGCGTTACCCGGTGCTTGCAGGCAGGCGGACTGTTCCCGATACTCGGGCTCGTCTTCATGCCGCAGCCGAACCCTCATGATCAAGGCCTTACTCACCGGACACAGCCGGGGCCTGGGTGCCTCCGTCGCCGAAACCCTGCTCGCCCGCGACATCCCCGTCCTCGCCCTCGCCCGCTCGCCGAATGCCGAGCTCGCCGCGCGCTTTCCCCGGCTTCTCCGGGAAGTGTCGCTCGACCTTTCGGACACCGCCGCCCTCGCCGCCTGGCTCGCGGCGGGCACCCTGGCCCGCTTCGTCGCGGACGCGGACCACTCCCTGCTGATCAACAACGCCGGCCTGCTCCAGCCGGTCGGCCCGGTCGGCACCCAGGACGCCTTGGCCATCGCCCGCGCAGTGGGCGTAAACGTGGCGGCGCCGCTCATGCTCACCAACGCCTTCGTCGCCGCCACCGCCGGCTGCGCGGACCGGCGCGTGCTGCACGTGTCCAGCGGTGCCGCGCGCAAGGCCTACGCCGGCTGGAACGTCTACTGCGCCACCAAGGCCGCGCTCGACCACCACGCCCGCGCCGCCGCCCTCGAAGAGGTGGCCGGCCTGCGCATCGCCAGCGTCGCGCCGGGCGTGGTGGATACCGACATGCAGGCCGAGGTGCGCGCGAGCCCTCTCGACGCCTTTCCCTCGCGCCGGCGCTTCGAGGCGCTGAAATCGGAAGGCGCGCTGGCGTCGCCTGCCGACACCGGCCGCCGCCTCGTGGATTACCTGTTGAGCGATAGCTACGGGGACGTGGCGGAGGCCGACCTGCGCGACCTGCCGGCACCCGGCCGCGCCGCGCACTGAAGCGGGGTCACGCGCCGGCCTCCGTTTCGGGGTCTGGCGCCAGGCACTCCGTCGCACTGCGGTCGATCGGCCGACCGACCGTCAACGCCCGCCTCAGGCCTTCCTCCATGGTCAGCATCGCGGCGTCGGCCTGCACGCCGAGCCCGTCCAGGATCTTGGTGAAGAAGGCGCGGCCCGCCGCGGTGGCGACGATGTCGAAGATCTCCGCTTCGTCGAGGCCGTGCCGGCGCAAGCCGTCGACGTCCTCCCTTTCGACGCCCGCCGCGTCGCAGGCGACCTTGCGCGCGAAGGCCGCCATCGCGCGTTCGGCTGCGGTAAGGCGCTCGCTGTCGCCGCGCTCGGCCAGGTCCCGGACCGCGTCGGCGCCGACGAATTCCGCGAGCGCCTTGCCGTGGGCCAGCGCGCAGGCCGAATTGCGCAACGCATGCGCGGCGACGAAGGTGACGAGCTCGAAACGGCGCGCGTCCACCGGCCGTCGGATCTCGGCGAGCAGCCTGCCCCAGCGCGCCAGCACTTCCGGCCGGACGCTGAAGACTTTGGCGTAGTTGGGCACGTAGCCCCAGTGCGCCTGCTGGCGCTGGTACATGGCGTACACCTCGCCCGTCGCATCGCGGGGCGCAACGGTTTCGATGAAGGACATGGCGGTCGCCTCCTCACAGGACGTAGTGATCGATCTGCACTTCCTCGCCGAGATCGGCGTAGTCGCCGGCGGCCCGCAGCGCACGGAATTCGCCCCACTCGATGGGCCGGTAGCGGGGCGGGTGGCGGGCGTCCACCGTCGAGGGCAGCGGCGCGTAGCGCGTGGCGTAGGACGGGTTGTAGAAGAACGGCGCGCTGAACCGCGCCCGCTCGCCATTGGCGAGCACCCGGTGCAACGCGGCCCGGTAGCGGTCGTTCGACCACACCTGCACGATGTCGCCGAGGTTGACCACCAGCGCATCGGCCCGCGGCTCCACCAGATGCCAGCGCCCTTCGCGGAAGACCTGCAGCCCGGGCACCTCGTCCTGCAGCAGCAGGGTCAGCGCACCGGCGTCGGTGTGGTGATTGACGCCGAGGAAACCCTCCCTCGGCGTGGCTACCCCATCGGGCGCCGCCGGTGCGGGACAGGCCGGATAGTGGTTCAGGCGCACGAAGCTCGACTGCGCGGCGCCGAAGAAGCGCGGCAGGTAGCCGGCGGGCATGCCGAGGTTGATGCCCACCGCTCCGATGAGCCGCTCCGCCAGCCGCTCGCAGGCGGCGTAGTAAGCGCGCACCGCCGGCTCGAAGTCCGGCAGCCCGGCCGGCCATTGGGGCTGCAGCGCCCCGCCGTCGGCGGGGCCGTAGTCGAACACCTGCTTCCAGTCCCGCGTGTTCTTGGTCAGCTCCTGGTCGTAGTAGCCCCAGGGATTCTCGTCGCTGCGCAGGATGGAGCGCTTGACCGCGTCCGGCTGGGCGAAAAAGCTGTGCGCCGCCGCCATCACGCGACGCAGAATCCCGGCGTCGATGCCGTGATGGGTGACCTGGAAGAAGCCCCATTCCCGGCAGGCCGCATCGAGGGCGGAGAGCGTTGCGGGCTGCCCCAGCCGGGCGATGTCGATGACCGGCACATGCATTGGATTCATGACGATTCTCCTGTCCTCAGACCGTCGCCCGCGGTTGCAGCCATTTGGGAAACAGGGTGTAGGGGTCGAGCTCGACACCCGTGTCGTAGTCGATGCCGCAGGCCTGGAGGCGCCGCTCCAGCGCCCCCTCGCGCATGGCGTCGAAGAGCTCGGTGCAGCCGCCCACGTGGGCGCCGCCGATGTAGATCTGCGGGATGGTCGGGCTGCCGGTATCCCGTGCGAGGACGGCGCGGATCTTGCCGCCGCGCCCGCCGGCCTGGTACTCGACCGAGTCGAGGTCGATGCTGCGATAGCGGATACCCAGCCGCTGGAAGAGCTTGCGCACCGACCAGCAGAACTCGCACCACTCCAGCGCGAAGAGCAGCACCGGCTCGTCGCGCACCAGAGCGGCGACGAAGCGCTCGGCCTCGGCGTCGATCGGGGCAGCCGCAGGAGCACGCGCGGCGGGGACGCCGCAGGCGGCCGGCCGGTCGAAGCGGTAGCCCGGCGTCGAGCGCGACAGGGCCAGCTCCTCCGCATCCATCTCCTCGCCGATGCCCTCGAAGAGCGGCGTCGACAGATAGCGCTCACCGGTGTCGGGCAGCATGACCACGATGTTCGCGCCCGGCTGCGCGCGCTTCGCGACGTCGAGGGCGGCGGCCAGGGTGGCGCCCGCCGAGGTGCCGACGAAGATCCCCTCGCGGCGCGCCAGCTCCCGCGCGAGCCGCATCGCCTCGGCGCCGCCCACCGGCACGATCTCGTCGACGAGGCCCTCGCCCACCGCCGTCTCGGTCAGGCGCGACACGAAGTCCGGGCTCCAGCCCTGCATCAGGTGCGGGCGAAAGCTCGGATGGCTCGCCGAAGGCCGACCGTCGGCCTCCCGCGGCTGGGCGATGCCGCTGCCGAGCACCTGGGCGTTGTCCGGCTCGGCGGCGACGATGCGGGTGCCCTTGCCCGCCCGCTTGAGGCCCCTCGCCACCCCCAGCAGCGTGCCGCCGGTGCCGAAGCCGGAGACGAAGCAGTCCAGCGGCTCGTCGCGAAAATCGTCCAGGATCTCCTGGGCCGTGGTGCGCGTGTGCACCTCGGCGTTGGCCTCGTTCTCGAACTGGCGGCACAGGTACCAGCCGTGGGCCTCGGCCAGCTCGATCGCCTTGGCGAGCATGCCGGTGCCCTTTTCCGAGGCGGGCGTCAGCACCACCTTCGCCCCCAGGAAGCGCAGCAATTTGCGCCGCTCCAGGCTGAAGTTCTCCGCCATGACGATGACCAGGGGATAGCCGCGCTCGGCGCACACCATGGCGAGCCCGATGCCGGTGTTGCCGCTGGTGGCCTCGATCACCGTCTGGCCCGGCCGGAGCTCGCCGCGGCGCTCGGCGGCCTCGATCACGGCGAGCGCCATGCGGTCCTTGACCGAGCCCATGGGGTTGAAGGATTCCAGCTTCACGTAAACGTTCACGCCCGCCGGCGCCAGCTTGCGAAGCTTCACCAGCGGCGTACCGCCTATCGTCCCGAGTATGTTGTCGTACCTCGCCATCGTCGTCTCCTCTCTGTCGGCTGCTGATACGGTTGCCATCATTCGCGCCGTTCGAGGAAGCGAGCGTTGGAGAGAGCGTGGTTTTTGCGTTCCGGGCGGGAAAATCAGGAGCAATCGAAGCTTGTGAATGGCGATGCGCGGCACCTATATTTGAGTGTTGACCGTGCGAACGCCGCCCCATGGCCACACTGGAGCTCAAATTCCTGGGCGAGTTCGGCGTCTTCCGCGACGGCCGTGCCTTGCCGCTGCCGCCGTCGAAGAAGACCCGCGCGCTGCTCGCCTACCTGTGCCTGAACGCCAGGAAGTTGCGGCGGGAGCATCTGTGCGAGCTGCTCTGGGAGGTGCCGGACGATCCCCGCGGCTCGCTGCGCTGGAGCCTGTCCAAGCTGCGCCGCCTGCTCGAGGACGACGGCCGGGAGCGCATCGTCGCCGACCGCACCCACGTGGCCCTCGACGCCGACGGCCTCGCCATCGACTGCACGGCGCTGCAGGCGCTGGCGGCGGGCGATCTCCGGCAGGCCTCGACCGAGGCGCTGGAGCACGCCGCGGCGAGCTACGCGGGCAGCTTCCTCGAAGGCCTGGAATTCACCGACTTCCACGATTTCCATGCCTGGTGCGTCGCCGAGCGCGATCGCGCGGCCCGCGCGCAGGCGGCCGTACTCCAGGAGCTGGTGAGCCGGCTGGCGGACGATCCCGAGCGGGCCCTGCCCCACGCCCGTGCACTGGCCGGCATCGCCCCCTACGACGAGACGGCCCGCGCCACGCTGATCCGCCTGCTGGTGGCGGCCCGCCACGTGGAGGAAGCGGAGCAGCAGCTGCAGCTGGGCATGCGCGTGCTCAGAGAGGCGGGGATCGCATCCACCGGGGCCTTGCTGCAGGCGCGCCGCGGCCCGATTCCGGCGGCCGTACCGAGGGCTGCGTCCCCCGCACCGGCTCCGGCGCCGCCCGCCCGGGTGCCGGTGGACGACGGGACGCTGGTCGGGCGCGAGGAAGAGCGGCGCATGCTCGCCGATGCCCTGCCGGGGAGCACCGCCAATCGGGCCGAGGCCATCCTGCTGCGCGGCGAACCGGGCATGGGCAAATCGCGCCTGCTCGACTGGCTGGCCGAGCGCGCCCGCGCCGCCGGCCTCCCCGTGCTGCGCGCCAGCGCGTTCGAGACCGAAGCCATCCGGCCCTTCGCCCTCTGGATAGATGCCCTGCGCGCCCGCGGGGCCGAGACCGCGCAGCGCGTCTTCGGAGACATGCGGGCGGACAACCGCGACCGCCTCTTCGCCGGGCTGAGCGATCTGGTCGCGGCCGACACGCAGCGACATGGCGCGGTGTTGATGTTCGACGACGTGCACTGGTGCGACGAGTCCAGCGCGGCCGCCCTGCACTACGTCATGCGCATCAATGGCGAGCGGCCGGTGCTGGCCGTGCTGGCCACCCGCGAATCCGAGCTGCGCGACAACCTGCCGCTCCAGCAGGCCCTGCGCGGCCTGCGCCGCGACGGGCTGCTGCGGGAGCTGAAGCTGGAACCCCTGACCGAATCGGCCATCGCCGAGCTGATCCGCATCCGGGCACCCGGCGCCGATACCCCGCGCCTCGCCCGCGAGTGCGGCGGCAACCCCCTGCTGGCGCTGGAGCTCGCCCGTGCCGAGCGCGAGGGCGGCACCGACACCGGCGGCTCCCTCGAGGAGCTGGTGCGCGAACGGCTGGCCCGCTTCGACCCGGAGGGTGCCGAGGTACTGCGCTGGGCGGCGGTGCTCAGCCCGCGCCTGGAGCTGTCCGCCCTCGCGCACCTCGCCGGCCTGGACCCGGCAAGCGTCGGGCGCGCGCTGGAGAAGGCCGAGCACCAGGCCATCCTCCGCAGCACGGACGGGGGCGGCCTACGCTTCGCCCACGATCTCATCGCGCGCGCCGTCTACATGGAGATTTCGCCGGTGCGCCGCCAGCTCATGCATCGCCGCGTCGCCGAATGGATGGAGCAGGATCTCGCCTTCGAGCTGTCCCGCGCCGCCGACCTGGCCCATCACGCCACCCACAGCGGCGACCCCGGTCTCGCCGCCCGCGCGCTGGTGTCCGCCGGCCGGCTGTGCCTGCGCTTCTTCGCCAACGAGGATGCCCTGTCCCTTGCGAAGAAGGGCCTGCAGCTGGCCGAGCAGCTGCCGGCGGCCGAGCGGGTGCGAGTGGCCATCGACCTGCACGACGTCATGCTCTCGGCCGCGCCCCCGGAAGACTGGCAGGACGCCGCCCAGCGCTTCACGGCGCTCGCGGAACAGGCGCTGGACCACGGCGCGCCGGCCCACGCGCGCCAGGCCTACCAGATGGCCTCCTGGCTGCGCTGGGCCCACGGGCATTGGGCCGGGGCGCGGGAGCAGTCGCTGCAGTCCGAGCGCGCGGTGCGCGGCGGCAGCGACCTCGACCAGATCGTCGGCATGGCCGAGACGGCCAAATGCCTGGCCATGCTGGAGCGGGACCTGGCCCAGGCCGACGCCATGCTCATGGAAGCCCAGTCGCTCGCGAGCCGCCGGCGCTTCGCCCACCGGGCGATTCCCGCCGGACTGGGCATGCTGCGCTTCTATGAAAATCGCCTGGAGGAAGCCGAGGAGCTCTTCCTGCAGGCCCGCACCCTGTGCAAGTCGGCGGGCGACCGGATCAACGAATACCAGGCAGGCGAGTATCTTGTGATGGTCGACGTCCAGCGCGGCCGCTGGCAGGCCGCGCGCGAGCGCTGCAACGAGCTGGTGCTGCTGGGCGAGAAGCTGCGCGTGGGCAGCGAGGCGCCCTTCGCGCACGCCCTGCTCGGCCTGTGCGCCTATGCCCTCGACGACGAGCCGGCGGCGCTGGATGCCGCCCTGGAGGACCTGCGCCTGGCCGACGCGAAGCACCGCCTGGCCTACGTGCAGACCCGCGCGGCCCTGCTCGACTGCGAGCGCGGCCGCCATGATGCCGCCCAGGCACGCGCGGACGAGGCCTTGTCCTGCGCCCGCGCCCTGGAGCGCGCGACCGAGATGGTGGTGGCCCATGCGGTGCTCTCCCAGTGCGCGCTCGCGGGCGGCGACCAGGCCGGCGGGCAGGCCCACCTCGACGCGCTGGCGCAGCTCGAGCGGGAGGGCGCGGCCGCCTGGGCGCTGGAGATCGCCCGTCGGGCCAAGGAATGCGGGAGGACGCAGCATGCCTGAGCTCTTCCTGGAACGGGATTTCGATCCGCCCCTGCTCGCCGCCGCCGTGCGCGCAGTCAGCCGGAGCCTGCAGGAACAGGGATGCCTCGATCTCCACCGGGTCGAGTGGGCGGGCAGCCTGCTGTCGGCCGACGGCCGCAAGATGGTGTGCCGCTTTCGTGCCGCCGATGCGGAATCGGTGCGCATCGTGCTGCGCACCGTGGGTGTGGCGGACATGAGCCGCCTGTGGCCCGGCACCCGGCACGACCGGCCGGGCCTCACCGAGGCGGAGAGCGCAGCGGCCAATGTGCTGGTGCGGCGGCGCTTCGAACAACCGGTCACGCTCGAAGAGATCCAGGCCCGCGAGGACGCCGGCGCCTGGTGCCTCGAGGCGCGGAGGGTGAAGTTCATCCGGACCTTCTTCTCGACCGACTGCCGCCGCATGATCTGCCTCTACCAGGCGCCGGACGCCGAGTCGGTGCGCCAGGCCCAGCGCCAGGCCGGCATGCCGGTCGAAGACGTGTGGGCCTTCAACGCCGTCCTGCCCTGAACCGGCAGCGCCGGCCCTTCGCTCCGCAGATTCCACGCCGAACCCGAAAAAACCACGGGCGCTTTCACGCTGGCTCCAACGCACGAGGCCGAAAGTGGCACCGTCCGACGCGCAATCGGGCGTTTCCCACCCAACCTCAAGGAGACAGCACATGGATACCAGGACCGTCATGGCCGACAACGGCGTCAACGTCGAAGCCCTCCTCGGCGCCCGCGAAGCGCTTTCCCAGGCCCCTGCGGCCGCCCGCTTCAACTGGCGCGCGAGCTGCGAGTGGGTCAAGGGCACCCACGCCCGCACCACCATCGACGGCTTCTTCGGACTGGGCGAGGAGCAGCGGCACAAGCAGATGCATCGGGTTGAGACCGACCACCCGGAGCTCTTCGCCTCCGAGGACCACGGCGCCACGCCGGTGGAGATCGTGCTCGCCGGCCTCGCCGGTTGCCTCACCGCGGGCATCGCGGCGGTGGCGCAGAACCGCAACATCCAGCTGCGCTCGGTCAAGGCCACCCTGGAGGCGGGCATGGACCTGCAGGGGATCCTGGGCATCGACAGCGACGTGCGCAACGGCTTCGACGGCGTGAAGGTGACCTACACGATCGACGCCGACGCCAGCCGCGAGGAGATCGAGGCCCTGGTGGCGCAGTCGCAGAAGCGCTCGGCGGTTTTCGATATCATCACCAACCCGACCGACGTGTCGGTGATGGTGGCATGAACGCCGCGCTCACCCGGCTCGCAGCGGGCGCCGGTGGGCGCCCGCTGGCGCGCAGCAAAGACGTGGTGGTGATCGGCGCCGGCCACAGCGGCCTCGCCATGAGCCACTGCCTCGCCGCGCGCGGCATCGACCACGTCGTGCTGGAACGCGGCGAGGTGGCCAACGCCTGGCGCCACGAGCGCTGGGATTCGCTGCGCCTGCTCACCCCGAACTGGCTCAGCCGGCTGCCGGGATACCGCTACACCGGCGACGACCCGGACGGCTACATGAGCTGCGAGGAGGTCGTCGCCTTCATCGCCGGCTACGCCCGCGTGAGCGCGGCACCCGTGCGCACGGGCACGACCGTGACCGGGGTGCGGGCCGACGGCGCCGGCTACCGGGTGAGCACCGACCGCGGCGACTGGCGCTGCCGCGCGGTGGTCGTCGCCAGCGGCGCCTTCGGCCGGCCGGTGGTGCCGCGGCTCGCGGCCGACCTGCCCCCGGACGTCGCCCAGCTCACGCCCTTCGGCTACCGCAATCCCGGGCAGCTCGAGGACGGCGGCGTGCTGGTGGTGGGCGCCTCGGCCACCGGCCTGCAACTCGCGGACGAGATCCGGCGCGCCGGCCACCCGGTCACGATCGCCGTGGGCGAGCACGTGCGCATGCCCCGGGTCTATCGCGGCCGCGACATCCAGTGGTGGCTCCATGCCGCGGGCTTCCTCGACGAGCGCTACGACGCCCTGCGCAATGGCCGCGACGACCTCGCCCGCGCCCGCGCCGTGGCCTCGCCGCAACTGGTGGGCTCGCGCGAGCGGCCCATCATGGACCTCAACGCGCTCGCCGCGGAAGGCGCGCGCATCGTCGGGCGCCTGGCCGGCGTGCGCGACGGCAAGGCGCTCTTCTCCGGGTCGCTGCGCAACGTCTGCGCGCTGGCCGACCTGAAGATGAACCGGCTGCTCGCCGCGCTGGACGACTGGGCGGCGGCATCCGGACAGATCGACGCCACGATGCCCGGCGAGCGCTTCGACGCCACGCGCATCGCCGCCTCGCCCCCCACCTGCCTGGACCTGAAACGCGAAGGCATCCGCACGGTGATCTGGGCGACGGGTTTCAAGCCCGACCACTCCTGGCTCGAGGTGCCGGTGCTCGACCGCAAGGGCGGCATCCGCCACGACGGCGGCGTCGCCGACGCGCCGGGCCTGTACGTCATGGGCCTGCCCTTCCTGCGCCGGCGCAAGTCGAGCTTCATCCACGGCGCCGAGGACGACGCCCGCGAGCTCGCCGCCCATCTCGCCGGCCATCTCGACGCCCAGGCCCGCGGCTGCCGCGAGCGGGTCGCCCTCCAGCCATGACCGCGGGGCCCGACATTGCCATGACCGACGTGGTCTGGGTGTGCGACGGCGAGACCTCGGACTGCGCCGGCCTCGCGCAGGCGATGGTCGACGGCGCCTGCCTGGGCCTGCACCGGGTCCGCTGGCGCGAGGCCTACCTGGCCGAGGGCGCGCATCGGATGGTGTGCCGTTTTCGGGCACCCGACGCGGAGTCCGTGCGCCTGGCCTTGCACTTGGCCGGGGCCGGCGAGGGCGTCTGGACCGCCACCCTCGTCGGATCCGGAGGCGCCGAGGCCAACCTGGTACTGGAACGCGAGTTCCCCCAGCCCCTGCGCGGCGACCCGCGCCGCGCGCTCGCCCTCGCCCGCGCCGAATGCCTGGAGGCCTGCGGCGTCGAGCCCCTGCATGTCATGATCTCCCTCGACCGGCGCCACGCGATATGCCTCTGCCACGCCCCCCACGATACCGCCGCTCGCCTCGCCGGCGTCGAGCACCTGGACGGCCGCTGGCGCTGCTGGCCCTGCCGGCAGGTCGTCCGGCCCGGCGTAGAGCCGTCCGGTCAGGCCGACGCCATTACTCCTCGGACATGAGCGCGGAGCGCGAGGTGTTCGCGGACCGGGTCGGCGCCCGTCAACGCGCGGCCCTGCGCCGGGCAAGCAGGTCGTAACGGTCGAGGTTCATGACCTTGCTCCATGCAGCGACGAAGTCACGCACGAATTTCTCCTGCGCGTCGTCGCTCCCATAGACCTCCGCCAGGGCGCGAAGCTGGGCGTGCGCCCCGAAGACGAGATCGGCGGCGGTCGCGGTCCATTTCACCTCGCCGGTTTCCCGGTCGTAGCCCTCATACACGTTCCGGTCCGAGGCGGACGGCCTCCAGGCGGTGCCCATGTCGAGCAGGTTCACGAAGAAGTCGTTGCTCAGGGTGCCCGGCCGACGGGTGAACACGCCGTGCTTCGATTGCCCGTGGTTGGCGGCCAGCGCCCGCATGCCGCCGACGAGGACCGTCATCTGCGGCGCGGTGAGCTTCAGGAGGTTGGCCCGGTCCAGCAGGCGGGTTTCGGGCGACAGCGGGTCATCGGCGCGGAAATAATTGCGGAAGCCGTCGCCGGTCGGCTCGAGGACCTCGAAGGCGCTCGCGTCGGTCTGCTCCTGGGACGCATCCGTGCGGCCCGGCGCGAACGGCACCGTCACCTCGCACCCGGCGCGCCTGGCCGCCTGCTCCACGGCGGCGCATCCGCCGAGGACGATCAGGTCGGCGAGCGACAGCTTCTTCCCGCCGGCCTGCGCATCGTTGAAATCCTTGCGGATCCGCTCGAGGACCCCGAGGACCTTGTTCAGCCGCGGCGGCTCGTTGACCTCCCAATCCTTCTGCGGCGCCAGACGGATCCGCGCGCCGTTCGCGCCGCCGCGCTTGTCGGTGCCGCGGAAACAGGCGGCCGCACCCCACGCCGTGGCGACCAGCTCGGGAACGGAGAGCCCGGATTCGAGTAGGCTGCGCTTGAGGGCCGCGATGTCCTGCTCGCCGATCAGTTCGTGATCCGCGGGCGGTACGGGATCCTGCCACAGCTGCGGTTCCGGAACCCAGGGGCCCAGATAGCGCGCGCGAGGCCCCATGTCCCGGTGAAGCAGCTTGAACCAGGCCTTTGCGAAGGCGTCGGCGAGTTGCTCCGGGTTGTCATGGAAGCGTTTCGCGATCGGCCCGTAGGTCGGGTCCATGCGCATCGACAGGTCCGTCGTCAGCATCATGGGTGCGTGCCGTTTCGACGGGTCGTGCGCGTCCGGCACCGTGCCTTGCGCCTCGGGGTTCTTCGGCTTCCACTGCTTGGCGCCTGCGGGGCTTTCCGTCAGCTCCCACTCGTATCTGAAGAGGTTCTCCAGGAAGCCGTTGTCCCATCTGGTCGGATTGTTGGTCCATGCGCCCTCGAGCCCGCTGGTGATGGCGTCGCAGCCCTTGCCGCTGCCGTGCCTGTTCTGCCATCCCAGGCCTTGGGCCTCGACGGGGCAGCCCTCGGGCTCCGGACCGACGTTGTCCACGGCCGGCGCGGCGCCGTGGCACTTGCCGAAGGTATGGCCGCCGACGATGAGCGCAACCGTCTCCTCGTCGTCCATGGCCATGCGGCCGAAGGTTTCGCGGATGTCCCGCGCGGCCGCCATCGGATCCGGGTTGCCTCCGGGGCCCTCGGGATTCACATAGATCAGGCCCATCTGGACGTTGGCGAGCGGTCTGGCGAGCTGGCGGTCGCCGCTGTAACGCTCGTCGCCCAGCCAGCTGTCCTCCGCCCCCCAGAAGACCTCCTCGGGCTCCCACACGTCCGGTCGTCCGAAACCGAAGCCGAAAGTCTTGAACCCCATGGACTCCATGGCCACGTTGCCGGCCAGCACGAGGAGATCCGCCCAGGAGATCTTCTGCCCGTACTTCTTCTTGATCGGCCAGAGCAGCCGGCGCGCCTTGTCCAGGTTGGCGTTGTCGGGCCAGCTGTTGAGGGGAGCGAAGCGCTGCTGGCCGTCGCCGGCACCGCCCCGCCCGTCTTCGATGCGGTAGGTTCCCGCCGCGTGCCAGCTCATGCGGATGAAGAGCGGACCGTAGTGGCCGTAGTCAGCCGGCCACCAGTCCTGGGACTTCGTCATCAGCTCGGTGAGGTCCCGCTTCAGGGCGTCCACGTCGAGGGACTCGAATTGCTCCGCGTAACAGAAGTCCTCTTCCATCGGGTCGGACAGGTGCGAGTGCGCGTGAAGCACCGAAAGGTCCAGCTGATTCGGCCACCAGTCGCGGTTCGTCCTCGGTCGGGTACGCTTCGGCGCCGGGGACGGGATTGCGGGGTTCTCGCTCTCGCTGACGCTTCTCGTGTGTTCCTTGTCGGGCACGATGATCCTCCATCTGTTGGCGGTACGTCGGTGGGTCTGCCCTCCTCGATTCGCCTCGATGCAGCAACGACTTCGACGGACGCGGCCGCCTGCACTCGCTTCGTCGTACAACGGCAGGGGCGCTGACGTCGTAAGGTCATGGAAGGGGAAAGTTCGACGCCGAGCGCCTTGTTCGAGTTTCGGACAGTCGAGACTTCGTCTTCGCGTGGAGCGCTGTACCCGGACCCGTTCCCGCTGGCGACGGGGAAACGGGATGAGCGGGTTCGGGAAGCAGCGGCCCGCGGCCTCCTGTTCGCCTGCCGGAAACCCGCCGGACGATCCCACCCTGGTCCATGCGGCGGAGCTATCCGGCGGCACGCGCCTGGCTTTCAGTTGCTGCCCGACAGCACCTTCGCACTCATCAGATCGCGGATCAGCTCGGCTCTTTCCTCGTCGGACAGTTCTCGGTTTCTGATTCCGTAGGAGATCATCCACAAAGACCATCGCCCCATGACGACGCGGACAAGCTCATGCCGGTGGAGGTATGCGGGGCAGTCGATCTCCCGCCATTCCCACAGGATGCCGGAGGCCTCCTGGTTCAGAACCGTCCAGGCACGCGTGGAGCACCGCTGCGCTTCCAGGCGGGCCTTCTCGGCATTCATCACGCTCACCGGGTCCCACCGAACTCTTCCGCCCTGCGTTATCGCTATCGGGAGCTCGGTGACCTCGGCCTTCTCCGTCCAGTTCTCGGCGGTCACGCCCGGCTTGGCGTAGATCCGTCTCAAGGTCTCGTTGCCTCGTACCCCTTTCCAGCCCGTTCTCTCCTCATGGGCAAGAACGAACCCGGAGGGCTTCCAGTGCAATGATTCGTCGGCTCCGGAGGGCCCGACGGCAGTGCAGCCCGTGAGCCCGAACACCATTGAAATCACGGACAGCAGGCGTGCCAGATATCCATTCGGCGTTCGTGGGCAGCAGTTGCTCATCGCGCACTCCGTGAGAAAGTGCCGGCCGAACCCGGCGCGGTAGACGGTCCCAGGCCCTAATTCGACCCGGCGGCGCCCAGGCGCAGGGTTCTCGTGCCGCCTCCCCGCCGGGAAAAACCTCGAGCGTCGTTGCGCACGACGATAGCCCTGCGACGGGTCCAGGACAAGCGATACATCAGCCGCCAAGATCGAAAGCGCGACCGAGCAGGCCGTCATTCAGCCGACCGGCGCGCCGTCACCGATCGAAGTAGCCGACCCCGACGAGCCGTCCATCGCGCGCCACGAAATACGTGTGCTTGCGCTCGATCCGGCCGGTCACGGGGTTGGTCCAGCGATACTGGAGCTCCCCGCTCCTGCCGTTCCCCGCGCGGGAGATCATTTCGGTGACTACGGGTCGCCCATCGGGGTCGCTCAGCTTGCCGGCATCCGAGCCCACCAGACTTCGATTGGCCCCGTGGGCGAGAAACCGGCCGCTCGCCAGATCGACGACGAAGACGTACAGGTCGTCCCGTACGAAGGGACCGTCGAGCCGCTGGAAATCCCTGATCGCCGCAGCCGGCGACGCCGCGAGTGCATCGAGCGCCTTGCGGAGCAGGGCGCGCGCCTGCGCAGGCGTCGCACGCGGAGGGTAGAAGCCCACGGCAACGACAAGGTCCCCCACCCGTTCGAAAAGCGTGAGCTTCGGCTCGCCCCGGGAATCCGCCGGATTGAACCATCGGTAGGTGACGCTCCCCTTGCCGTCGCGCCTCGCCAGTTCCAGGATCTCCCGAAAGAACGGGCGCCCCTCCAGGTCGGTCTCGTCGAGCACGTTCATGCCGATCAGCGCCGCCGAAGCGCCGCCGCTGGCCAGAAAAGTGCCGTCCATGCGCAAGGCGAAGACATAAAGATCCCGGTCAATGAAATCCGCGCCACGGGTGAATGCCGTGGCGCCCGTCTCTCCGGTGGCCTCCACATGCCGGACGGCACGCTCGAGCAGCGCCCGGGCCCGAACCTCCCGCTGACTTCCGTAGACGCCTTCCGCCCCCGCCGACGCGGCTTGGACGGTCGCCGCGAGCACCCAGCACATGCCGGCAAGCACCGACAGCAGCACGCTTCTTCGAAGATTCATGGTCTAGCTCCATTACCCAAGGCCCTGGCGTGTGGGTTGCACCCGAATCGGACCGTCAATAGCCGAACTGCTTCGGCAGCCACAGGGAAAGCTGCGGGAAGTAGGCGACGATGAAGATCGACAGCACCGAAACGATGACGAACGGGTGGATGCGCGCCACGATGGATTCGATGCTCGACCCGCCGATGCCCGATGCGACGAACAGGTTCTCGCCCAGCGGCGGGGTCTGGAAGCCGACCGAAAGCGCGCAGATCACCACGATGCCTACGTGCGTGGGGTCGGCGCCGAGGGTGTACATCACCGGCAGCAGCACCGGCACCAGGATCATGATCGCCGCGAGCGTCTCCATGAACATCCCGACGAAGAGCAGGAAACCGATCACCAGCGCCCAGATGAGGTACATGTTGTCGGTCAGCGAGAGCATGGAGTCCGCAATCACGGCGGGGATGCGCTGCTCGACCAGGAGGCGGCCGAAGACCGTGGCGGTGAACAGGATCAGCAAGACCCGCCCGGTGATCCAGGTGGTCGTGCGCAAGGAGCCGAGCATCGCCTCGAACTTGAGCTCGCGATGCAGGACCACCCCCACGAACAGGGTATAGAAGATGGCGATGATGGCCGACTCCGTCGGTGTGAACAGCCCGGTGTAGATGCCGCCGAGGATGATCACGGGCGCGAGCAGCGACCAGATGCCCTTGCGCAGGGCCGCGCGGATGTCTCCGAAGGACCAGTGTTCGGTCAGACCCACATAGCCCTTCCTCTTCGAGATGAAGTAGTTCGTCAGCAGCAGGCCGCCCGCCATGATGCACCCCGGCACGACGCCGGCGACGAAGAGCTTGGGAATCGAGACGGTGTCGAACTGGCCGAATTTCTCGACCGCCTCGGGCGGCGGCATCAGGCCGATCGCCGAGATGCCGAAGATGACCATTGGGATGGACGGCGGAATGATGATGCCCAGCCCGCCCGAGGCCGCGGTCACCGCCGAGGCATAGGGACGCTCGTAGTCGCGCTTGACCATCGCCGGAATCATCAGCATCCCGACGGCGGCCGTGGTGGCGGGCCCCGAACCGGAGATGGCACCGAAGAACAGGCACGCCAGAACGGTCGCCGCGCCCAGCCCGCCGGTGATCGGTCCCGCCAGGGTCTCGGCGATGTCGACCAGCCGGCGGGAGATGCCGGCGGCCTCCATGAGCGCGCCGGCGAGGACGAACGCGGGCAGGGCCATCAGCGGAAAGCTCCCCACGGACGTGAAAGCGATCTGCACGAAGGCGATCGGATTCTTCTCGACCGCGAGGAAGGTGGCCAGGGCGGCTCCCCCCAGGGCAATGGTGATCGGCGTGCCGAGCAGCATCAGCAGGAAAAACCCGCCGAACAATATTTCTACGATATGGGCGTCCATCGTGTCTCTCTCCGGGGTAGGCCCGTCTTATTGTTGTTGCAGGGCTGCGCTGTGCTTGAGCTTCTCGATCTCCGCCGCTTCCGGATCGACCAGCTTTGCCCCCTCGAAAAGGGTCAGGTAGGTATTCCAGAGGATGCGTATCGACATCAGCGTGAAAGCGATCGGCAGGATCATGTAGAAGTACTTCATCGGCAGCCCGAGCGTCTGGGACTTCCAGAAGAGGTTCATGCGGTTGAACACGAAGTCGTAGCTGAGATAGACGAAGTACAGGTTGAACCCCACCCAGATCAGGTCTGCGAGCGTGAGGCAGACCTTGCGCACGATCGCCGGCACGAAGTTGAACTGGAAGGTGACCCGGTTGTGGGCGGACATCTTCGCCGCGACGCTGGCGCCGAGGTAGGCGAACCATACGAACATGTAGGTGGCGAGCTCCTCACCCCAAGGGAGCGAGTACTGGAAGAACTGCCGCAGCAGGATCTGTACGAACAGCAGCAGGACGAAGCAGGCCAGCAGGGCTTCCGAGAGGTATTCCTCGATGTTCGCGAGGAGTCTGATACCGAGGTTCTTGAGGGACATGGTGTACTCCGCAGGTCTTCGGGAACCGTCCCCGTCGGCGGCGCCGGCTGGCCGCCGCCGACGGGGACGGGCCGGGCATCCGTCGCCCGGCCACCCGTATCCTCAACGACCCAGGGTCTTGAGAACCTTGTCGAGCTTGTCCTTGCCGCCGATGCTGGCGTAAAACTTCGGCCAAACCTGGGCGGTCGCCTTTTCCATCCACTCCTTCTCGCCGTTGGCCGGATCGCTGATCTGCATGCCCTTGGCCGCGAGCTCCTTGCGGATGCGGTCCTCGGTCTGCTGCAGGTATTGGAAGCTGTACTCCGTGGCCTCGCGACCGGCCTCGAGGATCGCCTTCTGCACCTCGGGCTTCTGGTCCTGGAACACCTGCTCGCTCACGATGAGGGGCTCGAGGGAGAAGATGTAGCGGATGTTGGTGACGTACTTCTGGACTTCGTTGAACTTCATCGCCGAGACGGTGATGTAGGGATTGTCCTGGCCGTCCACCACGCGCTGCTGGAGCGCGGTGAAGGTTTCGGTCCAGGCCATCGGCGTGGGATTGATGCCCCAGGCCTGATAGGTGGCGATCATGATCTCGTTCTTCGGAACCCGGATCACCATGCCCTTCAGGTCTCCGACGGACGTCACCGGGCGCTTCGAGTTGGTCAGGACACGGAATCCCGAGTAGGCCCAGCCGACGATGCGCACGCCAGCGTCGCGAACGGTGTTGGCTGTCAGCTCCTTGCCGATTTCGCCCAGGGTGAGCTCTCGTGCGTCCTCGGCGCTCTGAATGACGTAGGGCAGCGTGAGCACGCCTACGGTCGGCGAGAACGGCGTGACGTTGTTGATCGCCAGGACAGAGAAGTCGAGCGTGCCGAGCGCGGCATTGTTGACCGTGTTCTGCTCGTCGCCGAGCTGGCCGTTCGGGAACAGGTCCACCTTGTGCTTGCCGCCGGTCTTCTGCTCGAAAAGGGTCTTGAACTTCTGGCCGAGTTCCCACTGGGTTCCCCCGGCCGCATCGCCCAGCGCCATCTTGAAGGTCGTGGCGAGAGCGCCTTGGGCAGTCGCGAAAAGGCTGGCGGCGAGCACCGGAACGAGTACGGCTTTCCTGAAATTCATGGTTGTCTCCTGTTTGATCCTTTATTGGTGTCCATGCTCGGCATGGTTATCGGCAATCCCCCGCAGGGCGTGATCACCGTATGGCGTGGCGTCGGGTGTCTTCGCATCCTCCCGTCTTGTCAAAGCACTTCATCCTTCAGGTAGTACCAGCGGTAGAGGAAACGCTGGCCCATGCGGCGAAACGGTGCAAAAAATTCGGACTCGACCATTTCCCGCACATTGGGGAAAGGCAGGCGCGAGGTGAAGATCGGCAGCGTGAGCTGGTGCCCCTTGCCCGCGATCCACTGCGCCAACCGGCGTCCGGCCTGGGCCGAATACATCACGCCGTTGCCGCCGTAGCCGAGCGCGTAATAGATGCTCTGGGCCGGGTCGGGCTGGTGGATGCGCGGCATCATGTCGTGGCTGACATCCACCCAGCCCCACCAGGAATAGTCGATCTGCACGCCTCGCAGGGCGGGAAACTTGCGCAGCATGTTCGCGACCAGCAGGTCCTCGTACTTCTTCTGCGGCGCATCGCGCCCGGTGATGGCACTGCGGCTGCCGATCTGCAGGCGGTTGTCCGGCATCAACCGGTAGTAATGGCGCAGCACCCGGGTGTCCGTGATGACCTGGTGCGTGCGCAGTCCGCATGCGTCCAGCTCCTGCCGGGTGAGCGGCCGCGTGACGATGGAATTGGAAAGAATCGGCAATAGCCGGTTCTTGAACTCCCGGTGCAGGCCGTTCGAGGTGTAACCCCCGGTGCATACGCCGACCGCCCTTGCCCGGACTACACCGCCCGGCGTGCGCAGGTGATGAATGCCGTTGCGGGTTTCCCAGCCCTGGACCGGACTGGCCGGATGCACGGTGGCGCCGAGCGCGCGCGCTTTCCTGAGATATCCGAAGGCGAGCTTTCCCGCGTGAATGCCGATGCCCTCGGGCTCATGCATCGCACCGCAGGCCTCCTGGTCACCGACCCACTCGTTCCTGACGGTCTCGGCGTCCAGGATACGGGCGTCGTACTTGAAAACCTCACGCAACAGTCGGGCCTCTTTCTCGAGTACCGGCATGACGTGGGGGCGATGCGCCACGTAGAGATGGCCACCGGGCTGCGGCTCGCAATCGATGTCGCGAATGAGCTCCTTGAAGCTCTCCATGCCGTCCAGGCATTCGCGATGCAGGCCGAGTGCGGCCTCGAGCCCATAGCGTGCGATCCACTGGGAACGCTTGAGGCGCCCCGACGCGCACTGGGCCTGCCCTCCGTTGCGGGTGCTGCATCCCCACGCGGTTCGATTCGCCTCGAGCACGGTGGCCTTGATGCCGTATTCCTGGGCCAGGAAAATGGCCGTGGTCAGCCCCGTAAAGCCCGAACCGATGATGGCGACATCCACGTCCACGTCCCGGGAAATCGGCCCGTCGTCTTCGGGCGGCGCTCCCGCGGTGCCGATCCAATAGGTCGGGGCGTAGTCGCGCCCCTGGCCCGGCGTCGCTGTCACCAGCGGATCGTAGGCCGGATCGTAGGGATTCTGGGGCGGAGTGGCGCGACGCTCGGCGGTCGCACGCAGGTCGATTGCTGCATCCATGTTCGGACTCCTCGGAGAAGGCTGTTGGGAGCCGAACGGATCAGTTTCCGGGGACCGGCGGACGATCCTTGCGGAACGCGTTCTTCACCGCGATCTTCCCGTTGTGGAAGGTGAAGATGTCCACCATCCGCGCCTCGATCCGGGTGCCGTCGGCCTTGGTGCCGACGAAGGTCGATTCGGTCACGCCGCGATTGCCGTCGACGAAGTGATCCGGATCGAGCCAGGCGGCATCGGGAAAGGTCTGCCAGGCGAGCATGAAGCCCTCGCGAACGGCATCGCGTCCGACGAAGCTGCGACCGAGCAGGTCGGGGCCCGCTACTGCGTGGAAGGAGCAATCGTCGGCCATGAAGCTCATGAGAGCGTCGATGTCGTGACGATTCCAGGCGTCGCTGAAGGCCTGGAGAAATTCGATGGTCGGTTGGGTCATTGCAGTTTTCCTCGGTCGGGGTCTATTCGTCGGCACGTTCGAGGCGAATCGTTTACACCGTGCGCCTATTGCGTGATTCAAGATTAGGGACCGGGAGCGGATCTGCGTAGAACCAGTTCGGACCTATCGTTTGGTCCAGGCGAGGGAAATGCGACTACGCGCTTTTCCCGCGCGATATCCGCCGAAATGCCTCGCCGAGACGTTCGATTCCGGCCTCGATGCGATCGCTGCGGATCGACGCGAACCCGAGGCGGAAAGAGGCGCGTCCGGCGGACGGATCGGAGAAGAAGACCGCGCCCGGCTCGATGAGCACACCGAGGCGCTCGGCCTCGTCCGCCAGGGTCCGTGCATCGAGCCAATCGGGCCCCTGCGCCCAGCAGGACGAACCGCCGACGACGGGCACCGTGCGGATTTCCGGCAAGTGACGGGACAGCGCCGCCATGAGCAGCTGGGCGCGCTCGTGGTGGGCTGCGGAAAGGCGTCGCAACAACGCGTCGTGATGCCCCAGCGAGAGGAACAGGGCGAACGCGCGCTGCATATAGGCAGTGGGATGGCGCAGGTTGAGGCGGCGCACGCCCCTCAACTCGCCGACGAGCTCGGCCGGTCCGACCACGTAGCCGAGCCGCAGCCCCGGTGCGAGGGTTTTCGAAAGGCTTCCGACGTAGATCACCCGGTCATGGTGATCGAGACTCTTGAGGGTCGGAACCGGCTCCCCTTCGAAGCGATTCTCGCTGTCGTAATCGTCCTCGATGATCACGAAATCGTCGCGCTCGGCCTGTGCCAGCAGGGCTTCGCGGCGCGCCAGCGACATGGTGACCGTCGTCGGACACTGGTGGCTGGGCGTGACATACACGTAGTCGCAGGAAGCGAGCGCCTCGCCCACGACCAGGCCTTCGGCGTCCACCGGAAGCGGCACCACCTCGCCGCTGCGGCTGCCGAAAATGTTGCGCGCGTCCGGATAACCCGGATCCTCGAGGCCGACGCGTGTCCGATCGGAGACGAGCAGGTCGGCGAGCAGGTAGAGCGCCTGCTGGGTGCCGACGGTGATGACGATCTCCTCGTCTGCGGCCCGTACTCCCCGGCGCGGCAGGACCCGGGTGCGGATCTGCCGCACCAGGGACTGATCGTCGCGCAGGATCATGTCCTGCGCCCATTCGCCGATCTCGAGCACGGAGAGGGTCTTCATGCAGCACTCGCGCCAATCCGCCGTGGGGAAGAGCGCGGGGTCGAACTGCCCGTAAACGAAGGGATAGGGAAACTCCTGCCAGTCCTGGCGCTTGGAGATGTTGCGCTGGGCGGATGGCCGGAAGCGGAAACGCGCGCTCCAGTCGGGCCCCTGGACCGTCTCGGGGGACATGGGATCGGCGGACGGTGCCGCGCAAGCACGCCCCTCGAGCATGTCGGCGTTGACGAAGTATCCGCGCCGCTCGCGGGAGACGAGATAGCCCTCGTCCACCAACTGCTGGTAGGCGATGACCACCGTGTTGCGGGCGACGTTGATACGGGCGGCCAATTCCCGGCTGGAGGGGATGGGCACATCCAGGGGAAGATGGCCATCGAGGATCGCCGACACGAGCATCTTGCGGATCTGCCCCTGGAGGCTCAATCCCGCGGCGGCCGAATCCTCGAAGAACCGGCTCCACATTGCACCCATCGGCTTGCTGCTCATGGGAAACCCGAATGCTCCTTCTCCAGCCTTCCCGCGCGACGTGCAGGACCCGGCGCAAGCTGGGACGATACTACTTTGGATGTAAGAAGTCCGCCGAAGTCCTCCGGATTCAAGGCTACCCGGCGGCGGAGATCAATCCCTCGGAAGGCGAAGACGGCTCGGCGAGATAGAGCTTTCGCGGCATACGGCCGGCCAGGAAGGCTTCCCTGCCCGCCGCCACCGCCTTCTTCATGGCACGCGCCATGAGCACGGGATTCTTCGCGTGAGCGATCGCCGAATTCATGAGCACCGCGTCGCAGCCCAGCTCCATGGCGATGGCGGCATCGGAGGCGGTCCCGACGCCCGCGTCCACCAGCACGGGGACGCGGGCCTGTTCGATGATCAGGCGCAGGTTCCAGGGATTGAGGATGCCCATGCCCGAGCCGATGATCGAGGCGAGCGGCATGATCGCCACACAGCCGATCTCTTCGAGCCGCCGGGCCTGGATCGGATCGTCCGAACAGTACACCATCACCTCGAAGCCCTCCTTCACCAGCGTCTCGGCAGCCCGCAGCGTCTCGGGCATGTCGGGGAAGAGCGTCTTCGGATCGCCGAGCACCTCCAGCTTCACCAGACTGTGGCCATCGAGCAGCTCGCGCGCGAGGCGCAGGGTGCGCACCGCGTCTTCCGCCGTGTAGCAGCCCGCGGTGTTCGGCAGGTAGGTGTATCGGGAGGGCGGCAGGAAGTCGAGCAGGCTTGCCTCCCCTGCGTTCTGGCCGATGTTGGTGCGGCGGATCGCCACCGTGACGATCTCGGCTCCGCTCGCCTCCACGGCGGCACGCGTCTCTTCGAAGTCCTTGTACTTGCCGGTGCCGACCAGCAGCCGCGAGTGGTAGGCCCTGCCGGCGATCGTGAGTGCATCGTCCATGTTTTCCGTCTCCGTCTTCCTCGTCATGTTCAACCGCCACCCACCGCAACGATGATCTCGATGCGGTCACCCGGCCGCACCCGCTCCACGGCGTGCGCGCCCTTGGGCACCACGCGGCCATTGCGCTCCACGGCGACCCGCTTGCCGGCAAGTCCGATGCGCTCGAGCATCGCCGCGACCGATACGGGCTCGTCCAGGGGATACTCCGAGCCATTGCACTGCACCGTGTTCATCGCTCACACCTTCCGAAAGAGCTGTGCACCGCTCTTCACGAACTCGACCGCCTTGGTCTCCATGCCCTTGGCGAGCGCCT
>DYFV01000124.1 GCA_020725025.1 Azoarcus sp.
TGGTTTGGCCGCAGATCGAAAAGGAACTCGGGGCCGAGATCATGGATCAGGTGCGCGCGAACGCCTCGACGCCGAAATAGGCCGGAGCTTCCGAAGAGGGGCTGCTTCCGTCGCAGCCCCCTCTTGCCTCATGTCCATGGTCGAGAGGGCAGTATCGTGCACATTCTCAAACGTCTTGATGTGCTTGTCGTGCGCATCATTCACCCCATCCTCGTCGTTGTCGGACTGGCTGTCGCCCTGATGCTGGCGATCGGTATTTTCAGTCGCGCCGTTCTCGGCAAACCGGTTTTCGGCCTCGAAGAGATCATGCTGATGGCGGTCATGTGGTTCTACATGCTGGGCGCTGCCTTGGCATCCCGCGACCGCTCACATCTGTCTGCCGATTTCGTGCAGGTGATGTCTAGCAATCCCAAAGTGCGGCGTGCCGCGTCGATCGTCTCGACGGTCATCTCGCTGGGTGTCGCGGTGATGTTCGTGACCTGGTCCTGGAGTCTATTCGCCTTCGGCTTGGAGCGCGGACAGACGACGGCCGTATTTGCCGTTCCCTGGTGGGTTTCGCAGGTCAGCCTTCTCGTCGCATCCATCGCGTTCGTCATCTATCTCGCCCGCGATCTGATCCTCGAATTGTCGGGCGCGGGCATCTCGTCGGGCGATCCGATGTCGCCAATGGAGTGATCTGAGATGGAAGCTCTCATTGCTATCGTCGCCGTCGTCGTAATGATGATGATCGGCGTACCGGTCGTGTTCTCCTTCGCGGGAATGACGCTGATTCTGTCCATACTCTACGACGTGGACATCTCCTCGCTGATGACAACCGGGTTCTGGTCGGTCAATTCGGTGATTCTGGTGGCCTTGCCGCTCTTCGTCATGACCGGTTACCTGATGCAGACCGGCGGCATCGCCAAGCGCCTGGTCGATTTCGTCGAGGCGCTGGTGGGCAAATCGCGAAGCGGCATGGGCACCTCCATGGTCACGGCCTGCGGCATCTTCGGTGCCATCTCGGGCACGGCCTCGGCTGCCGTGGCCTCGATCGGCTCGATCATGATCGAACCGATGGAAAGGCATGGCTACAGCCGGGGTTATTCCAGCGCGCTGCTGGCGGTGTCATCCCTGCTCGGTTTGCTGATCCCGCCCTCGATCACGATGATCCTGTATGCCGTCGTGACGCGTCAGTCCGTCGCCGCCTGCTTTCTGGCGACCGTCGGCCCTGGCATCCTGCTGATGATCTTCTTGTCGATCCTGAACGCCATTCACGTGAAGCGGAAGCTCGGTGGCAACGACGTCAAGCCAGAGTGGAGGCAGCGCATCACGGAGACCGCCAGCACGGGCTGGAAGGCGATACCCGCGCTGATGTTGCCGGTGATCATCCTCGGCGGCATCTACGGCGGGATCTTCACCCCCACCGAGGCGGCGGCGATCGCGGTCGTCTATGCCATCCCCGTCGGTCTGTTCGTCTATCGCGAACTGAACGTCCGCAAGGTCGCCGAGGCTGTGGTACAGGCCGCGAAGACGACGGGTGTGATCATGATCATCCTGGTCTTCTCCTTCGTCGCGAGCCGCATCTTCACCCTGGAGCGCGTGCCCCAGCAACTGACCGAGCTGTTGCTCGAAACCTTCTCGGATCCGCTCCTGATCCTGCTGTTGGTCAACATCTTCCTGATCCTGATCGGCATGATCATGGACGACGTCAGCGTGATTGCGATCGTCAGTCCGCTGATGGTCCCGGTCATGGCCGAGATCGGCGTCGACCCGGTGCATTTCGCCGCGATCATCGGCACGAGCGTGGTGATCGGCGCGAACAGCCCCCCAATGGCCCCCATTCTGTTCATGGCCTGCCGGGTGGGCGACGTGGGAATGGCGGGCGTGATGCGCCCGGCCTTCTACTTCATGGCCTTCGCCGCCTTCCCGGTGATGCTTGTCACCACCTACTGGTCGCCGCTCGCGCTCTACCTGCCGCGGTTGTTCGGCTTCGTTCAGTAGCCGCCCGACAGCCACAACGCCCCTTCAACTTTCACAACCATGACGCCCGGCGGGTTCATGGACGCCCCCGGTGCGCTCTAAACAGGATGGAACAGACATGAAATCCAGCTTCAACCTCGATGGAATCTACACGCCGGTCGTCACGCCGATGCAGTCTGACGGCTCATTCGACCTCGACGCCCTGGCCGGCCTGGTCGAGCATCTTGTCGAGAAAGGCGTGCACGGCATCATTTCCGGTGGTTCGACTGCCGAAAACTACGCCGAAACGGTAGAGGAACGTCTCGAGCTCGCGCGCTTCATCAAGGACCGCCTCAAGGGCCGCCTGCCGCTGATCGTCGGCACCGGCGCAATGCGCACGCCCGACAGCATCGCGCTCGCAAGCGGCGCCCGCGACCTGGGCGCCGACGCGATCCTCCTCGGCACGCCGCCCTATTCCGTGCCCACGGAAGAGGAGAACGCCATCAACGCCCTGGCGATCGACCGCGTCGCCGGCCTGCCGGTCGTCCTCTACAACTACCCCGCCCGCATGGGCGTCGAGATGGGCAAGGTCTTCCTCGACCAGGTATGCGCTTCGGGCAACGTCGTCGGCATCAAGGAGAGCTCGGGCGACATCAACCGCCTGCACCTTCTCGCCCTCGATTACCCGCAGATCCAGATGTCTTGCGGGATGGACGACCAAGCGCTGGAGTTCTTCGCCTGGGGCGCGCGCAGCTGGATCTGCGCTGGCTCCAACTTCCTGCCCGAGGAGCATGTCTTCCTCTACGAAACCTGCGTGCTGAAGAACGATTTCGCCAGGGGCCGTCGGATCATGGCAGCGATGATGCCGCTGATGCGCGTGCTCGAGCAGGGCGGCAAGTTCATCCAGTGCGTCAAGCACGGCACCGAGGTCGCGGGTCTGCGAGCCGGCCCCGTACGGCCGCCGCTGCAAGGCCTGAACGAGGCCGAGAAGGCCGAGCTCGAGGCAGTCGTCCGTGGCGTCAAGTCCACGATCGCGGCGATCAAGGCGGAGGGCTGAGCGATGAGCAGCCTGCTGACCCGTGAAGAGTACGAAGCGATCGCCCGCGACCTGGTGTTGCCGACTCAGGCCTTCATCGACGGCCGCTTCCGTCCGGCGCAGTCCGGCAAGACCTTCCGCACGGTGAATCCGGCCAATGGTACGGTGCTCGCCGACATCGCCGCCTGCGGTGCCGAAGACGTCGATTTGGCCGTCGCCAGCGCACGCACGGCCTTCGAAGACGGGCGCTGGTCGAAACTGCGCCCGTCCGAGCGCAAGGACGTGCTGCTGCGGCTGTGCGAGCTGATGGCGCGTGATGCCGATGAGCTCGCCGTGATGGAGAGCCTGGACAGCGGCAAGACGATCTTCGACTGCGCAAGTATCGACGTGCCGGAAACGATCCATTGCCTGAAGTGGCACGCCGAGCTGATCGACAAGATCTACGACCAGGTCGCGCCCGCCTCGGACGGGCATATCGCGATGGTGGTGCGCGAACCCGTCGGCGTCGTGGGGCTGGTCCTGCCATGGAACTTCCCGTTGCTGATGCTGGCCTGGAAGATCGGCCCGGCGCTGGCTGCCGGCTGCTCGGTGGTACTGAAGCCCGCTGCGGAGACCTCGCTCACGGCCCTGCGTGTCGCGCAACTCGCGCACGAGGCCGGCGTGCCCGCGGGCGTCCTGAGCGTCGTCACCGGCAGCGGTGCCAACGTCGGCGAGCCGCTGGGAAGGCATCCGGACGTGGACATGGTGTCCTTCACCGGCTCCACGGTCACCGGGCGGCGTTTCCTGCACTATTCGGCCGACTCGAATCTCAAGGAAGTCGTGCTCGAGATGGGCGGCAAGAACCCCTGCATCGTGATGGACGATGCCGAGGATCTCGACGTGGTCGCCGCGCATGTGGTCAATGGCGCGTTCTGGAACATGGGCGAGAACTGCTCGGCCGCATCCCGGCTGATCGTCCACAAGGACATCAAGGATGCGCTGCTGGAGAAGGTCATGGCACAGGCGCGCGAGTGGAAGGTGGGCGATCCGCTCGACCCGTCGGTGCGGGTGGGGGCCCTGGTGTCGAAGGCGCATTTCGACAAGGTCTGCAGCTACATCGCCAAGGCCGGGCAGGGCGAGATCCTGTTGGGCGGCCGCGACATCGGCGGCGTGTTTGTGGAGCCGACGATCGTCGACGTGGGCAGCAACGACTCGGTGCTTGTACGCGAGGAGATCTTCGGCCCCGTGCTGTCGGTCATCACGGTGTCGAATTTCGATGAGGCTATCGCCGTGGCCAACGATACCGAATACGGACTGGCGGCCTCGCTCTTCACCGCGCATGGCAAACGGGCCATTCGCGGCGCACGGGCGCTGCGCGCCGGTACGGTGACGGTCAATAGCTTCGGCGAGGGCGATATCGCCACCCCCTTCGGCGGGTACAAGCAATCCGGTTTCGGTGGCCGCGACAACTCGATTCATGCTCATGACCAGTACACCCAGCTCAAGACCATCTGGCTCGACCTGAGCGGCGGGACTGACGCAGGGGACGAGTAATCACGCGTGGCGAATATCCCGGCACGGGGAGAACCGGCGGCGATGGCACGAGCCGTCGCCGCGATGCCGGGACCCGCTTCACCTTCCAGACGACTCACGGAAATGACTAAAGGGTACTCTGCAAAACGCCTGCCGAGGCACGCGGGACCGGCGGCCTGGGATGCCATCCTCGCCAAGCGCACTCCGGCCCCCGCACTGGACCGCGACCGGACTTGTGATTTCGCTGTCGTCGGCGCGGGTTTTGCCGGCCTTTACGCGGCGCGGCGATTGGCTCAGCTCAATCCCGGTGCGCGCATTGTCATTGTCGAGGCCGGGCGCGTCGGCGAAGGTGCAGCCGGCCGCAACTCGGGATTCATGATCGATCTGCCCCACGAATTGACCTCCTCCAACTATGCGGGCGAGGACGGAGACGCGGACGGCCGTATGATCGCGCTTAACCGCTACGGGATCGAGTTCGCGCGCGAAGCGGTGCTGGAATATGGAATCGATGCGAATTATTTCGACCCGGCCGGTAAGGTCAACGGAGCCGCAAGCGAGGCCAGTCACGCGCAGAACCTGAGCTATGCCGCCCATCTCGACGGGCTTCGCGAGCCCTACGAACTGCTCGACGAGAAGAGCATGTTCGAGTTGACTGGCAGCCGCTACTACTTGTCCGGCCTCTACACTCCCGGCACCGTCATGCTGCAACCCGCTGGATACGTTCGGGGCCTTGCGAGTGGTCTCTCGGCGGTGGCCGATATCTACGAAAACACGCCTGTGACCGGCTTTCGGCGCGAGGCCTCCTCATGGCGGATCTCCACCCCAGGCGGCACGATCTCGACGGGCAAGATCGTGCTGGCCAACAACGGGCACATCGAAAGCTTCGGTATCAAACGCGGGCGGCTGATGCATGTCTTCCTCTTCGCGTGCATGACCGAGGAACTTGGCGCCGAAGCACTTTCGAAGCTCGGGGGACGCAGCCGATGGGGGGTCACGCCGTCGGATCCGATGGGGACGACCATGCGCAGGATCGATACCGGGCAGGGCGGCAACCGAATCGTGACGAGGACCTGTGCGGAGTACCGACCCGGCATGGAATCGTCGGAGCACGGCATGCGCCGCGCCACGGCGGTCATGCGGGCGAAATTCGACGCGCGCTTTCCGAACCTCGCCGAAGTGAGAATGGCCTATGCTTGGTCAGGCCATCTGTGCCTGTCTAAGAATGGCGTCTCCGTGACCGGCGAGGTCGATGACGGTGTTTTTGCCGCCTGCTGTCAGAACGGGCTCGGTGCGACCCGGGGCGTCCTGACGGGAATCTGCGCAGCAGAACTTGCGAGCGGCGCATCTTCTGCCATCACGACTTTCTTTGCCAATCAGGCGGAGCCAAGCCGCCTTCCGCCGGAACCCTTCGCCTCGGTCGGTGCGACTGCGGTACTTCGCTGGAAAGAGTGGCAGGCGCGGAAGGAATGAGATTGCCAGGGAGTTACTGCGCGGACGTAGTGCCTGTTGTGCATGAGGGAAAGCGCGGGTTAAATTGGCGCATGGTCTCCAAACGGCGCTACCTCCCTTCTCTGGGCGCTTTTGCAACCTTCGAGGTTGCCGCGAAGCACCTGAGCTTCACGCTTGCCGGCAATGAGCTCAACGTCACGCAAGCGGCGATCAGCCAACAGATCCGCGGGCTTGAAAAGGCCTTGGGGGCCGCGCTCTTCGTACGCAAACACAACAGCCTCGAGCTCACCGCCGCCGGGCAGGCCATCCTCGCAGCGGTCAGCGCCGGTCTCGACCGGATCTGTGAGGCCGTCGACACTTTGAGCCGCCCTGAGGACACGCCGGTCATCACCTGTTCCGGAACCAACGCGGCGGTCATCCTTTGGTTCAAACCGTACGTCGATCGATTCCGCGAGTCGCATGCGGACGCCAGATTCGTACTTCTCGCCTCGGACGAAAACGACACCCTGCGGAACTTCGATGAGGTCGATATCTCGCTGATCTGCGGCAATGAACGCTGCGAGGTCGGCGAAACCCTGCATTTTCTGTTCCCCGAGATCGTCGAGCCGGTATGCAGCCCGGCCTATCTGCACTCCCGGGGACCTTTTCGCGACGCCGCCAGCCTCGCCCATGCCGAATTGCTGGCGCTCCATCCCAAGCACTGGTCTTCGGAGGCTATCGGCTGGTTCCCAATCGATTGGAACGACTGGTTCTCGGCCAACGGGATCGAAGAGACAATGCCGATTCCGCGCGTGGTCAGCAACAACTACCCGCTTCTCGTCGAATCAGCCGTGGCCGGACAGGGGTTCGTCCTTGGCTGGCATCATCTCGTCAAGTCACTGGTCACGGAAGGAAAGCTTTGCGCGCCGTTCGATTCCCCGCTACGTGTCGATCGCGGCAACTACCTGAAAGTCAACAATTCCTCGCGTGACAAACCCTACGTCAAGGAATTCATCGAGTTCATCCTTGCCGATTTGGCGCAAGCCGAACAAGGACACCTGCCGCACGGTTGCTGAATCGGGGCAGGACCTCCATTGTGATTGCACCGCCTCCGCGGCCGACGCACGAGCCTGATGCGCCGCGCACCGGTACGTTTGCGGCCTGCTGCAGGGATTGGGTGGCCAATTTGCGCCGACATCTGGCGCCTATAGGCAAGTCGTCCGAAGACCGCTCGCGTACTTTCGGTACGACGTACACAGACGAGGTGGATTCTAATGTCACTACAACAACGTTGGGTCCTGACCGTCGCGTGCCCCAGCGCGGCGGGCCAGGTTGCGGCGATATCGACGTTTCTCGACCAGCAGGGCTGTTACATCAGCGAGTATTCCTGCTTTGATGACGACCTCAGCGGCCGCTTCTTCGTCCGCTGCGTGTTCCGTCCCGAGGCCCACGGCAAGAAGCCCATCACGCCGGCCATCCGGAACGAATTCGCGCCGGTCGCGGCCCGCTTCGGCATGGACTGGACGATGCACGACCTGGCCGAGCGCCCCAAGGTGCTGATCATGGTGTCCCGGCTCGATCACTGCCTGCGCGATCTGCTCTACCGCTGGCGCATCGACGAGCTACCGGTCGAGATCGTCGCCGTCGTCTCGAACCATCCAGACCTGCTGCCGCTGGCGACGGCCGAGGACATTCCCTTCCATCATCTGCCCGTCAGCGAGGCGACCAAGCCGCAGCAGGAAGCCCGGCTGCTGCAGCTCGTCGAGGAGACCGGCGCCGAGCTTGTCGTGCTCGCCCGCTACATGCAGATCCTGTCTGCCGACCTGTGCGGTGCGCTGGCGGGCAGGGCGATCAACATCCACCACTCCTTCCTGCCCGGCTTCAAAGGAGCGAAGCCCTATCACCAGGCCCACGCCCGCGGTGTGAAGCTGATCGGTGCGACCGCCCATTTCGTCACCACCGACCTCGACGAGGGGCCGATCATCGAGCAGGTGGTCGAGCGGGTGAACCATGCCCGCAGCCCGGAGCAGCTGCTCTCCGTCGGTCGCGACATGGAGTGCCAGGCCCTCGCCCGCGCGGTGCATTACTATGTTGAGCGCCGTGTGTTCCTCAACGGGTCGCGTACCGTGGTTCTGAGCTAGGTTGCCGCGGGGCTCCACCCCGCGCGCTATGTGGCCGGACGCGAGCGACGTCTGCATGGGCCGATCGAGTACACCGGCAACACGTCGGTCGACGTTGCACTCCTGCTCGCCGCCCACGCGCGCGTCTTCGGCATCGGCCGGCTCTCGGGGCTCCTGCGCACGTTCCGCGAGCAGTCCGGCGCCACCCGGCAGCAGCTCGCGGCGGCGCTGGCGCAGGAGGACCTGTTCGAGGTGCAGGAGCTTGCGCACAAGCTCGCGGGCGGCTGCGAGGTGTTCGGGCTCGCCGCAGCGCCGACTGCCTGCGTGCAATGTAGGCAAAGGCTACCGCCGACGACCTTGGCGCTTGCCGCGCGTTGACCGACGCGCTGGACTTGGTCCTCCCGCGCGAATTGGAGGAGGCAGAGAAATGCCCGCACGCTGTCAGGACGGGCGGGTGAGGATCACGGCGCGGGCAGTAGCCGGTCAGTCACGGCGGCGCCTGGCGCCGGCCTGCGACGGCGACACGCCGAAGAACTCGCGGTAGCACCGGCTGAAGTGCGAGACGCTGCTGAAGCCGCAGGCGATGGCGACGCCGGTGATCGGCTCGTTGGTCTGCTGCAGCAGGCGTCGCGCGCGGGTGAGGCGGGTTTCCAGGTAGTAGCGCGAGGGCGTCGCGTTCAGGTAGCGCTGGAACAGACGATCGATTCGGCGCCGGGAGATCTGCGCGTGGTGGGCGAGATCGTCGATGCTCAGCGGCTCCTCGATGTTGTTCTTCATCAGCTGCAGCACGGTGTGGAGCGCCTCGGGGAAGGTGGGATCGTCGACCAGGGTCGGCATCGGGCTGTCCGGAAGATCGTCCAGGGTCCGGTCGCAGGCGAGGATCTCCTCGATGCCGCGCACCATCTCGTCGCCGTGGTGGTGACGGATCACCGCCAGCATCATCCCAAGGGCACTGTTGGCGCCGGCGGAGGATATGCGGTCCCGGTCGATGACGAAGGGATTGGGCAGAAGCCTGACCTGGGGGCAGAGCTCCTCAAGGCCGGCACGGCTGTCCGGATGCACGGTGCAGGTGTAGCCGTCCAGCAGGCCCGCGTGGGCGAGCAGGTAGCTGCCGTTCCACAGGCTGCCCATCATCACGCGGCGGCGCGCCGCCTCGCGCAGCTTGTCCAGCACCGGACGCCGTGGTTCGAGCTGCGAGCGGAAGCCGCCGCAGACGATGAGGATGTCGAGGTCGGTCGCGTCCAGCGCGGACAACTCCCCATCGACCGAGATGTTGATGCCGAGGTCGCTGCGCACCGTAGCGCCTTCCAGGCTGCGGGTTTCGAAGCGGTAGAGCGGCTTGCGGCTGACGAGATTGGCGGTGACGATCGCGTCGACGGCGCCGGTGAATGCCATCATCGAGAAGTGTTCGAGCAATACGAAGCCGATGCGGCGGCAGATCGGCGGATGTGCGTCGTCGGGCGCTTGGCCCTGCAAATAGGCCTGATTGCTGTGTCGCAGGCGGCTGTCGAAGCTGCGCGGGCCCTGACGCAGTTTGTCACCCATGTTCGTCTCCAAAATGTCGGCGCTCGCATCGGCCTGGGAAGCCGCCTCTTCGTTTGGCAGGTCGCCGCGCCCGCGGGGCGTGTGCCGCTAGACTGCGGCCGGGTTCGGCTTGAGGCCGACCAGCGAGTCGTCATCGTCGTGCGTCTGGACCGCTTCGCTGGCTTATGCCAGCGCTCCCTTTCGATCTCGCTGGCCCGCAACAAGAACCACCCCATGTAGCCGTAGAAAACCCCGATGACCGGAGACATCCAGCACGCTAACGCGAGAGGAATATACAGCAGATTCTGGAAGTTCCCCTCCGCGATGCCCAAGCCAGTGCGGTGATGACAAGCACTCCGTCGGCGTTCCCCGGCGCGAGGGGGGACACCAGGGTGCCGCCTTCCTCGAGCGCGCGCGACAGGTTGAGCGTCAATAGCCTTTGCCACGGTAGGCGGGCGAATACATGCGGCCCGGCAAGGCGATCGAGAGGTAGGGATCGCCCGCCACCTGGCGATGGCGGTGCCGGTCGCTGCCGCCTGCATCGAGCCGAACCGGCGGATGCGCTTGAGCAGCGCTTCGACGATCACCTCGAGGCAGCGCGTATGCTCGAGCGCCCCGCCGAAGCCCAGCGTGATCATGACGAGCGTGATCAGCCAGATCATGAATTGAATCCCGCCCCGATTGAGCAGGCTGTCGATCTCTTTGATCCCGGAGTCCAGCTTGTAGCCGCCCTGCATGTAAGCGAGCACGTCGTGGAGGGGCGCGTCCTGCACGATGATCGCCACCACCGCACCGGCGACCGCGCCCACGAACAGCGAAGGAAGGGCCGGCTTCTTGCGCAGCGCGAGGACGACCACGAGCACCGCGGGCAGGAGCACCGTCCACAACAGCGTGAAATGCCGTTCGACGCCGGAGGTGATCGTGTCGACCTTGCCGAAATCCACCGCCTGCCCGCCGATGCCGCGGCATGTGCATATCTCTACGGCTCGTATCGAGCAGACACCTTACGGATACAGGCAAAGGTGGTCGAAGGGAAATCCCCAAGATCCCGGGTTCGCCGATCGCCATCGTCACGACGATGGCAACAATGTCGACGAGAGCCTCCATCTCGGATCACTGGACGTAAACCGGTTTGCCGAGAACGGCGCGGCTGAAGATGCGATCGCCAGCTACGGCGCCACAACGCGCCCGACAACGACAAGGACCGTGTGGATGTTGGCCACGAGGAGCCGGAGAGACTTGCAAAAACTCTCGCGACGCAATCCCTCCCGCTAGGATCGTGAGGCAAGGCAAGGCAAGGCAGGGCTGCGGCGGACGCGGCCCTGCGTCGGAAGGGAACTATTATTCAGGCGCGGAGGCGTTCGCCCGCACCTGATCCATGATCTCGGCCCCGAGTTCCTTTTCGATCTGCGGCCAAACCA
>DYFV01000017.1 GCA_020725025.1 Azoarcus sp.
CGGAATCAACCGAATACCTGATCAACCCTTTTGCACAACTTGACGCACACAACTATGACGTCCGACCGGCATGTGCGTCGCTGCGCCCCCGCCCCGGTCGGCGCAGCTTCCCTGGCAGGCATGCGAATGCCATCGATTTATCGCGCCATCAAAAAATTCGTTACCTTGAATTGTTGCAGCGCACCAGCGATTCGACTAAGATTTGAAGCGTCTCCTCCACCCTCCTCCTTTGGTGTGGAATTAAGCCCGGACCCGCAAGCGTCCGGGCATTTTTTTTGGATTCGGCGGGTCGTCTCCCGGTGATGCCGGCGAAAGTGCGAGAATCGTCCTGCCCGAGCGGCACCCTGTTCCCCTCCCCGCGCACCTGCCTTCCGCCATGCCGTACGACACGCCTCTCCCGTCCGCCGCGACCGAGCGCGGCATCCGCGTCGCGCTGATCTTCGCGCTGGCGGCCGAACGCCTGTGGGTGTTCTACGACCGCGGGCAGTGGCTCACCGAGGCCCAGGGCGCGACGCTGGCGACCGAGTGGCTGGCGCGCTCGAAGCGTAGCGTGCCGGTCGCCGAGCGGCGCGCCCTGTCCGCCCTGAGCGACCGCCTCGCACGCCAGGTGGAAGGCTCGGTGTCGCGCGAGGCGGGCCTCTACATCACCCACGAGATGATGGAGGCCCTCGATCCCAACTATCAGTCGGAGCTCGCCCAGTCGCTCATGACCGAATGCGAGCGGCTCCTCGACGAGCACGAACCCCCGGTGTAAGCGCAGTCGCCGGGCTCAGACTCTCTTCAGCAGCACCCCGCACTCCAGGTGGTGGGTGTAGGGGAACTGGTCGAACGCCGCGGCGGCTGCGATGCGGTGGGTCGCCTGCAGCGCGGCGATGTTGTCGCGCAGCGTCCCGGGATTGCAGGAGATGTAGAGGATGTGGTCGAAGCCGCGGGCGAGCGCCACGGTCGGCTCGTCCAGCCCGCTGCGCGGCGGATCCACGAAGAGGGTGGAGAAGCGGTAGCCCGCCAGATCCACATCCTTCATGCGGCGGTATTCGCGCCCGCCGGCCAGCGCGTCGCTGATCTCGTCGCTCGACATGCGCACCATGGCGACGTTGCCGACGCCGTTCGCCTCGAGGTTGTAGTGCGCCGCGCGCACCGAGGACTTGCTCACCTCGGTCGCGAGCACCCGGCCGAAAAGCGGCGCGAGCGCCACGGTGAAGTTGCCGTTGCCGCAGTAGAGTTCCAGCAGGTCGCCGCCCAGCCCGTCGGCCTGGGCCCGGGCCCAGCCGAGCATCTGCCGGTTCACCCCGCCGTTGGGCTGGGTGAAGCTGCCTTCGAGCTGCTGGTAGCGCAGGGGGCGGCCGTCGAGCTCGAAGGCCTCCAGGAGCCAGTCGCGCTCCAGCACGATCTTCTGCTTGCGGCTGCGGCCGACCACCTGGGCGCCCAACTCCGCGGCCAGCTCGCGCGCGGCGGCCTCCCAGGCGGCGTCTAGCGGACGGTGATAGACCAGGCTCACCAACAGCTCGCCGGAGAGCGTGGCGAGGAACTCCACCTGGAAGATCTTGCGCTTGAGCGCCTCGCTCGCCATCAGGCGCTCGCGCAGGCGCGGCATGGCGGCGGCGATGGGCCCGGCGGCGGCGGGGAAATCCTCGATCGTCACCACCCGCTTGGGGTCGGCCGGATCGAACATCGCGTAATCGACCCGCCCGTCCGAATGCCACATCCGGAACTCGGCGCGCAGCCGGTAATGCAGGGGCGCGGAGCGGAATACCGCGGGCTCCGGCAGGCCGAAGGGGGCGAAGTCGGCCTTGAAGCGGGCGACTTTCTCCGCAAGCTGGGATTCGTAGGAGGCGGGGTCGAAGCTGGGAAGCGGCATGTGGGGCGTGACCGGACGGCGGAACGGTACGGACGATACAGCGGAGGCCGGACTATACGCCTGTCGGCAGGCGTGCCGCCACTTGGCGCGCCGGCGATTTCCCCCGCATCAGCTCGGAGGCCCAGGCACAGCCTGCCTCGGTGGGCGTTTCCTGCAGACGCCTGCGCCCCGCGCCCGAAGAAGGCGGGAAATGCCCACCGGCGAGGGCGCATTGCGTGCTCATGCGGGCAGATCGCATCCCACTCGTGCGAAAATCCCGCGCCCGTCCCTTCCCGAGCCCTTCCCATGAGCACCGTCCAGCACACCGTGAGCAACCTCGTCGTCCACAAGCTCCGCAAGGAGCCGGACCGTCCCGCCGCCGTCGAGCTGCGCTCGGGCGGCTGCCGCATCGACGAGGCCGCGGTGCGCATGGTGGAGCGCCTGTGCAAGGTCTACGGCGAGCGCTCGAGCAAGGGCTACGGCCGCTTCGAGGACGACGAGGGCGAGTTCCCCATGGCGGCCCTCGTGCGCGAGCACGTGGTCGATCGCAGCCTGGAGTTCGTGCCCCTCGCGGAGCGCATGATGCCCCTGCTCCAGGCCTGCGCCGAGGACGACTCCCTCGACGCCTCGGGTTACGTGATCGTCGCGCGCATCCAGGAGGGGGGCACCGACACCCTGTGGGTGGCGGTCGTGGGCGAGACGGTGGGCAGCGCGATGACCGGCGCGCTGGACGTGGTCGACTGCACGCACCTGGACTTCTCCGCCCTCCATGCGGCCGGACGTATCGATCTCACCGCCTGGCAGCGCGGCGACGAGCGCTACATCAGCTTCCTGAGGGGGCGCGGCGGGGCGGCCGGCTGGTTCAAGCGCTTCCTCGGCTGCAGCGACGTGGTCATCGCGCTCGACGAGACGAAGAAGCTGGTGCAGCGTCTCACCGACTTCGCCGAGACCGCCCAGCTCGCGCCGCCCGAGCGCGACGCGCTGCTCGAGCGCGCCCACGGCTACCTGGACGAGTTGGGCGAGAGCGGTGCCCCGCTCGCGCTGGACGAGATCGCCCGCGAGGTCTTCCCCGAGCAGCCCGAGCGCCTCGACGCCGCCCTCGCCTCGGGCGAGGCGCCCATCGCCGGCGGTTTCGTGCCGTCCCGCCGGGCGCTGCGTCCGCTGGTGCGCTTCTCGGCGTCCGGCGAGCAATGGAAGCTCGAGTTCGATCGCAACGGCCTGCGCTCGGGCGCGGTGCACTACGACCGGGACGCCGGCACGCTCGTGCTCTCCGGCCTGCCCGATTACCTGAAGCGGATGCTCCAGGAAGAATGAACCAGCGCCCGTCCCGCGGAACGGCCCGCAGCCGGCGCGGTCGGACTGCCGATTCCATTTTCGGATGCACGATGCCGCGCCTGACCACGCCCCTCGCCGCGTCCGCCGCCCTGAGCCTCGCACTGCTGGCCGGCTGCGCCACCGAGATCGGTCCGCCGGGGCCGCTGCCGCCCCGCCCGGCCGAGGTGCGGGCGCAGATCCAGCGCCTGCTGCCGGCCAAGACCGCCGACCGCCCGGGATGGGCCACGGACATCTACGCGGCCTTCTCCAGCCTCGGGGTCGAGCCGAGCGCCTCCAACCTGTGCGCCGTGCTCGCGGTCACCGAGCAGGAGTCCACCTTCCGCGCCGACCCCTCGGTGCCCAACCTGCCCAAGATCGCGTGGCAGGAGATCGACCGTCGCGCCGAGCGCCTGCACGTGCCGAAGATCGCGGTGCGTCTCGCGCTGCAGTTGCCCTCGCCCACCGGCAAGAGCTACGCCGAGCGGATCGACGCGGTGAAGACCGAGCGGGATCTCTCGGAGATCTTCGAGGACTTCATCGGCATGGTGCCGCTGGGCAAGCGCCTTTTCGCCGGGCTCAACCCGGTGCGCACCGGCGGTCCGATGCAGGTTTCCATCGCCTTCGCCGAGCGGCATGCGGATGAGAACGGCTATCCCTACCCCGTCGAGCGCTCCATCCGCAACGAAGTGTTTACCCGCCGCGGCGGGATGTACTTCGGCATCGCCCACCTCCTCGACTACCCGGCGCCCTACGACAAGCAGCACTACCGCTTCGCCGACTTCAACGCCGGCCGCTACGCGAGCCGCAACGCCGCCTTCCAGCGGGCGGTGAGCCTCGCCTCGGGGATTCCGCTGGCGCTCGACGGCGACCTCATCCGCCACGGCTCCAGCGCCGACGAGCGTCCCGGCGCCACCGAGCTTGCCGTGCGGGCCCTGGGCAAGCACCTCGGCATGGACGACCGGGCGATCCGCCGCGCCCTGGAAAAGGGCGACGGTCCCGAGTTCGAGCGCACCGAGCTCTACGAGCGGGTGTTCGCACTGGCCGACAAGCTCGAGCGCCGGACGCTGCCGCGCGCGGTCGTGCCGCAGATCGCGCTCAAGGGGCCAAAAATCAGCCGCAAGCTCACCACCCGGTGGTTCGCCGATCGGGTGGAGAGCCGCTACAAGCGGTGCATGGAACGGGCCGGCAAGATACCGCGCCCCGCCGCCTCGGACGCTTGAGCGGCACGCCCGGCGCCGCGCTCAAGGCGTCGGATCGGCGGGCCCCGGTCCCGCCCGCAGCCGGGCCCCGGCCAGGGTCGCGCGCAGCGCCTTGTATTCCTCCCAGTCGAAGCCCGGCCGCCTGCCGTCCTCCGTGCCGCACAGGAAGTCCGCCGCCGTCTTCACCCCTGCCGCGAAGAGCTCGACCATCTCCGGCAGCTGCATGTCGAAGTCGAGCCAGTCGTGGACGTCCTCCACGTCGATGTAGGCCACCAGCCGGCTGTAGTCCGGGTTCTTGACGATGAAATCGTAGTCCAGCGTGTGGCGGGCGCAGTCGAAGATCGCGCTCAGCAGCTGGGCGGGCTTCCCCACCTCGCGCGATCGGCGATCGAAGCCGATCTTGGCGCCGAAGGTCGGCGCGCGCGGTACGCGCCCGTAGCGGTGGAAGGCATCGATCGGGAAGTTGGACATGATGCCGCCGTCCATGAAGACGGCTTCCCGCGGCAAGGGATGATCGAAGCTCGCGAGGGTGCGCCAGCGTTCCATGGCCGCTTCGCCCTGGGGCACCTCCACCCGCAGCGGGTGGAAGAAGAACGGAATCGACATCGAGGCGCGCGCCAGGAGCGCCGGGTGAACCTGGTCGGCGTCCTCCCAGTACATCGGCGCCATGCGCGGAAACTCCACCTTCGTCTCGGTGGTCACGTCGGCGGCGACGATGACCATCCTGCCGCACAGGGACTGCGGGTCGAAGCCGGCCTCGCCGCCCCGGTGGCGCAGGCCGGCGGGGACCGCCGACATCCGCGCCCCGAGCGCCGCGAGCGTCGATACCCCGCGCTCGTCCAGCACCCGCCTCAGCCACTTCAGGAAGGCCTTGCCCGGATGCAGGCCGAGATCCTCCTTGACGTTGTCCACGCACTGGGCAGCCTTGAACAGCAGCTTCGGTAGCCCGGCCTTCTCCAGCATGGCCCGCGTCAGGTCCCGCGCATCCCCGTCGCCGTCGATGAAGGAGGCCATCGGCATCGCCGCCAGGACCTCGGCCGCGCACGCCGCCTTGGCTTGCGCCGGCGTGCCGACCGCCGCCAGGATCAGCGCCACGATGGAGCCCGCCGAGGTCCCGCCCAGGCCGAGGAAGCGAAGGCCGGCCTGCTCCAGCCCGTAGGCGTAGCCGAGCAGCGAGATGCCCAACACCCCGCCGCCCTCCATGACGAAGTCCACGTACTGCCGGCCATCCCGATCGACCACGTCGGAGAACGCCTTGCCTTCCGTGCAGGTCCGGATCCGGGCCGTGGTCCTGGCCACCTCCGGGTTTTCGATGAACACGTTCGCCATGTCCGCACTCCGGTCTTGCCGCGCCGCATCGCTGCGGAACGGACTGGTTGACGGCTACCGGACTGTCTGGGCTCGCCCGGCCTCTCCTTCCCGCCTCCCCACGTCCCGAAAAGCATGATTCATACCGCATGGACCCCACCCGGAGGCGGCCGGCAAGGGACTGAATCCGCGTAACAATCCCTCCGGTCTGCCCATGAGTCGCACCGGACTGTAAAACGGTTCGACACTCCGCGCTTACGGTAGCCCCTTTCTCCCGTCCGGCCGGGAGTGCCTCGAGTCGCGCCGCTTCTTGCGCGCCCGCAGCGCTGTTTCTATGTTGAAGCCATCCACTGCCGAAAGCTGCACCATGAGGCCACGGGGGGATTCATGAGGAACAGCAGCGCGTGCGGGGATCCGGCGGGCGCGGCCAAGGACGGCAGGTCCCGCCGGGTCCGCGAGGATGATCACGGGGGAACCGCGCATGCCACGGGATGCCGGAGTCGAGAGATGCGGAAGGCGACGAGACTCGGCATCGCGCTTCTGTTCGGGCTGCTGACCTTCATCGCTCCCCTGCTCGGCGGCAGCGAGCAGGAACTGGCGACGGTCGGACGCGCCGCCGTCTTCGTCGGCATCGCTCCGGTACTGCTCGCCTGCGCCCTGAAGGAGCGGCAGTGGATCTCCGATTGCGCGGAAAGACACGCCGGCAAGCTCATTGCGGCGCTGGGCCTGACGGTGCTCGCGCTCGGCTACTACCTGTTCGTCTATTTCCGGCCAGGCTTTCCCACGGAGACCATGTTCATGTGGGCCGTCGCGGCCTATGCCGTCTTCAGCGCCGGCGCAGCAGCCGGGCTGACGCTGCTGGGCTACCTGGCGGCGCTGCGCGTCCTTCCGCACGCGCGATAGGGCCCGGGAGAATTTACCGACCTCGGTCGGTTCCTACATTCGCGCGCGACGCTGCCCCAGGCGGCGCGCGAGGGCGCTCCCGGCGAGCAGGCCGAGGCCGAACAGGCCGTACACGACCACCATGCTGCGCGCCGAGAGACGCTCCTGGAAGCCGGGGGTCAGGCGGTGGGGCACGACGCCGAGGTCCACCCATGCCGCGGCGGCGGTGGTGATCGCCGCATCCCGGATCTGCCTCGACAAGCGCCGGTCGTCGCCGTCCGGATCCGCCATCCTCGCGTGGAGCACCCCCCAGAACCCGGCCGACAAGTGGTGGACGGCCAGGGCGGTGGCCGAATAGCGCAGGCTGCCCCCGTCCTGAACCAGGGCCTCGTCCCCCCACACCCAGTGGCTCGGCGCATTCACCGGCCCCCAGGGTTGTACCCGTTCGCAGCGCGCGCACAGGACCAGACCGGCCAGCGAAGTCAGGCTCGCGAGACTGCCGGTGACGAGTCCGTCCTGCAATGCGCGCCTCCAGGTCTTCATCGCCAGCCTCCTGATTCGAGAACGGGGTTTGCTAGCCCCGGCAGCGCGCCGGAGCCGCAAGCTTCGTTCCACGGTCTCCGGCCCTCGTCCGAATTGGAGGTGCACCGTCCGTATCCTGCTCACCGGCGGCAGCGGCTTCATCGGCAGCCGCCTCGCCCACGCGCTCGCGGGTGCCGGCCACGAGGTGGTCTGCGCGCTGCGGGATCCTCGAGGCGCCGCCGCCCGCTCCCTGCCCTGCCGCGCCATCCACGCCGATCTCGGACGCGACCTGCGCGCCGCCGACTGGGTGCCGCGCCTCGAAGGCGTGGACGCGGTGGTGAACGCGGTCGGCATCCTGCGCGAGACCGCGACGCAGCGCTTCGACGCACTGCACGTGGCGGGGCCGCGTGCGCTCTTCGAGGCCTGTGCTGCCGCCGGCGTGCGGCGCGTGGTGCAGATCTCCGCCCTGGGCGCCGACGAGGCGGCGACCAGCCGCTACCATCTGAGCAAGAAGGCGGCGGACGACTTCCTGCTCGGCCTGCCGCTGTCGGCCGTGGTGGTGCAGCCGTCCCTGGTCTATGGCCCGGGCGGCGCGAGCGCGCGCCTCTTCACCCTGCTCGCGAGCCTGCCCCTTGTTCCCCTGCCCGGCCGCGGGGATCAGCCGGTGCAACCGCTGCACGTGGACGATGCGGTCGAGGCCCTGGTCGCGCTCGTCCAGGGCGAGGCCTTCCGCGGCCGGCGGGTCCCCCTCGTCGGTCCCCGCCCGCTCCCCCTGCGGGAGTTCCTGGCCGAGCTGCGCCGTGCCATGGGGCTCGGCCCGCCCCGCTTCCTGCCGGTGCCCGTCGGACTCGTGCGCCTCGGCGCCACCGCGGGAAGCCGCCTGCCCGGCCTGCTCCTCGACCGCGAGACCCTGGCGATGCTCGAGCGCGGCAACACCGCCCCGGCCGACGCCACTACCGCGCTCCTGGGGCGCCCGCCACGCCCTCCCTCCGACTTCATCGCGCGGGCGGAGCGGCCGGGCGCCCGCGCCCTGGGCCTTCTGGCGTGGCTGCTGCCGCTCTTGCGCTGGAGCATCGCGGCGGTGTGGATCGTCACCGGCATCCTGTCCCTGGGCGTCTTCCCCGTTTCGGAGAGCTACGCGCTCCTGGCACGGGTGGGGGTGGGCCCCGCTTTCGCGCCGGTGATGCTCTACGGCGCGGCGCTCCTCGACCTCGCGCTGGGCGTCGGCATCCTCGCGCTGCGCGGCCGGCGCCGGCGCCTGCTGTGGCTCGTCCAGATCGCGCTGATCCTCGGCTACACCGCCATCATCACCTGGCGTCTTCCCGAGTTCTGGCTGCATCCCTACGGACCGATCCTGAAGAACCTCCCGATGCTGGCGGCCCTGTGGCTGCTGTACGCGCTCGAGGAGGGCTGATGGACTACCTCTTCCTCAAATGGCTGCACATCCTTTCGTCCACCGTCCTCTTCGGCACCGGCGTCGGCTCCGCCTACTACCTCTTCTTCACCAGCCTCACCCGCGACACCCACGCGGTCGCGGCGGTCACCCGCCAGGTGGTGCGCGCCGACTGGTGCTTCACCGCACCGACCGCCGTCCTGCAGCCGGCGAGCGGCTTCTACCTGGTGCATCTGGCGGGTATTCCGCTCGACACCGACTGGGTGGCGTGGTCGATCGCGCTCTTCGTGCTGGCGATCGCCTGCTGGCTGCCGGTGGTGTGGATCCAGATCCGCATGCGGGACCTGGCCCTGGCGGCGGTGCGGGAGACGCGGCCCTTGTCGGGGGCCTATTGGCGCCTCTTCTGGACCTGGACGGCCCTGGGGAGCGTGGCTTTCGTGGCCTTCCTGGGGATCTTCTGGCTGATGGTGGCGAAGCCCGTCGGCCTGTAGCCCGCCTCGCTCACCGCCTCGGCGCGTGCTTCGCCAGCAACGCGTCCAGCCGATTCGCGAACCGCTGCCGGTCCGCCGCGGAGTACCCCGCCGGGCCGCCGGTCTCCACCCCGCTCGACCTCAGCCCCTCCATGAAGTCGCGCATGTTGAGCCGCTCGCGGATGTTGTTGGCGTCCAGCAGCTCGCCGCGCGGGTCGAGCACATGCGCCCCCTTGGCGACACATTCGGCGGCGAGGGGGACGTCGGCGGTGATCACCAGGTCGCCCGCCTGCGCCTCCTGCGCGATGCGCGCGTCGGCGACGTCGAAGCCGGCCGGTACCTGCAGGGCACGGATCCACGGGGACGCCGGCACGCGCAGGAGCTGGTTGGCGACCAGGGTGAGCGGCAGCTGCAGACGGTCGGCCGCGCGGAAGAGGATCTCCTTCACCACCGACGGGCAGGCGTCGGCATCGACCCAGATGTTCATGTTCGGACGCTCCTCAATCGGCCGGCACGCAGCGCTCGGCCGCCCAGGCCCTCAGCGCCTCGATCTTCTCCGCCATCACCCGGGCGAGCGGCCGGGTGCGCGCGGCCTCCGCCAGGAGATCCTCCGTAGCGAGCACCCGCGCCTCGGCGATCGTCTCGTAGAGCGCGGCGACGACCAGCTGTTCCAGCTCCGCCCCGGAAAAATCCTCGGTGACGGCGGCCACGCCGTCCAGGTCGAAGCGCTCGGCCGGCTGCTCGCGGCGGGCGAGGTGGATGCGCAGGATGTCCTTGCGCACCGCTTCTTCGGGGAGATCCACGAAGAAGATCTCGTCGAAGCGGCCCTTGCGCATGAGCTCGGGCGGCAGGGCCGAGATGTCGTTGGCGGTGGCCACGAGGAACACGCGCGACGTCCGCTCGGCCATCCAGGTGAGGAGCGTGCCGAGGATGCGCCGGGACAGCCCCCCGTCGCTTTCCGCGTCGCTCGTGGCGAGCCCTTTCTCGATCTCGTCGATCCACAGCACTGCGGGCGCCATGGCCTCGGCCGCGCGCAGCGCCTCGCGCAGCTTGCGCTCGGTCTCGCCGGTGAACTTGTCGTAAAGGCCGGCGAAGTCGAGCCGCAGCAACGGCACCCGCCAGCTGCCCGCGGTGACCCGTGCCGCCATGCTCTTGCCCGCGCCCTGCACGCCCAGCAGCAGCACCCCCTTGGGCACCGGCAGGCCCGGCGCGCTGCGCTCGCCGGTGAACACCGGCCGGCGCAGCTCCAGCCAGCGCTTGAGCCGGGCGAGCCCGCCGATGTCGTCCGGGCCGAGCGGGCTCATCTCCACCTCCAGCGCGCTGCCGCCCAGCATCTCCTGCTTGTAGCGGGTGATCCGCTCCAGATCGGCCGTGGTGACCAGGCCGTCGTCGCGGATCGCGTTGCGCAAGAGCCGGCGTACGTCCTCCTCGGCGAGCCCCACCACCTGATGCACCAGGCTCGCCACCACCTCCTTCTCGCCGCGCACCGCCTTGCCGCTCGCCTTCTCGTGCAGCGCCAGCTCCTCGCGCAGGATCTCGCGCACGCGGGCGAGGTCGGGGATGGCGAGGGCCATGCGCACCGCGTGGCGGGCGAGCTCGGACGATAGCGGAATGCGCGGGGCCACCAGCACGACGGTGCGCTCGGCCATGGGGTGATCCAGCACGATCTCGCGCAGCAGGCGGGCCACCACCGGATCCTCCAGGAAGGGATGGGGGTCCAGGAACACGTACAGGCCCTTGCCCGCGCGCTTGTCCACGTGCTGGAGCGCCGCCTCCAGGGTCCGGGTGTCGGCGATCGGCTGTCGATGCTCGCTCGCATCCCGCCCGGCTTCCGCCGATCCGCCCACGGTGGCGAACAGCCCGGCCGGGCGCGACGACCCGTAGCGGAAGTTGGTGTGCACCAGCCCGTCGGCGACGGTCCAGGCATAGAGATCCATCCCGCCCTCGCGGGCGATGCGGTCGAGCAGGCGCAGCGCCTTGCCCTCCTCGACCGTTTCGATGGCGATGAGCGGCATGCGCGATCGCAGCAGGGCGGAGAGCTCGCGGAAATCCGGCATGGCGGTCGATATGAGAATTGGATCGGCCGATTGTATCGCGCATCGTCCCCGGTACGCCGTATGCTTCCGAACGCGCACCATACGGAATCGGCCGCATGCTTCGCGGTCAATCGACAGTGATCGAAAACTCCCCGGATCTCCCCATCACGGTACTCATGAACGCCGGCTCCGGCAGCGCGGATGCGGACGCGTCCCGTCGCGCCATCGAAGCGGCGCTCGCCGACATGCCCCGCGACACGGCGCTGCGCATCGCGCGGCGGCCGGGCGAGCTCGGCGCGCTGGCCCGCGAGGCGGCCGAGACGCGGCCGGGCATCCTGGCGGCAGCCGGCGGCGACGGCACGCTCAATACCGTGGTGGCCGTCGCCGTCGAGCACGGCCTGCCCTTCGGCGTGATTCCGCTCGGCACCTTCAACTACTTCGCGCGCGAGCACGGCATCCCGCTCGATGCCGACGCCGCGACCCGGCTGATCGCAGCCGGGCGCATCCGGCGCGAAGCGCTCGGCCGGGTGAACGGCCGCCCTTTCCTCATCAACGCGAGCATCGGCCTCTACCGCCGGCTCATCGAGCAGCGCGAGGCCCACAAGCGCCGCTTCGGGCGCAACCGTTTTGTCGCCCTGCTCTCCGGACTCTCCATGCTGCTGCGCGAGCACCGGCCCTATCGCGTGCGAATGCAGATCGACGGCCAGCCGGTGACCCTTTCCACGCTGACCGTCTTTTTCGGCCGCAGCGCCATGCAGATGGCGCAGCTGGGCCTGGACGAGGCCGAGTGCGTCTCGCGCGGCGAGCTCGGCGTGCTCGCGCTGCGGGAGGTGGGTCGCGGCGAGCTCTTCGCGCTGGCCCTGCGCGGCGCGCTGGCCCGGCTCGAGACCGCGGAGAACCTGCGGCAGTACTGCGCCCTCGAGGTGGAGATCGACTGGCTGAACAGGAAGTCGCACAAGATCCGGGTAGCGGTCGACGGGGAACTCATCGCCTGCAGCCTGCCGCTCGTGATCGAGTCCGTCCCCGACGCCCTGATGGTCGTCGTGCCGCCGGAAGCGGCAGGAGCGACCTGATGCGGCTGGCTCACATCTCCGACCCCCATTTCGGCAGCCACGACCCCGCCGTGTCGCAGGCGCTGCGCGAGGACCTGCTCGCCCAGGCGCCCGACCTGGTGGTGCTCACCGGCGACATCACCCAGCGGGCGCGCAGCGCGCAGTTCCGCGCCGCACGCGACTTCATCGACTCGCTCGCGCCGCTGCCGGTGCTCGCGCTCCCCGGCAACCACGACCAGCCGATCTTCGACCTGGTCACCCGCTTCGCGACCCCATACAAGCTCTACCGCCGGCACATCGGCGAGGATCTGGCGCCCAGTTGGAAGAACGGCGAGCTCGCGGTGCTCGGGGTCAATTCAACCCGCCTGCTGCGCCACAAGCACGGCACGCTGCCCGAAGCGCTCGTGTCGCAGGTCGCGCAACGGCTCACGCGCCTGCCCCAGCGCTTCAAGATCGTCGCCCTGCACCACCCCCTCGCCGTGGTCGAGGAGAGCGACCTGCGCAACCGCCCTCGCGGCGCGGACATGGCCCTCTCGGCGTGGGCCGGCGCCGGGGCGGACCTCATTCTAGGCGGCCACATCCATCTGCCCTACTGCGTGCCGGCCGGCCCCGCCTACCGCCGCACCATCGTGCTGCAGGCCGGCACCGCGGTCTCGACCCGGCTGCGCGGCGGCTACCCCAACTCCTACGGCCTGGTGCGCTTTCCGCGCGACGGCCGCCGCTGCATGGACATCGAGCAACGCGATTACGACCGGCGCACCGGCCGCTTCGCGCCCAGCCTCGCCTGGCGTGCCACCTGCGACGACACGGGCTGGAGCCTGTCCTCCCGGCCGCCGGACGAGGCCGCGTGACATCTTCCGCTTGTAACGATATGTCGTTCGCGAGAACCTGGACGCGCGGCGCCTGTCCACCGCGGGCCGAGGCGGCGGACAGCCGGCATCCGCGCCCGGGACCGACCAAACCGACAAGGGAACACATCGATGCAGCCTGAAACGACGCGTGCCATCGTCGCCATCTGCCTGATGGCCGCCTTCGCCGACCGCCACAAGGACGACCGCGAGCGCGAGCACATCCGAGGCATCATGGAATCGCTCTCCGCCGAGGGCGGGGTGGAGCTGATGAAGATCTACCAGGAGGTGCTGCTCGGGCGCGTCCGCCTCGAAGACGCGGCGGCGAAGCTCGACACGCCGGAGCTGCGCCAGCTCGCCTTCGAGATGGCGGTGGGCGTGTGCGATGCCGACGGGGTGCACAACGCCGAGGAAGCCGCCTTCCTCGACCGCCTGCGCGGCGTGCTGGGCCTGCCGCTCGCGACCGCCGAGCGCTACACGGCGCAGGCCGACGAGATCGCCTCCATGCCCCTCGACGCGCCGCCGGGGCGCAGCGAGCCGGCCACCGCCGCCCCCGCGGCCACATCGCCGGCGAACGGCGCGCGTCAGGCGAACCTGAGCGAGGCCGAGCTCGACTCGATGATCATGAACGCCGCCATCCTCAACGGCGCCCTCGAGCTGCTGCCGCAGTCGCTCGCCTCGATGGCGATCATCCCGCTGCAGACCCGGCTGGTGTACCGGGTCGGCAAGGCCTACGGCTACGAGCTCGACCGCGGCCACATCACCGATTTTCTCGCCACGGTCGGCGTCGGCCTCACCTCCCAGTACGTGGAGCAGTTCGGCCGCAAGCTGGTGGGCGGGCTGCTGGGCAAGATGCTGGGCAAGACCGGCAAGACGGTCGCCGGCGCCGCCACGGGCTCGGCCTTCTCCTTCGCCACCACTTACGCCCTGGGCCAGGTGGCGCGGCGCTACTATGCGGGCGGGCGCTCCCTGTCGGGCGAGTCGCTCAAGGCGTCGTTCAACAACCTGGTGGGCGAGGCGCGCGGCCTGCAGCAGCGCTACGCGCCGCAGATCGAGGCGCGGGCCAAGACGCTGGATGTGGGCAAGCTGATGAGCGAATTGCGCGCGTGAGGGCGAGCCGGGACCGGCGGCGCTCGCCGCACCGCCGGTCCCGGATTCCGCTCGCGCACCATCCGTTCTACCCGGTGCCGAGCGCCCACCCCGACCGCGCGAGCCAGCCCCCGAACTCTCCCACCGGCATCGGCTCGCTGATCCCGTAGCCCTGCACCACGTCGCAGCCCTCCTCGGCCAGCCGGTCCTGGATCCGGGCGTTCTCCACGCCCTCGGCCACCACCTCCAGGTCAAGGTGGTGAGCGAGATCGATGGTGGAGCGGACGATCACGTCGGAATCGGCGTCCTGGAGCATGTCGGTGACGAAGGACTTGTCGATCTTGATGGCATCCACCGGCAGCCGCCGCAGGTAGGCGAGCGACGAGTAGCCGGTGCCGAAGTCGTCGATGTAGAGGCGGCAGCCCATGTTCCTGAGCCCGGCGAGCCGCTCGAGGCTCACCCGTGGGTCGTCCATCAGGGTGCTCTCGGTGAGCTCGAACTCCACCCAGCCGCGACCGGCGCCCCAGGTGGCGAACATGCCGTCGATGCGCTCGAGGAGGCGGTCGTCCTGCAGGTCGCTGCCCGAGAGGTTCACCGCCAGCGGCACCGAAAGCCCCGCCTCGTGCCACACGTAGCTCTGGCGCAGCGCCGCCTGCACCACCCAGTCGGTGAGCGGGCTGATGAGGCCGCTGCGCTCGGCGAGCGCGATGAAGCGGTCGGGATCGACGATGCCCATCTCCGCATGCTTCCAGCGCACCAGCGCCTCGGCGCCGCAGATGTGGCCGCTGGCCAGATGGACCTTGGGCTGGCAGTAGAGCAGCAGCTCGTCGCGCTCGATCGCCCGGTGGAGATCGCCGATGAGCGCCAGCCGGCGGGTGCACTCCTCGTCCAGCCCGCCGCTGTAGAGCGTGAGCCCGCCCGTCGTGAGCCGCGCCTGCTGAAGCGCGAGGATCGCCCGCCGCATGAGCACCTCGGCCTCGCCGCCGTGACCGGGAAAGAGCGCGATGCCGACGCTGGCGCGCTGGTCGGCCGCGAATCCGGCCAGGGACACCGGCCGGCGCACCGCCGCCAGCATCTGCCGCGCGGTGTCGGTGGCCGACGCCGCGTTGGCGGCGGGCAGCAGCACCGCGAACTCGGCCTCGCCGACCCGTGCGATGCGCTCGGACTCGCCGACCAGGGCGACGAGCCGCCCGGCGACCTCCCGCAGCAGGGCGTCGCCCTGGCGGTAGCCCAGGGTCTCGTTGAGCTCCCTGAAGCGATCCAGACCGAGCACGAGCAGCGCGAACGAGTGATGCTCCCGGCGCGCCGCCTCGATCGCCTCTTCCAGGTGAGCGTCGATGCGCACCCGGTTGGGAAGCCCGGTGAGCGGGTCGTACCATGCGAGCCGCCGGATGGTCTCCTCCGCCTTGCGATGCTCGGTCCGGATGCGCAGGTGCTCGATGCCGAAGGAGAGATCGTCGGCCGCCTCGGTGAGGAGCTCCAGCTCCCGCGCATCGAAGGCGTCGGTCTCGGGCGCGTAGATCACCAGCGCACCCAGCACGGCGCCGCGGACCGAGAGCGGCAGCGCGATCACCGAGGCGTAGCCGCGACGGCGCGCCGCCTCCTTGGCCCACTCGGGATAGCTCGGATCGGTCTGCAGGTTCTGGGCGACACGCACCTCCCCGCTGCGGATCGCGGCCGCCAGCCCGTGCTCGCCCCGCTCGCCCTCGGCCCAGGTCAGCTTCGCCCTGGCGAGCTTCTCCGGCTCGAGGAAGCCGGCATCGAACCCCCAGTGCGCCATCGCGCGGATACTCTTGCGCGCGTCGTGCTCGGCATAGGCCACCCACGCCAGGCGATAGCCGCCCTTCTCCACGATGGCGCGGCAGATATCGTGGAGCAGCGCGGTCTCGTCGGTGGCGCGGATCAGGGCGCGGTTGACCGCGCTGAGCGTGGTCAACGCCCGGACGGCCCGCGCCGCTTCCCCGCACGGGTGGTCGCCGCTCGGCGCGGTTTCCTTTTTGGGCTCTGTCATGTGGGCAGCCGAATCCCGGGTGGATCCACCCCGGTCCGGCCGCCGCTGGCGGCCTTGCCGGGACCGCGGGAGCACCGTGCTCCCGCAAATCCAGTATAGCCCCCGCCCTCGGCCTGCCCCCCGCCGATCGTCAGCCGCCGCTCAAGGCCTGCACGATGGCCACGTCGTCGGTCTCCGCGAGCGGTTGGGCGAGGTCGCGCACCGCCTGGCCGTTCACGAAGAAGCGCACGTGCGGGCGCATGCGCTCCTGCTCGTCGATCATGCGGAAGCGGATGCCGGGATAGCGCCGCTCGAGATCCGCGAGCAGTTCGCCGAGCGTGGCGCCCTGGGCCGCCACCAGACGCTCCCCGGTATAGGAGCGCAGCGGCGTCGGTATCAGCACCTTCATCGCCCGCGCGCCTCCTCGGACGGTGTCGCCACCTCCACCGCGTAGATCTCCGGCAGGTGCCGGGCGATGCAGGTCCACGATCCGCCCTCGTCGCCGCTCATCCACAGCTCGCCGCTGGTGGTGCCGAAGTAGAGCCCCACCGGGTCCAGCGCATCGGCCGTCATCGCCTGGCGTTTCACCGTCCACCACGCCTGCTCCCGCGGCAGGCCGGCGTCCAGCCGCTGCCAGGTCTCGCCGCCGTCGCGGGTGCCGTAGGCCGCGGGCCGGCCGTCGGGGCTGGTGCGCGGCCACACAGTCTGACCGTCCATCGGGAAGACCCAGGCGCGATCCGGGTCGCGCGGATGCACCACCATCGGGAAGCCGATGTCGCCCACCTCGGCCGGCATGGCGCGGCCGATGCGCACCCAGGTATCGCCCGGCCGGTCGAGCCGGTAGATGCCGCAGTGGTTCTGCTGGTAGAGGCGGTCCGGATCGGCCGGCGAGAGCCGCACGCAGTGCGGGTCGTGGAAGGTGGGGTCGGACACGTCGAAGCCTTCCACCACCTCGAGGCCTTTCAGGAGCGGCACGAAGGTCCTGCCGCCGTCCACCGATTCGTGCACCCCGCCGCCCGACATGGCGAAATAGAGATGCGCCGGGTCGCGCGGGTCGACGATGATCGAGTGCAGCTTCGGCCCGTCCGGCGTGCCGTCCTGCACCGTGCCCATCCAGCGCAGGTAGTGCGGGTCGTCGTTGATCGAGGAGAACGGCGCCCAGGTCGCGCCGCCGTCCTCCGAGCGGAAGAGCCCCTGGGGCGAGGTACCGGCGTACCAGCTGCCGGGCTCGTCCGGGTGGCCGGGCGTGAGCCAGAAGGTGTGGTCCACCGCCCGCCCGCTGCCGTCGGCACGCTTCGCGAAGGCCGGCGGTCGCGCCGCCTCCTGCCAGCTCGCGCCCAAATCGGTCGAACGGAACACGGTCGGCCCCAGGTGGCCGGTCCTGGCGGCGGCGAGCAGGGTGCGGCCGTCGCGCGGATCGAGCACGAGGTGGCTCACGATGTGCCCGAGGAAATGCGGCCCGTCCATGCGCCAGCGCTGGCGCCCTGCGTCGCCGTGCACCAGCCACGCCCCCTTGCGCGTAGCGACGAGAACCACCGGGGATTGCGCACCGGATGCCCGTCCGGTCCCTTTGGAAATGCCTGCCATGTATCGTCCCTCCTCGGCATGCGCCCGCGGCGGCGGGGCGCGGATGGTTCCCGGCTGCCTTCAGGATAGCCGGGGTGGCACGGAGGTCCACGCCCTCTTGTCGGACGGGGTCGGGCGGAATCGACAGCGGGTCGTCCGAAAGGAGGAACGTGCCTACATGGGCTGGAGGGCGTCGCGGGAGAAGCTGTAGCCGTTGCGGCCCCGCGTCTTGGCGTCGTACATCGCCCGGTCGGCCGCCTCGATGAGGCCCTCGAGGTCGTCGCCGTCGTCCGGGTGAAGGGCGATGCCGATACTGGCCGACACGTGGACGGTCTCCGGCCCCAGTTCGAAGGGCATGGCCAGGGCCGCGACGAGTTCCCCGGCGACCCTGACCACCCCCTCGGGCAGCTGCAGTCCGGCGAGGATCACGGTGAACTCGTCTCCACCCAGGCGCGCCACGGTGTCGGAGTCGCGCACGCAGGCCGAGATGCGCCGGCCGGCCTCGACGAGCAGCCGGTCGCCCGCGATGTGGCCGAGGCTGTCGTTCACCGCCTTGAAGCGGTCGAGGTCGATGAAGAGCAGCGCGAGCGGAAGGCGGTCGCGCGCACTCCTCTTCATCGCCTGCTGCAGCCGGTCGCGGAACAGGCTGCGGTTGGGCAGGCCCGTGAGGGCGTCGTAGTACGCGAGCCGCTCGAGCCGCCGCTCGTTCTCCTTCTTGTGGGTGATGTCGGTGAACACGCCCACGTAGTGGGTGAGCTTGCTTTCTGCGTCGCGCACGGCGCTCACCGTCATGTCGACCACGCTCACCGCGCCGGCCCGGGTGCGGTTCCACAGCTCGCCCTGCCAATAGTCCTGTTGCGCCACGGTCTCGAACAGGCGCTGGAAGAAGGCCTCGTCCTGGTGGCCGGAATTGAGGAAGCAGGGGCTGCGGCCGATCGCCTCTTCCCGCGGGTAGCCGGTGAGCTCGCAGAAGGCCCGGTTCACATCCAGGATGACGCCGGCCGCATCGGTGATGAGCACGGCGTCGTGGCTGCTGCGGAAGACGCTGGACGCAAGCCGGAGCTGCTCCTCCGCGCGGCGGCGCTCGGTGATGTCCTCCTTCACCGCGAGATAGTGGCTGACCGCGCCCGACGGCTCGGTGATGGGCAGGATCCGCGCGAGCTCCCAGAAGAGCTCTCCGTTCTTGCGCCGGTTGCACAGCTCGCCGGTCCATCCGCCACCCTCGCCCAGGGCGGACCACAGCGCCTCGTAGGTTCCCGGCGGCGTGAGCCCGGACCGGAGCAGGCGCGGGTTCTCGCCCCGGACCTCCTCGAGGGCGTAGCCGGTGATCTCGGTGAACTTGGGATTCACGTACTCGATGCGGGCGTCGGTGTCGGTGATGATGATGGACACCGGGCACTGCTCCACCGCCTGCTGGAACCGGCGCAGCTCGGCCTCGCTCTCGCGCAGGCGCTGACGGGTGCGACGATTCTCCTGGAGCGCGAGGCCCAGGTACTCGGCTTCGAGCTGGCGCACCACGTCGTGCTCGGAGAGCACCCCGGCCACCCGCCCGTCGTCTTCCACCACCACCAGATGGCGAATGCGCTGCGCCTGCATGCGCTCGACCGCGTCGGGCAGGCGCATGCTCACCGCGATGGTGGCGACCGGGCTGCTCATCACTTCGGCAAGCGGCTGCTCGAGCGTACCGCCACCGCTGCGGTAGAAACGGACCCCGTCGCGCTCGGTGACGATGCCCACCGGCACACCGTCGTTCACGACGACGACGCAGTTCGCGCCGCGGGCGGCCATCGCGGCCACCGCCTCGCGCAGGGCCGCCTCGCGCGGCAGCATGGGCGCGGTGCCGCTCATCACGGCGCGCACGTCCTGCAGGCGACGGTAGAAGTTGACCCCGAGCTGGAACCGGAAATCGCTCTCGCTGACGATGCCCGCGGGCCGGCCGGCGTCGTCGGTCACCAGGAGATGCCGAACGCCGCACTCCGCCATCAGGTGATAGGCCTCGGAGACCGACAGCGTCTGTCGCGCGGCGATCAGCGGCCGGCTCATCACCGCCGACACCGGCTCGTCCGGCGCGATCGCCGCTTCGAGCGCCCGCAGGATGTCACGCTCGGTGACGATGCCCGCCGGCTCGCCCTCCGCTTCCACCAGCACGGAGCTGATGTGCGCCGTCTCCATCACCTCGGCCGCACGCGCCAGCGTGGCCTTCTCGTCGACCGAGACGATGTTCCAGGTCATCAACTGGGCGAGCGAACGTCTCGGCATGGAACGGGGCACCAAGGGATTGAAAAACCCCGGATTCTAATGCTCGAGCCGACCCGCCACCAAGCCGAAAGTCATAGCGTGGCGGGATGATTCCCCGTTCCGGGGAGGCCGGGCGCGGCGCCGGCGCGCCCGGAATCAGGCGGCCCGGCGGCGGTCCGGGAAATCTATGACGACCATCCGCGTGCGACGCTCGACGAAGCGGTGCACGTTTCCGTCGGCGTTCATGCGCACGCTCCGCTCCTCGACCTCCGTCCAGGCCGTGTGAAAGGCCTCCACAGCGGCAAGTTGCCGATCCCACGAGACACCCCAGGTCTCGGGCAGATCGAGCGGCGGAACGCACTCGCACTCCAGATTCACGGCGGTCGCGTCATGCATCGTTCCGGCGTTCATCTCGGGTCTCCTCCCACGTTCGGCTTGTGGCCTCGAAATTGATTTCTAGTCTCTGAAGCCACGTTCCGCCAGCCGATCGACGCACCATGCCACCCGGCGATCAGGAGTCGCCGCCCCCCGCAGCCGAGCGCTCCTCGGCAGCGATCTCGGGGGCCACCGCCGGAGGCCGGGATGCCTCGGGAACGTCCGTCCGCCCGGCACCGGCCGCGTTGCCCCGTCGCGGCCGCCGCGGGCGCAGCGGAAGCAGTCCCGCCTGGCGCCAGATCTGGCTCACCGCCGTATGCGAGACCCCGGCTTCGCGGGCCACGCCCCGGGTGGTGCAGAGCTCGCCGGCCGACTGGAGCTCCCGTGTACGGGCGATGATCGCCTCGGCCCGCGCCCGGTCGATGCGCGGCGGAGCGCCTGGGCGGGGCGCATCGGACAGCCCATCGACCCGCTGCGCGAGGAAACGCTTGCGCCACTTGGACACCGTCTGCTCGCTGATGTCGAGCATCGCTGCAATCGTCTTGTGATCCAGCCCTTCGCCGCACAGCAGGATGATGCGCGCGCGCATCGCCAGCGCCTGGCCCGTCCGGGGACTGCGCGTCCACGCCCTGAGCCGCTCGTGTTCCGCCGAGCTCAACTCGATCTCGATCTTCGGTCGTCCACTCATCGCACTCGCTCCTCTCGTATGCCGATCTCACCGGAGAAGACGTAAGGCGGACCCGATTCCCCGATTCCGGCAGCGGCCGCCGGAAAGCGCGACCACAGGGCTCGCAAGCGCGGTATGTCATATCGGAATTCCCTCTACATCTCAATATCGTTCAAATCCGAAACCTGCTTCGAAAACCGGCAGAAAGGCAATTATTCAACGAACCAACAAGGATATTCTGATCAATTCCTGTTGCAATGCAAACACCAGACTGCTATTCCTGTCGTATCGGATGCAAACAGACGTTGTCACGATAATGAGACGATCCAGAGGGAGGTCTGGATTGACACAAAAGTCGTAAAGACGATTTTAGTAGTGTTATTAACATCTTGATTTTATGTATCGTTTACCGTCTTATCGGCGACATACGTAAGGAGATTCGGCATCGGGCCGATGCATTTTCGATTAATTAAATGAACTTCTGTTACATGAGTCATGCAATTCTCTGAACGCACACATTTTTGCCAATCTGCGAGTTTTTGCTGCACTGCATTATCGTTTTCTGGACATTTCCCATGCGGATATACGCGCAGAGCCGAAACACGACGCCGTCGAATCCGCCATCGAGAACGGGCAATGCGCAACGACGCTGGGCAGAGCGCGGACCGAGTGCTTCGCATGACGTGGAGGGCGACCGAATGACCACTCATATTGCCGTTACACCCGCACGCGTTCTGGATCCCGGGATCGCGATCGCGGCCTGCCGAGCAGGCGGGATCGGAATACTCGATCTCGGCTGCGGCGACGACACGCAGGAAATCCGCGCAGCCGTCGACCGCATGGCCCGGGGCGCCGGCGCTTGCGCCCAGTGGGGCGTGCGCTGGGACGCGCTCGGATCCACCTCTCGCGGCCTGGAGCGCCTGCAGGAGGTGATGCCTCAACGCGCTCCCATCCTGATCCTGGCCGGGCTGCGCCCGGACGACCTGGTGTTCTCCGGCCTCAACCTGAAACAACGGGCGGGACTACGCAAGCAGCTGCGGCGCATCGCCCGCAGAATCTTCGTCGAAGTGGGCGACCTGCGTGCCGCGCTCGCCGCCGAAGCGGCCGGCTGCGACGGCCTGGTCGTCAAAGGCCATGAGGCCGGCGGATGGGCGAGCCGCCACTCGAGCTTCATCCTCCTCCAGGAGCTGCGCGGGCGGATGCGCGTGCCCTACTGGATCCAGGGCGGCATCGGCATGCACAGCGCGCCGGCGGCGGTGCTCGCCGGTGCCGAGGGCGTGGTGCTGAGCGAGCAGCTCTGGCTCGCCGAGGAGAGTCCTTACGCAGGATCGGACAAGGCCCGCGCCTGGGCCCAGCTCGACGGCAGCGAGACGGTGCTGGTCGGGACCGAGCAGCGCGCCTTCCGGCTTTTCGCGCGCTCCGGGCGGAACCGCCTGCAGGTGCTGGAACAGGCCGTGATCAAGGACGAGCCTTGGCAGGATCTGCTGCGGGAGGCCCTGCAGGAGACGGACGATCCCCTCATCCCCATGGGCGAGGAGATCGCCTTCGCCGCGGGGCTCGCGCGCCGCCACGTCACCGTCGGACGCATCATCGCGGCACTGAACGAGCGGATCGTTACGGCGCTGGACGAGGCGCGCGCCCAGAAGGCGCTCGGTCCCGACTCGCCCCTCGCCCGCGTCCATGGCACGCGCTACCCCATCGTGCAGGGCCCGATGACGCGCGTAAGCGACGTCGCGCCCTTCGCCAAGGCGGTGGCCGACGGCGGCGGGCTGCCCATGGTGGCGCTGTCGGTCATGCGCAAGGAACAGGTGGAGACGCTGCTCAGGGAGGCCAAGGCGCTGCTCGGCGAGCGCGCCTGGGGCGTGGGCGTGCTCGGCTTCCTGCCGCTGGAGGCACGCCAGGAGCAGTTGGCCATCGTGCGCGAGGTGAAGCCCCCCTTCGCGGTCATCGCCGGCGGCCGCCCCAGCCAGGCGCGCGAGCTCGAAGCGCTGGGAATCGCCACCTATCTGCACGTCCCCTCCCCCGGCCTGCTGCAGGGTTTCCTCAAGGACGGCGCGCGCAAGTTCATCTTCGAGGGTGGCGAGTGCGGCGGCCACACGGGCCCGCTGACCAGCTTCGTGCTGTGGGAGCAGGCCGTCGAGACGCTCGCCGCGGCCGACATCCCGGACCCGGAGGCGGTGCAGGTGCTCTTCGCCGGAGGCATTCACGACGCGCTCTCCGCCGCCATGGTATCGACGATCGCTGCGCCGCTGGTCGCGCGCGGCATGAAGGCGGGCGTGGTGATGGGCACCGCCTATCTGTTCACCCGCGAGATCGTCGGCACGGGCGCGGTGCTGGACGAATTCCAGGCCCAGGCGATCGCCTGCGAGGAAACCACGCTGCTGCAATCGGGCAAGGGCATGTACACCCGCTGCGCGGTGACGCCCTTCTGCGACGAGTTCAACCGCACCCGGCGAGATCTGCTGCTCGCCCTCGAGGCGCCCGAGAAGGTGCTCAAGGTGCTCGAGATGCTCAACATCGGGCGCCTGCGCATCGCCTCCAAGGGCATCGCCCACAATAGCGAGCGCAAGGCCGACAACGCGCAGCGCTACGTCCCCATCCCGCCCGAGGCCCAGCGCCGCGAAGGCATGTACATGCTCGGCGAGGTGGCGCGCCTGCGCCACGAGGTGGTGAGCGTCGCCGAGCTGCACGAGACGGTTTCGGCGGGCAGCACCGTCGTGCTCGAGGAGGCGGCGCCGCGCCGTCGCCCGACGCGGCGCAACCCGGCCGAGAGCGACATCGCCATCGTCGGCATGGCCTGCCTGCTGCCCGGCGCCCAGGAGGTCCGCCGGTACTGGGAAAACATCCTGCGCCGCATCGACATGGTGCGCGAGGTGAGCGACGAGCGCTGGCGCATCGAGGACTATTTCGATCCGCGCCGCGGCACGCCGGACAAGGTGTACTCGAAGTGGGGCGCCTTTCTCGACGACGTGCCCTTCGACACCTCGCTCTACGGCATCCCCCCGGCGGCACTGCGTTCCATCGAGCCGGTACAGCTCCTCGCCCTCGAATGCGCGCGCCGGGCGATCGCGGACGCGGGCCTGGACCGGCGCCCCTTCCCGCGCGAGCGCACCGCGACCATCTTCGCCGCCGGCGGGAACAACGACCTCGGCTGCATCATGATCTTCCGCTCGCTGCTTCCCCACTACCTGCCGCGGGTGCCGGATCTGCCCGAGGAGACGCGGCGCCGGATCATCGACACGCTCTACGCCCAGGAGCTGCCGAAATGGACCGAGGACAGCTTCCCCGGCATGATCGGCAACGTCATCGCCGGGCGCGTGGCCAACCGCATGGACCTGCGCGGCACCAACTTCACGGTCGATGCCGCCTGCGGCTCGTCGCTCGCCGCGCTCGACGCCGGGATACGGCAGCTGCGCAGCGGCGACGCGGACGTGGCGCTGGTGGGCGCGGTCGACGGCACCAACAACGCCACCTCCTTCATGTGCTTCGCGCAGACCCACGCGCTCTCTCCGCGCGGGCGCTCGCGCCCCTTCGACGACAGCGCCGACGGCATCGCCCTGGGCGAAGGCATCGCCACCCTCGTATTGAAGCGCCTGGGCGACGCCGAGCGCGACGGCGATCGCATCCACGCCGTCATCAAGGGCATCGGCAGCTCCAGCGACGGGCGCAACCGCAGCCTCACCGCCCCCCATCCTCAGGGCCAGGTGATGGCCCTGCGGCGTGCCTATCAGGACGCCGAGGTCGATCCGGCGACCATCGGGCTCATCGAGGCGCACGGCACCGGCACGGCCGTGGGCGACAAGTCCGAGATCGAGTCCCTCACCGTCGCTTTCGGGGAGGTGGACATGCCGCGCCAGTCATGCGCGGTCGGCTCGGTGAAGTCGATGATCGGCCACACCAAGGTGGCCGCGGGGCTGGCCGGCGTGATCAAGGCGACACTCGCCATGGAGCACCGCGTGCTGCCGCCCACGCTCAACGTGGAAAAGCCGAACAGCCAGGTCGATTTCGCCACCACGCCCTTCTACATCAGCGCCGAGGCCCGGCCGTGGCTCGCGCCGGCCAAGGGCCATCCGCGCCGCTCCGGGGTGAGCGCCTTCGGTTTCGGCGGTACCAACTTCCACGTGGTGCTGGAGGAGTACACCGGCGCCTACCGCCCCGGCGACACGGTGAACCTCAACCCGCGCGACGCCGAGCTCTTCGCTTTCCATGCGCACGACCGCGGGCAGCTGCTGCGGGAGGTGGAGGGCCTCGTCGCGGCGCTCGAACATCCCGAGCACCTCGACCTCGCCCAGCTCGCCGCCTCGCTCCATGCGGTCCACCGCCGCCAGCCCGCCGACAACGGCGCGCGCACCTGCCGGCTCGCGCTGCTTGCCGGCTCGCCCGCCGACCTGGCCCAGAAGCTTGCTATCGCGGCGCGCCTGCTGCGCGGGAAGGAAACCGAGCTGCGCCACCCGCAGGGCGTCTACTACCGCGAGGGCCCGGCCATGCCGGGCGGCGTGTGCTTCCTCTTCCCGGGGCAAGGCTCGCAACGGATCAACATGCTGGGCGACCTGATCACCGGCCTGCCCGAGCTGCAGACGCTGCACGAGCGCGCCGATGCCCTCCTGGCGGAGGCACTCCCCCGCCCGCTGTCGCGCTACGTGCATCCCCTGCCGGTGTTCAGCGACGAGGAACGCGCCCGCCAGCAGGCCGAGCTCAACGACACCCACGTCGCGCAACCGGCGCTGGGCGTGATCGAGGCGGCGGCGCTGCGCCTGCTCGCCACCTACGGCCTCGCCCCCGACTTCGTCGCAGGCCACAGTTTCGGCGAGTACGCTGCGCTGCATGCCGCAGGCGTGATCGGTTTCGACGACTTCATCCGCCTCGCGGAGCTGCGCGGCCGGCTCGCCGCGGAGGCCGGCCGGCGCTCGCCCGGCGCCATGGCGGCGGTGGACGCCGACGAGCTGCGGCTCGCCGGGCTCATCGAGCGGCACGGCCTGGCGGTGAGCCTCGCCAACCTCAACGCGGCCGATCAGACCATCATCGCCGGTCCGCCCCAGGCGATCGACGTCGCCGCCGTGTTGCTCACCGGCGAAGGCTTGCGTGTGACCAAGCTCGCCGTGAGCGCAGCCTTCCACTCCCCTGCCATGGCGAGCGCGCGAGACCAGCTGGCCGAGGCGCTGGCGAAGGTCGAGCTCCGACCGGCCCGCGTCCCGGTGTGGAGCAACACCACCGCCGACGCCTATCCCGATGAGGTCGAGGCGATGCGGGCGCTCCTCGTACGCCACATGACCGAGCCGGTGCGCTTCGCACAGCAGATCGAGGGCCTGCATGCAGCCGGCGCACGGGTCTTCGTCGAGGTGGGGCCCGGGCTGGTGATGAGCGGGCTCGTCGACCGGATCCTGGGCGATCGCCCGCACGCAACGCTCGCCCTCGACGCCCCTGGCCGGGCCGGCTGGCTCCAGCTCGCGCACTGCCTCGCCCAGGCGCACGCCCTCGGGGTCCCGGTGGATATCGGCCGCTGGTTCGAGGGCCGCGGCCTCGAGGCCGTGGCGGTGGAGGAGGTCTTTGCGCGGGCCCGCGCCAAGGCCGCCCCCGGACCGCTCACCTGGCGCGTCAATGGTGCTCGGGCGAAGCCGTGGGCGGAACCGCCCGCGGAAGCAAGGAAGAAGATCGTGCCTATCCCCGCGACGCGGCCGGCGGCGGCCACGCCGCGGGCACCCGACGCAGCGCCGCATGGGCCCGCCGCGGCGCCGCCGGCCCCCGAGGCCGTACCACCCGGCCTCCTCGTCACCCACCAACCGGCTTCGCCGGACCACAAGCAACGCATCAAGCCCCACGGGAGTATCACCATGAAAAGCGAAGACAAGCTCCGCCTCGCCGAATCCCCGGAAGACGACCTCCGGGTCCTCTCCCCGGCCGCCCAGGTTCATCACATCCTCGGACAGTTCATCGCGCTGCAGCGCGATCAGCACGCGACCCTGCGCCACCTGCTCGAGTTCGAAGGCCACCTGGTCGCGGGAACCCTCGATGAATTCGTCCCCGCGCCGGCCCAGCCCGCCCTGCCGCGGATGCCGACGCTGCAGCCCCAGGCCAGCCGCCCGTTCCTCCAGGCCGTCCCCCCCGCCCCGGTCCTGCCGGCCCAGGTGCTCGCGGTGCATGCCGGCGCAACGGCACCGGCGCCCGCTGCAGGCCCCGCTCCGGCCCCGGCTCCCGCGCCCGCGCCCGTTGCCGCCGAGCCGGCCGAGGCCACCCCGGCGCCGCCCGCCGCACCGGACGACACGGTCGGCAGGGCATCCACCGCCACCTTCAAGGCGAACCTCCTGCACGCAGTGTCGGAGCGCACCGGCTACCCCGAGGACATGCTCGACATCAACGCCCACATGGAAGCGGATCTGGGCATCGACTCGATCAAGCGCATCGAGATCCTCAGCCAGCTCAAGGAGCACCACGACCTGATGGAGGGACGCGACGAGGAATCGGTGTTCGAGGAGCTCAGCGGCCTCAAGACGCTCGGCGAGATCATCGACTGGTACGACCGCCAGCACGAAGCATCACCCCTGCCGCAGGGAGGGCCCCCCACAAAAAAATCCCAGACTCCACTGTCCGCGTCGCCGGCTGAGACAGTGGAGTCGCACACCGAAGTGCAGCCGGACCCGGTTCATGCCTACACCCTCTGCGCGATCCCCGCGCCGGCGCAGCACCCAGCGCGGGGCGCGCTTCCCACCGGGGGGCTGCCCATCGTGCTGGTGGGGCCGCTCTCGGCGGTGAGCAACGCGCTCGCCGCGGCGCTCGTCCGCGAGGGCTGCCGCGTGCGCCAGATCATCCCGGGACGCAAGACGCGCGCGCTCGGCGAGGACCGCTACGAGCTCGATCCGGCGTCGCCCGATGCCGCCTCGGCCCTGAAGCGCCTGCTCGGCAACTCGGGGCTCGCGGCCGGCACGGTGTTCAGTCTGCTCGCGCTGGCGAGCGACGGTCCCGAGGCCGAGCCGCCGCCGGGCGCCGCCAAGGCGCTCTTCCTGGTGTGCAAGGTGCTCGAGGAGGACCTCAGGCAGGCAGCCGAGTCGGGCGCCGGGCGGCTGATCAACGTCACCGCGCTCGACGGCCGCTTCGGCCTGGGCGGCACGCGCAGCTTCCCGTGGACGGGCGCCGGCACTCTGGGCGTGGCCAAGACCGTGGCGCGCGAATGGGGCGAGCTGCGGGTGAGCTGCCTGGACTTCGCGCCGGAGATCGAACCCGCCGACGTCGTGGGCCACATCCTCGACGAATGGTGCGCAGCGGATCCCGCTCTGGAGATCGGCCACACGCTCGACGGCCGCTGGCATCTCGCCCTCGAGCCGCAGCGCCCTGCCCCGGCGCCGCGCCCGGAGCCGCTCCTCGGCGCCGAGAGCGTTGTGCTCCTCACCGGCGGTGCGGTCGGGATCACCTCGCGCATCGCGCAGGCGCTGGCGAAGCGCTACCGCCCCCGCCTCGTACTGGTGGGGCGCAGCCCGCTTCCCGAGGAGGAGGCCGAGGACACGCGCGAACTCACCGACCCCGCCCAGCTCAAGCGGGTGCTCATCGCCCGGCTGAAGGCCGAGCGTGCCGGCAACGTCAAGCCGGCCGAGGTCGACCGGGTGTTCAAGCGCCTGCTCAAGGACCGCGAGATGCGCGCCAACCTCGACGCGCTGCGCGCCGTGGGCGCCGAGGTGGAATATCACAGCCTGGACGTGCGTGACGCAGAGGCCTTCGCCGCCCTGATCGACGACGTCTACGCGCGCATGGGCCGCATCGACGGCGTGCTGCACGGTGCAGGAATCATCGAGGACAAGCTCATCCGCGACAAGACGCCGGAGTCCTTTGCCGCCGTCCACGACACCAAGGTGGTGCCGGCAGGGGTGCTCGCCGAGCGGCTGCGCCCGGACGGGCTGAAGTTCCTCGCCTTCTTCTCCTCCGTGGCCGGGCGCTTCGGCAATGCCGGACAGAGCGACTACAGCGCCGCCAACGAGCTCCTCAACAAGCTGGCGGGCCGGCTCGGCCATGCCTGGCCGGGCGTGCAGGTCGTGGCGCTCGACTGGGGACCGTGGGCGTCCGGGATGGTCGGCAAGGAGATGCTGCGCTTCTACGCCGAGCGCGGCATCGAGCCGATTCGCCCGGAGAGCGGCACGCGCCACTTCCTCGAGCAGCTCGCGCGCGGCGCCTGCGGCGAGCCGGAAGTGGTGATCACGGCGAGCCTGGATCAGATCGCCGCCATGGTCGCGCCGCGCCGGCGGCGCGCCGAAGCGGCCCGGCCGCGGTCCGCCGCAGCCGCCGCCGAGACCACTCCGGCCACCGTCTCGTAACCCCGCCCGATGCACTGGAGAACAAACACATGACGACCATCCCCTACAACGCCGTGCTGACGGGCTTCACGCCCGTCCAACTGGCAAAGCCGGTGCCGCAACGGGTCACGCTGGAGCTGTCGGCCTACGGGTTCGCGCGCGCCTACTGCATGCGCAACGACATCACCGACAAGAGCGCCTTCCGGGAGGTGCACAAGAACGTCAAGGACAAGTTCGACCGCTATGCCCTGTCGCCGTCGCAGATCAAGCGCCGCCAGCTCGTCTTCTTCCCGCGGCTCACGGACATCCGCTTCACCGACGGGCACTTCGACATCGCCGAGCCGAAGGAAAAGCACCTCAAGCTCTACGACATCTCCGAGGACCCTCGCGGCGCCGATATCCGTACGCGCCACGAGAGCTATGCCAAGGTCGTCACGCAGGGCCTGGAGGAGATGTTCCGCGGCACGAGCACCGCGCCCGACGACCTCATCCACGTGACCTGCTCGGGCTACCTCGCGCCCAGCCCGGTCGAGCGAATGGCGTCCGAGCGCGAGTGGTTCCGCACCACCGTCACGCACAGCTACCACATGGGCTGCTACGGCGCGTTTCCCGCCATCAAGATGGCACACGGCTTCCTGGCCTCGTCGCAGTACGGCCTGACGCCGCCCAAACGCCGCGTCGACATCGTGCACACCGAGCTGCTGTCGGCCCACAACAACATCGCCGACCTGACCGCCGAGAACATCATCGCCATGACCCTGTTCTCGGACGGGCTCATCAAGTACTCGGTGTACGCCGAGGAGGAGCTGGCGAGACAGGGCCTGCACGGCCTGCGCATCCTCGCCATGAACGAGCACCTGCTGCCCGACTCGGCCGACGACATGACCTGGGTCCCCGACGCGCACCAGTTCCACATGACGCTCAGCCCCATGGTGCCCGTCGTCATCAAGCGCCACGTCGCGCGCTTCGTCGCCGACCTCGTGACGCGCGCCGGCATCGACTACGCCAGGGAGAAGGGCTCGCTGAGCTTCGCCATCCATCCCGGCGGACCGAAGATCGTGGAGCACATCCAGGACGAGCTCGGGCTCGCCGACGACCAGGTGGCGATCAGCCTCGCCGTCTTCCGCGAGAACGGCAACATGTCCTCGGCGACCATCCCCCACATCCTCAAGGAATCGCTCGAGACGGTCGACGTCGGCACCCGCATCGTCTGCCTGGCCTTCGGCCCCGGGCTGACCGTCACCGGCATGGTGGTGGAAAAGATATGAGCCGGCATCCCCCGGCAGGCACACCGCAACACGTAATCGAGAGGTTGCCCCATGAGCACCCATGACACCGAAGCCACGACCGGGCGCGACGCCCTTCCCCTCGTCGCGCGCCTCTACGAAGTCCAGGCCCTGGAGGCGCTGCGCTCGGGCACGGCGGACGGCGCCGACGAGGCACGAGCTCCGCGCACCGACGAGCCCGCCCCCTCCCCTCCTCCCGGGCCGGACCGCGAATCCGCCCTGCCCTTCATCGGCAAGGTAAGCGGACACGTACCCGGCAGATCCATCACGATCGAGCGCACGCTCGACCTCGCCGAGGATCTCTACCTGGCCGACCACGCCTTCGTTCACGCGCCGGGCGTGAAACCCCTGTCCGCCTGCCTGCCGGTGCTTCCGATGACCATGAGCCTGGAGGTGATGGCAGAGGCAGCCGCCTGCCTCGCCCCCGGCCTGGGGCCGGTCGGCTTCGAGGACATCAAGGCTCTGCGCTGGATCGAACTGGCGGACACCGAAACCCTGCCCCTGCGGGTCGTGGCGCAGGCGCTCCCGCCCGAACCGCACGGCGACGTCCTGCCGGTCGCGGTCGAGCTCTTCGCCGGTGCCCAGGCCAGCGCGGCCATGACCGGACGCGTCCTCTTCGGCGCCCATTACCCGGTGGAGCTCACACCCCGCTTCACCGAGCTCGTCCGCCCGCAGCCGCTCGCGCTCACCGGCGAGGCGCTCTATGCGGCGCGCCACCTCTTCCACGGCCCGCGCTTCCAATGCGTGACGGGTCCGGTCGTGGTGGCCGAGCGCGGCCTGGCCGGCACGCTGCGGGTGAGCGCCACCGGCGATCTCTTCCGCAGCCTGCCGCGCCCGCAGCTTCTCACCGATCCGGCGCTGCTGGACGGGGTCGGTCAACTCCTCGGGCTGTGGGCGATGCAGCGTGAGCGCTATGCGTTTCCGATCGGCTTCCGCAAGCTCGAGCTGTATCGGGGCACTCCACCGGCGGGCACGCGCGTACCGGTGCGACTCGAGATCGTCCGCGACGAGGCAAAGACCGTCTACGCCGACGTCGAGGTGCAGGACGGCTCGGGGGGCGTATGGATGCGCATCCAGGACTGGGGCGCGTGGAAGTTCCGCTGGCCGCCGGCGCTGGTCGATTTCCGCCGTCAGCCCACCCGGCACTGCCTGAGCCGGCCGCTCGCGCTCCCCGGCCTGCCGCCTTCCGCAGCTTGCCGCGTGGTGGACACCAGCGCGGCCGCCGGCTTCGACTGGTCCATGCTCGCCCGCCACCTCCTCACCGGGGAGGAGATGGCCGACTTCCGGGCCAAGGCCGACATGCCTCCTCGCCAGCGCCAATGGCTGCTCGGCCGCATCGCCGCCAAAGACGCGCTGCGTGCCTGCCTCGCCGCCCGCAGCGGCAGCGCGGAGATGCTGCACCCGGCGGCGGTCGCCATCGCGAACGACGCGAAGGGCCGGCCTGCGGCCGCCGGCCTCGAGGCCTACGCGCCCCTGCCCGGCCTGTCCCTCGCCCACTGCGAGGATCGCGCCGTCGCGATCGCCGGCGACGAGCCCCTCGGCATCGACGTCGAACGCATCGTGCCGCGCGAGGCGGCCTTTCTCGACACCGTCGCCACTGCCGCCGAGCGCGCCCTGCTCGCCGCGCAGGCCGGGGCGACGGCCGGGCCGACCCACGACGAGTGGGTGACGCGCCTGTGGTGCGCCAAGGAGGCCGCCGGCAAATCGCTGGGCACCGGCGTCGAGGGCGGTCCGCAGCGCTTCCAGGCGGTGGCGGCCGACCCCGCCGGCACGATCCGCATCCGGCCGCCGGGCGACACCAGCCGGGTGATCGAGGTGCACAGCCTTCGCGAGGGCGACTTCATCGTCGCCTGGACGCAAGGCGCGGGGACCGCAAGCACCGAGGAGGCGGCGACATGACCGACCTCGCATCGATCGCCGCAGCGCCGCTCGTCGAGCTCGCCGGCGCGACGCGGCACTACCGGGTCGGCGAGCAGACCATCGCCGCACTCGAGGGCGTCGACCTGAGCATCGGGCGCAACGAGTTCGTCGCGATATGGGGCCCGTCCGGCTCGGGCAAGTCGACCCTGTGCAACCTCGTCGGGCTGCTCGACACCCCTACCGCCGGCGCCGTCCTCATCGACGGGAAGGACGCCACCGGGCTTTCCGACGATGCGCGCAGCGAGCTGCGCAACCGCAGCATCGGATTCGTCTTCCAGAACTTCAACCTCATCCCGGTCCTCACCGCCCTGGAGAACGTGATGCTGCCGCTGCAGATCGCGGGCGCCTCGACCGCAGTCGCCCGCGAGCGGGCGCTCGGTCGGCTCGCCGAGGTCGGCCTGCAGCGCTTTCTGTCGCATCGGCCGGCGCGGCTGTCGGGCGGCCAGCAGCAGCGGGTCGCCATCGCGCGGGCGCTGGTGACGGATCCCGCACTCGTCATCGCCGACGAGCCGACCGCCAACCTCGATTCGGCCAACGCGCACACCATCATCGACCTGATGCAGCGCATCAACCTGCGCCACGGCACCACCTTCGTCTTCTCGACCCACGACCAGCGCCTGCTCGACAGCGTCGGCAGGCGCGTGCTGATGCGCGACGGCCGCATCGCGGAAGACACCGCCGGCCGGCGTCCCGTGCGCCCTCGCACCCTGGAGCGCCTGCCATGACGACGTGGATCAAGCTCGCCGTGCGCAACCTGTTCCGCAACGGGCGCCGCTCGCTGTTCACCGTGCTCGCCATCGCCCTGGGCTTCGCCGCCGTCAATGCCCTGGGCGGCTTCACCGCCTACATCTTCACCAGCCTCGAGGACTCGCACATCTACGCCCAGGCCAATGGTCACCTGTCCATCTTCAAGAAGGGCTTCCTGCGCGAGGGCAAGCTCGACCCGACCCGCTACCTGCTGGACGGAGACGACCTGGCGACTGTCCTCGACGCGGTGAACCGGCGCCCGGAAGTGGTGGTCGTCACGCCGCAGCTCGACATCTCCGGCCTGGTGAGCAACGGCCAGGTGTCCACCATCTTTCTCGCCAGCGGCCGGGTGCCTTCCGATGTGCATGCCATCGCGAGCCGCTCGCGCAGCACGGTGGGGCGGCTCAAGCATTACTCCGGCGAGCCGCTGAGCGATGCGGCGTCCGATGGCGTCGGCATGGCCAACGGGCTCGCCGATCAGCTCGGGCTCGAGCTGGGCAGCACCGCCATCGCGATGGCACCCACCGTGGCAGGCCAGATCAACGCGCTCGACGCCCGCATCCTGCAGACCTTCGACTCGCCGGTGGAGGCGCTCCAGGACAAGCTCATGCTGGTCACCCTCGACTTCGCGCGTGAGCTCTACGACACGCCGGGCGCCGATCGGGTGAATGTGCTGCTCCGGGACGAGAGCCAGATCCAGGCGGTCCGGGCCGAGCTCGAGCGCACGCTCGCAGAGCGCGGCGTCGAGGTGGAGATCCACACCTGGGAGGAGCTCTCGCCCTTCTACACCAAAGTGAAGCAGATGTTCGAGGTGATCTTCCTGTTCGCCTTCCTCATCGTGTTCACCATCGTGGTGATGAGCGTCGTGAATACCGTTGGCATGGCGATCATGGAGCGCACCCGCGAGATCGGGACGCTGCGGGCGCTGGGCGTCAAGCGGCGCGGCATCGTCGGCCTGTTCGCCGTGGAGAGCCTGCTGCTGGGCTTCTTCGGCTCGTTGCTGGGGGTGGCGCTGACCGTCCTGGTATGGGGCGGCGTGGCCTGGTTCGAGCCCACCTGGGTGCCGCCGCAGATCGCGCGGCGCGTCCCGCTGGAAGTGTATCTGGTGCCCCGGGAGATGCTGGGCAGCGTCGTCAGCCTGCTGCTGCTCTCCCTCCTGGCCGCCACCCTGCCCGCCCGCAAGGCCGCGCGCATGGAAGTGGTGGGCGCCCTCGGCCACACCTGAAAGCCACGGAGGAACCCCTGCATGAAGCGATGGACCGGATTGGCCGCAGCGTCGGCCACCGCCTTTCTGCTCCTGGTCGCCGCCCCGGCGGCCGCCATGAGCGACTACGAGATCCTGAAGATGGCCGACCAGGCCCGCGGCAATGTCGAAGGCATCGCCTGGGAGGTCGTCATCGAGGCGGTCGAGCGCGGACGCACCGACACCATGAAGTACGACATCAAGGCGCGCGGCTTCCACGTCGCGGGCATCAGCCTCGCGCCGCCAAAGCATCGCGGCAACAAGCTCCTCATGCTCGACAACCACATGTGGTTCTACAAGCCCGGGCTCTCCAAGCCGGTGCCGGTGTCGCAGCGGCAGAAGCTGATGGGCAACGCCTCCTACGGCGACATCGCCTCGACCAACTACGCCGACGACTACGAGGCCGAGCCGCTGCCCGACGAGCGCGTGGGCGGGCGCCCCTGCTACGTCTTCGATCTCAGGGCGAAGAACTCGCGCACCACCTACGACCGGGTGAAGTACTGGATCGCCAAGGACGATCTGGTGGGGGTGAAGGCGGAGTACTACACCCTGTCGGGCCGCAAGATCAAATCCGCCCGCATGGACTACGACAACACCGTCGTCATCGACGGTGCCAGGCGCCCCTTCATCTCGCGCATCGCGATCTACGAGGAGCTGATGAGCGGCGACGTCACCACCCTGCGCATGACCAAGCCACGCCTCGATGCGCTTCCCGACCGGATTTTCAACCTCAATCTCTTCATGCGATGAAAAACAAGAGCCCCCTCCTTTCCTGCACGCTGGCCGCCCTCGCCCTTTTCGCGGCTCCCCTCCGCCCCGCCCTCGCGCAAGAACCCGTCGCCCCAGAGGGAGAACGCCTGGTCGACGAACTGCGCGACGGCTTCTACTCGCGCGTGAACATCCTCGCCTTCCTGGTGGCCCAGGACCCGCGCAGCTCGCCGGTCAACCCGAACAACGTCCTCGAGATCCCGAGCTACCAGGCGGTGCTCAATCCGCGGGTGGACCTGGAGCTCGGCTTCCGCAACTGGGAGTTCGGCCTCAAGCCGCGCGCCGAGCTGGTCTACGAGCGCTGGGAGGAAGGCATCCGCGACGGCGACGACGAGACCGACGCGGAGGCCTACATCAACGAGGGCTGGGTCCGCTACCGCCCCTTCGACGAGTTGGTGCTGTCGGTCGGCCGGGAGAACCTGCAGTGGGGGCCGTCGATCATCGTGTCGTCCTCGAACCCCTTCAACCGCGACAACGGCCGCAACAACCCCCGCCTGGAGCTTCCCGGACTGGACTTCGCCCGCGCGGTCTGGGTGCCGAGCCCGGAGTGGGCGCTGTCGGCGATCGCCAACTTCGGCGAGGGCCGCCTCGACGACGGCGCGAGCCTCACCACCAGCCGGCCGCTGGTGCCGGGCACGGCGGTCGACGACGACGATTTCGAGGAGATCTACGCATTCAAGCTCGACTACACCGGCTTCGATACCTACGCCTCGCTGATCCCCTCCTATCGCGATGGCGACCAGTACCGGCTGGGCTTCTTCGCCGGCTGGAACGCCTCCGAGGCGCTGCTCCTGTACACCGAGGGCAGCCTTGCCGAGGAAGACGGCGCCAAGGTCCAGGTAGGCGGCGCCTACACCCTGGAGGCGGGACCGACGATCACCGCCGAGTACTACCGCAACGACGACGGCTGCGTGGGCAGAAGCGTGGCCGCGTGCTTCCTCGCGGGGAAGATCGACCCGCGCGAGGTCCTCATCCGGCGCAACTACCTGATGTTGCAGCTCTCGGACACCACCCTGGTCCGCGATCTCGACTTCAGCCTGCGCTTCATCCGCAATCTCGACGACGGTTCCAACCGCCTGATCGGCATCTTCGAACACGAGGTAGGCGACCATGTCCAGCTATATCTCATCGCCAACGGATTCACCGGCAGCACGCGTACCGAGTTCGGCAGTCTCTTGCGATACTCCCTCTTTGCCGGCATCGGTTATACCTTCTGAGCGCCGCGGCCGGCACCGGCACCGCCGCCGCCGCGGCGCCGTACGGACGCCGGGGCCGGTGCCGCGCGCGGTCGCGCTCCCCGGCAGCGGGCTGATGGTGACCTGCTTCAATCCCACCGAGGCGCGCTACCTCTACGAGTACGACATCCCGGCCTACTTCCGCCACGGCATCGAGGTGCACCCCGGCGACGTGGTGTTCGACGTGGGGGCCAACATCGGGCTGTTCTCGCTGTCGGTGCTGGAGCGCTGCAAGGGCGACGCGACGGTGTATGCCTTCGAGGCCGTGCCCCCAATCCGCCGCCTGCTTCAGCACAACGTGGACCGGTTGGCCGCCGGCCGGGTGAGTGTGCTCCCGTACGGGCTGTCCGACGAGTCGGCCCGCCTCCCCTTCCACCATTTCCCGCGGCTCCCGGGCTGGTCCTCGGCCCACCTGATCAGCCTGGACCAGGTGCGCGCCCGGTGCCGGCGCACGCTGCTCGCCGACATCGACAGCGGCCGCCTGTGGCCGTGGCTGCGCCGGCTGCCGGCGTCCGTCCGCGCCGCCGTGGTGGAAGCGGCTGTTCGCTGGCTCATCCAGTCCGAACAGATGCGCTGCGAGGTGCGCCCCCTGTCCGATGCCATCCGCGACACCGGCGTCGAGCGCATCGACCTGCTCAAGATCGACGTCGAAGGCGGCGAGCTCGACGTGCTGGTGGGCGTCGATCCGGCGGACTGGCAGAAGATCCGCCAGGTGGTGGTGGAGCTCGACCACTTCGCGGAACATGCGGCCGACGTCGTCGAGCTCATGAAGGTCTGGGGCTTCTCCCGCATCGAGCTCGAGCAGCCGAGCGAGGCGCACCGATCCAGCAACGCGGGGCTCCTCTATGCCTCCCGCGTACCCGTCCGCGAGACATTGCATTCTCTGCGGAGACTTCCCACGCCCCAGGACCCGACCTTCGCCATCGTCACGATCGGCAGCGGCTCATGGCTCGGGTCGACGGTCCGGGACATCACCCTGGCCAACGCCCTGTACCGGCTCGGCTACAAGGTGGTGGTCTACTGGATGCTCGAATGCCAGCCCGAGCTGGTCGACCCGGGCATCCCCCAGCGCCTGCTGTGCCACGGTACCCGTTACCACTTCAGGCAACCGTCCGGCTTTCTCGACCGCGTGGTCGGGTCGCTGCTCTTCCTGCTCCCCCCCGCCCGCCGCGTGCAGGCCGTGCAACGCATGGACGGCTACGTCGACCGCCTGCTCGAGAACCTCATGCGGGCACTGCACGGGACGCCCGGAGGCGACCGCGGCCTGGCCACCCGACTGCGCCGCTGGGTCGTCCGCGACAAGGTGAGCCACGTCCTGATGAGCTTCGGCGCCATCGGCCCGCTCGCGACCGCCGCGCAGCGCGACTGCGAGCCCCCCTTCGACTACCTCCTGAGCTTCCAGGGCGACGAGCAGTTCGCCCACTACGCGCGGAGGGCCGGCGTGTTTCCGCAGTTCCGCGAGGGGGTGAACGCCGCGGTGCGGGCGTCGCGCTGGCCGGCGATCGCGGTGAGCCAGGACTACCTCGAACGCATCCACGACGAGCTGGACGTGGCCACCACCCGCATGCGCGTGGTGTACAACGGCGTCGAGTTTCCGAAACGCGATGCCGTGCCTGCCTTCTCTGTCCTGGAGCCGCTCTTCCCCGGCCTGATCCGGGGCGTGCCGATCGTGACCTACGTCGGCCGCCAGGAGTCGGAGAAAGGCATCGACCTCCTGCTCTACGCGGCGCGGCTCCTGCAGCAGCGGCGCATCGGGATGCAGCTCGTGATCTGCGGCGCGACCGCCAAGGGCGAGTCCTGCCGCAAGGTGCTCGGCGAGCTTGCGGAGCACATCGGCGTGCACATCCACCACGCGGGGGCCATCCCGGCGGCAGTGCGGGACGCGCTCTTCGCCCACAGCCGCTGCGTGGTGTATCCCTCCGTCAATCGCGAGGCCTTCGGGCTGGTGGTGGTCGAGGCGATGAGCATGGGTACGCCGGTCCTGGTTCCCGACTACGGCGGCGTCACCGAGGTGATGCAGGAGGGCGGCCGTCGCGCCGGCCTCACCTTCCGCACCTGGGACAGCGGCGACCTGGCGCGCCAGCTCGAGCGCCTGCTGGTCGACGAGGCGCTGCACCGCGAGCTGGCCGGCAACACCCGCAGGATCGCGGCACGCTTCACTGCCGAGCGGATGGCCGAGCGGGTGCTGCATCACGTCGGCATCGAGCCCAAGGCGGCGGCGCCCGTCGAGCATTCCGGCCCCGCCCGAGCGGCGGCATGAGCACAATCGAACTTCACGGCAGGAGCCCCGCGATGAAACCACCCACCCGCATCCTGTACGTCTTCCCCGGTCAGGGATCGCAATACGTCGGCATGGGCAGCGACCTCTACGAAACCTTCGGCTGCGTGCGCGCTATCTACGAGTGCGCCAGCGACTGCCTGGGCTTCGACGTCGCCCGGCTCTCCTTTCATGGGCCCGAGGAGCGGCTCAACCGCACCGAGTTCACCCAGATCGCTCTCCTCACCCACGCCGTCGCCTGCCTGGAGGCCTTCTCCGAGCTCACCGGCGGCCGTTGGGCACCCGACGTGGCGGCCGGACACAGCCTGGGCGAGTATGCCGCCCTGGTCGCCGCCGGAGCGCTCGAGTTCGAGGACGCCCTGCAGCTCGTGCGCTGGCGCGGGCGGCTCATGTCCGTGTACGGACGCGGCCGCATGGCAGCCTTCCGCCTCGACCTCGAATCGATCAAGCCGCTCGCCGATGCCCGCTACTGCGGCATCGGAGGCTGCAACCTGCCCGACCAGACCGTGGTGTGCGGCTTCGAGAGCGATCTGGACGCGCTCATGGACGACGTGGCGGACAAGTTCGGCCGCTCCAAGGCGGGCCGCTTCCTCAAGACCGAGGGTGCCTTCCACACCTACCTCATGATCGGCGCAGCCGAGCGGTTCCGCCCCCACCTCGACACGGTCCGCGTGCGTCCGCCGCGGCTGAGAGTGCTGTCGAACTACACCGGCGAGTACCACTCCGGCGACCCCGAGCGCATCCGCGCCGCACTCTTCTTCCAGATGTTCCACCCCGTGAAGTGGATCGCCGGCCTGCAGCGGGGGTTCGCCGACGGTGCCCGCATCGTCGTCGAGCTGGGCGGCGGGATCGGTGCGGAGCGGCCGGGCGTGCCGCCTTCCCCTGCCACGCGCAGGCCCAACCTGGAGGGCATCACCCGCGCCGCCCTGGCTTCCGCGTGCGTCGAAGGGATCTATCTGCCGGCGATCAACCTCGGCACCCTGCAGCGCACGGCCGAAATGCTGGCGGTCCTGGACAGCGCCACGAGCACCTCGCAGGCGGGGGCGGACGACGGCGGCACGTGGGTCGACCAGCGCCTGCACACCTTGCGCCTGCCGCTCCATCACGGCCTGCCCGGCGAGCGGGCGCTGAGCCTCGGGCTGCTGGTGCGCGAGCTCGGCCTCGCCCGCGTAGTGCGCACCACCACCGAGCCCGAGCGCGAATGCCTCGAGACGCTGCGCGCGGGCGACCCCGCGGTCGGGGCGCCCGAGCCCTACCTGGAGGTCCTGGTCGACGGCGGGACCGGCGCGTTCCTGCACTACCGCGGCGACGACATCCGGTGCGAGCTCGTCGCGCTGCGCGAACGCCTCGCCCACCCCGGCTACCACCCTGCCGCTCCCCAAGGAGAGTCCGACCATGTCACGCCGACGCGCACCGACACCGAAGACGCCGCCGTCCGCGCCTGAACCGGGACGCCACTGCCCGGCCCGGCATGCCCTGCCCGCCCTGCTCGCCGCCTGCGTCGGCGGCGGCGCCGCGGCCGCCGATCCGCTGGTCGGGCTGTGGACCGTCATCGACGACCGCGACCACATGCCCCGCGCCCTGCTGCGCATCACCGAGCACGACGGGGAGTTCCGGGCCCGCGTCGAGCGCGGCTTGCGCCCGATCGAGCAGGAGCGCCCGGTGTGCGACAACTGTCCCGACGAGCGCCGCGGCCAGCCGATGCTGGGCCTGACCATCGTCACCGGTCTGAAGCGGGACGGCGAGGTCTATCGCGGCGGCGAAATCCTCGACCCGGACAACGGCCGCATCTACAGCTGCCAGATGGTGCTGCGCGACGAGGGCCAGCGGCTCGAGGTGCGCGGCTACCTCGGCACGCCGATGCTCGGTCGCACCCAGGTGTGGCTGCGCGCGCCCGAGGGCTGAGACGCACCGGCGACTCGGCGGCCCTCGCCGACCGCAAGTGGGCCTCGGCGCTCAGAACACCTTGAGCAGCCTCATGTTGAGCCGCCGGTCCTCCTCGAGTCCGCTCTCGACACCGACGTCCTTCCCCACACCGACGATGACCTGAACGGTCGGCGTGAAGAAGTGGCCCATGCTGAGGGCGACCTTGCCCGTGGACAGGCGGTCGCCCTGCCCTACGCCATCGATCTCGGTCTCGCCGCCCCAGGTGTGGGAGTAATTGAAGCCCAGATGGGTGGCGTCGCTCAGGTGGTAGCGCAAGTGCGTCTGGACCTGATAGGAGGCGTCCTGCTTCAGGGTGGCGCCGCCCGCCCCGAGGTCGTCGTTGTCGCCGTACCACGTGACGTCGCCGACGAGGTCGAGGGTGAGCCGCTTGGACAGCGGCGTGATGTAGCCTGCCTGAAGGGCGGCCTTCCATCGGTTCTCGCCCAGATTCAGCGCGCTGTCGCTGTCGTAGCTGCCAGTCGGCAGCCACACGAAGGGCGTGATCCCGAAGTAGGTCTTGTTCGCGGGATCGTCGCGCAGCCAGACGGTGGCGGCAAGAATCAGATCGCCGATGCCGCTCTCGCTGCCCAGGGCACCGATCGCGCCCCCGGCGTCGAGTCGGCCGAATGGCAACAGGAACTGCGGATCGACGATGTACCCGCCGAGCTCCGTGAAATGTACGCCGCGCAGGATTCCGATGTCCGACCGCAGGCGCGCATCGCTCGAGGCCTTGTCGCCGTCACGATAGAGCGTGTCCCGCTCCGCATACTGGTAGTACACCAGCGCCAGATTTGTGCCCGCCGGCAAGGCCGTGTAGTCGCCCGCATCCACGTCCACCGCATGCGCCGGACGTCCCAGCGCGCACACGACCGCCGTCATGATGCCTGCCAGTCGCCGGCCGAGCTTGGTTCCGATCTGCCTGTTCTGTCTCATCCGTATCCTCTTCTTGTCTTGGAGTCCGGGGGAAACGTGCGGGCGCCACGATCGGCACCAGCCCCCCGACCCATCTCCGGGCAACCGGCATGCCAATTAGGAAACAGAGCCGAACACCAGACACCGCGCGCTTTTCCGCCGGGGCCCGACTGTCCGGCGAACAAGACAGGTGTAGCGATCCGCTACAAGCCGGATTTCGGCCCGCTGCGCGAGACGGACCGAGGGCAGCTGCGCCGCGTTGACGAGGCCGGGTACGCTGTTACAATTCGGCCGCACCGAACCCGTCCACGGCATACCGGTATGCCGTCGGCAAGGCGAAAGACAGCGCGACGCTGCGATGACGGAGCAAACCAGGAGGAGACGCATGGCCGCATACAGGAGCACCGGTCCGGACAGCTGGGCGCGCGCGAGGCGGGCCTTCTACGACACCGGCGACGTCCCCCCTCAGTTGCTCGCCGAGCCCCTGCGCAAGTCGTGGATGCGCTCCGCCCGCATGGGCATCGATTCCCGCCGCGGCGTGGAATTCGACCCCGTGCCGCGGGGGCGTGTCGACGAGCTGCGCGACCGCAACCAGCGCCTGCTCGACGCGAGCCGTGCCACGATCGGCAGCCTGCTCCGAACCGTCGCGAATGCCCCTTGGCTGATCCTGGTCGTCGACCCCGAGGGCATGGTGGTGGAAGGGTTCAACGACTCGTCGAAGCTCGGACGCGAGCTGCGCCTGATCGCGCGCACCGGCGTCGACCTCTCGGAGCCGCGCATCGGCACCAACGGCCCCGGCACGGCCCTGGCCGAAGAGGCGCCGGTGCTGGTCGAGGGGAACCAGCACTTCGTCGAGACCACCGGCGTCTATACCTGCGCGGCGGCGCCCATCCGCGACCCCTTCGGCAAGCTCGCGGGTTGCCTGGACCTCTCCACCCTGTGGGCCGGCGAGGCGTGCCGCTTCGACCCGCTCCGCCTCGTCACCGCTTATGCCGGGCTGGTCGAGGACCGCCTGTTCTCGATGCTTCCGGCAGGCCATCTGGTGGTGCGCCTGGCCTGCGACGGCGGCCTGTTCGCGCCCGGCCGGCAGGCTGCGCTCGCGGTCGACACCGGCGGGCGCATCGTCGCTGCCAATCCCTGCGCCGCGGACCTGTTCGGCCTCTCCCCTGCCGAGCTGACGCAGCGCGAAGCCGGTGAACTGTTCGACCTGCCCGCGTGGGAGCATCTGTCCGCCCTTGCCGCGGACCCGAAGCAGCCCGCCCCCATCGGCCTGTGCAACGGCCTCACGGTACTCGCCCGGGTCGAGCGCACCGGGACGGAAGGCGGCGACGCGTGCGGTCCCGCTGCCCCCGACGTCCGCCGCAAGCTCGCGCCCTCGGCCCGGGCGACCGACCGCCACGACCCGCTCCGCCGGCTGGCCGAGGACACGCCGGCTCTCACTCCCGCCCTCGACCGTGCCCGAGCCGCTTACCGGCACGGCATTCCGGTGCTGCTGCAGGGCGAAACGGGCACCGGCAAGGAGGTCGTCGCGCGGGCCCTGCACGACAGCGGCCCGAGGCACAACGGTCCCTGGGTGGCGATCAATTGCGCGGCGATCCCGGAAACGCTGATCGAAAGCGAGCTCTTCGGCTACATGGACGGTGCATTCACCGGCGCGCGCAAAGGCGGCGCGGCCGGCAAGATCGAGCTGGCGCACCGGGGCACCCTCTTCCTCGACGAGATCGGCGACATGCCCCTCGCTCTGCAATCGCGCCTGCTGCGCGTGCTGGAGGAAAGGGAGGTCACCCGTGTGGGCGGCCTTCAGGCGATGGCGGTGGACATCGCCCTGATCGCCGCCACGCACCAGAACCTCCCCCGTCTGATTCGCGAAGGCCGGTTCCGGCTCGATCTCTACTACCGCATCAACGGCCTCGCGTGCACGCTTCCGCCCCTGCGCGATCGACCCGGGTTTGCGGCCACCGTGCGACGCCTGCTCGCCCAGAACGCCCCGAATCGGCCCCTGCCGCGCATCAGCGCCGCCGCCATGGAACTGCTGGCCCACCACTCGTGGCCGGGCAATCTGCGCGAGTTGGTGTCCGTCCTGCGCACCGCGCAGGTGCTCGCGGGCGAAGACGAGATCGGACCGGAGCATCTGCCGCCGGAACTCGCCCCCGCCGGCGGCGCGGCCGGCAGATGCGCCGCCGGATCGATGGAAGCGCTCGAGCTTGCCGCCGTCCGGCACGCGATCGAGGCCCACGGCGGCAACATCTCGGCGGCCGCACGCAGCCTGCGGGTTTCGCGCACCCGCCTCTACCGGATGCTCAGGAGCCACGAGGACGCCTGACGCCGCTCCCGTCTCCGGTCGGCGAAAACCGACGGGCGGGCCGGCCGGGGAAGCGGGGATCTTCTCGTCGCGGCGAGTCGGGGAGAAAGGACTGGCATTCGGGGGCACGACGATTACCCTTGATGTAGCAACCAATCTCGGGAGCGCCCCATGCAGCAGCTCACCCCCGAAGGCCGGCGCGTCGTCGGCGATCTGGCGCAGCGCCACGGCTTCGGCGCCGACGCGGTCACCCACATGCTGTTCGCGGTGCGCGACGGCAACGGCACCATGGCGCAGTTCGATCACCCCGAGTTCGCCGGCTCCGGGCAGTGGATGCGCGGCGGCATGATCATGACCGGCGACATGTTCAACCACGCGCTGAAGGGCCGCATCGATGCCCTGTGCAGCGAGATCTCGGCGCTCCTCGCCGCACAGCCGGGCCTGCTGCACACCGGCAGCTCCCAGTCCCAGAGCCAGGGGGGCGGCAGCCGGCAGCAGCAGTCGGGCGGGGCGACGGGCGGCGCGGCCAGCCTCTTCGCCCCCGACCCGGACGCCCAATGGTGGCCCGCCGAGCTCGGCTCGCCCGGCGCCGTCGGGGCGCAGAACGACGTGCGCTACGCTTACTTTCCGGACCGCCGACGCCTCGCCGTCAAGCTGGGAGAGCGGATGACGGTGCACGACACGCTCGACCACCGCATCGGCGGCTTCTCGCAGCAGCAGGGGCGGGGCGCCTCGGTCACCTTCACCAGCCAGCACGGCACGGTGGACCTCGCCGCCCTGCCGCCGGTCGGGGAACGTCCGGCGCCCGCCGCCGGGCCGGCAGCCCCCGCCCGTGGTGAGGACATCCTCGCCCAGATCGAGCGCCTCGGCGACCTGAAGGCCAAGGGCTACCTCACGGACGAGGAGTTCGCCCGCAAGAAAGCGGAACTACTCGCGCGACTGTAGGCGCGGCGGAAGCCGCGAACGACGGCGAGTCCGTTCATACGCGGATTCGCGGCTTGCGTCGCTCCTGCATGGGATCGGGAACGTGCATTGCTCGCCACCCGGGTTTACGTGACTGCCCATCCCCCTTCCCATGGCCGAGCACTGGTACCGCAACGCGATCATCTACTGCCTCGACGTACGCACCTTCGCCGACGGAAACGGCGACGGCATCGGCGACTTCGCCGGCCTGGGCGAACGCCTCGACTACCTCAAGGGCCTGAACGTCGACTGCATCTGGCTGCAGCCCTTCTTCCCTTCGCCGATGCGCGACAACGGCTACGACATCGTCGACTACTACAGCGTGGACCGCCGGACCGGCACGCTCGGCGATTTCGTGCACTTCTCGCGTCGTGCACGCGACAAGGGCATCCGCATCATGATCGACCTGGTGGTGAACCACACTTCGGTGGACCATCCCTGGTTCCAGTCCGCCCGCAGCGACCCGCGCTCGCCCTACCGCGACTGGTACGTGTGGAAGTCGGAGAAGCCCGACGACGCCGACCATGGCATGGTCTTCCCGGGCGAGCAGGAGACCACCTGGACCTGGGACCGGGAGGCCAAGGCCTACTACTTCCACCGCTTCTACGGCCACCAGGCCGAGCTCAACATCGCCAATCCGGAGGTGGTCCGCGAGATCGAGCGCATCACCGGCTTCTGGCTTCAGCTGGGCGTGACCGGTTTCCGCGTCGACGCGCTGCCCTTCCTCATCGAGCTCGAGGGCACGCCTTGCGAGGGGGAGCGCGACCCGCACGCCTACCTGCGCGAGCTGCGCCACCACGTACAGACGCTTTGCGGCGACGTGTGCCTGATGGCCGAGGCCAACATCACGCCGGAGGAGGTGCCCAAGTACTTCGCCGACGGCGACATGATCCACATGTGCTTCAATTTCTGGGCGAACCAGCACCTTTTCCTCGCGCTCGCGCGCAAGGACGCGACGCCCCTGCGCCAGGCCTACGCCGAGCTGCCGGTCATCCCCCAGTGGTGCCAGTGGGCCAACTTCCTGCGCAGCCACGACGAGCTCGATCTGGACCGCCTTGCCGAATCCGAGCGCAAGGAGATCTTCCGCACCTTCGGGCCCGAGCCGAACATGCAGCTCTACGGCCGCGGCATCCGGCGCCGTCTCGCGCCCATGCTCGGCAACGACCGGCGCCGGCTCGAGCTCGCCCACAGCCTGATGCTCACCCTGCCCGGCACCCCGGTACTGCGCTACGGCGACGAGATCGGCATGGGCGACGACCTCTCGCTGCCCGCGCGCGAGAGCGTGCGCACCCCGATGCAGTGGAACGACGACCACAACGGCGGCTTCTCGTCGGCCCCGCCCGACGATCTCGCCCTGCCGCCCATCGCGTCCGGCGAATTCGGCTACCGCAAGGTGAACGTCGAGGCCCAGCGGCGCGACCCCGACTCGCTGCTGAACTGGCTGGAACGGGCCACCCGCCGGCGCAAGGAGTGCCCCGAGTTCGCCCTGGGCCGGTGCATCTGGCTCGAGACCGGACGTGCCGACATCCTCGCCCACCGCTGCGACCACGAGGGGGCGACGGTCTTCGCGGTCCACAACTTCGGACCGCGGCGCGCGAAGTTCGCGCTGCCGGTCGAGGATGGAGCCGGGCCGCTGCACGACATACTTTCCTTCCACCGCCACGAGGCCGAGGACGACGGTCACTACCACATCGACCTGGAGCCCTACGGCTACCGCTGGCTGAGGCGCGCGCAATGAACCTCGTGCGCAGACTCGAGCGGATCGCCGCCCACGCCGACAACCTCACCGACCGGGCCCGCCGCAAGCTACGCCGGCTGCGCCCCGCGCGGGGCCCCCTCGTCATCGTCCCCTACGCCGGCTACGGCAGCGCCGAGCGGCTCCTGGTGCACGGCCGGGTCCTGCGCGATCCGGGCGCCGGCGCGCAAGGCCCGACCGACTCCCGCTGGCGCAATCTCGTCGAGCTCTACAAGCGGATCGAGTCGGACGAAGTGCCGGGCGCCCGCGTGCGGATCCGTTTCGCCGGCCAGGAGGAAGTGATCGAGGCCGACCCGGAAGGATACTTCGGGCACCGGATGGCCCTGCCCCGGCCGCTCGACAGCAGCGGCTGGCACCAGGCGGCGGTCGAGCTCGTCGAACCGGCCCCGTCCGCCGGCACGCGCGTGCAGGCGAGCGCCCCGGTGCTGGTGCCCCCCACCGGCGCCCACTTCGGCGTGATCAGCGATATCGACGACACGATGCTGTGGTCGAACGTCACCAGCAGGCTGCGCATGCTCCGGCTCGTCGCCCGCTCCAACGCCCACACCCGGCGCCCGTTCAAGGGCGTGGCCGCGCTCTACCGGGCGCTGCACGACGGCGCCCGCGGGAACGAAGGCAACCCGATCTTCTACGTCTCGGGCAGTCCCTGGAACCTCTATCCGCCGCTGGTGGAGTTCCTGCGCGCCAACGGGCTGCCCGAGGGGCCGCTGCTCCTCAAGGACTTCGGCGAGCACACGCTGTTCTCCTCCGCCCAGGCGGTGCACAAGCTGCGCCACATCGAAGCCATCCTGCAGGCCTTCCCGGAGCTCCCCTTCGTGCTCATCGGCGACAGCGGCGAGAAGGATCCGGAGATCTACACGCAGGTGGTGCACGACCACCCGAATCGCATCCGCGCCATCTACATCCGCAGCATCGACCCCGACCCGGCGCGAATCGAGGCGATCGACCGGCTGATCGGCGAGGTGCGCGCCTCGGGTGCCCAACTCGTGCTCGCACCCGACAGCGAATTCGCCGCCGCCCACGCCGCGGCCGAGGGGCTCATCTCCGCCCACGGGCTGGAGGCGGTACGCAGCGACAAGCAGGCGGCGGAGTCTCCCGGCGACAGCGCGCCGCCTCTCTGAACTGCCGAAAGCCTCGCGCGATCTGCGACTCGATCCGGGGGAAAGCCGTGCCGGTCTCGACGAGCCGGGGCGAAAGCCCCGGCCCCGGGCGCGGTGCCGAGCCCCGCTACCCGAGCTTCGCCCCCTTCTCCTCGAGCAGCGCCCGCAGCACCGAGCGGTGGCAGCGGGACTCGTCCTCGCAGTAGCAGCCGACGGAGAAATCCGTCCGGTGGGAGAGCGCGGCCAGCAGCTCGATCGCGTGAGCGCTCTCCGGCCGGGCCATCTCGGCGCGGTACTTCTTCCTGAAGGCCTCCCACTCCGCCGGCGTCTTCGCCTGCTGGGCCTGCTTCATGGTCTCCAGGGTCGGTGCCAGGTTGGGAAACCACACGTCGTACCAGTTGCGCGCGGCGAACTCGCTCTTCGGCACCCCGCGCGGCGGTCGCCGCACGGTGCCGATGCGCAGCCCCTCGTCCGCCGCCCTGTCGGTCCCCAGCCGCACCACGCGAACGACCATGATTCACTCCTTCACGAGCGCGTACAGCATCTGGTCTATCAACTGGCCGTCCTTGAAGACGCTCTTGCGCAGCACGCCCTCGCGCACGAAGCCGGCCTTCTCCAGCACCCGCATGGAAGCGGGATTCCACGCGAACACCGGCGACTCGAGCCGTACAAGGTCGAACCGCGACAAGGCGTACCGGGAAGTCGCCTGCACTGCCGCCGTCATGATGCCGCGGCCCCAGTACGGCTCGCCGAGCCAGTAGCCGAAGTGCGCGCCCTTGGCGTGGATGCCCTCGCCGACGTCCAGTCCGATCCCGCCCACGGCGACCCCGTCCACCTCGATCGCCCAATGGGTCGGCTCGGACGTGGCGGCGAGCAGGGAGAACCAGTGCCGCGCCTCCGCCCCGGTGAAGGGATGGGGAAACCGGTGATGAAGGTTGCGCCACACCTTCCGGTTGTTCGCCACGTCCACCAGCGCGCGCTCGTCGCTGCGCCTCCATTCCCGGACGGCACACAGTCCGCAATCGAGCCGCATGATCATCCTCCTCCCGTGTCCCGACCGGACGGCGGCTCAGCCCTCGCCCTCCGGCAGCATCTGCGGATTCCAGGCAACCTCCCAGAGATGCCCGTCCGGATCCCGGAAGTAGCCGGCGTAGCCGCCCCAGAAGGTGTCCCGGGCAGGCTTCACGAGTTCCGCGCCGGCATCCTTCGCCTGCCTCATGACGACGTCGACCTCGTTTCTGGACGAAACGTTGTGCGCGAGCGCGAAATCGGTTGCGCCACGCGGTCCGGTCGGGATGCCGGCGTCGCGGGCGAGGCTCGCCCGCGGCCACAGGCCAAGCCTGAGGCCGGCCTGCAGGTCGAAGAAGGCCACCGCACCGTGCTCGAACTGGGTGCCGACGATGCCCTCGGTCCGCAGGCCGAGGCCATCGCGGTAGAAGCGCACCGCGCGCTCCAGGTCATCCACGCCGAGGGTGATCAGGCTGAGGTACGGTCTCATGGGCGGCCTCCTCGAGACGGGCCTTTCCGGGCTCACAGCCGAAGTTGACCGCGCGATCCCGGGTCAGATCCTTCGAACGCGCCGTCCTCGGCCTGCAGGACCCGGGCGAAGAGCTCACGATCCACGTTGCCGCCCGAGGCCACCACCGCCACCTTGCAGCCCGCGCTGCGGCTGCGCTCCTGCATGGCCGCGGCCAGGGCGGCGGCGCCCGCGCCCTCGCAGGCGTTGTGGGTGCACTCGAACATCGTGCGCATGGCCGCCGCCACCTCCTCGTCGGACACCGTGACGATCCGGTCGACGCCGCGCCAGATGATCTCCAGCGCGTCGGGCTCGGGGGTGCGGCAGGCCATGCCGTCGGCGAGCCGGGTGCTCACCGGCGCATCCACCGCACGCCTAAGGTCGAAGGAGTCGGCGTAGGCGGTCGCCTGGGCCGACACGACCCCGACCACCTCCGTCTTCAGCCCGAGCGCGTCGCGAACCGCCACCATTCCGCAGATGCCTGAGCCGAGCCCGATCGGCACGTAGACCACGTCGAGCCCTCCGACGGCACCGAGCAGCTCGAGGCCGTAGGTGGCCACACCGGCCACCAGCAGGGGGTGGAAGGCCGGCACCATGTGCAGGGAACGCTCGTCCGCGAGCCGCGCGGCGTGCTCCCTGGCCGCCTGGAAGTCGTCGCCATGCTCGATCAGCTCCACGCCCAGCGCGCGCATGGCGGCGTTCTTCTCCACGCTGTTGCCGTGGGGGACCACGATGGTCGCCGGCACGCCGTGTCGCCGCGCCGCGTATCCGATGGATTGCCCATGATTGCCCCGGGTCGCGCTGATCACGCCGCTCCCGAGCTTCCCGGAGCGGGCGAAATGGTCGAAGTAGACCAGGCCGCCGCGGATCTTGAAGGCACCGATCGGCGTGTGGTTCTCATGCTTGACCCACACCGGGGCGCCGAGCTGCTCGCACAGCAGGGGCCAGCAGTACTGCGGCGTGGGCCGCATCTCGGAGTAGACGATCTCGGCCGCGGTCCGAATCTCGTTCAGATCAGGTTGCACGGAGCCACCTCATGTTCAGGGGTTGGGGGAAACCGGTCACTGCTTGTGCCGCATCTTTTCGGGCGCCGACGGGCGGGCCCTGCCGTCATCGCTTCCGGCGGATCACGAAGGCGTTGTCCGCGAGCTCGAAGCCCACCCGCGGGTAGTAGGTCATGGCGCCCGGGGCTGCGAGCAGGATGACGGCAACCTCGTCGCCGAGCGCCGCCCGCAGCCGCCCCAGGAACTCCCGGCCGATGCCTCGCTTCTGCCAGGCGGCATCCACCGCGAGATCCGAGAGGTAGCAGCAGTAGGCGAAATCGGTAAGCGCCCGGCACACACCGACGAGCCGGTTGCCCGCCCAGGCCGAAAGCACGGCGTTCGAGTTGTCGAACATCCGGCCGATGCGCGCCAGATCGCCGGTGGGCCGCCGGAGACCGGCCGCGTCGAAGACCCGCGCGATCTCGGCGGGGTCCAGGGGTTCGTTGAAGCGGTATTCGATCATGGGCTCTCCGGAAGCCTCGGCGGCACGCGGCGGGTTATCGGGAAGGTACGTGGCGGCAATGCCATCGTCAATGCCGGGGCCATCCCGCCACTCACGCCGGAGCTCCGGCCCCGATGGCGCTTTTCCCGCTTCGTTGCGCGATCTACGATGAAACGGATGCACCCTCTTTGCCGCAATCGCGGCGATCCCCCTCCTTTCCCCGGGCTCAGCTCCATGCAACTCGGCGCTGCCGTGACCGGGCTCGCGGTCTGCGTGCTCGTGGGCTGCGCGCCCGATGCCGGCGACGCCGCCAGGACCGACCGGTCCGATACACCCGAAAGCGGGACCGCTTCGCCCGAACAACGGGCCGAAACGGCCATGCGCAAGGCCGAGACGCTGGAGGAGAAAGCCTCCAGCGAGGGCTCGGGGGAGCAGCCGAAGCGCTCCGAGACCATCACCCGCAAGGAAGTACAGGCGGTGGACCCGAAGGGCCGGCAAGCGCTCGACGACGCCATCACCTGCCTCGCCCGAAGCATCTACTGGGAAACCAAGGGTGAGGAGGTGGCGGGCATGGAGGCCGTGGCCAGCGTGGTGATGAACCGGCTGGGCCAGCCCGGCTTTCCCGACACGGTGTGCGGAGTCGTCAAGCAGGGCCGGGAGACCGGCTCCTGCCAGTTCTCCTGGTGGTGCGACGGCCGCGCGGACACGGTGCAGGAACCCCAGCGCTACGAGATCGCCAAGGAGGTGGCCCGCAAGGCGCTCAACGGCCAGCTGCGGGACCGCACCGACGGCGCCACCTACTTTCACCACGAGCGCGTGACGCCCGCCTGGGCGAAGACCTTCGAGCGCACAGCGGCCATCGGCGACCACCGCTTCTACAAGCCGGCGGAAGACGGGAAGCGCTGAAGCTCCGCTCGCCGCTCCCGGCGGAGCGAAGCGGAGACTCCCGGGCCGGCGTGGGAGCGGGTAATCGAATCCCCGTCCTGCCTCAGAATCCGACCACTCTCCTCCCGCCCTCGAGCATCAACCGCGCCATGTCCGCCGGCTTCGCGGGCTCGATCCCCTCCTTCAGGTCCTCCGCCTTCGTCCCGGTGTTCGGAAGGTAGAGCGCGCAGACGGAAGCGGAGGCACCCTTCTTCATGGCACCGACCAGCAACTGCGCCGGCGTGACGTTGTTGGGCTTGAGCGCCTGGCCGCCGGCGTCCTCGAGCGCCAGGTCGCCGGCCGCATCGCACAGGAGGATGTCGACCTGCGCGCCCTGCTCCTGCATCTGGTTGGCCAGGACCATGGCCATGCCTTGCGTCATCGGGCTCCCGTCGCTCAGCACGACGGTGACGGCCTGCTTCTCGGCCAGGGCGGCGGTGGAACCGATGGCCAGGGCGAGGGCGACGAGGGTCTTCTTCATGGTGCTGCTCCTTCGAGGTGTGTGGGGAAAGACGGCCGGGCGCCGGCGCATCGCGCCGGCAGACCGAAGGAGCAGCACGTCGCAAGGGCTGTGCCATCGGCACGGCGCGACCAGTCGATCGCGCGAAACCACGGCACCGCAAGGAAAACGCCGGGGCCGAGCCAGGCGCGCATGCGGCGCGCCGCATCGCCATGCTGCCGCAGGCGGCAGCATGGTCGGCAGGCTGGCAGGGCGCTGGCAGATCCGCGCCCCCGGACACGACGCCTCACCGTCCGTTCGCAATCCGCAGCCAGTCCTCGGGCGCCAGGTGCGCGACGACCTCGAAGCCGCCCTTGCCGTCGGGGCGCACCACCGCCGCCCCGCCCTCGACCGGCCGACGGTCCGACACCAGCATGAAGACGTTGCCGTGCGCCACCAGCACGGTGTTCGTGTCCGCGGGCGGCGGTGTCGCCAGGAGCCGCCGGGCGCCGCGCCGCAGCGCCTCGGTGCCGCCGACGTGTCGCGCGTGGGTCGCGTTGAGCAGGTTCGGGCTCGTCTCCACGGGGCCGACCCCGAGGAGCCGGGCGGTCTCCTGCGTCCGGCAGAATCCGCTCGCCAGGACCCGATCGACCGGGATCCCGAGGCGGCGCATCGCCTCGCCCACCTGCCGCGCGGTTTCCCGCCCGGCGGCGGAGAGCTGGCGCATCTCGTCCGGATCGCAGCTCTCCCAGCCCGCGTCGTGCCGGCGATCGGACTGGGACCAGTCCGTCTGGGCGTGGCGGAAGTACAGCACGTAGCCGCCCTGGCGCAGCGACTCGACCAGGGTCCGATCGGCCGCGTGCGCGAATGCGGGCACCAACAGGAGGAGCAGGATCCGGCGGACGAACGGCTGCCACGGTGCGCTCATCGCATCCTCCCCTCTCGATATCGATAGCCCTTGGACCTGCGGATCGCCGGAAGATCTGCGCGGAGCCCGACCCGCGCGCGCCGCTCACATCCCCGGCATCCCTACGAATCCCGGCAGCGCTTCCACCCGCCCGATCCAGCGCCGGACATTGGCGTACGGCTCGCGCGACACGCCGCCCTCGTGAGCGAGCGCCACGTAGGGAAACACCGCGCAGTCGGCGATGGTGGGACGCCCCTGTACGAGCCAGTCGTGATGGGCGAGATGGGCGTCGATCAGGGACAGGATGCGGGTGGACCGGCCCAGCGCCTCGGCCTTTTCGCCGGCACCGCCGAACTTCTCGATGCGCCGCGCGGTGGCCGGGCCGCTCTGAATCTCGTTGGCGGCGGTGGACAGCCACTGCACCACCTCCGCCATGCCGGCCGGGTCGCGCGGCAGCCAGGCTTCGCCGGCGTAGCGGGCGGCGAGATAGACCAGAATCGCCTGGGAGTCGCGCAGCACCACCTCGCCGTCCTCCAGGACCGGCAGCTCGCCCCAGGGGTTGAGGGTGAGGAGCGGCGCCCGCTTGTGCTCGCCCTTGCGGAAATCCACGGGGACGCGCTCCAGATCGATGCCCGTCAGGGCCGCGAACAACCTCACCTTGTAGCAGTTGCCGGACAGCTCCAGGTCGTACAGTCTCATTCTTGTCTCCTTGTCGGGTCGGTGGTGTCGGGGCGAGCGAGGCGATCGCGCCACTCGCTCTCGGTATAGCGCGGCGTGATGTGTTGCGAGCAGTTCCAGTCGAAGGTCTCGACCTCGATCGCCACGAGCCGCTCGGCCGGCGGAGCGGCTTGGGCGGGTTGCGCGGGGGCGAGCAGCTCCGGCGGAGCGTCCTCCATGCCGACCACCCGGGCGCGGCCGTAGATCTTCAGGCGCCGGCGCGTCGGGTAATCGACCAGGATGAGCGCGACCCGTGCATCGTGATCGAGGTTGCCGACGGTGACGAACTGGCGGTTGCCGCCGTAATCGGCGAAGGCGATGCGCTTCCCGTCGATGGCGCGCAGGAAGCCCGCCGGACCGCCGCGGTGCTGCACATAGGGCCAGCCGTTCTCGCCGACCGTGGCGAGGTAGAAGCTGTCGCGCGCGGCGATGAAGTCGGCCTCGCGGGCACCGAGGGTGTCGCGCGCCACTCGCGCCGCGCCCACCTCGCGTCCCAAGTAGCGGCGCTGAGCCCGCCGCACGCTGTCGGTGAAGGCGATGTCGCCGAAATTCCGGGCCATGGTGATCTCCGTCGGGGGAATGGCCCCATTGTCATTGCTGGCGACGCGATCAATAAATAGACTCGTCCGCACATCACTGATGCGAAATCCGGAGTAATTTGCCCCATGGACAAGCTCCGCGCCATGACCGCCTTCGTGCGCATCGTCGAAGCGGGCAGCCTCACCGCCGCGGCCGAACGCCTGGGCACCTCGCTCACCTCGGTGGTGCGCGGCCTCGCCGCGCTCGAAACTGCGCTCGGGGTGCGGCTTCTCAATCGCACCACACGCCGGATCGCACTCACCGACGAAGGCCGGGAGTACTTCGAGCGCTGCCGACGCCTGCTCGCCGAGCTGGAAGAGGCCGAAGCGTCCCTCACCGCGCGCCAGACCGAACCGGCCGGCCGCCTGGCGCTCACCGCACCGGTGATGTTCGGGCGCCTGCACGTGGCGCCGATCCTCGCGGACTTCCTCGCCGCCCACCCCAAGGTGCACGGCGAGTTGCTGCTGGTCGACCGCATCGTGGACGTGCTGGACGAAGGCATGGACCTCGCCCTGCGCATCGGCCACCTCGGCGACTCGTCGCTGGTGACGCTGCCGGTCGGCAGCACCGGCCGCATCGTCTGCGCGAGCCCCGCCTACCTCGCCCGCCACGGCACGCCGCGCGAGCCCGCGGATCTCGCCGCCCACCGCTGCATCCGCTTCACCGGGCTCGGGCAGGCCGGCGAATGGCGCTTCGGCGGAGCGGGCTCGGAAACCCGGGTGGCGATCGACGGCGTGCTCACCACCAACCAGGTGGACGCCGCCATCGACGCCTGCGTGCGCGGTCTAGGCTGCGGTCGCTTCCTCGCCTACCAGGTCGAGGCGCTCCTCGCCGACGGCCGGCTGCGGCGCATCCTCGCCCCCTTCGAGCCGCCGCCCTTCCCCGTGCAGCTCGCCTGGCCCCACGCGCGCCTGCTCTCCTCGCGCACGCGCGCCTTCATCGACTGGGCGGCGCCGCGGCTGCGGGAGCGGCTCGGAGCGGCGGAAAGCGGCTAGCGCCAGCCCGGATTCGATCGGCGGACGGGAGTCCGGGCACGGCGCAGGGCAAGGCCGAGTCCACTCCCCGCCCTCCGCTTCGCTTCATCCGACCGACGGCCCGCCCCCCGGCGCGGCGTGCGCCAGGTCGATCACCGCGCCGACCAGCGCGGCGTGAACGAAGGCCTGAGGAAAGTTGCCCAGCGGCTGCCCGCAGGCCATGTCGGCCTCTTCGGCAAGCAAGCCGAGGTCGTTGCCGCAGGCGAGCACCCGCTCGATGATCCGGCGGGCCCGCTCGGTCTCGCCGCGCATCACCCAGTACTGAGCCACCCACAGGCTGGCGGCGAGGAAGGCACCTTCCCGCCGGGCGTCCGCGCATTCGAGATGGCGCCGGAAAAGCAGCCCGTCGGGCGAGCAGTCGCGCTCGAGCGCCGCGATGGTCGCCGTCATCTCCGGCGCATCGGCCGCGGTGTATGCCCACACGGGGAACAGCGCGGCCGACGCATCGACCGCCTCGCTGCCCGCGAAGACGGCGTAGGCGCCCCCCTTCGTCCGACAGTGGCGCGCCACGAAGCGCCGGATCGCCCCGACCGCCTCGCGCCAGCGTGCCGCCTGGGCCGCCCGGGGAGCGAACTCGGCAATCGAGTCGAGGCCGCAGGCGGCCACCACCTTGCCGGCGGTATATTGCCGGCGGATCGGCTCCTCCCAGATGCCGTGGTCCGGCTCGTGCCAGTGCTCGGCCACGAAGTCCGCGACGGCGGCCACCGTGTCCCAGTGCGGCCGGTCCTCGGTGCGCGCGTAGAGCAGCTTTGCCGCCAGCAGCACGTTGGCGAAGGCGTCGAGCTGGAACTGGCTGCCGGCGCCGTTGCCGGCCAGCACCGGGCGGCTGCCGAGGTAACCGGCCAGCGGAAGGCGCTCCTCCCCGGGTGCAGCCTTTCCATCCGGCGTCGCGAGCACCGGCAGCGGATAGTCGGGGGATGTGCCGCGGGAGCTGCAGATGAAGCCGAGATAGGCCTCCCCCTCCCCCAGGCTGCCGCCGAGCCGCAGGAGCGCGCTCGCGATCATTCCGGCATCGCGCAGCCATACGTAGCGGTAGTCCCAGTTGCGCGCCCCGCCGGGGATCTCGGGGAGCGAGGTGGTGGCCGCGGCGACGATGCCGCCCGTCTCTTCGTGACACAGCAGGCGGATCGCTCGCAGCGAGTTGCGCACCGTATCCCGGTAAAGCCCCTCATAGGGCGAACGCGCGGCGAGCGCCTCCCAACGCGCGCGCGTCGTCTCGCGCCAGCGCTCGAGCGCCTGCGGCGTGGGTGCACCCATGTCGGCCGGACCGAGCACCATCCAGCCGGCCTCGCGCGGCGGCAGCTCGAACACGACCACGTCCTTGCGGATCTGCAATGGGTGGGAGGCATGCACGGCCTGGCCGGCGCCGAGGTGCACCGCCTTCCCTGCCCGCGCCGGCCGCACGGGGGCACGCCCATAGTCGGGGCGCGCGGCGAGCACCAGACGTATCCCGACGGGCGCCGGCGCCACCTGGCGGCAGATCGCCCCGGCCGGCGCTCCGTCGCCCACCGGCATCCAGTCGGTCACGCATACCTCGCCCTGGGGTGTGCCGAGCCGGGTTTCGAGGATCGCGCTGTCGCCGAGATAGCCCCGCCGGAGGGGCCGCGCATCGCCAGCCTCGACGGTCCACGCCCCCGCAGCCGGATCGAGCAGCGCTGCGAAGAGGCTCGGGCGGTCGAAGCGCTCCGGGCAGTACCAGACGACGGCCCCGTCGCTCGCCACCACCGCCGCCGTGCGGCGGTCGCCGATCAGGGCGCAATCGGCGATGCGGTAGTCGCTTGCCACCTCAGGCGCCCGAATAGCCCTGTCCGGCCGGCTCGTGGCAGGTGCCGCAACCCGGTACGCGAGCGCCCACGGCTCCAGCGCGAAGAGCGCGCGGATCACCGGTGGTGGCGGGCATCGGCCCCTCGGCGAGACCCGGGAATCCCCGGCCGACGATGGGGACGAACACGGCGATCGCCCCCGCGTGGTCCCTACCGGACAATCGATGGACCTTCATGGGAATAATCCTCCCGAATCCCCGGATGATCGCTCCCTGAAGGCGGCTCCTGCTTCTTCGTCAGCGGAAGCCCGGAAACGAGCCGCCTACGACAGGCGACACCGCGCCAGACCCGCCGTTCCCCCGGCGATCCGGCCGACCGTCGCGCCGGGACCGGGTCGGCGTCCGACCGCTTCGGGGGTGTGAAGAAATCGTCGCGAGCGGGCCGAGGGCGAGGCGCGCGGCGCGCGGCGCGCGGCGACCGAGACATGTCGAGGCGATAGGCGAGGGAGCGAGCACCGCGCAACGCAGCCATCGACCCGCGCAGCAGATTGATTCCCGCCCTCTCAGCGGTCGCAGAACTGCTGATACAGCTCGCACAGCTGGGTCCTGTTCACCGGTTTGTCCATCGCCTCCCGCGCCATGACCTCGGCCTCGGCCACCTGGTCGCGCGAGAGCTCCCGGGCTTGAAGGGGCAAGGCCTTCGCGGCCATCGGGTCTCCGCCCTTGTCGGCTAGATAGAGCCACATGTAGGCCCGCACGTCGTCCTTCGGCACGCCCTCGCCCTTCATGTACCGGAAGGCGAGCTGCATCTGCGCCTTGGGCAGCCCTCCCCCGGCGGCCTTCGCCAGATGGCGGGCGGCCTCGGCCCGATCCTCGTCGACGCCCAGTCCGAAGAAATGGATGCGCCACAGCTCGTAATGGCAGGGGTCGCACTGCTCGGCGGCACGGCGGTACCAGCGGATCGCCGTGCTCGTGTCCTTCTCGATGCCGAGGTAGGGGTAGCCCGCCTCGTACGCCTTGCCGAGCAGCATCTGGGCCATGAGCAGCCCCTGGTCGGCGGCGTCCGTCAGGAGCCGGACCGCTTCCCGGGCATCCTTCGGCACGCCGGCGCCCGCAGCGTAGCGACTCGACAGGGCGAACTGTGCGGGCGCGTGGCGCTGGTCCGCTGCGGCGCGCAGCCACTTCAGCGCCTCCGCCTCGTTCTTGTCGACGCCCCAGCCCTGCGAATACATCATGCTCAGGTTGAACTGCGCCCAGGCGTTGCCCTGCCCGGCGGCCTCGGTGCAGACCGGTAGCGCGTCCGAATAGCGCTGCGCGTCCAGAAGGCTGCGGCACTCGCTCGCGTCCTGCCACGGTCCGTCGGCCGCCATCGCCGCACCGCCCGCGACCGTGGCGATAACGACGGCCGCGGCCAGATGGAGATATCTTCGTTTCATTTCCCCGCCTCCCTCGACGTCCCGCGTCAGCCCCAACAGGCGGCTGCGCATACCTCACTGTCATTGTAGACGCCGGGCCGCGCTTCATCTGCCCATCGGGCGGCCCCGGGCCGCCCCCGGGGGCGGGGCGGCTCCGCCTCACTGCCGCGAGTCGGTGCCTTTCAGCGCCTCCTCGACCAGCGCTTCGAGCGGCTCGTAGCCGAACTGCGGCAGCCCCCGGCCGTTCACGAAGAACTCCGGCGTCGCGGTAACGTTCAGCGCCCGGACGTCGGCGAGATCCTGCTCGATGATCCGTGCGATCTCGGGCGATGCCATGTCCGCCCGCACCCGCTCCAGGTCCAGCCCCAGGCCCTCGAGCTGCGGCCACACCAGATCGACCTGCGCCACGTGATTCGGCGCCCACCGGGCCTGGGAGGCGAGCACCGCCTCCAGCGTCTCCCAGAGCTTGCCCTGCTTGCGCGCCGCCTCGAGCAGCGCCACGACCGCGGCCGAACCCTCGTGGAACGGCGCCCAGCGCAGGACGAGGCGGATGTCCTGCGGATGCGCCGCCATCATCTCCTTCACGAAGGGGTAGAAGGCGGCGCAGGTCTCGCACGCCGGATCCAGGAACTCGACGATCGTGACCCGCGCCTGCGGATCACCCAGCGCCGGAGAGTGCATGCGCACCAGGCTCTCCCGATCGCGCTCGAGCGGCTGCGCCGACTGCTGCGCCTTCTCCGACCTGTAGCCCATGGTCGCGACGACGAACACGAGCAGCATGAGCGCCGCGGCGCCGATGAAAGTGATCTTCTGGTTCATTTGGAGCTCCGGAGATGCGCGAGGATCAGCAGGACGATGAGGGAAGAGAAAGCGGCGATCGATAGCAGCGGAATCGTGAGGAAGCCGAACCACTCGATGACCGTCTGCGAGCAAGGCACCCCCTGGGTGCAGGGGCGGATGCTCTCGGGGATCACCCCGACGACGAGAAGCTGGTGGAACACGGCGATCGCCCAGCCCACCACGGCGAGCGGCAGCGCGTAGCGCACCACCTTGCGGTCGAACGGGAACAGCCCGGCGGGCAGGATCAGCGCGAGCGGAAACATGAAGATGCGCTGATACCAGCAAAGCGTGCAGGTCGGCAACTGCATCACTTCGCCGAAGAAGAGCGCGCCGAGTGTTGAAGCGGCGGCCACGAGCCAGGCGGCGAAGACCAGCGTCCATCCGGACGGGGCATCGGCGGGCTGGGCGGGAGGGGTTGCGGCGGGCGGCATCGCGCGGGTCGCTCGGGAAGAAGACGGGGCGCGATTATCCCCTCTTCCGAGCGTGTTGTGATGCGATGCATCAAGCCGGGGCGGCGCCGACGCGTTCCGGGATCTCGTCGCGGCCGCAGGCCGGTGTCTCGCACTGGGCGCCATTTCGGGCCACCGGCTTCACGGTCTCGCCCCGGTTGCGGACCGCGGCGCTCTGCTCTTTGCGCCGTGCGAACTTTCGAGCCCGAGCGCCACGCCGCGTCTGCAGTACGGATCGCACCGGCGGTCGAGCACCATTACGCGGATGAACGCCTCGACGCTGCGCGGCGCGGCCGACTCCCGTTGCAGAGGCAAGCCGCAATCCGGATGGTCGTACGTCAGCTCCAGCCGCCGCCGGATCGCCCGAGCACGCTACGGGCAGGCGTCACCCTCGTGGCCCCGTAGCAGCTCGAGCCCGACCTCGATCCGCCGGCGCACCTCCCGAACCGCGTCGATACCGCTTCCGACATTGCCCCCGCGCCGTAACCGTCCCTCGCAATTACGACGGACGTGCAACACGGCACGGTGACAGCTTTGGGTCGAACTGCGGGGATCGGGAAGCGGAGTCTACGATCAGTTGACCGCCTGCTTGCGCCGGCGGAGCGCAGCCATACCCATCATACCCAGCCCGAGCAGCGTCATCGTTCCCGGCTCTGGAACGGCATTCAACGGCGTGTTCGCGGCGTAAGCGATGATGTTGATCAACAGCTGATGCGCATCCGGTTGCGGACTGTGGAAATTGTCGGTGGTCATGCCGCCGAACAAGCCAATCCCGTCGCCGATGAGCATTTCCGACAATACGCTGTCGCCATTCTCGTCAGCGATGAGAGAAGTGAGCCCCGCACCCGAGACACTGGCATGACTGAACCAAGTACCGGTATAGGAAGCGGTGATCCCATTGAAGATCGGGTGCAACGGATCGACCGCCGTCGCGGACCCCGAGAAATCCGGGTAGCTCAGGGTCACGCCGAACCCAAAGCTCATGCCATCGCCTTCATTGGGCGCTGCATTGACGAACAACCGACCACCGGCATCGACCCAATTGGAAATGGCAGGGGCGTTGGCAGACAGGAAGCTCTCCAACTCGTTTGCGTTGGAATCGCCGCCTTCCATGAAGATGAAGCTGTTCGCAGCGGAGAACAGCGTCACGGTATTGACCGTCTCGTACCGGGCATCGACCCAGTTTCCCGCGCCGAAGACGCTGGTCATCGCCGCCTCGTTCGTACTCACGCCCCACGGAGCCCCGGTTGTAGAGCGGAGGTAGAATGGCGCCGCGTTCGCAGCACCCGCAAAACCAACGGCCAGAAGTGTAGCCAGCAAGGCCTTTTTCATGATTGGGTCCTTTTTGCCAGGAAATATGCCAGTAGATCGGCTGCGACACACGTTGCCGTACCGCATGAGCCACCTGCATGCATGACGTACGGGAAAACGCGTACCGGCCGCACTATAGGCAACTTTCATGCCATTCAAGCAAAACCGGCGCCAATTCAATGTGCGTATGAGAACCGACTTCTCAGGAGACGAGTGAGCGTAAAGCCTTCCGACAGATCCGCCGGTCGGCCCCATCATTGCGCAGTACTCGGCCCGTCGATCGGCTGTAGACGTAGGCAACCCGGACACCTGTAGGCGCGAGCACAGGCTCACCTTCCCGGGGAACTCGAGTTCGCGCGGCAACGCGTCGATTTCGACGTTTGCGGTGTAAATTCCGTCGACATCTCCGGTTGCGATCGGGGTCTCGTGGGCCTCGGAAAGACGCCGACGGGGGAAAGCGGCGAGCTTGCGCTGAACGTCGCTGCCCGCCCCCGATAAACCCCGGTCACTGCCCGTAGCGCGGATCCGCCGCGCGCCGCTCGACGACGTCCCGCACCATGAAGCGCATGCCCCGCTCCCAGGACTGGTCGGTGTTCGAACGGATGTCGACGGACTTCGTGAGCACGACCCGGTCGGCTTCGACGTCGCGGATCTCGATATTGATGTTCAGTATCAGATTGCTCACCTTCTGCACCCAGCCGGCGGCCACCAGCCGCGCCCCGGCGGCCCTGCCGATCTCGACCTGACAGTAGCCGCAGCGATGCACGTTCTGCATCCGGCCGCGGTAGTCGTCGTGCAGCGGCCGGGCGGCGCCGAGTTCGACCACCCGGTAAACGCCGGCCGAGGCGACACCTTCGGCGAACAGGTCGCGGATCCGCGCAAGCCGGCGCTGTTGGTCGACCGCCCGGTCCGGGTCCGGGTGCTCTTCGAGAAGGTCGAACTCGAGCACGACCAGCGTGGGCGGCCCGGCCCAAGCCGGCAAGACCGGAGCAAAGGTTATCAGCAGGCCCGCGAGGCCCGTCCGGATACTGTGCATCACGCGCGCAATCATCGACACCTCCGTCCCGTGAGTTCCATCCCGTACGACGCGCAGCCGCGGGCGTCCTTCCAGCCCTTCGCGGGCGCATCATCCATGCGGGCGCGCCCTTCTTGCCCGCGCCCCCGGCCAGGAGTCACTGCTGCCCCGCCTGGGCCGACAACCAGCCGGTGGGCGAGGCCCCCTCGCCCTGGGCGAAGGCCCGGGCCAGCGCACTGGCGCTGCCGTAGCCCACGTCCAGGGCCACCTGCTTGACCGGGCGGCCGCGCCTCAACAACGCCTTGGCCAGCCCGATACGCCAGCGCATCAGGTACTCCCCGGGCGCGATGCCGACGACGCTCGAGAAATGCGCCGCGAAGCGCGACCGGGACATGCCCGCCGCCGCCGCCAGGGTCTCCAGCGTCCATGCCCGCGACGGGTCCGCGTGCATGGCGGTGATCGCCTTGGCGAGGCGCGGATCGGACAGGCCGGCGAGCGAACCGCCGTCCACCAGGCGCTGCCGCATCGCATAGCGTAGCAGCTGGATCATGAGGATCTCGGTCAGGCGGCTCACCACCGCGTCGTGCCCGCAGCGACGCGCCGCCGCCTCGTCGAACAGCAGCTGCTGCACCGTGTCCAGAGCGGGCACGCAGGTAAGGGGCGTGACCAGGAGATCCGGCAAGCCCCGCAGGATGGGGTTTTCGTCCGCCCCGCCGAACTCGATCGCGGCCGAAACGAGGTCGACCGCCTCCGGCACGTCGGCTTCGAGACGGTAGATCACCGGCCGCGGGAAGAACACGGCGCTCGGCTGGACAACCGTCTCCCGGCCGTTCGCGCCATAGGCCACCGTCACCGGCCCCCGGTAGACGAGATGCAGGTGACCCACGCCGCCGCGCATGGCGTCGCCCGCCACGCCGTGCAGGCTGCCCCGGTGGAACACCCGGGCACGCAGTTCGAAGCGGTTGAGCAGGCCGGAGAGTCGGTCGGTCATGGGACGATCAGTAAAGCGATTGAGATTCGGCGTTGCCTATCGTCTCACACGATCGGCTACAGTGGGGCACGTCCCACGGCGGACCCCGAGAAAAAATTCCAGCCCCAGGAGATTCCAGAATGATCCGGTTCTACTACCACCCCTCGCCGAATCCCGCCAAGATCGCGCTCTTCCTCGAGGAGGCCGGCCTGCCCTACGAGCTGATGCCGGTGGATACCCGCAAGGGCGAACAGCATACGGCAGCCTTCAAGGCGATCAACCCGAACGCCAAGACCCCGGCGATCGTGGACGGCGAAGTGGCGATCTTCGACAGCAACGCCATCCTGCTCTACCTCGCCGAGAAGACCGGCCGCTTCCTGCCCGGGAACACTCCCGAGGCGCGCGCGGAGCTTTTCGCGTGGCTGATGTTCGTCGCCAGCGGCATCGGCCCCTACTGCGGCCAGGCGGTGCACTTCAAGCACTACGCGCCCGAGCAGGTGGCCTACGCCATCAATCGCTACGACTTCGAGGCCTGGCGCCACTGGAACATCGTGAACGAGCGCCTCGCCACCCGGCACTACATGCTCGGCGACGCGTACACCGTGGTGGACATGGCAGTCTGGGGCTGGGCCCGAGTCGTGCCGTTCGTGCTCGGCGCCGAAGCCTGGGACAAGCTGCCCCACGTGAAGCGCCTCCTCGACGAGATCAACGGACGGCCGGCCGCCCAGCGCGCCGAGGCCCTGAAGACGCGCCACGCCTTCAAGACCGAGGTGGACGAGGAGACCCGCCGCGCCCTCTTCCCCCAGAACGCCCGCCTTGCGACCTCGGGAGCCTGACGTGTACGACCTCTACTACTGGACTACCCCCAACGGCCACAAGCTCACCCTCTTCTTCGAGGAGACGGGCCTGCCCTACCGGGTCGTGCCGGTGAACATCGGCCGTGGCGAGCAGTTCGCGCCCGATTTCCTGCGCATCTCGCCGAACAACCGCATTCCGGCGCTGGTGGACCACCAACCTGCCGACGGCGGCGAGCCCCTGGCAGTGTTCGAGTCCGGCGCCATCCTGCTCTACCTGGCGGACAAGACCGGGCGCTTCATTCCCCAGGACCTGCGCGGGCGCAACGTCGCGCTGCAATGGCTGTTCTGGCAGATGGCCGGCCTCGGCCCCATGGCGGGGCAGAACCACCACTTCGTGCAGTACGCGCCGGAGCCCCTGCCGTACGCCGTGGATCGCTACGTCAAGGAGACCTCGCGGCTCTATCGGGTGCTCGACAAGCACCTGTCGGATGGGCGCGGCTTCATCGCCGGCGAATACTCGATCGCCGACATGGCCTGCTACCCCTGGGTCGTGCCCCATGAACGCCAGTTGCAGCGCCTGGAGGATTTCCCGCACCTCGCAGCCTGGTTCGAGCGGATCCGCGCGCGCCCGGCAACGGTCCGGGCCTATGCGCGGGCCCGCGAGATCAACACGGCTCCGGTGGTGGACGAGCAGTCGCGCCGCCTGCTGTTCGGTCAGGACGCCGCCACGGTGCGCTGAGCGGCGCCCTGCCGCTCGTCCGGCCGGGTCCCGCTCAGGACGCCGCCGAGTTGCCCTCGGCGGCCGCCAGGCTCCGATTGAAGGACGGCAGGCGCGCGAGCGCGGCGATCGCCAATAGCGCGAAGGCGAGGCGAGCCCAAAGGATCCCGGACAGGTCGGCGCCCAGGAGCGCGATCAGCAGGGTGTCCTCGATCAGGCTGTGGCACAGGCCGAGCAACCCCAGGGTCAGGAAGACGTCGCGGCGGGAGAGCAGCCCCGAGCGGGCCTCGCGGATCAGGAGGCTGCCGCCCAAGCCGATGCCCAGCGTCATCCCGATCACGGTGATGTTGGCCGCGTCGCGGCCGACGCCGATCAGCTTGAGCAGGGGCGAGAGCAGCGCGTGCATCCAGCGCTCGATGCCGAGCAGGCGCAGCAGGCGCAAGCCCCCCATGAGGGCGGCGATGATGACGAACACCCAGCCGAGAAGCTCCAGCTGGCCCAGCGCCCAGGCGGCGAGACCGGGATCCGGGGCCTCCGGCTGCCACAGCAGGCGGGCGGGCGCCTGCAGCGTGCCCGTCGCCGAGTAGAACAGGTTCAGCAGCGCCCCGAGCACGAGCGCGCCGCCGAGCCGTATGACGAGCGTCGCCCGCCAGCTCACCCCCGCGGCCCGGGCGATCGCTCCCTCCACCGGCAGGGAGTGGGCGACGAGGATCATCGTACCCAGGACGGTGACCTGGGCCACCGTGAACGACTCGTGCGCGGCCATCTCCACGAACACCGCCATGGCGGTGTAGATATTGACGAGCATCGCAGCCGCCCACACCAGGCTCAGGGCGTCCGGCAGGCCGACGAGCTGCATCACCGGCGACATGGTCCATGCGAGCCAGGCCGTGCCCCCGGCCATGTCGAGCGCCTTCACCACCACCAGGGCGGGCACCATCACCTTCAGCAGGCCCAGGTAAACGGCGAGGACCTCGCCGCCGAACGCCCTCGCCTTCCGCCCTGCCTCCCGAAACCGCCCGACCGCCATGTCACGCCCCAAGCCCTGTGGATGGAGAGATTGTAGGGACAGGCCGAATAATAATTTCCACACTTCGCCGCTCGGCTTTTCTATAAATTCCGTATTTCGTCGCCAATAGAAATATTGTTAGGCCGCCTATGCTCCTGGACCGTCTCGACCGCCGCATCCTCGCCGTGCTGCAGCTGGACTGCAGCCTCACCAACCTCGCGCTCGCCGAGCGGGTCGGCCTGTCGCCGCCCGCCTGCCTGAAACGGGTGAGGCGGCTCGTGGAACAGGGCTACATCGCGCGCCAGGTGGCGATCCTCGCGCCGGAGAAGCTCGGCCAACTGCTGCACATCGTGGTCGAGGTGCAGATGGAGCGGGACAACAAGGATCTCCACCAGCGCTTCGTGAAACGCGCGCTGGCGGCGAGAGAGGTGAAACAGTGCTACCAGGTGACGGGGGAAGTGGATTTCGTGCTGATCGTGGTGGTGCCGGACATGGACGCCTACGACCGCTTCTGCGACAAGGTCCTCTACGCCGACTCGAACATGCGCAAGTTCCGGACCATGGTGTCGAGGTTCCGGAACAAGTTCGACACCGCGCTGGACGTGGAATCCCAGTAGGTTGGGCTGACGCAGGAAGCCCATGCTCCCGGCCTGCAGGTTCAGCCGCCGACGCGCGGACGGGAATGTTCCCGGACCCAGGCAGCGAAGGCCGCCTCTTCGATTTCACCGGCGGCAAGCGCGAGCATGGTCAGCGTTGCATCCGCTTGGGTCGTCTGGAGACGGAAGCCGTTCGCGACCAGGAAGAGACCTGCTGCGAGAAAGGCCGCGCGCTCTTTTCCATCGACGAACGGATGGTTCTTCGCCAGGCCGTGCGCGTACGCGGCGGCCAGATCCGCGAAATCCGGGTCGCCGTAAGCGAGCCGGTTGAGTGGGCGGGCCAAGGCGGAATCGAGCAGTCCTTCGTCCCGGATCCCGGGCGCACCGCCGTGCTCGGCAAGGCTTTCGTCGTGTAGCAGTAGTAGCGCCCGCTTGTCGACCCAGCGCCAGCTCATGGCAGCCTACTTGGCCAGCGCGTGGAAGGTGTCGCGGAACTCGCGCATGAACTCGCGGCCGAGCTCGAGCTGCTCGGCCAGGCTCGGATCGTAAGGGGTCAGGGCGATCCCTTCCGGCGTCTCGGTTACGAACACGGTATCGCCCTTCTCCAGCTTGAGCCGGGCGAGCACTTCCTTCGGCAGGACGACACCGACGGAATTGCCGATCTGGGTGAGCTTGAGGGCATGCATGGGGTCTCCGAGCGATTGTTATAACACCTGTACGAATATAGAACGGGCGCCAAGTCGCTTCAAGTGCCGCGACCGATGCGCAAACCACGCAGGTTGGGCTTCCTGCGTCAGCCCAACCTACTGGATCACTCGGCATCGACGCAACATATCCATTTTTCATTTCCCCGTCGACCGGAAATGTCGCGCACGGTGTCGGCGTGCGGGTGCCGCGCGCCGGCGAAGATCGCGCTACGTCTCCCCGAACAAGCCCGCGAGCGCCCGCCTCAACCATCGATGCCCCGCGTCGTCCTGCAGCCGCTCGTGCCAGCACTGGCGGATGTCGAAGGCCGGGATTCCGATCGGCGACGGCAGCAGGCGGATGTTGGCGCCCTGCTGCATCTGCTCGCCCACCAGGTGCGGCACCATCGCCACCAGATCGCTTTGCGCCGCGATGGCGGGCAGGACCAGGAAGTTCTGCACGCGCAGGGTGATCCGCTCGGCGAGCCCGTTCGCCACCAGGGCCGCCTCGATTGCGCCGTGGCCGGTGCCGGCCGGGGCGACGACGGCGTGGTTGAGGCGGGCGAAGGTTTCGCGGTCGAGGGTCTCGCCGATGGCCGGGTGGTCGGCGCGCACCAGGCACACGTAGTAGCCCCGGAACAGCCGCTGCTGGTAGAAGCCCGCGCCGAGGTCCGGCAGGTTGCCGACGGCAAGGTCGACGCCGCCTGTGGCGAGCGCCTCGCGGTGCTCGCGCTCGGGCATGGGCAGCGTCTCCAGATGCACGCCGGGGGCGGCCTGGGCGAGGTGGGCGAGGAGCCGCGGCAGGAAGTAGGCCTCGCCCAGGTCGGTGAGGTAGATGCGGAAGCGGCGCGTGGCGGTGGCGGGGTCGAAGCGGCCGGCCTCCGAAAGCGCGCTGCGCATGGCAGCGAGGGCCTCGTGGATGGGGGCGCGGATGTCCTCCGCGTAGGGCGTGGGCGCGACGCCGCGGGTGGTGCGGACAAAAAGCCGGTCGTGGGTGATGGCGCGCAGCCGCCCGAGGGCGTTGCTCACCGCGGGCTGGGTGAGCCCCAGCCGCTCGGCGGCGCGGGTGATGCTGCCGTCGGTGATCACCGCGTCGAAGACCCGCAGCAAGTTGAGGTCGATCTCGTCGATATTCATGGTGTGAATCTAGATCATTTTTCACCTCATCTGTCTGAATAAGTGAGGCGGGACTAGTCTTCTCCTGCGGGAGCCCGGCGCAAACCGGGCGCCGCCGACGACAAGGAGGAGACAGAGAGATGCTGGACCATTGCGTACCCTGGCCCCCGGAGGCGGCGCAGCGCTATAGCGCGAGCGGCCTGTGGGAGGGGCTCACCATCGCCGAGGCGGTCGAGCGCACCGCGGCGGCCTTCCCCGACAAGCTCGCCCTGGTGCAGGGCACGCAGCGCTTCACCTATCGGCAGCTGGTGGAGCATTCGCGCCGGCTCGCGGTGGGTTTCCTCGATCTGGGCGTGCGTCCGCGCGACCGGGTCGTCGTGCAACTCCCGAACACGCCGGCCTTCGTGTTCGTCTATCTCGCGCTCGCCCGCATCGGCGCGATTCCGGTGATGGCGCTGCGCGCCCACCGGCACGCCGAGGTTCGCCATTTCATCTCGGCCTCCGGGGCGAACGCCTACGTGATCGCCGACCGGGTGAACGACTTCGACTACCGAACCATGGCGGCGGAGATGAAGGCCGCCTTCCCTGCCCTGCGGCACGTGGTGGTGGTGGGCGAGCCGGGGCCGGGCCAAGTCGCGCTGGATGCGCTGCTCGCGCCGCCTGCGCCAGGCGATGCGGCGCGGCTCGCGGCGGTGCGACCCGCCCCGGGCGAGGTGGCGACGATGCTGCTTTCGGGCGGTACCACCTCGCTGTCGAAGCTCATCCCGCGCACCCACGACGACTATGTGCTGAACGCCCGCCTGTGCGGCAAGGCCGCGGGCTTCGACGCGAGCACGGTGTTCATGGCGATCCTGCCGCTGGGCCACAACTACAACCTCGCCTCCCCGGGCATCCTCGGCAGCTTCTATTACGGCGGCACGGTGGTGCTGGCCAAGGGCACCGACATCGCCGAGATCTTCGCCACGGTGGCGCGCGAGCGGGTGACGGTGATCGCGGCGGCGGTACCGCTCATCGTGGCCTGGCTCGCCTCGGACGAACCGGCGCGCCACGACACCAGCTCGCTGCGGGTGATCCAGAACGGCGGCGCGCGCCTCGCCCCGGAGCTGCGGGCGCGGCTGCGCGAGCGCTTCGGCTGCATGCCGCAGGAAATCTACGGCACTGCCGAGGGGCTCATCAACATGACGCGGCTGGACGACCCGGACGAACTGCTGCTGGAGAGCTCCGGCGCGCCGGTGTGCGACGAGGACGAGATCATGGTGGTCGACGACGCCGGCAACCCGGTGCCCGACGGCGAGCCGGGCGAGCTGGTCACCCGCGGCCCCTATACCATCCGCGGCTACTACGATGCCCCCGCCAGGAACGCCGAGGCCTTCACGCCCGACGGCTTCTACCGCATGGGCGACATCGTGCGAAAGCGCGGCCGCCACGTCTACACCGAGGGCCGGCGCAAGGACCTCATCAACCGGGGCGGCGAGAAGATCAGCTGCGAGGAGGTGGAGGACATGATCGTCACCCACCCCAAGGTGAAGGCGGTGACCCTGGTGGCCATGCCCGATCCGGTCTTCGGGGAAAAGGCCTGCGCCTTCGTGATCCCCCACGAGGGCGAGCGGCTCTCCTTCGACGAGCTCGTCGCCCACCTGCGCGCCCAGCGCATCGCGAGCTTCAAGCTGCCCGAGCGCCTCGAACTGGTGGAGGCCTTCCCGCTGTCGCCGGTGGGCAAGATCCTCAAGCGCGAGCTGCGCGAGCGCATCGCCCTCCGGCTCCAGCGCGAAGCCCAGGCGCCCGCCGCCACCCACTGACCGGAGGAGCCCGTCCATGAAGATCGAAATCCTCGGCGGCGGTCCCGCCGGCCTGTACTTCGCGGCGCTCATGAAGCGCGTCGCCCCCTCTCACCGCATCACCGTCCACGAGCGCAACCCGCGCGACGCCACCTGGGGCTTCGGCGTGGTCTTCTCCGACCGGGCGCTGGAGTTCCTGCGCGCGGACGACGACGAGATGTACCGCTACCTCACCCCGCACATGGAGACCTGGCAGCATCTCACCATCGTGCACAACGACACCCGCATCCCCATCGCCGGCAACGGCTTCGCGGCGACCGGACGGCTGGAGCTGCTGACCCGGCTCTACGACTACGTGGAGCGGCTGGGCGTGGAGATCCGCTTCAACGAGGAGGTGAACGATCTCGCCGCCTTCGCCGGCGCCGACCTGATCGTGGCCGCCAACGGCGCCGCCTCCTGGGTGCGCGAGCAGCACGCGGCGCGCTTCGGCACCCACTGCGACTGGCGTCCCAACAAGTTCATCTGGTACGGCACCACCAAGGCCTTCGAAAGCCTGAGCCTCACCTTCCGCGACACGCCCCACGGCGTCTTCTGCGCCCACCACTACCGCTACAGCCCAGGCATGAGCACCTTCCTGGTGGAGGTGGAGGCCGACACCTGGTCCCGCGCCGGCTTCGACCGCCTGAGCCCGGAGGAGACCATGCGCCACTGCGAGCGGGTCTTCGCGACCGATCTCGACGGCCACCCCATCCTCTCCAACAACTCGTTCTGGCGGAACTTCCCGGCGATCTGGAACGAGCGCTGGAGCGTCGACAACGTGGTCCTCATGGGCGATGCGCTGCGCACCGCGCACTTCTCCATCGGCTCGGGCACGCGGCTGGCGATGGAGGACGCGATCGCGCTCCACAAGGCCTTCGCCGAATGCGGCGAGGACGTGCCGGCGGCGCTGGCCCGCTTCCAGGCCCTGCGCATGCCGCCCATGAAGAAGATCTGGGACGCGGCCAACGTGAGCCTGCGCTGGTACGAGCGCATGGGGGAACTCATGAAGCTCGACCCCTGGGAGTTCGCCTACAGCTACATGACCCGCACCGGCCGAGTGGCGCACGAGGACGTGCGGCGTCGCGATCCGGAGCTCGCGGCGGCTTACGAGGCGCGCCATCCGGAGCGGTTCGCGGCGGCATGAGCCCGGGGTTCACGGGTAGTCGGTGCTCAGGGATAGCCTGTATGGGCAATACCACGGGTTGAGGAAAAAGGGGCTACCCGGGACGCAGGACGGTCGAAGCCCAGGCTCCGAGAGCCGGACACAAGGCCTTTGAAATGGGGGAAAGCGGGGGCTACAAACAAGCTGCTGAAGAGCGCGTTGGATCGCGAACCGGCCGGTTCCCGGTCATGGCGCCTACGACGGCGCCGCAAGCGCGGCGCCTCGGCCCTCTTTCCTGTTCGGCGGACGACTCGCTCATCGGCGGAACCAGCGACTACGCACGGAGGATCCGTCCATGATGACCATGAAGATCGACATGCCCCCTGTTTCAGCCTGTTCGGTCACCGACTGCGCCTACAACGTGAAGGACAACTGCCATGCCAAGGCGATCACCATCGGTGACGGCGTACATCCCGGGTGCGACACCTTCCTGAAGGCGTCCTCCCACACCCGGGACGGCAGCCGTATCGCGGGAATCGGCGCCTGCAAGGTCACCGCATGCAAGCACAACGACGATTACGAGTGCGCGGCGGACCAGATCAGCGTGGGACGCGTCGGGAACGAGGTGAACTGTCTGACGTTCACCCGGTAGATCTCGCGCGGCCGCTGCACCGAGGCGGGCAGCCCGGCCCTTTCCCGGCAAGGCGCTACCCCCTCGCCTGCGCTCTCGTCAGCTCGATCACCGCCGCGCCGAGGCCGTCGGTGGAGTAGAAGATCTGCAGCATGTCCGGCTTCCGGTCTTGCTCATGGAAGAAGAACCCGGCGGTCTTCGTCTCGTTGGGCAGCTTGCGGTCCACCGGATAGGCGTTGCTGACCACCGCGGCGAAGGCGTAGAGCCCACCCTGCGCCGCCACCGGCACCCGCCCGCGGAGCGCGCTTCGCGAGCCGTCGTCCCAGACGATGCGCATGAAGATCGAGAAGAAGCGCTGCTCGATTTCTGCCGTGCCGGTAAACGCGGGGTCCTTGGAGTGGGTCAGCCAGCTTCGGCTGGTGCGCACCGTCCACTTCCCGTTGATGTCCGGGAAAGGCACGAACCATGGATGGAGAAGGCCCAGACGCCACAACCAGCGATCGAAGACCCAGACAATCGCGCCCAGAATGGCGGCGACGGCGGACGCGGAAAGGACCAGCGCCCAGCCGACCGGCTGGGCCTTGGCGTACGCGACGCCGACGTAGCCCGCCCCGGCGAGCACGACGATTGCGAGAAGATGCCAGCGATTCATGTCCGACTCCTATGCGACCCCGGGCGGCGCAGCAGGCCTATGCGACCAGCTCGTCGATGAAGCGCTTCGCCTCGGTCGTATCCATGCCGTAGAGCACCTTGGCGAGCGCCACCGCCTGCAGGCGCTCGCCGCGCGCGGCCATGTCGAGCAGGCGCGACTCCTGCCCGGTCCGGTCGAGGGAGGCGATGGGCGCCGCTTCGGCGGATGCCCCGTCCATGAAGCGATAGCCGAAACGCAGCGCCTCGCGCACCGCGGGCAGGGACGGGCGCAGCCGGTTCGACTCGTCCCGCCACGCCACCCGCAACAGCCCGTCCGGCAGCATGCGGAGCGCGCTGTGGTTGTAGCGCGAGGTCCCGAGGGTCGCCTTGCCGCGACGCGTGCCTTCGGCGGCGAGCGCGGCACGTACGGCCTCGCTGTCGCCGCTGAATTCGATGTCGAGGTATTCGCGGCGGACACGGTGTTCCACGATGCGACCGCCGTTGCGGACGTCCGCGCGCAGGCCGTCTTCGCCGATCACGCGCAGGCTGCGTACCCGCTGTCGCGGAAGCACCAGCACCAATGCCGTCTCCCGGTCGAAGTGCGTATTGAGGTGCGAGCGCAGGTTGACCACCAGGTGTTCGCCGTCCTCGCGCAGCACCCATCCCTGCGGCCCCCCCGCGCTGCGGGCGTGGTGCAGGTACACCGACGCGAACAGCGCCGAAAACCCGCCGACGAAGAGCACCGCCGGCACCACCAGCCAGAGCGACGCGTCGCCTTCCGCCGCGATCAGGCCCGCCAGGCATACGGCCACGGTCACCGCGGCGGCGATGACGCCGACGACGGCCGTGCCGAGCCGCCGCTGCCGCACCTCCAGCCGCGGCGCGGGCAATGCGTCGGCTTCGGCCGCCGGCAGCAGCCGGACCTCGGCGAAGCCGGCACGCACCATCGGACGGTCAATACTCGAGCTCATGGTGCGACTGCCTGGGGTTCGATCCTGCGCGCATGGTAACCGACCCGGATGTCGTCGGACTCGGGTCTTGGAGGCCCGCACCGTCATCCGCGCGAGTTTCGCCCTGGCGCCGCGCCGTCGGATAGCGCAGTCGTCGATGGTCGGGGTGAAACCGTTCTACAGCCAGCCCCTGTCGCCCGCGCCCACGAGATCCGTGGCGCCACGATCCGCTTCGCCGGCGAACTCGGGCATCGCCAGGGACGCCCCCTCGGCCACGAGCCGGGCGAACTCCGCGGCCGGCAGCGCGGGGCTGAAGTAGAAACCCTGGATCGCGTCGCAGTGATGGCGGCGCAGGAAGCGCAGCTGCCCCTCGGACTCGACCCCTTCGGCGATCACGCTCAGGCGCAGGCTGTGCGCCAGGCGGATCGTGGCCAGGCAGATCGCCGCGAGGTCGGCGTCGCTGTTGAGCTCGCGCACGAAGCTGCGGTCGATCTTGAGGTGGCTCAGGGGGAAGCGCTTCAGGGAGGAGAGGCAGGAATAGCCGGTGCCGAAATCGTCCATGGAGATCATCACGCCGGACGACTTCAACGCCTGCATGGTCGAGATCGCCAGCTCCAGGTCGTCCATGGCCACGCTCTCGGTGATCTCCACCCCCAAGCGTCCCGGGTCGAGCCCATGGGCCTCGAGCTTGCGCTTCACCAGCTCGGCGAAGTCCTTCCGTCTGAACTGCTTGGCCGAGGCGTTCACCGAGACCGTCGGCACCGCGAGCCCGCCGTCGGACCATGCACGCAGCTGGCGACAGACCTCCTCCAGCACCCATTCGCCGATAGCGACGATGAGGCCGGTCTCCTCCGCCACCGGGATGAAGGCGCCCGGAGCCAGCAGGCCGCGCTCGGGATGCTGCCAGCGGATCAGCGCCTCCGCGCCGATGACCTTGCCGCTCCACAGGTCCACCTGGGGCTGGTAGAAGACCACCAGCTCACCGCGCTCGATCGCCCGCCTGAGCTGGGACTCGAGCAGGAGGCGGTCCTCCGCCCGCCGGTTCAGTTCCCGGTGGAAGAACTCGAAGCGGTCGCGACCCTTTTCCTTCGCCCGGTACATTGCCGCGTCGGCATGCTTGAGCAGCGTCTCGGTGTCCGTACCGTCGCGCGGGTACAGGCTCACGCCGATGCTGGCGGTGACGTAGATCTCGTGCGCTTCGAACCGGTAGGCGCCGGTGAGGACTTCGAGGACGGCGTTCGCCAGGTCGACCGCCGCCTCTTCCGCAGCCAGCTCGGCCACCACCACGAACTCGTCGCCCCCGAGCCGGGCCACCGTGTCGGTCTCGTTGCCGAAGGCGGCGAGGCGCTCGGACACGGCCTGGACCAGGCGGTCGCCCAAGGCATGGCCCAGGCTGTCATTGACGTACTTGAAGTGGTCGAGATCGATGAACAGGATCGCGGCCACGGTGCGGCGCCGCGCCGCCCGGACGATCGCCCGGGCGAGCCGGTCGAAGAGCAGGCTGCGGTTGGCCAGCCCGGTCAGCACGTCGTGGGTCGCCTGATAGGCGAGCTGCTCCTGGTACCGCACGCGCTCGGTGATGTCGTTCAGGATGCTGACGAAGTGGGTGACGCGGCCCTCCTCGTCGTGCACGCAGGCCATGGACACCTCGTTCCAGAACATCGAACCGTCCTTGCGGTAGTTGCGGACCACCACCCGCAGGTCCGATCCGCAGCGCACCGCGTCGCGAAGGCGCTCCACGCCTGGCTGGTCGCGGTCTTCGCCGAGCAGCAGGCGGGGATTGCGACCGATCACCTCGTCGCAGGCGTAGCCCGTCATCGCCAGGAAGGCCGGATTGGCGTAGATGACCGGGTTGTCCCGCGTCCTGTTGGCCTCGCTGATGAGGATGCCGTTGAGGCACTCGGCGATCGCGCGGTCGTGCAGCCGCAGGGTCGCTTCGATCTCGACCCGGTCTGTAATGTCCTCCTTGACCGCGGCGAAATGGGTGATCCGGCCCGCGTCGTTGCAGATCGGCGTGATGATCGTCCGGTCCCGGAAGATCTCGCCGTTCTTGCGGCGGTTGCGCATTTCGCTGCGCCAGGCCTTGCCCTGGGTGATGGCCTCCCACATCACCCGGTAGGTTTCGGGCGGCGTATCGCCGGACTGCCACAGCCGCGGACTCTTCCCGATCACCTCCTCGGCAGCGAAGCCGGTGACCCGGGTGAAGGTCGGATTCACGTACTCGATCGCGCCACCCGCGTCCGTGATCACCACCATGTTCGGGCTCTGCTCCACCACCAGCGACAGCGTGCGCAGCTTGTGCCTCGACTCCTGGATCTGGGCGATCTGATCTTCCATGCGCCGGACGTCGAGCTGGATCCTCTCGGCCATCTCGTTCAGCACGGCGGCGAGCTGTCCGATCTCGTCCGCGGACCGATAGTCGGCGCGCCGATCGTAGAAGCCCCGGCCGAGCTGCTGCGCGAGCTCGGAGAGCAGCGCCAGAGGTCGCACGATCCGCGTCCGTACCACGACGAAGGCACCGGCCAGCACGAGGAAGTCGCCGATCGCCAGGAAGTAGACGTAGGTAAGCGCGCGCTCCTCGACGGCGCCGACGTAGTCCGTCAGCTCCGCGGTCCCCGCGTCGGCGGCGCGCAGGAAGTGCTCGCCGTGTACGTTCAGCCGCCCCACGTGCTCCACGACCGGTTCGCCCGCTTCCAGCGCTTCGAGCGCCTCCAACAGGCTCGTGCGATAGGGATCCCATCGTCCGCGGAGCCTGGAAACGACCGAAGGCGCGAGGGGCAGGACGGATCCGCCGATGAACGTCCCCACGCCCCCGCCCAGCCCGGTCAGGCTGTCGAGCGTGGCATCCACATCCTCGATCCGGGACCGGATCTCCGCGACACTGCCGGCCCCCTCGTCGGTCAGCCGATGCACGCTCAGCTCGAGCCACTGGCTCTGCCAGCGCAGCGATCCGGTGACGTTGATGGTCCTGGCCGCCCCCTCGAGATCTTTCAGCGATGCGACCAGCACCGCGACGTTCGCGCCCCCCACGACGAGAAACAGCAGGAAGAGAAACGCCAGCTTCGCGCTGATGCTCAGCTTCCGGTCGGGCGGGAGCGGTCGGCTCATCGTTCTTGCCACCGCAGGGAATCGGGTGTTCGGGCCACGTCTTCGTCCGATCGAGATACCGGAACTACGGTAACGGCACCGAGCCTAGCACCACCCCCTGGTGCTTTCCGTTGATCTGGATTAAAGTTGTGTGCGTCAAGTTGTGCAAAAGGGTTGATCAGGTATTCGGTTGATTCC
>DYFV01000125.1 GCA_020725025.1 Azoarcus sp.
TCGTGCGCATCGTGCTGCTGGTGCTGTTTCCGGGGATCTCGCTGTTCCTGCTGCGCTTGCTCAATTGAGCGGAGTCGGTGATCACCGATTCAGGGCGAGTGGTTGGCGCTCAGACGAGCAACGCGGCAAGCTCGAACCCGGAGTCGGCCGCCTGCGCCGGCGTCGGCAGGGCCGCGCGATCCAGCAGCTTCCGCCCCAGCATATGCACCTGCGGCTGGTTGATGGCGTCGATGGCGATGAGCCGCCCGGCCCGGTAATAGAACACCGAGAAGCGCTGTTCGGAGACTTCGCCGCGCACCACCACCTCGTCGTAGCCGGCCGATAGCCCGACCATCTGCAGCTTCACGTCGTACTGGTCGGACCAGAACCAGGGGCTCGCGGCGAAGGGGCGCGACTTGCCGACCAGCGCCGCCGCCGCCGACTTGCCCTGTTCCACCGCGTTCTGCACCGACTCCAGGCGCAGCAAACTGCCGTCGGCGAGCCGCCGCGCGGTGCAGTCGCCGCTGGCGACGATGTGCGGGTCGCTGGTGCGGGCGCAGTCGTCCACCACGATGCCTCGGTCGCAGGCGAGCCCGGCCGCTTCCGCGAGCTCGCTGTTGGGCAGGATGCCGATGCCCACCACCACCAGGTCCGCCGCGAAGACGCGGCCGTCGGCGGTGCGCACGCCCGTGGCGCGCGGGCCGTCACCGACCACTTCGGACACCTGGGCGCCCAGCTCGATGGCGACGCCGTGGCCGCGGTGCAGCGCGGCGTAGAAGTCCGACACGGGGGGCGCCACCACCCGCGCCATGAGCCGGCTTGCCGCCTCCAGCACCGTGACCCGCTTGCCCTGCTTGGCGGCCACCGCGGCGAGCTCGAGGCCGATGAAACCGCCACCGATCACCACCACGTCCCGGGCTTCGGCCAGCGCCGCGGCGATGCGGCGGGTGTCCTCCAGGGTGCGCAGGCCCAACACATTCTCCCGGCCGGCGCCGGGCACCGGCAGCGGGCGCACCCGCGAGCCGGTGGCGATCGCGAGCCCTGCGTAAGCGAGCCGGCGGCCGTCGGCGAGCACCACCGCGCGGGCCGTCCGGTCGATGGCGGTGACGGCGACGCCGGACAGGAATTCGATGCCCTTCTTCTCCAGCGCCGCCGGGCTGCGGATGGTGAGCTGGGCTTCGTCGGCCTCTCCGGCGAGATAGGCCTTGGAGAGCGGCGGGCGGTGATAGGGCGGGCAGGGCTCGTCGCCCACCAGCACGATGGGGCCCGCCCACCCTTCGGCGCGCAGCGACTCGGCGACCTGCAAGCCGGACTGCCCGGCGCCGACGATGACCATGGGCGCGTCCATGGCGCTCAGCTCTGGGTTTCGGGCAGGGTCAGCACCAGGCCTTCCAGCACGGCGCTGGCCTTGATCTGGCAGGCCAGCCGGCTGGTGGCGCGGCGTTCGGCGACGACGTTCTCGAGCATCGCCAGCTCGTTCTCGGCCGCCGGGGCGAGCTTGTCGGCGAAGGCCTCGTCCACGTAGCAGTGGCAGGTGGCGCAGGCGCAGGAGCCGCCGCACTCGGCCTCCATGCCCTCGACGCCGTTCGACATCGCGCCCTGCATCAGGCTCCAGCCCTCGGGCACGTCGATCTCCTGGGCGTTTCCGCCCGGCTCGATGTAGGTGACCATGACCATGATCTTTCTCCTCTCTCTATCGGTGTGTCGGTCGATGCGTGAAATGCCCGCGGCGACCGGGTGAAGCCGGTCGCCGTCGGGTCGAGTCGGACAGGCCTCAGATCCGCGCCAGCTCCAGGCGCAGCGGGCTGCGGAAGGTGGAGGAGGGCATCCACGGCAGGTGCTCCTGCACGCGGCGGTATTCGGGCACCACCTTGTGGAATTCCTCGAAGGCCGCCTTCACCGACAGGCGCGCGATGGTGGTCCCCAGGCAGGCATGCACGCTGCCGCCGAAGCCCAGGTGGCCCTTGGGCTTGCGGCCGATGTCGTATACGTCCGGGTTGGGGTATTGGCGCTCGTCCCGGTTGCCGGAGCCGTACGCCAGGCACACGAAATCGCCCTCGCGCATGGTCTGGCCGTGGAGCTCCACGTCGCGGGTAAGGCAGCGGCGGAAGCGCTGGGCCGAGGTGTTGAAGCGCAGCGACTCCTCGATGGCGTCCGTCAGAAGGGCCGGATTGGCCACGCAGGCGCGGCGCGCCTCCGGGTAGTCCGCCATGTTCAGGGCGAACATCGCCATGAAGCCGCCCAGAGACTCGATGCCGGCCATGATGAGCGTCGTCGTGGTGAGCAGCACCTCGCGCTCGTCGAGCCTGTCGCCGTCGATCTCGGCCATGCTGAAGTGGGAGATGAGATCGTGCTGCGGATTCTTCCGGCGCTCGGCGATGACCTTGCTCGCGTAGTCGGTCATCCAGTTGTAGGCCGCGATGTGCTCGGGGCCCTTCTGGCGGGTGGCCGCGTCCGACTGCACCATCAGCACCGCCTTCTCCCGCACCAGCTCCTCGTCGCCCAGAGGCAGGCCGAGGGCGGCGAAGAGTACGCGCACGGTGAACTTGGACGAAAACGCCTCGATGAAATCGAACTGCTGCCGGCCGCGCAGGCCGGCGGCGATTTCCTCGGCGATGCCCTTGATGGGGCCGACCAGGCTCTCCAGGTTGCGCTTCATGAAGGCGTGCTGGACGAGCCCGCGCAGGCGGTCGTGGCGCGGGGGATCGGTGGTCCCCAGGGTGGCGCCGGCCCGGTTGGGCAGCTCGGTCATGAGGTTGCCCTTGGCCGACGAGTAGGTCTGCCAGTCGTTCAGCGCGGTGACGATGTCGCTGTAGCGGGACAGCACCCACATGTTGGCTTCCTGGCTCCAGAAGCACGGGTATTCATCGCGCAGCGTCTTGTAGAACGGGAACGGATCGGCGTCCACCGCTGGCGAGTAGGGATCGAAACGGAACATGTCTCCTCCTTGTTGGCGGGCGGCGCGCGGCGCGCCCGTTCGGGTCGCGGGCGCCGGGCTCCGCGATGGAGCAGACTTTAGGGGGAAGACCCTGATGGGAAAATGGACGAAGCGGGGGCGTGCTTGTACTATCCGGTCAATCGTTTCTGATCTGAATCAAGTTTCCCTTAGCCGTTCGGCGGCATTCTCAGGGGGTTCCGATCATGACCACTGCCCTTGCCGACGCTGTGATCCCCCGTTATTTCCTGTACGGCGACGCCGGGCTGGTGCGCGACGCCGAGTTCTTCCACATCGAGGACATCCGCAGCCGCAGCGAGCGCTACGGTTGGGACATCGGTTCGCACACGCACCCCGGCCTCTACCAGTTGGTATTTTTCCTCGACGGCGCGGGCGACGTGTCCCTGGACGAGGCACGGCTGGATGTGGCGAGTCCGGCGGTGGTCGCGATTCCGCCCGGCGTCGTGCACGCCTTCCGCTTCCGGCCGGGCACCCACGGCTACGTGCTCACCCTTGCCGGTGCGGTGCTCTTCGACGGCACCCGCCAGGCCGGCCAGCTCTTCGACGAGACGCTCTTCCGCCGGCCCACTCTGCTGCCGCTGGAGGACGGGAGCGAGACGAGCGCACGCCTCGCGCAACTCCTCGACCAGCTGCAGGCCGAATTTCGCGGCACGGAGGTGGGGCGGGCGCAGATGTTCGAGTGGCTGATGTGGAGCCTGCTGATGCTCCTCAGCCGCCATCGGCTCGCCACCCGGGGCGGTGCCGATTCCGCGGAGCGGGCGCGCTCGGAGCTTTTCTCCCGCTTCCGGGGCCTCGTGGAAGCCCACTACACCGCGCACTGGACGGTGGCGCGCTACGCGGAGCAGCTCCACACCACCGAAAGCACCCTGAACCGCGTCTGCCGCGAGGTGGCGGGCGTGTCGGCCTTCGAGGTGGTGCAGGAGCGGGTGGTGCTCGAGGCGCGGCGCAAGCTCACCTACATCGCCGCGCCGGTGTCGCGGCTCGCCTACGAGCTGGGCTTCCAGGACCCGGCCTACTTCTGCCGTTTTTTCCGGAAGCGCACGGGGATGACGCCGTCGGAGTTCCGGCGGCGCCAGGCCGCGCCGGCCGCGTAGCGCCACGCAAACCCGGCCGGCGGACCGTCACGGCGCGCGCGCCGCGGGCTTCCCGAGCCTACTCCGGCACGCACAGCGCGCGCTGGCGCGCCGCCTGCACCGTCTTGAAGATCAGCACCGCCACGATGCCGGAGAGCACCGCGAGCAGCACGCCGCCGAGCGCGGCGAAGAATACCGCCTGGGTGCGTGCGTACATGACCTGGGTAGCGATGGTCATCGCCGCCAGCGGGAAGGAGTAGGCCCACGCCGAGATGAAGAAGGGCACGCGGAAGAAGCGCATGGCGTTGGTGGACAGCAGCAGGGTGAGGAAGAGCGCCGTGTAGTAGAGCACCCGGCCGAAGGCGTCGAGCTGGTCCGTGAGACCGGTGTAGGCGATGAAGCCCACCGAGGGCGGGGCGAGCAGGATGAAGAGGGTGGGCGTCAGGCGCACCGGCAGGGGCTCGTGGAAGAACAGCCGGTACATCACGATGGTGAGCAGGACGAGCCAGAACACCAGGCCGATGCTGAAGAAGAACCAGGAGATCTCCAGCGGCGCGAATTTCACCCCCGCCACCGGCACGATGATGTTGCCCACCACCGGGATGAACCAGGCGGGGTTGGCGTGCTTTATGTCGTAGTGGGTGTGGTGGATCCAGCTGCTCATGGCCATCAGGGTGAAGGCGAGGTGCATGGACGCGCCGAGGGCCCACAGACCGCCGGCGACGAGGGGCGCTTCCTCCGCCCAGACGATGGCGAGCAGCAGGATGCCGATGGAGATGGTGGGGAAGAAGTTCAGCCGGATGGGGTGTCCGCGCTCCGCGGCCACCGCCGCCGGGTGCCTTGCGAGCTTGATCGCGTAGACCACCGCCAGCAGTACGAACAGGCCGCTCGCGAGTGCCGCCAGCGCCTGCCACACCGGCGCGGGCAGGCCGAGCACCGCATGCGCCTTCTTCCAGGCGATGGCGAGACCCGCGGTGCCCATGACGGTGGAGAAGAGAGAAACGGGGAAGTGTTCCAGACGGCCGTGAGGCAGCGCGTCGGCGGCGGGGGCAGCTTGGGGTTGGGCGTGGGCGGTCATGGTCTTTCTCGTTTGAAGTTGGGACTCAGTAACGCAGGGCAATGGATAAGCCGGTCTTTTGCGTGGCGACCTCGAAGGCGCTGTCCTCGAAGGCGGGCGGGCCGATCACAGTGGGGTTGTTGGACAGCCCGTAACCTTCGGTGGGGAACATTCCGAGGCGGCGGTCGAGCTCGCCGTCGCCGTCCTCGTCGTGATAGACCATGATGGCATAACGGCCGGGTGCAAGCCCATCGAAGGCCACCGTGGCGCGGCCGGGGGCTGCCGGGATCCGTTTCACCGCGACCGCCTGGGCCTCCTTGCGGAAGGTCTTCGGGTCGCTGTAGAGGCTCACGCTCACCTCGCCGCGGTCGTGCCGGATGCCGTTTACCGTCACGGAAAGGGTGGCGTCCGAGGCCTGGGCGCCGCCCATGGCGGCGAGGGCCGCGGTCAACAAGGCAATACTTCGCTTCATCGGGTTTCCTCGAGAGGGAGACCGAGCGGGAGATCGTCCGGGGCGGGGAGCCGCCTCGCGATGTCCTGCAGGGCCGATTGCAGCATCTCCTCCACCACCGGGTGGTAGAAGGGCATTTCCAGAAGGCTGCGGGCGGTCTCGCCGCGCTGGATCGCCCAGGCCAGGAGGTGGGCGAGGTGCTCGCCATCGCGCGCGACCAGCGACGCGCCGAGCAGGCGGCCGCTTCCGGCGTCGGCGTAGACGCGCAGCAGGCTGTCGGTGGCGTCGAGGATGCGCGAGCGGCCGTTGGCTGCGCCTTCGGCGCTGCCGATCACGATCCGGTCCGCGTCGAGGCTGTCGAAGCGCGCCCCCACCGCGGCGACGTCGGGATTGGAGAAGGCGATGCCGAGCGCCACCTTGCGGCGGAAACGGGTCCGCTCGCCGCGGGCCGCGTTGAAGCCGGCGATCGCGCCCTCGTCGGCCGCCTCGTGCATCAGCGGCCGGTCGCCGTTGGCGTCGCCGGCGACGAACACGGGCAGCTTCCCGACCTGCATGGTGGCGGGATCGAAGGGCAGCTCGCCGCGCGGGCCGAGCTCGACGCCGGCGGCGGCGAGATCGAGCCCGTCGGTGTTGGGCCGGCGGCCGAGGGCGGCGAGCACGAGCTCGACCTCCGCGCGGCGCTCGCCGCTCGCGAGCGCGATGCGGTAGCCGGCGTCCATAAGGGTGGCGGCCTGGCCGAGCCACAGGTCCATCTCGCTGCCGAAGCGGGCGATGGCGCGCTTGGCGACGACCGGGTCGGCGATCCCGCCCGGGGCAGTGGCCACGTCCGCGCCCACCACTTCGACGCCGAGGCGCGCCAGGGCGAGGCCCATCTCCAGCCCGATCGCACCCAGCCCGAGCACGCCGACGGAGTCCGGCAGGGTCTCGAGCTCGAAGAGCTCGTCGGTGCTCACCACCCGCTTGCCCAGGGGCTCCAGCCAGGCGGGTTTCACGGGGCGCGAGCCAGTGGCGAGGATCACCGCGCCTGCGCGCACGATGGTGCGGCCCCCCGCGCCTTCCACTTCGAGCACGCCGGGCTCGAGGAAGCGCGCGTGGCCGTCGAGCAGGCGCTCGCCCGCCGCCTCGCGCGCCTTGCCTGCGGCGCTCGCCGCGAAGGCGTCGCGTTGCGCGCGCACCTGCTGCCAGGCGCGGGCGCGGTCGATGGAAAGCTTCTCGACTCCGCTGCCGAAGGTATCAAGGTCGAGGCGCGAGGCCCACAGGTCCGCAAGGTGCAGGGCGGCCTTGGAGGGCATGCAGCCGACGCGCGCGCAGGTCGTGCCCAGCGGACCGCGGTCGATGAGGACGAAGGACTTGCGCGCCCGGCGCACCTCGCGCAAGGCGTACAGCCCAGCGGTGCCGGCGCCGACGATGGCCACGTCCACTTCGATCTCGGATGTCATGAAAACGACTCCTGTTCGCGGTAACCCTCGAGCGAGCGCTCTCCGTGGGTGGTGCGCGCCTTGAAGGCGGGCGCGGGTTCTTCGAGGCGGGGAAAGGACGGGGCGACGACGGCTTCCATGACGACCTCCTTGTCGAATCCAGCGAAACAGTGAGCTGATAATAAGCTGTTGCTTATATTCGGTCCAATTGCCTGTTGTGATCGACGTCATAGGGAGACGTCGTGCCGATCCGCTCCGGCGCCGATGCGGTCGCTGCACGCTTCCTGCGACGCACCCCTGCGCCCCGTGCCAGCCTGCGCGCATCGATGCCCGGCCATGTTGACCGCAGGCAAGGATCATGCGGATTGGATGGCGAGCATCCGTGCATGATCGCGGCAGCCCGGTTTGCCGGGAGGCCCGGCGCAGTCCCGCGCCGTGGCGAGCGAAAGGAAGCGGGGGCGGGAGATGACTGCGCCGCCCGCTGCCGACGGAGGTGTGAGACGTGGCAGTGACGAGGCAGCGACTGCTGGGGACAGTTGGCCCCCGCTTCGCCCCTGGTAACTCAAGATGCGTGCCATCGGATGCCGATGCCCGAGTTCGAACGGCAGGATGCTGATGCGGAAGAGAATTTCTCGGAGACTCGTCCTGGTCGGCTGCGCCATCCCGAGCTGTCATGACTGCCCCAATTGGCAGGTGATGCGGCACGGCCTGGCAGAAAAACCGTGCGCGAGCGAGCTGGGCCGGTCCATCGGTTCCGGCCCGGCTCGTGCTCGGCTGCGCCAGGCCGTCGCAGGCGTCGTGCTGCGGGCGCTCAGTCGCAGTCGGCGTTCTTGTTGGGCGGCAGGGTCTTGACGGTCCGGTGGGCGTAGTCCCGGACGGCCCGGCCGGGGTCCGTTTCGCTGCAGATCACGACTTCGATGCCGCGCTTCGCGAGCCGGTTCGTGAAGCCTGCGCCTGCCCCGCCAGTGATGATGACGTCGACGTCGTCGAGCGGATGGGGGCCGCCCGCGAAACGGCTGAACGCGAGCTCCATGGGAAGCTCACGGCGCTCGATCTCGCGCGGCGAGCACGGCGTCCTGAGGTCGTAGATAAGGAAGCGCCGCGCCTTTCCGGCGTGGCCCGTGACGGTTTTGAAGTTCTGGCTGGTGAGGGCGACTTTCATGGCGATCGGCTGGTCGAGGATGGGGCGGATTGCTCCCGCTCCGTCGTCGTAGCAGGCCCTGTGCCAACGCCGCATCGAGGAAAACGGGGGCGCGGCGACCGCGATTCGGAACGGTCGAGGTGCCGCGCCATGCCAACCATGGCGGTCGCAGTGCCTGGAGGCTGGCAGCCCCGGCGCTATGCCAGCCCAAGGGGTCGAAGGATCGGACCGGGGTGCTGCTTCGTGCCGGCTTCAGGGCGCCACGCCGCTCCGGACCATCTCCACCATCTTGTCCGCGATCTCCTGAGGGGTGCTGCGGCCCTCGCGATACCACAGGTACACCCAGTTCATCCCGCCCAGCAGGAAGAGCCGCAGCAGCGAGCGGTCGGTACCGGGCCTGAGGGGCAGGGCGTCGATGAGGTCGCGGAAGACCTTCTCGTATTTGTCGCGAGCCGGCTGGATGCGGGCGAGCAGCTGGTCGTTGCCGGTCATGGCCAGACTGTGGCCGGTGATGCGGTCCACCGGGGAGCCGGCGACGATGCCCTCGACGTGGACCTCGCAGGCGCGACGCAGCCGGTCCCACGGGTCTCCGCCGCCCGCTGCGGCCTCCACGACGCGCGCATGCACCCGCCGGAAGCCCTCCCGATGCACCGCAAGGAAGAGCTCTTCCTTGGACGGGAAGTGGTGGTAGACCGAGCCGGGCAGCAGTCCCACCTTGCGCGCGATGTCGCGGATCGAGGTGCGGTCGTAGCCCTGTTCGGAGAAGAGCTCGGCCGCGGCGTTGAGGATCAGCCGGCCGCGCTCCACCGGCTCGTCCTCGCCCCCGGCGCCGTCGGCGGCCGCCTCGCCGCGCGCCAGGCGGCGCTGCTGGTTCTCCGTGAGCGCCGCGGCGCCGGCGTCCGATTCGTTGATGAGGGCCTGCAGGCGCTTGACGGTTGTCTCCAGCGAGTGCTTCTGCCAGATGTAGCGCACGCCCGAAGGCGAGATCTGCAGGCCGGCCGCGCGCAGGCGCTCGGCGACGGCCGCCTGGCCGAGTTCGGGTTCCTCGCGGGCGAGCCGCAGGATCTCCGTTTCGACGTCGCGTTGGTCCGAGGTTTCAACTTCCGGGGTCGAGGGGTGGTTCATCGTCCGTGTCCCGTGCTGCATTCACTTCGAATCCATGATAGCGGCTCGCGTGGGGCCTGTTGACCTGCGCCGCACGGGATCCCGTGAAGCGACTGGCGAGCGGGCCCCGGGTCGTCAGCCGCGTCGGTGCAATGTTAGTGCGAACTAATTAGTTGAACAAGTGTTTGACAAGGTAGTTTGTCGCTGCTAACTTGCACACATGCCGGCAGCGATGCCGGCCCGACGATAGAGCGGCAGGAGCCGCCGGTCGGGACGCCGTAACGAGACGTCGCAAACCCCCAGGAGGAGGAGTCAATGAAGCAGCCCCGTCTTTCTTTCGCCGGACGCCCCCGTTCGCTGCGGGCGCTCTTGCGCGCCGGTCTTCCCGCCTGATCCGGCACTCCCGAATCCGGACACTCATCCAGCAATCCGCGCATTCGCGCAGGACGAGGGACTTCATCCATGGATGCTCAGGTCGCAATGCTGCTCGGCCAGGACGGCGTCACCAACGGGGCGATCTATGCGCTGCTCGCGCTCGCCCTGGTGCTGGTGTTCGCCGTCACCCGGGTCATCTTCATTCCCCAGGGCGAGTTCGTCGCCTACGGGGCACTCACCCTGGTGATGATCCAGGCGGGGGGTGTACCGGCCACGGTGTGGCTGCTGGTGGGAGCGGGCGTCGCCGCCGCCGTCCTCGACGGCCGCGCAGCGCTTGGCGCCGGACAGACTCGCCGGCTCGCGGCCGCGCTCGGCTGGAATCTCGGTTACCCGCTCGCCATGGTGGCGCTGCTTTATGCGCTGCCCCTGAAGGAGCTGGCGATGCCGCTGCAGGTCCTTTTCGCGCTGGCGGTGGTGGTGCCCCTCGGGCCGCTGATGTACCGCGTGGTCTACCAGCCGATCGCCGCCGCGCCGGTCCTGATCCTGCTGATCGTATCGGTGGCGGTGCACGTGGGCATGGTGGGCCTGGGGCTGCTCTTCTTCGGTGCGGAAGGTGCCCGCACTCCGGCCTTCTCGGATCTCAGCCTGGAGCTCGGGCCCATGCTCGTGTCCGGCCAGTCCCTTTGGGTGGTGTGCTCGTCCCTCGCCCTGATCGGCGCACTCTACTGGTTCTTCGAGCGCACCCTCTACGGCAAGGCGCTGCGGGCCACCGCCATCAACCGGGTGGGGGCGCGGCTCATGGGCATTCCGCCGGCGCTCGCGGGCAAGCTCACCTTCCTGTTGGCGGCGGCCATCGGCGCGCTCTCCGGCGTGCTCATTGCCCCGATCACGACGATCTACTACGACACCGGCTTCCTCATCGGCCTCAAGGGCTTCGTCGGCGCGATCATCGGGGGGCTCGCGAGCTACCCGATCGCGGCCGCGGGGGCCCTGCTGGTGGGGCTGCTGGAGGCGTTCAGCTCCTTCTGGGCGAGCGCCTACAAGGAAGTCATCGTGTTCACCCTGATCATCCCGGTCCTGCTGTGGCGCTCTTTCGCCAGTCACCATGTGGAGGAGGAAGAATGACCGCGCGTCTGCCGATCGATCCGGTTCCGTCGGATGCGGCCGCGTCCAGGGGAGTGCCGATGCTGACTTCGCGTGCCGTCCTGGGCGCCTTCCTGGTGCTGCTGGCCGCCGCGCCGCAGTTCCTGTCGC